>JAERTG010000052.1 GCA_016845065.1 Fidelibacterota bacterium | reverse complement strand
GATTTTACGTATATGGCGTACCAGGTTTTATCGGACATAAGTTGCAAAATAGAATGTTACAAATCTAAGGACTTGCTGTTAGAAATTGAGGTGGAGATGGAAAATAATTGAAATTGGTGGAAATTGGCAGAAATTCTGTTGTACTACATATTACGACAAATTCCGCGAAGTCAAATTTCCATTCTTTCGCATAATCCTAATACTTGTTTGCAAATGATGTAAACCAATATTAAAGACAAGACAGGGTTCTCTTTTTTCATTGCGACAATTATCGTTGCGATTTATTTCGGAATACAGATAGTGATTAATTTCCAAATGAATCGGTATCATTGTAATTGATAATTTAAATGTAATGAGAGAGATTTAATTTAGTGGTGGTTGGGCAGGTAAACTGTTTTACTGTGTTGCTGTGAGCAGTGAATCGTGAGTCGTGAGTCGTGACCTGTGAATTGACAAACCAAATACTCCGCGGGCAAAAAAAATTGTTTACAAATAGTGTAAACCTATATCAGGACAAGACACCATGAACTTGAAAACTGAAACCTTGACAACTCGTTAATAGCTGTTTCACAGAGTTACACTAACCCGCCGGCCGGCTTTGCTCCGCTGAAGCTATGCGAAAGCGATGCAGGCAGGGAAGACACAAAGTTTCACAAAGAAAATTTATAAAGGCTCCAGTTAAGATGATAACTAGACAATCCTGACGATACTTCGTATGTCAGGGCAGGCTTGAGATCCTGACAACCTGACAACCGACAACTTGATACATCATCACCCCGTCACCCTCTTTAGTGGTCACCTTTGTCACCCTTTTGTAGTGATACTGTTATGCAGTGCTCTTGTGAAACCAGATCGGTGAATGATAAAGCTATCGAACCCGACAACCAGAGAACCGATAACCCGAAAACCGACAACTCGAAAATCATGTACATATTCCTATCATTTATTGAATTCTGCAACAATTTTGCAGCTGATACTCTTGACTTTTTCTCAATCGCAGACTTATCTTCGTGAAAACAAGCAAAAAAAGACAGCCCAAACAAGCCACTCCTCGTTCCGGTTGCCTTTACAATTTTAATTATTAATCAATTGATCATGAAGAACAAAACCTTTTTACGGAAGTATTGGTGTGTCCTATCATTTGTAGTATTAATCTGTAGTAGCAATAGTTGCCAGAAAGCTGACATAAACCAAGCTGTCACCAGTATGCCAGAAGAATCATCTCTTGAAAAAACGGCACACATACTGGCATTTAAGGAAAAAATGGAATATTACCGAGATCATCCGGGGGTGAAATCCGGAGGTGAAAGCTATTTTGCACATGAAGCTGTAGAAGAACTTGAATCCCTCCTGAACCTAGAGTTTAGCCATACTTCTCTATGCTGCATTGAAAAAACATTTGCAATCACCACCATCAGCATGCCTTTGGATAGCCTGGAGAAAATTTGGGACCCACAATTGATGCTGGTCTATTATGATGACATCATCGAAAGCATTCAATCCCAAATGAATGGGCTCGATTATCCGGATAAAAAACTATTGCTGGTGGATCTTGAATATACAGGAAATGATAGCATTGGTGATGCCATGGTAAGCATTGGCTCCCTTATTGGTAATCCGGTTCCAATCATCCTACACAATAATGATTGGTGGTATGGAGAGCAGTTGGGACTTTACCCATCAGGACAATTGTCTCCGGAAGACGCAGCCACACAACTCATGCAACGAGTCATTGACCAGGTATTACCGGATCCTCCCTCTGGAGGCAGGTGGTTCTACACTAGCATAGAGCATACCAAAATAGACCCTTTAACAGGCCCTTTACATGGAGGCAGCCCGGACAACTACCGAGATTTTGAGGTATTCTATGCTTCTGAAGCAGTTCTCCCCATTACCAACGACGAAAAACACCTGCCCATGGCAGAGATGGATTTCTATGAAGACCATTATATTGCTTATGCACTGGACTACGAAATCGCCACAGCAAAGGATTTTAGTAATTGTCAAATTGACGGGAATCCATATTATTTCCCTACTCATTTCATTCAACATGACTATGAGCTATTTGTTGGATTCCGTCACCTTATTATGGAAACGAGTATTAATAATATCCTCCTCTATTAACTATTTTTCGAGCTATGAATAATGCAAAACACATTCTGTTATTAATATTTCTCCTGTATTTACATCCATTGATGTTCGCCCAGCAATCGGGCTTCGAAATCTACCTTGAATCAGACTATGATGAATTGCCTTTTTGCTTTACTCTTGGTGATAATTCCAATTATGTGGGTCTTATACACAAAGCCCCTCCACCACCCAGCGGTCCGTATGTGCACAACACCTATCTATACGAAATTGGAAACGAGGGTGATACGATGAGCATTAAATATGAAAAGGAGGACACAATCTTTAATTTCTACGATATTATACACTTAGATTCAGAACCCAAAGGATATCTATTGTCAGGCTGGGGTTATGAAACAGGCGGAGACCCATTACATCCCTTTACCATCATCAGGCGGATCAACAGCAAATACGAGACCATATGGGAGATTACGCCCAAGTTTGATTTTCTCTACTATGCTTATTATAAATCCAAAACTTTAGAACTAAAAAATGGAGAATTATTGTATGCTTGTTCCCCTCAAGGGAGTCTTGATATGTTTATTTACAAACTTTCGTCTCAGGGAGATAGTATGGATTATAAAATTTATTCAGGCATGGAGGCCGGTGAAATATGGGACATGAGCTATAGCCCTGATTCTTCAGAGATATGGCTTCACACACGTTTTGCGCACTATCCCGGTAGTGGTGCACCCTGTAGTACTGTGGGTATTGACGACAGTTTGAATCCAACCCAGGTGTTTTTTTATCCAGACTATTTTGATCCACCTTATTCTACCTTGATATACCCATACAACAGATTAATTACGGCAGGTTACCATGATTACTTTAATCCTCATACCAGTGAAAAAACAAAACAAATAGGAGCCTATCTGCTGGATTCAACACTTGCTGTTCTGAATAGTGTTTATTGCACCCATCCCGATACAGTTTCCAGGGCAGGAGAGATCAATGGGATCGATTTTTATTATCCCGACTGTATCTACCTGGCAGGTACACACTACCTCCAGTATTTACCAGGCAATCATCCCAATTGGGTCTATATTGCCAGACTCAACGACACCCTGGGTATTGAGTATGAAAAATACCTCGGCGGTGATCATTACTACTGGCATTCTACAGTTACAGCTTCAGAGGATGGAGGTGTATTGTTAACGGGTTTCCGGCATGAAATCGATCAAACTATCTTTCACAGGGATGTCTTCTTCATCAAACTTGACTCTACAGGTTATATAGTAGGAAACCCTGAAGATCTTCAGATAAATATATCAGAAGCCATCGTATATCCCAACCCCGGATCTGGCAAAATTAATATTCGAACAGCTCATAAAAACTGCCTCTTTCAACTGACAGATGAAGCGGGAAGGCCAGTCATAAAGAAAGCCATCAAACATTTAATCACAAGCATCCCTGCAGCAACTCTTAGCAATGGAAAATATTACTATACACTCACACAAAACAACAAGCAAATTGCCTCGGGTGTATGGATCAAACAAGCGAACTAACAAAAAGCAAGCCTTATGAAAAACAAAACACTATGTATACTTGTCATATTGACTGGTATCACTGGTTTACACGGCCAAGTAAACTATTATAATACGTCTGTATCAGGAACAGCAGCCAGCGCCATCGGCATCAACTCATCAGCTACCGGCAACGCCTCATTTGCTTCAGGATTTGCTTCTGAGACCAATGCCTACTATACTACTTCCATGGGCTTCTATGCTTCTTCAAATTATACCAAAGCCATAGCCATCGGAAGCATGGTGAAGTCAAATGTGTATAAATCAATTGTCTTGGGTTCTGGTTCCTTTCCCAAGAGTATTTATCTGGAAAACAATGTGAAGGAAAGCCTGATGGTTGGCTTCAACAGTAAATATCCAACATTACTTGTTGTCGAACCTGAAGGTCAGGATCAGAACTACTCCAAAACCGGTCGTATTGGTGTTGGTAACCTGACCCGTCCATTGGCGAAGCTACACCTTAAAGCTGATGATGGTGAAGAGGCTGCTTTTTTCATTGAACCTAATAACTGGGATGCTGGAGATGCAGCCACCCTTACCCTGGGGAAAGAGGGTTATGGGATTAGCAATAACAATTACAATGGAATGGTCTTTGGTTCCGTCAAGGATTTCTTGTTCAAAGGTGAACATGTGGGTATTAATGTCATCAACCCTCAATATGCACTGGAGGTTAATGGAGGAATTTTCACCAAGGAGTTCCGGTTATATAGTGAGCTGAACCACACCCAAATAGGGTTTGTTCTTACCTCTGACGAGGAAGGTAATGCCAGTTGGCAGAACCCAAATAACCTGGGCTTGTGGCAACAACACCCCAATAATACAGATATATATTTTAATAGCGGAGAGGTGGCTATTGGTTGTGAAAACACCTATGGCTATGCCTTAACAGTTAATGGAAGTATATTAACTGACGAAGTGATGGTTAAACATCCTGATCAATGGTATGATTGTGTTTTTGAAGAAAATTATGAGCTAAGAAGCCTTGATGAACTACAAGCTTTTTTAAGTCAGCATAAGCACCTTCCGGATATTCCTTCTGAAAAGACCATTTTAAAGGAAGGTTTTTCTCTGGGAGAAATGGATGGACTCCTTTTGAAAAAAATCGAAGAGCTAAGCCTGTACATTATACAACAAGACCAAAGAATTCATACCCTGGAGCAGCTTTTGGAAAGACCTAAAGAAATGGAGGAAAAAAGATGAAATCAATTGTTATAAGTATCACTCTAGTTAGTTTGATACTCCTTTCTGTACAAGCTCAGGAATTTGTTTTTTTTGAATATGACATGGCAGGTAATAGAATCTATCGCTATTTTGTTTCTTCAAAAGAAGTTGAAAAGCTTCCCGATAGCCTTTTTCCTGTTTTTGGTTCCGACGGGTTCTATGCAACAGTTGATACAACCCCTGCCCTTCAGAATGACAATCCTGGAAATGCCAAACTCTATCCCAATCCTACAAAAAAAATGCTAACTCTGGAATTGAGTAAGCAAAATCATAATGCACCTACTGTTTTGGTATTATATTCCAGCGATGGGTCCTTAATTTATGAAAAACAAAATCTGTCAGCAATTAATGAAATCGATATTGGCAACTTAAGACGAGGCATTTACTTCATATCCATAAGTATTGATGGTTCTGGAAAATCCTGGAAAGTGATCAAGCAATAAACAGCTTTAATAAACGGACTTTCCAACTGGTTTACTAAAAATCCTTTGGGCAGTACCTGCGCATAAAAGCCACTCAAGGGTACAAGCAACATATAAAGATTACAAGCAACAAGCCATGAAAAAGCAAATAATGATAATGCCTCTATTTGTGTGGGGCATACTCTTATACAGCCAGGTACCCGCAACCTCATACACCTTAGATAGGCCTGTGCCCTCAAACCAAACAAAAGACTGGATAGCCAGTGATTTTGTGAATATGATTCGACGGGATGTGTATAATCACTTTCATGCCAGGCCGGATGAGGAAAACCATGTGTTAGCCGGCATTGACCCTTTCTTTGTTGAAGACCCTGAAGAAGGTAATGAGACCGGAGGTCCGAACCAGTATGATGATGGGGTGGTTGGAGCTATTCAGGGGAAATTTGGTGTTGCTCCCAACGGATCAGCAACCTATGCCATACCCATAGAAGCACCACCGGGGATCTCAGGCATGACACCTGAATTGTCCATTGTTTATAACAGTATGGGAGATAACGGCATACTGGGACCCGGATGGTCTTTAGCAGGTATTTCTTCAATAAGTAATGTGAGACCCACACCCTATTATGATGATCATTGGGGTTTGGATTATGAACATTCATATTTTAATACGGATCATTTTATTCTTGATGGTCAACGACTTATTGAACAGGGAGAAGGCACAAACTATCTGGAAGGAGAGTACAGACTTGAAAATGACAATTTTACAAGGATAAGAAAACTGGCCTGGGCCGATGGTATTTATTTTACTTCAGAAACAAAAGGGGGCTTGATATATTACTACGGCGGTTCTCCTGATTCCAGGCAGCGTGTGGTTACCAATCATTTCCCAAACCGCTCTGTCATATCCTATAATGTTAACCTGCTATCGGATCGTTTTGGTCATGAAATTGAATACGATTATGAAACTGATGCAAGTACAGGGGAATGTTATATCAAAAAAATAAGTTATGGGGAAGGAGGAGAAATTATATTTATATATGAGAACAGAAAAGAACCCATCATTTCCAGACTACAACATATGGGACATAATGTCGAGTTTCAGGTGAAGAAAAAACTTATTGGTATCAATACAAACTATGATGGTATAACATTTCGAAACTATGGTTTTCACTACAAAGAAAGAGGAACTACGGCTGAGGAATACCTTGAAGAGGTCACTTTGGAAGGCGCAAAAGGAGAACATTTTAATAAAACTATTATTTCCTGGACGGATATACAACAGTCATCATATGACTTTCAGTATTTTGAGGGAACTTTCCCCGGATTAGAAGATCATAGCGGACAACCCTATTCAGGGGATTTTAATGGTGATGGTCTGGCGGATATATGTCTATTGATTGATGTACATACAAATAGCGGCTATCATAACGATGTTGTTTTTTATAAAAACCATGGCAACAATCTGTTTACCAAAGAATTCATCATAGACGGGCATCCTAACCATACAGAAAAGCAAATTTTCATAGGAGATTTCAATGGTGATGGCATTAGTGATGTGCTTATAGGTTTCAGAGAGGATCTTCACGATAATTACATTGCTGACCTATTCTTATTTAAAACAGATTTTAGCTACCAGGCCTATTGGAAAGTAAAAGAAACAGGCCTGAACCCTTATTTGATGACGGTTGGAGATTTTGATGGCGATGGTTTATCGGATATACTATCCTCTCCGGGGGGCTGTCTTTATGGTACACCGGATCCGAATGAGCCACTTGTCAATCGAAATTATAATATGACTCTTGACTATGATCATAATTTCGTTTTTTCAGATTTCAATGGCAATGGACGTATGGATGCCCTGAAGATTGGGGAGAATGGGGCCGATCATTTACTTTACATTAATCAGATCATTGATTTCGATGCGCCAACCATAATTTCACAGCAGGAATTGCCCTGTGAGCCAGGATCAGTTATTCAGGTGGGTGATTATAATGGAGATTTAATAAGTGATCTCTGTATCATTTATCTCAATGAGTTTTTCTCAATCTATCAGTCTTATGGTGATGGTTTTGTAAGAACACTCGAGAACAAACATATCAATGCACCTGATGGAGGCAGCTCCTGGGATGAACTCACTTTTCAATATTTTGGGGCGGATTTAAATGGCGATGGAAGAACAGACATTGTTCGCAGTTATTATTATGTTGATACAGACCATGAAGCTACACGTGGCTTTAGGAATTTACTTGTGACTAATATTTCTGGAACAGACCTTATCCAAATTTACGACAATCCTCAAGCGAATCGGACTACGCATTACAGGGCCCTTTCATTAGTTTCAGATTTTAATGCAGATGGCCATAGTGATTTGTTTTATAACCGCATAATTGAGTGTAAATCAAGAGATGCTCAAGACAACTGTACAAAATACTGGCATTCATTTAGTCTTGACTATACAATTGATCATCTTGATGAACAATTCAATTGCATAAAAGCGATCACAAATGGAAAGGGAGTTGAATTAAACATTGAATATAAACACTTATTTGGTGAGGTTCGAAAAAAGGGTGAAACCCCGGTATTTCCCGTAGCTTTTACGCCAGGTACATTGTCTGTAGTTAAAAAAGTTTTTACTGCAGACCCTGATTTCTATTCAGCCACCAACTATGAATTCGAAGGTGCTCGGATGCACGTGGGAGGAAAAGGTTTTCTGGGGTTTCTTCATCATGTGAACAAGCAATACCTTTCCTATGGCCAGGTCTTGATCACAGAAACCAGTAATGATATTGACAATGCATATTACTATATGTGGCCGGAAACTATCACTAAATCAGTATCAGACCTTTTAACCACAAGCCTTTTATCAAAAACAACCAACCTATTCGATAACAAATCATTTTATGATGATCATGGGGATCGTAGAAGAAACTACTTTGCCTTTCTCCGCAAGACACTTACTCAGGAATATGAAACTGATGGGAGTTTTATTCGTGTCACCCGAACTGATTTAAGCTATGATGACATTTGGTGTAATTTAACAAGCAGCCATTCAATGGTAGATGATGATCAGGGATTAAACCTTTCCTCCCCTGGATCCTCTTTCGATTTCAGGGAAATAAATTCCAATGCTTATGAAACAATGACTCCTGAAATGGAAGAAGACTGGATTCTTGGCCGGTTAAAAACAGCATTTGTAAAGAAAGTAGCACCCGGTACCGAAGACATTCCCCATACAGCCATTTTCGAGTATTATTCCAATGGTTTACTAAAGACCGAGACTAGCCAGCCTTGGGGTGATAAGTGGTTAAAAAAAGAATACATCTATGATCAATGGGGAAACCTGATCAAAAGTGTCACAAGCGGAGCGGATATTGAGATCCGTGAATATCAGACCATATATGATGAAAATGAACGTTTTATCGAATCAAGTATAAATCCTTTGGGTCATTCTGACAACAAAGTTTATGATCAACTCACCGGCGATATCCTGACTAAGAATGATCCCAATGGTCTTAACATCTCAATTATCTACGATGGATTTGGCAGAATCATCGAAACAAGTAATCCAGACCATACCAAAACTAAAAACTGTATAAAATGGGTTGACGAAGATGATCCTGATGCACCTCCTTCGGTTAATGGTAAACCACTACCCTTGTATTTCAAATGGGTTAAATCATCAGGAGGTGCAGCTTTCAAAACCTATTTTGATAAGCATGATAGGGAATTAAGAAGTGTTCGGGCAGGTTTTAACAATCAATTAATCTATACTGACACCGAATATAATCTCAACAGTACTCTTAAAAAGGTATCAATGCCGTACTTCAAGGGCTCTCCGGAAACTGAAATTCAATATGTCGTTTATTTGTACGATGAAATAAACAGGATACTTAAAGTTACAGCACCTGGCGACCGGGTTACCGAAACCACTTACAATGGATTAAGTCAATCCATTACCAATGCTGCTCAGCAAGTAAATACCAAAACTCATAACGCCATCGGTTGGCTAGCAAGCACCACCGATACAATGGGTTACAAGAATACATACAGCTACTATAGTGATGGTAATATCTGGACCATACAGGATCCTGCAGGAAATAAAACCAAATTTGAATATGATATTTATGGTAACCCAACAGTAATTGATGACCCGGATCTGGGTAAGAATATCTCAGATTACTATGTGGATGGCACGCTGAAGTCTGAAACAAAAGCCAATAGTAGTACCTCTAAATTTACTTATGACCTCATAGGTAGACTAAAAACCCGGGCAGAACAGGAAGGTTTGACCCAATGGTTTTATGATGAAAACGAATATGGTTTGGGGAAAGTGTCACGAATTGAGGGACCTTTTGTATCAGAACATTATACCTATGATGTGCTCAGCCGTTTGATCCAAAAGGATGAAACCATAGGAAATGAATGCTTTTCACTTAAATATACTTATGATATTTATAACCGATTAAAAACCACAAGCTATCCGTCAGGTTTCATACTTAGGCATTACTACAACCAAAACGGCTATCTGGCAAAAGTAGGAGCTCCACAAACCGGACAAACCTTGTGGGAAATTCATGAAATGAATGCCCGGGATCAACAGAAGCATATTTCATTGGGTAGCAATTTGTCATCCTATTATTGTTACGATGTGGAAACGGGGTTGGTTGAGGAAATTGAAACACCTGGCATACAACATATGACCTATGAGTGGTATACACTGGCTAATCTGAAATCAAGAGAGAACAAAAGGATAAGTAACCTTAAAGAAACATTTTATTATGATGATTTAAACAGGCTGGTAAGTGTGGAGAAAAATGGTCATGAAGCACAAAAAATGACCTATGATAAGCTGGGGAATATCACTTTTAAAAAAGGTGTGGGAACCTATATATACGAAGGAGCTCAACCACATGCCTTAAGCAGTATTAGTGGAGAACAAATCCCCATTAGTAGATCAATTCAGAGCATTTCCTATACAACTTTTGACAAAGTTAAACGTATTGAAGAAGGAGAAAGTACCCTGGACATAAGTTACGGAAACGCGCATGAGCGGAAGAAGATGGTACAAACCACAGAAGGCGAGCCGTCGAAGACAAAATTCTATGTGGGAGGAGGGCTTTATGAGAAGGTTATTGAGGGGGGTCATGAAAAATTGATCCACTACTTAAATACAGACAATGGGCTGTTTGCCATCTATACCGAAGATACCAAATGGCATACAGATCAGAGCACAAAAGAAGCTGCAGAACCACATACTGAGAAAAGGGTACAATTTGTTTTTAAAGATCATCTGGGATCCATACAATATGTAACTGATACTGATGGTATCCTGGAAGAGGAATTCAGTTACGACGCATGGG
The DNA here is from genome assembly GCA_016845065.1 of Fidelibacterota bacterium. Classification (GTDB taxonomy): domain Bacteria; phylum Fidelibacterota; class UBA8477; order UBA8477; family JABMPR01; genus JABMPR01. Next base: position 2,498 of record JAERTG010000052.1, on the reverse strand, counting down.
GTTTGCGCCGTGATCCTATTAATTGGGAAAACTTTGAGGTGCCTCCTACACCGGGAACTGACAGAGGATTCACTTCTCATGAACACCTGGACCTCTTTACTTTGGTGAATATGAATGGACGTATTTATGACCCCCTTGTTGGGCGTTTTCTGAGTGCTGATCCGTATATGCAGATGCCGGAACACACACAGGGTTTAAACCGCTATAGCTATTGTTTTAATAACCCTCTTTCTTATACTGACCCCAGTGGTTTTTTCGTTACTGATGGTTTCTTTCCCTTATGGGCTGCTGTGGTGGTTGGTACTGTGGCAACGGTAGCTACTATGGGATCTGCAGCCCCCTTGGCAGTAGCAGTAATTGCCGGGGCGGCGGCCGGATTTGCAAGCGCTGTAGTATCGGCAGCTCTCAATGGTGTTTCATTTGGACAGGCTATGGTTGAAGGGGTGAAAGGAGGGATGCTTGGGGCCACACTTGGATTAGTAAGTTATGGTGTTGGCTCGATTTTCAGTGAGCTTGGAAGCATTGTAGTTAAAGAATCCGGGAAACTAATTCTTGAAGTAGAAAACCTTATTGGTCATATGACACAGGCAGTAACCCATGGAATGCTCAATGGTGGCATTCGGGTAGTGATGGGTGGCCGCTTTGAACATGGTATGCTCTCCGGTTTCTTTGCCTCTTTTGCAGGTAGTTGGGTTTCCTCTATTGCTAATGCTCCTGTCGAATTGTATGCCATAATCGGGGCCGTTGTCGGTGGTACTGCAGAAGCTTTGGGGGGTGGTAAATTTGCCAATGGAGCCATCACCGGTGCTTTTGTGGGCATGTTTAATCATGGGTTGCATCAGGATAAAAACCTGCCAACTAGAGATCAAATATCTAGTGCTTTAACTTCTTTTTCTGAAAAACTTAGACAACATGAATTCGCACAACTAAGGAGCGAAACCCTTCACCCATCACTATGGCCAGAGAATTTCAACTTCAATAATTATACTGTTCCAAACTCAAAGTTTGGATTTCGATCTAGTTACCCTTATTATTTTGATATATATTTATCCATTGGTAATGAAACCCTTATTGTTACTTTCAGATATCAACCTGCAAACAATAGTAAGAGAAATTACGCAAGTAATATAAAAATGGTAGAAACAAGGTCTTCATCACAAGGTGTTCTTGAGGGTCTTTCACACAGATATAAGATATACCTTACATATCAATATAAACACAACAAAAGTCATCAAGTAGGAACCATTTTTTTCAGGAATTACGAAGATTATACCAAATATGTAAATTACGTCAAACCAAATTAACATTATCATGAATTGGAAAAAACCGATTGGTTTAGTTAGCCTATTATTCATTCTGTTAATGATCTATATTATTGGTAATAAATGGTTTGAATATCATGAATTAAAATCTGAAGAATTCGCTAGGTTTAGGTTAAATATTAGCAGTTTATTACTTAGTTATCATTTTAACTTTCTACGTCCACCGGAAACAATTGAAAGTATTAGAACGTATATTTATTCTGATTCATCTCTGTCTTTATGTGATGAAGAAAAAAACATTTTAGCATACCTTTCTAATTCTCATAACTATAGGTTATTCACTGACCTTGAAACCGGTTATGTTTATTTCTATCACATAGGATTCGACAAAACAGATAACAAACTCACAAAAGAGATTATCGATATAGATTCGATGAATTTTATTCAATTCATTTGTAAAAGAGATTATGATTTGGTCTTGGCTTATTATGAATTGATGGATTACTGTATTGATGATGATTATAGGGTGTATACTAATGATGATATATATGTTAATGATTTTAAAAATTATGATTCAATAATAAACTTGAATATTCGAAAAGAAGCACGTAAATATTTCCACGACTTAATTGATACTGGACTTTTTCAAGCTGTTTTTGTATATGACTTTATAGGAGATACAATAGAGATACAATATTGCAAATCAAATTTGAATACGAAGGATGACGATCGTCTCACTTTCTTTATTAGGAATCGCATCAAAAAACAGAATTGGGGAGAAGGCCTGGATAGTCTGTTCATACCAATATATATTCGAACTAATTAGCATTGTTTGATAACGGGGAAGACTACAGCGTTATGATGGAAATTAGGAGAGGTTTGTAGAGATTAAGTGATTAGTAGAAACTTAATTGTACTAATTATACAACTAATTTCAGGAAGCTCAATTTTGCAGAAGGCAAATTTCCATTGAATTTCTATAAATCACCTTTTATCCTCCCTACATCATTCGACAGGCTCATGATGACCATCGCTCACGGTGACCATCGCACATAAGATTTTACATGATCAAAATATTGAAAGGTGAATGGATTACCACTACAAAATCTACCGATCCTTTCGAGACAGATCTGACCAACCCGATACCTGACAACTCGACATCTTGACAACCTACAACCTTCTCCTCCAATTTCGCCGAAAGCCAATATCTATTGAATTTCAATAATCAACCACTTT
>JAERTG010000051.1 GCA_016845065.1 Fidelibacterota bacterium | reverse complement strand
CTATGGCCGAAAATAACGGTTGGCCTTGATTTTGCTTAACACCCAAACAGGCCCCCCACTTTTCGAGGGAACGCCGGTTCTCTGATCATTTTTTTCAAAATTTGCGGAAGCCTGCCGGTTTCTTTCTTGTTTTTTTCCAACTCCTCCAAAACCAATTTGCTATCAATCCGTGCGAAACGTTGTTCTAATGTGTCGCAACCATCAAGGATAATGGTTAGATATTCCTTGTTGTCAAGGTTCTTGACGAGGGGAGTGTCGGACAGAATGGCTTTCAACGTCTTGTTCAAAGAAATAGTCCCCGTCTTTTTGCGGGACCCTCTCTTGAGATCCCTGAAAAAACGCTCCAGAATATTGTTTGTTCGTTGTGGCTGGATCAGTTGTTCCCCCGTAGCGGTATGAACAGAGATGGGATCCGCGAATAGCTTCTCCCAATATGTATCTATCTGCTCAATCATCTTTTTGTATTCGTCACGTTTTGACAAGCTTTCGTCAGATTTTAATTTTAACTGGAACGCTGTTACCTTTTCTTTGATTGTTTTGATATCCATATCATCACCATCATCATTGAGGCCATTTTTTCCCTCGGCGAGCGCGATGCGGAGAGCCTTTCGCAGTGCATTAAAGATATCTGCTTTCTCATCGAGCGCTTTGGAGGATCTTTTTAGGATTTGATCATCCATGACCGGCTTGATCAATCTGAAAAGTTTGTGGAGCGGTTTATGCGTCTTATCATATTTGTGTGGACCTTCCCAAATTGTCTCAACAAGGGCGTAAACCGTTTTCAATCTATGGTAGAAAACAAGGTGGGGAAGATCGAAAGGGAATCCATACCCATTCAGTTCCGCTGATATGTCAAAAAGCCACTGAATCAAAGCAAATGCAGACGCGATGGGCATTTCGGCGCTGGTTGTCACATTGCCATTCTTTATGCCGCCACTTAATCTTTCCATTACCTCGTGGTCTTGAACAGCCGCCCCTTCAAGACGCTTGGCCATCCGTCGAAGCGAACCGCGAATCTTGTGCTTTTTGAGACGATTCCTGATTTTCTTGTATTCATCTTCCATCAAGTCCTTGCCGATATCTCTTAAAAAGTGAAAGTGACAGATAAAATCAGGTTTTCCCGGGAATACCGTTGCAACAGCCGAAAGGATGCCCTTTCCCATGTCATGAACCAAAGCGATTGGGTCTCCGTATTGCGCTTTGATTTTTTCAAAGAACGGAATGAGCAACTCGCTCCGTTCCGAAGGGATTTTTATATTGTCCAGGACGATTTCGGCAATACCGTCCAAACCTGTAAACAGATGAGGGCTGTCTCCCTCGCATGTTCCATCGACGTGAAGGACATATCCGCCGCGCTCATCCATCGCGCTTCTTATTCTTTGGCGGCCTTCCCGATGGGCCACGGCAAGGTAGGTGACAAACTTCTTGCCTAAAAAGCTCACTTCTCTATCAGAAATCGGGATGTTTTTCCGGGCCAATTCTTCTACAATATCCTTTTCGCCACGGCAGCGAACAAAGAGGGCATACCCCACATAGACAATAACATCGTAGCCGAATGTACAGCGGTGCGGCGTCAAATTTTTCAACTCTCGGGAAGAGTATACCTTAGCCTCCGATTGCATGATGGTTTCTTTGGCCCGGAATGCGCCGATATCCAGCGTGACGACTTTCTTTTCCCGTGTCTTTAACACTTTATTGTTCCCGCAACGGAAGGCCTCTTCTGAAAAGAAGTGCACCGTTGGCATTTCAAAAAACAGGTTGCCCGAAAAAACACCTTCCACAACTCTCTCCATATGATTTTTAAGGCAACGAATCACCTTGTATCCGGATTTTTTTTTAACAAACCATGATGATTCAGGAAAACCTCAATTGCGTGGGGTTCAATCCGAGTTCCCTGCTCGGTAACTCTTTCAAACAGTTCCTGGATGGTGCTATGGGGGTGTTTGACAAGTTGAACAAGAATCATAACGCTTTCCGAATCTGTTGGAAACCTGACATCATGCGGCCAGAATAATCCCGATTTTTGCTCCTGATATTTCTTCTCGGAGAAGTACACAAAACGCCCTTGATGCTTTTCTCTTCTGATTCCCGGAGTATGCGGTAACCGAGAAAAAACGGAGCTGTTAGGGGCAATTTCAACCAGTTGTGCGATCTGTCTGGCATTCAATCCCGTTTGTGATCTTCCGATAAGCTGAGAAATTGTCTGCATGAGGTTTCCAAATTGAGAAAAAAGAATCTGCCGATATTTCCAGATACCGTGTTCATCAAATCGCGGAATTCCAGGAAGGCTATAATAGCGGCCGTTCATGTTAAAACTTGTGTAGGTCTGCCACTTTTTCAGTTGTCTTCTGGCGGTTGTCACGGAAGACTCAAGGAGTCCGGCAATCTCTTCAATCGTGACCACTTTTCGTTTTTCAAATTCCTTGATGGCTTTTTCAGCATCCATATCCACCCCATGGCAAAGTATGCGCAACGAGCAATCATATTGCGCATACTTTGCCATATCGGGAGGGGCAAGTCAACGCTTTTTCCATTATAAGGTTGGTGTTTTATGTGAAAATCAAGTAAAATTGAGTTCATTGTAGATGCGCATACTTGATCAGACTGCGGAGGTAAATCGTAAACATTTGAATAATATAGGGTATTCATCTCCCAACCGTTATTTTCGGCCATAG
>JAERTG010000050.1 GCA_016845065.1 Fidelibacterota bacterium | reverse complement strand
AGCAAAAAAATTCTAAAGAATTTCAGTTTGTTCTGGGTCAGTTTTCTCGATAAAACCATGATGAACTGATTAACTCCCCTTTTAATAAAACAGGGTGGAGAAGAAATTCTCCACCCTGTAATAAGATTAAAGCAATCGCATTGCGATTATTTCAGCATGAGCATTTTCTTGCTAATGCTTTGATCACCGGTGGTCAAAGTATAAATATACAGACCACTGGCAACGCTGTTACCAGCATGATCAAGACCATTCCAATTAACAGAATAGCTTCCAGCATTGCTGTATCCAGCTTTCAAGGTCCGTACTTCCTGACCAAGAGCATTATAAATTACCAATTCAACATGGCCAGCTTGTGGCAAGATATAGCTGATGTTTGTTGTTGGGTTGAATGGGTTGGGGTAGTTCTGTGACAGACTAAGGGCATTAGGAGCAACAAATTCATCCACACCGACCAGACCAATCATGTTGTCAAAGTCCCATAGTGAATAAAAATTCGGGTTAATACTACCCCAAGCAGAAGCAATTGTATACGTATCATTGGCATCATTGATATTCTCAACGTGATTCAGACCGTAATTGCTTTCATTGTCGCCACCACCAATACCGAACTTGAATTCCTGTCCGATAACATTGTTGGAGCTATCTGGTGCGTATTCAAACTGAAGGGTATAGACATCATCATCGGCTGTGACATCACCATGAGTTCCGTCATCAAAGAGTTGTTTTTCTTCAAGTGAAGCAAGATCCAAACCCCAACCAGACCAACCACCAGTGGCTGGACCATTCATAAACACGCCCAGGCTGTCAATTTGTCCGGCTCTAGAGATATCAAGATTTCCCTGTATATCTTCTAAAGTTACACCCGCGTCAACGTGCCAGTAAGCTGGACGCATATCGACGGTGTAAGACACGGTTACATGCTGACCAACAGCGTTGGTGTTGCGGAAGAGTGGCTGACGGCGTGAATCTACGGTACTAACGACCACATCCATGATCGTGGTATCAGCTGCAGTGACAATGACTTCACGACGCTCCGCCTCTGAAGGTGTATCACCTGCGTAGTCAAAATTGAAGTAGATCTCCCGATATTCAGCTAGGCTTTCATCCAGTTTATAATACTGGTAATATAGTTTCTCACCAAAATTCACAGTTACTTCAGGAATTCTAACGGAATATTCATTGCCAAATAAACCTTCTTTTGTAAGTCCAGCTTCGCTTACTTCACCAGCAGACCCAAAATAGCCATAACGCACGATGACAGAGTCACCGATTGCGTATCCATTTTCAGCAATTGTTGTTGAAAAATCAGCCTTGAAGGTCAGAGGGGTAGTATCTGTACCTGTAAAACCAGCAGGTTCAAGACCAGCGAACCAGCTCCAATAGAGGGTGGTATCCGCACCAGAATAGCTAGCAGGGATGTCTCCATTAGGGTTGTAAAGCATATCACCCCAGTCCTGTGTTGGTTCAGAACCGGCAGCGTGGACCACAAACTTGAAACCATTGCTACCCGTTGCATCAGCCAGCGGAACGCGGACATTAGCAGAATAGAAGTTATCCGCATTGTACTGTTGGCTACCACCATTTACATGAGGTGATTCCTGGGTGAGCCACATGGTTGAGCCCCAATCCAGGTCACCGAATCCTCCGCGGGCACCTACCCACATGGTTTCATCATTGAAATCTTCCCAACCCTGCATATTTACACGAATGTGTACAACAATGGTTGAGTCATTGGTTTCATAAGGTGGATCGAATTGTGAGGCACCATTTTCATAACCATTCACATACTGCAAGGGCAGTGTGGTATCAGATCCTGAGAAACCTGAAAGATCTAAGGTCCTGTTTGGATCACCTTCCCAGCCACCCCAAGCAGCGTCAATGGGACCTGGAAGCGAATTAGTAAAGAATTTGTATTCTCCAACCGTTGCATCTGGAACAGTCATGGTAGCTTCCCAGTAATCTCCACCCACGTTGGTGAAGATAACAGGGGATGTGTTGTCCCATGTCAGGGTTGGTAGAGCACCGCGCATTTGAACGGAGCTCATTGCGTTAAGGGTATCCGGTACAAATGCTGTATTTGCACGGAAGGTTACATTCACATCAGCTGAAAGAGAAACTATCATCATCAGTGAAAGGGTTAGTGTAGCTATAAAGCGCATTTAAACCTCCTCTGGTTTGTTATTGCTTGTTAAAATGTAAATTCCACACCATAAGTATGGATTAACCCAAAATATTCATACTCCTGCATACTGTAATCAAAGCTCACCATATTTCTATTGACGGGAAGCTTCAAACCAGCCCCAGCTGAGTAATTAATCAGACTGTCATCATTTCCGATATTTTTCAGACCAGTTCTGATAAAAAATTTATCAAGTACACCAACCTCAACTCCAGTATTTATAACTTCCACATTGTCAGAAGGAACCAGAGCATCAGTTAGAAAGGTGATGGATGTAGTAGAACCCAATGAATACTCGTACGCTACTCCAAGACGAAAAAATAAAGGCAAGGGCCAGTCATCTACCTTTAATTTAGCAACCAGTGTTTCATTATTCCCCGTATTCTCTGGGTCAATGTCGATTCGGGTTAACAGATCTGCTCCATCCAGGATCATATTCGCACCAAAATTAGATATACTCATACCAATCTGGAGACCGGACAACTGGGTACGGAAGAGGATACCCACATCCAATGCCATGGATGATGCAGTTTCATGCCATATTTTCTGTTGGATATATTTACCTGTTCCACCGATTGAGAATCGATCAGTGAGCATACGTGAGTAATTCAAGCTAATGGATAAATCACTTGCTTGCCAGTATTGACCCGTACCCTCCTGGTTGTATACATCGGTGATTTCCTCCTCACCATAGTCCAGTACAGTAAAGCTCAGACCAATGGCATCTGATGAAGAGATTTTGATTATACCAGCAGCATATTGAAATTTTGAACCGACAAACCAATTGCTGCTGGTGAATTGTAGATGATTGCCCTGGAGTTGAGCTGCAGCACCTGGATTCCAATAGATGGTTGAAGCGTCCTGGGCTCGAGCAACCTGACTACCCCCCATAGCGATACCTACAGCACCAACATCGATGCCCAGAAAAGGTGCAGCGCTTGTTCCAACTTTTGCCTGTCCAAAAATGAGTAGAGGTAGTACAAAAAGTACGATAATTTTTGATTTCATCTGCTTCACCACCCTACTTCACAATCGCCAGTTTGCCAGTTTTACGTCCAAATTCTGTATCCACGACATAAAAATAGATACCGTAGGCAATCTCCAGATTCTCTTTTGTTTTGAGATTCCAATTCACCATGGAGTTTTCGATGGAACTATCGTTCACCAGGGTTTTCACGTGATCCCCACGGGCAGTATAAATGTGAATTGAAGCATCATAAGGGATATGGGTAAAGGTGACTCGTCTCTCCCCTCTTCCACTTGTAATGCCTGGAGATAGGGGGTGCTCAAAAATATTAGCTGCTATGTAGGGATTGGGGAAGACCTTGATGTCATCGAGAGATTCCTTTATTGTGGTAGTTTCAATCCGGGGAATCTCAGGACTAAATACGAACACATCCCCATCACGGAAAGGTTGGGTAGTATTTACAAATATTGTATCAGCTTCCGTAAACGTAAAAACTGTATCCAAGTCGGGGTATGTAGGCGAATCTCTAAAAACAATGTTCCAGGTGTAAAAATAATTGCCATTAATATCTTGATCAAAAATCAATATGACATCACCGCTGGTGAGTTTCCCATTGCTATCCTGATCATCAAACAGGATTTGTGGGCTATACCCTCCTGTTACGTTTTCAAGCTGGAAATTGACAGCCAGATTCTCATTTTGTGCACCTCCAAAGAAATCAACCATAAAGGTAGAATCATTGGCGATATATTCAGGATCAGTTGTGAAAGTTATTTGATAGTTTGACGGATATCTGATGGGATATAAAGACACACCCCCACCAAGATTGATAATCGTGGTTCCAAAAATGAAATCATATTTATCAAGGGTGTTCCAACCTGTAAGAGAATCAATGAGCTCAACATCCCAATCATTCTCGAAATAGAGTTCTAGACCATCAAAAATATCACTGTCAAATGCCTCACTCACAAATGGTGAGTCGTATACGTAAGGGCTTTCAAAAACTGGATAGTATTGACCAGATAATGTATAACTATCATATGGAAGACTTCCTGTTGATGAAGCTCGTATTGCCCCGCTTTCGCTTCTCAGATCAAATTCTGCAGAGGGCACGGTGTTTCCGCTCTCATCTACCAATTGTACACTAGATTCCACAATATTTTTTACACCAAGTTGAACATACAGGGTATCCAGAGGTTCAAATGCCACATTAAAACCGGTGGAATCTAAAACTGAATAAGAAGTAGTGAGTCTGTTGAGCTCCTCAGCGTCACTAAATTCGAAATTGGGCTCACCGTCTTGAGGCAGACCATCCCCCTCACTGCCATCTACATCATTTGTTCCAGCAACACCATCCGTTCCCACATCGTCAGTAGCAGCGTTCCAATCCCCGTCATTATCCACGCCATCTGTGGCCATATCTTTAAAGCTGAGGATATAGACATGATCTTTGAGGGCATCAGGATCTATCACATTCACCTGAACATTACCAGTCCCCACAGGTGAAACGTGATCGATTGGAATTATGCCCATTGATGAAGTGTATCCTGGTGGAGTAGGACCTGGCACAATCATTACAGTATTCTGGTCTAAAGTCACCTCACCTGATGGTGAAATCGCTACAAATTTCGTGTTCTCTGATGGAAATATATCCGAATCTCCATCTCCACGATCATAAGCAACAACTGCATAATAATATGTTCTGCCGTTGAGGACGTCGTTATCTGTAAAACTATGTTGCAGACCTGAATTGTCTCCCAGATAAAATGTATAACCATCACTCTGAGTAAATAAATCTTCACTTGGGTAGAAAGGACCGGAGTACTCATTGATCAGGTCAAACTGATCCAGAAATTCATAGCCTTCCACTACACCTAGGCTGTTGGTGATATTTCGAATATCATTAAAGTTAGGATCTGTTGCTCGATAAATTTTATATCCCTCAAAATCCTTGATTTTCAATACAGGATCAATGGATTCTTCCGCTCTTCTATCCCAGTACAATGTGACGGAACCATCTCCTGCTACTGCAGATACGGTAGGTTTCAGTGGGGCTGTTGGGAAGCGATAATCACTATCGTAAATATTTTTAACTGTGGCCAAATTTTTCAGTAAATCCGCCTGATCTTCACCGTAGAGCAGCCCGATGGAGAATCTTTCAGTTTGTCCAGCCTGGAGGGGGAAATATCCAGAGCTATAGACAAAATCACCATCTTCACCAGCTACGGGTCTTCCGTTCTGTATAGATGCAGGTACATCAAAATAGCCCGGTTCCATCATATCCCAGAGACCTTCGTCGTTATGCATCTCGATATCACCGGCAGGTGCGAAGTAATTAAATGCTGATAGACCGATCTGGTCTGATTCATCGGGGTCTGTGTGATCAAAATTGGGTTCTCCTACATCAGGCCAACCATTTCCCTCAGTTCCATCTAAATCATCCGTTCCAGGAACTCCATCAGAACCAACATCATCAAATTCCGCGATCCAATCTCCATCATTGTCTTCAAGATCATCACGTTTTTCATCAATCATGGGATTCAAAGATCCCATGCCTGTCACGTAGTTCACAAAGGCTGTAGGATTGAGAATATCAAAGAGAATATTGCCCTCCTGGTCCTTCCTTACCTGACGGTAGTGGAGATAATAATTCTCGTCAATCAAACCGTCAAAATCATTATCAAGACCATCAACAGCATTGCCATTCACAACTAAATCACTGCTATTGACAGCATGGGGCGCTAAAACTTCATTACCCTCTGGAAGCAAGGTATCACCAGGTGAGACCACCAGAACCAAACCCCTACTAGTTAACGTGTCTGGCCCGGCGGAGAGAAAATGTGAGGAGCGATTAAATTGATCATCAATGAGAATGAGCTCATCACCAAGATTTAACACGCGGTTTTGAAAATCTTCCTCTTCAAAGAAATCAGCGTCACCATATTCAGCTGCATCTCGATCATTATCGATGCCATCAAAAGGATTTCCTGGACTTTCCAAGAAAGCATATCCCACCATGCCTACTTCGTTGCCAACCCAATTCGAGTTGCGGGAAACATTATTGTCAAAATCACCAGTAAACGTCAAATCCCGCTCCACATCAAAGAATGACCAATCATCATCATATTCATTGGGAGTATCATCCGTACCGGTAACACCAACATAGGTTCCCACAAGCATTCCAAAAACGATCTGATCATAATCAGTGGTGCTTGTATTGGTTACTTCATATAGCCAGAAAATTACATCCTGGGCAAGAAATTGCCCCCACTGCATGCCTCTTACTTTGACTTCCAATCCTAGACCATTGCGTTCTGTATCTGTACTATCGGGTTTAAAAGCCACACGGTAATTATTATTTTCTGCAAAGTTAAATTCTTCGTCATTGGCATCATCCATGACATAATAACTTTCCTCAGAGGCGTTGGAAATTTGCCCAAAATACCCATTCCAGGTTCCTGCCCAAGTAGGCTCATCTGGCCAGATTGAAGGCCAGCTCTGAGGATTTGTACTCATGGCGATGGAAGATTGATCAGGATTGGCGTAACCAGACACAGGTTCAAAACCCCACTGTTTACCAGAAGGGCTTATCTCATGTCCACCGTTCGAAGGTCGACTGACAGGAGATACTACGACGGTATGAAATGTTCTCTCATTTCCAGAAGTATCATGAGTCGTGATTTGCGCTCCAACCAACGGACTTACATCCCCTACATATCCATTATTATCGTGTATCCAGGCACCTCGAGGTCCCTTTCCAGATGGTTGTCCAACTACGCCCCAGTTTCCAAAGACAGTCTTAACAAGGTTTCCCTTATGGACTGCGTTCTTTCGGTGGGCTCTTCCACTTTCGGCAATTAGTCCCGGGGTAATAAAAAGTATAATGAAAATTATTTTGATCGTGTAAATATTCAGCTTGGTATTCATCAGAAATTAAGCCCCAATCCCAATTCAATGCGTCGCGGTTCAGAGTAGAAAGTTTCGTTGCGGAACCACTCTTCAACAGTATTCACGGACTCATCTACATTGAGGTTTCTAACTTGTTGCTCATCTGGAGTAAAATCTGCCACTCCTGTCTTATCATAGACACCCGATTGATTCAAATGATCCAGGACATTTTGAACTCTCAAGAATACTTGACTTTCTTTGTTGAACACTTTGAATTTGTAGTAAATGTTCAAATCGAGATTAAGAGTGATTGGCTTGGTTGCGCTATTTGTCAGAAGTGTATTTTCAGCAGCTAGATTCGGTGTATAGGGTAGACCGCTGCCCATGGCTCCGATGGTACTTACACCCCAAAATGCTGCATTATAGTTTACTGACAGATTCACAGTGTGCCTTTGATCCCAATTAAGAGCTCGAATATAGATGCCTGGCTCAGCTCCACCTGTTACGGAATTTCTGGCCTCTTCCGCATCAGACGCAGTTCCTTCAGCTACCTGGAAGGTGTAATCAATGTTGCCAGATATTCCGTTCGAATTGTAATAGTTCAATGCCAGCACCATGCCCTTCACATATGCAAAATCACTGTTTTCAATTTTGCTGTAAAAGGCTGATCCACCAAAAATTTCAATCTGTTCAGAGTTCGTCCCAATCAAATTACGGATATCTCTAAAGTAGCCAGTCAAATCAAGACTCACACCGTCCATAATTTCCTGTGTAACTCCGATTTCTCCTGAAATTGTTTTTTCAGGCTTTAAGTCTGCATTTCCTATGACACCAATGTTCCCAGTTCCACTGTCCAGATCAAAATCAGGGTTGCGATAGAGATGTTCAAACCGAGGAATCTGCAGGAAATGGCCATAGGAAACATGAATCACACCCTTATCAGTCACTGGGAAACTTGCTCCGAATCTTGGACTAATCTGCACTTTATCTTCGGCTGCCACATACCAATATTCACTTCGCTCAGCCACAGTTTTAAGCGCATCACTTTCATTACCATAAACACCATCGCTATCAGTATCATGGTAGATGTTATTCAATCGAAGTGGTTCGTAAATGCTAGGATCAGATGGATCAGCTAAGACATGACCATCTGGTTTGAAGTAATCCATACGCACACCGATATTAATGATGAGTTCCTTGAGTTCGATTTTATCCTGAATGTATGCTGAGAATTCAATGGGTTGGTGTTCGTACTGACTGTTATAAATGGTGGAAATATCAAGGATACGAGGATCGGCAATGCGAGGATCATCAAAGACTGGATTGAGAGTGGTTTTATCAGAAGGAGGCTGCAAGGTACTGTCCTGAAGCGTTAGCAAGTGTTGACGGTATTCAATTCCAGCTTTCATTTGGTGATGAGAAGTCAGTTGATTCACATAATCGATCTTGATGAGGTCTGTGAGACTCACTCTATTAAATCGCCCATTGTTTGTACCGGAAGTTGGAAAAGCGTACGAATGCATGGGGGCTCCCATTTCATCATACACAACATAATCATCAGCGTTATAATGGAAGTATGTTTTAGTAGCCCTCGAAAGACCAATAGAATAATAGCTGTTCGTGTTCAAACTGTGCATCAATTTTGCAAGGTAATTATAGCTTTGAGTCTGTCGGGTCAAATCGCCATAAGGATTTAATCGATAGGATCGCTCATAATCCTGATAGGTAACATCAGTATAGGAGCCTTGAAAGGACAACCTTAATCCTGGGGATAGATACCAGTTTACACGTCCATGATAAAATTGACGATGATTCCATTGCATGGGTTTGTATTCACCATCACCCATGGAATCCAAATGATTTCCATGAACTTTTGCATATCCATCCGCAAAGAGACTGTCTTTCAGAGCAGCGTATTCATCATCACTCATGGGTCCCTGATCAGGTATTTCTGTAAAAACACTCGTCACGAGTGAATCCAGTTGGGCATCGACTCCCAGAGAGGTTAAACCATCGAATCCAATAACCGGAACAGCCCAAGGATTAAATTGGTGCCGGCCATTGAGCCATCCTTGCCAATAAACATCCCTGAGAGAAATGCTAATATCTAATTTGTCTTTTATAATGGGGCCATGAAGGGAGAGGTCGAGATTCTTGATGGTAATGGGATTGAACTCATCAATACCCATATAGAGTTCATTATGACGGCTCAGATAGTCTCCTGTGTAGACTGATAGATTACCCCCCCAGTCCTTGTATCCGGTTTTAGTCGTTACATTGACAATACCTGACATTGCCTGACCATATTCAGCGTTAAAAGCACCTGAGATAACCTGAAGCTCCTGGATTAAGTCCTTGGATACTTCAAACATTTGACCACCATCATAAACATCAGTAACAGGGATGCCATCGATCCAATATGCAACCTCACCTGAGCGTCCCCCCCGCATGTGACCATCAACCATTCCAGCTTGGAGGTTAATGATATCCCCCATATCAGTCACTGGCATTGAGGCGATCTGTTCAGATGACACGATAGCCGAGGTGGCAGTTAAATCCTTTACGATAGTTTCACGTTTCGCGACAACTTCAACCACTTCGCTTGACATCAGAATAGTTGATGGTAGTTCAAACTCCACATTGGTTGTTAGATCAGCACGCACCTGTACTTCAGATAGGCGAACTTGTTGATATCCAATCATGGTAGCAGTGAGTGAATACTCTCCAGGTTCGAGGCCAATAATATAAAAACTCCCATCAAGGTCCACAGAGGCTCCAAACCGTGTTTTGTCAACGATAACATTACATCCAATGAGGCCTTCGAGACTTTCTGCATCTCTTACTGTACCAGAGATTTTACCAGTTGTACCAGCAATCGAAAAGGAACTCACAAGATACGCTACTGTAATTAGACGGAGTAAAATGCGAAAAAATCTAGTCATCAGAAACAACTTAACCCCATGCTTTTAATTTTAGTAACCCTTTCCTGAGTTACGTTTCTTCAATTTATGGTTCCCCCCTACCCTTGTCAACAATATTTCCATACACCTTATCAACAATTTTGAGAAAACCCAAGGAGAGTAAGGCAGTGTTTGGACAACACTTTATACGCACAACAAAATTGGGTCCGAAGAGAATTGATTGATCAATTAATAATTCATCAGTCAACATTTGAGGGGTTTGTAAAATCAGGGTGAAGAAACCACCATTATGCTATTGGTTCCACCATAGGGATCCGTTGTGGATTCTGCGGCATGTGGATCAGCAATCCATGTATCTCCGTTAAGGATTAATTTATAATGATACCTTCCCGGTTTTAAGGGAACCTCAATCAACAGGCTAT
Organism: Fidelibacterota bacterium; assembly: GCA_016845065.1. GTDB lineage: Bacteria > Fidelibacterota > UBA8477 > UBA8477 > JABMPR01 > JABMPR01. Next base: position 183,585 of record JAERTG010000050.1, on the reverse strand, counting down.
CACCTATCCTGCTAGTTGAATAATCACCTGCTGTCCAGTTGCTGAAATCTCCAGCAACCTGGAGCTGATTAACACTTTCATCCCTATCTATATAGTACAATTCTTTCACCTGATAATCAGACGAAAGTCTATCTGTAAATCCAACCCATGTAGGCAAATCGCTACTTATTTCGCCCTCAAATGCCCAAACTGACATAGCATTTGGTGGGAGTCGGAGCAGTAACTCAGCCTCCTCATGACGAATGACTCCTTCTCCATATATTTTATGCGTCTGAGAGACAGCCATACCTTGAGGAATGGGAATCGAGATAAATTCCTGGGTGCTTGCATTATTCAAGCAGGTCAAAATGTTCTCCTCCCCCTGGGTTCTTATATAGGCATATATTGACCAATCCTTGTACAGTTCCCTAAATTCACCATGACTCAGCGCACCATGATTGCTACGAAGGTTTGTAAGTTTAATAAACTCTTTTCTACGAAGTATCTGTTCATTTGAAAATGATTGTGGGTACGGCAAACGATTTAAATAGTCTTGAGATTCACTACTCACCTCGTCCACGGAGTAGCCCTTCATCCCTATCTCAGTTCCGGAGTAAATAACCGGCAATCCTGGCGCTGTCATTAGCCAACCCAATGCCAGTAGTTGCTTTTCCCAGGCCTTATCTTCTAGATCTACATTAAATCGGGCAACATCATGATTATCTATGAGTGTAGCAAAACTAGTATTTGGTAGTTTTGCAGAATTTATCTCATAAAATCTTGAGAAGTCTCCCAGACCAGCTCCTTTATTGAAAGTATTGCGGATGGCGTAATAACCTGGAATATCGAAGAGATAGTCAAAACCAATATTATCATAGGGTTCAATTCTCCAGGCTTCACCCCAGAAAACCTCACCAAAAAGTAAAAAGTCCTTACCTGCCAGCTCTCGAATCTGTTTTGTGTAGTTTTTCCAGAAACTTATAGGTGCATGTTTGACAGCATCCAAACGGAAACCATCACATCCAGTCTCTTCGATCCAGTATTTCGACACCTCAAATAAATAATTGCTCACATCCACATTTTCCTGGGCAAGATCGGGTAGGCCATGTAACTCACCACGCTCTATTTGATCCTGGTTTTGCCAATCTGTTATGGCAAATGGTTTACCCTGCTCATCTGCATGGAACCAGTTCTTTTTGCTCTCATCATCAATCCATGGGTGATCAGCTGCTGTTTGGTTAAAAGGCATATCAAATATGATTTTCATGTCTCTTAAATGAGCTTCATCTACTAAATTTTTCAAATCCTCCAGAGTCCCAAAGTGTTCATCCACTTTATAGAAATCAATCGGATGATAGCCATGATAGGGCCACCAACCTACATAGTCTGTATTTGAATTGTCTATAAATGGGGATATCCAGATCATACTGATCCCCAAAGTCTTAAGGCTATCCAAAGAATTTGTTACACCAAGGAGATCCCCACCTTGATAAGCCTTCAAAGCTTCTGGATTACTTCCATCATAAGGTTGGTAGCTTCGAGGATTAGTTCCCCAATTATTCTTGGGGTCGCCATCTACAAAACGATCAATCAGCAAAAAGTACATGATATCAGCCTTCACCGGATCAGAGGTAGGAGTACACTGAATGAGCAAAAGGAATGAGACCATGACGGTTAAGAGGATCTTTACAATTTTATGCATCTGTGATCTTAGGATAAGTGTCCTGGGAATTCAATACTAAAACAATCAAATCAGCTAGCTTTTGGCATTGGCTGCTGAATTGCTCTGCTTATTTTCTGTAGATGACAAGAAGCTTAGAAATAAATCTAACCGCAAAAGTCAAGGCCGCTGGCTGAGCAGGTAAAATCGGTCCAGGGGACCTGGACGACATACTTTGCGGGATTGATATTCCATCACATCCCGACCTGCTCGTAGGGATTGACCATCGCGATGACAGCTCTGCTTTCAAGGTGAGTGAGGACATTGCTGTTGTCCAATCTTTAGACTTCTTTACACCTATTGTGGATGATCCATTCACATTTGGACAAATCACTGCAGCTAATGCATTTAGTGATCTCTATGCCATGGGTGCTAAACCCATTACTGCATTGAACATCGTTGGTTTCCCTGTGGATGATATGGACAATTCCGTGCTGCGAGATATTCTGCGTGGAGGTCTGAGTAAGATCAACGAATCAGGTGCGGTACTTGCAGGGGGGCATTCAATAAAGGATGATGAGTTAAAATATGGACTCTCTGTCACAGGAGTAGTCCACCCTGACAAAATTATTTCGAATGGTGGAGCTCAACCTGGAGATGTACTGGTTCTCACCAAGCCTCTGGGTACTGGGATTGTTGCCACAGCGTTGAAACGCAAGATAATCGCTCCCGATCAGCTGGACTCCATGATTGCAAGCATGATCAAATTGAATAAGTATGCAGCCGATGTGGTGGCGAAATACAATGTAAATGCCATGACCGATGTGACAGGCTATGGTTTGGTTGGTCACTTGCTGGAAATGTTGGATTCCAGCTTTATGGATGCAAAAATATTTATAGACCAACTTCCTGTCCTCCCAGGAACCTATGATTACGCTGAACAAAAAGTGGTGCCAGGTGGGTTAAAAAACAATCACGCCTTCTACAAACCTCGGTTGTCGGTTGGAGTGAATGTCAACAGATTGGAAGAATTATTGGTAGTTGATCCCCAGACTTCTGGCGGTCTACTGGTAAGTATCCCAGCGACCCATGCCGAAGCCTTCATTGAAGATCTTCATGCCAATGATGTTAGTGAGGCTACAATTATTGGCGAAATCAGCAATTCAAGCGCTGAACCACGCATTTCCCTGCAGAAATAGAATACTTACACCAGCCTGATAGAGAAGTTGGCGGACCAGATTGTAGCTAGAGATAGAAGTGAATCTGACTCAATATCTGTGATTCGGAATCAGGACTGCTATCAGGTAAATCTAGCGTGCTGGTCCGATAACTCAATTTCATCTCTACACTTCGAAGAGGAAAAAACTCTACACCCAGACTGGTTCGCTGGATGGCACCAGTGGTAAGATCAACGTCAGGATCAAAAAATTCATAGCGCCCAACCAGATCCAAACCCTGAAATAAGCGGTAACTCAATTGATGCATCGTGGCTAAGTTGGTGATTTCAGGTTGTATCCATCCATTCATTTGAGACCACTCACCCAACCAGACAAATCCATGACTAGACAAACCCCAGCTGGCAACGGATCCGCTTATCAGATCATTCTCGTCAAAATATGCCAGACCTATCTGGGCTGAAAAAAGATCTCCAGATAGTTGGTAATTCATTTTCGCAGCCTTAAAGAGCTTGGCATCGAGTGTCCTGGTCGGATCAATAAATGGAGTACCTGCCATGAACGTTAGATCAAATCCATAGATGAAGGAAGTTCCAAACTGAACCATTTCAGGTGATTCCATAAATGGAGTATACGGCATGCCCTCACGGGAAAGGCCCTGGAGTGTCAGGTTGCCACCGCGGGTAAAAATGCTATGATCATCTATCCTCCATCCCAAGACCGGCATTGCCTTGGCCAGACCAACCCAACTCTCAAGTGGCAACTCCTCATACCTGAGACCACCCGCTACTCTAATTTCCTCAGATATCCTGGAAACTTCAGCATGCGCGATGAGACTACCCAGTTCAACCCCACCATAGAGTGAAAACTGCATGGGAAACTGCCTCAGGTCTTCATCTGCCTGAGCAATCATTTGATATCTTGTATCTGCACCAAAATAAACGGGGAAATCATTGTCCTCATTCTCCCAGGGCAGTGAGAAATCTCGCATGATTAGACTTTCTCGGGCATATTCTTCTCCATACGCAGTCCTGTTGCCACCACCACCCTGGTAGGAATGACAGGTTCCACAACTGACTTCCTCCATCATGGCAAACCTGGGAAGTGCGAAAAGACTAGCAGTAGTTAGACTAATGAGAGTAATTCGAATAAGTAATTTCAATTGTTTAGCGCTCCCTGGTTGATCCACGTTTCAATTGTAGCAATGGTACTTGCTGAGAGAGAAGGACCGCCCTGTGGCATAAGTCCACCAGTTGTCCCATCAATTCGTCTGATGATCAAACTATTTGCACCATCAAAAGGAATCACAGCAGGTCCGTTGGAAGAGGTTCCCAACATGAGATTATTATACGATGTTAAATTTAATCCACCATTTGAACCATGGCACCCACCACAACTGGCGTCCCAAACTGGCTGGATCGCTGCTGCATAACTCACAGCTGCTTCCGTCACGCCTGAGAGTGAGACAACATCCGGTGTGGATGGGCTATTTGATACAATAGAAAGGTTCCCATTAAAGGTTCCTGCTTCATCAGAATGAAAGGTGATAGTCAGAGTTTGCGAAGCACCAGGAATCAGTTCGAGTGGTGTGCCCACATCAACACGATAAGCAGACAGGTCAAAAGCAATTGATGAAATCAACAAGGTATCATTTCCTGTACTACTAAGAGTGATTTGCTGTTGGCTACTACTATCAGTCAGTATGGTTCCAAAATTCAAGCTGGTGCTTGAAACGGTCAGTGCTGGTACGGGTAAGGCTGTGCCCACGCCGTTAAGATCAACTACATGTTCAGGATTTCCCAGGTCGTCACTGCTGATTATAATTTGAGCAGTATATGTAAATTCAGCAGAAGGAGTAAAAGATAATTCAGCTACCAGAGTGTCATCATTGGATAGAGTAAATGCGCCGTTGGGCTGAAGTGCATATACAGAACTGTCCTGAACCAGACTCAAGTCACCCTTAAGCTCACCTTCACCAGTATTAACAATCAGAATCTGTCTCGTTTGGGGAGATCCAATGGTTACAGTAGAGAAATCAATTAGGGTTGTTTCTACTTCCATCTGTGGTAACAGAATCTCTGGTTCACCCATATCGCTACAGCTTCCCAGGATTATCAGGAGCGACATCCCACTTAACAATGTTTTCATTAAATTCTTCATCTTCAGATATAACTCATCAAAGGTCATTCATCAAGTAATTACATGATAATAATTATCACAAATATAATGCAATATAATTATTGAGATAGATTTGCTGTGCAGTGATGATCGCTTAAGAACGTTTCGCCTGACTTACACCTTTGAGTATTTTCAGGTTCAATACAACAAAGCGATAAAGTTGAAAGGCTTTGCAGTTCATAAGAAAACGCTGAGTTTTGGTGATTTCCATGAGGTGCTCCTATTCAGGAATTAGCGACCAACCCATGCGACCGCGTAATTTGTGGTTGAAAGTTGTATGAATCATGCGCTTCATTCATGCACCGGACAGTCCCATCTCCATGTTTGAGACAAACATATCCCTCCCACTCACTGGGTATTTCTTCCAATCAGGCACAATGGGGTGAGCGATTATCACAGCTGCAGATCCATCCCAAAGTGAATCACCCAGGTAGAGCGCGGCAGTCTGACCCGCAAAACCAGATCCAATAACAATGACTTTTTTTGATTGCCACATGGTTTCCCCTCCAGATAGACTAAAAGTTATTTTATATTGACATATTGTGGTAAAGCTGATTATTTCGTTTAGAACCTGACTTAGTTAAACATGTTCAATGCTGAAGTAAACAAAAAAAGAGAGCGCCAATGCCCGAAAAAGATACAGATATCCCCCCATCACATAATTATCAGTTTGATGTTGAAGGCATGAGCTGTGCTGCCTGTGTCACCTCTGTTGAATCAGCCATAAAAGGCTTGCCTGGTGTCAAGGAAGTATCGGTTAATTTGGCTACAGAATCAGCTATTGTGACTTCGGATGAATCAATTCCCATAAATAGGTTGACTAAAGCAGTTTCGAAAATAGGCTATAAACTGGAACCACAGGGTTCATCCTCCCTCGTTCATCGGCAACAACGTACCATTGCTACCTGGAAGCGTTTACTATTGATTCAAGCAGTTTTTGGAATCCCCTTACTTATCTATGCTATGCTGGAAATGATGTTGGAGAACCCATTGCTTCCAGTTCAATGGAATATCCTGGTCCAATTGGCTTTGGCTACCATCCTCGTGATCAGCGGATTTGGTTATTACCACCGAGGGATAAAGCATTTGCTCATGCTTGTACCCAATATGGATTCACTGGTCGCCCTTGGAACAGGCTCAGCCTATATCTATTCACTTGTTTCCGCACTAAACATACAGTTGGGCTGGGGTCTGATTGGATTTCAAACACTCTATTTCGAAGCAGCTGGAACTATTCTACTTTTTATTACCTTTGGTAAATGGTTGGAAGCTATGGCTAGAGGGAAATCCACTGAAGCTCTTACAGGACTCATGGAACATATGCCTACTGAGGCTGAAGTAAAAAAGGATGGGAATTGGATAACGGTTCCTCTTAATGAGGTTAAAAACGGAGATGAAATTCGAGTAAACCCCCATTCAAAAATTCCCGTTGATGGAATGGTCATAGAGGGAGCTAGTTCTGTGGATGAATCAGCAATCAGCGGTGAATCACTTCCAGTTGAAAAACTCAGGGGTGGCCAGGTGATAGGCGCTAGTTTGAACCTTCAGGCTGGACTAATTATTCGGGCTGAGAAAGTGGGTCGTTATTCCATGTTTGGGCAGATCATAGATCTTGTGGAAAAAGCTCAAATGGGTAAACCCAAAATTCAAAAATTGGTAGATAAAATTGCCTCCGTATTTGTCCCAGTTGTTCTTGGACTTGCAGTCCTTAGTGGCATCACCTGGTTTATGCTGGGATATGGATTAACATTCGCAATAAATGTAATGATTTCTGTATTGATCATTGCCTGTCCCTGTGCTCTGGGATTAGCAACACCTACAGCTCTGGTAGTTGGAAGTGGTATTGCTGCAAGAGGTGGCATCCTCATCAAATCAGCTGACGCGTTTCAATTGTTAAGTAAAGTAGATATGATGGTATTCGATAAGACAGGGACTATTACAGAATCAAAGCCTCGACTGGTGGATCATTATCCACAGGAAGATTTACACTATCTGGCAATTGCTATGGGGCTTGAGCAGCATAGCCAGCATCCACTGGCGAAAACTCTCATTGACTACGGAACAAGCCAATCCATCCAAATGTTGCAGATGTCAGATGTGAAAGAGGAAGCAGCCCGAGGCCTTGAAGGATACAACAATAAAACTCTGTATCGTGTTCGAAAAATTGACACCTCCGATAAGCTTCCACAGAGTTATTCAGACACTGTAGAAGCGTATTATACCAGGGGATATATTGTTTCAGCTGTCTTTGCAGAAGACACTCCAATAGGGTTGGTGGCTTTTTCTGATACCATTAAGTCGGAAAGCTCAGCAGTTATCCAATCCCTCGCAGAAAAAGGTATCCAGACTTACCTCTTGACTGGGGATAAGGAAGAAGCTGCCTGTCAGGTTGCCCATCAAATTGGAATCCAAAACTATAGGTCAGAAGTACTACCTTCTGATAAGCATGACCACATAAAGGCTTTAAGGGCTGAAGGGAAGATTGTAGGTATGCTAGGCGACGGTATTAACGATGCGCCAGCACTTGTTGCAGCTGATATTGGCCTATCATTTGGTGGTGGAACCGATATTGCTGTGAATGCAGCAGATATCATATTTATGAATAACTCATTGAATAATCTAGTTTTTGGACACCGGATCGCCCAGGCCACGATTTCTAAAATCCACCAGAACTTGTTTTGGGCTTTCATCTACAATCTCGCGGGGATCCCAATTGCGATGGGACTTCTATATCCCTTCACTGGAACACTTCTGAACCCAATGTTCGCTGGAATGGCAATGGCTTTCTCATCAGTATCTGTGGTAACCAATACCTTGCTATTGCGAAGCAAAAAGTATTTTAAGTAGATATAAAAAAAGGGTCCAGATGGACCCTTTAAAAAAACATCGCTAGTTTAGTACTAGTTCGGCATGTTCCCAGTTTTGGGAGGCATACCAGGAAATGCCATGGGATCAGGCATTCTAATCTCACCATGTTCAGATTCGTACTTGGTTATGTTCTGCTCCAGGGCTCGAAGTAACGCTTTGGTATGACTAGGTGTCATAATGATACGTGACTGAACATTAGCCTTGGGGGAACCTGGCATGACCCGTACAAAATCCATAACAAATTCGGCAGCGGAATGGGTGATTATAGCCAAGTTCGCATATTCACCATCAGCTACTTTTTCATTCACTTGAATTTGAATCTGTTGGGCTGGTTTACTCTTAGATTCCATTAAAAGATCCTCTCCAGTATGAGGCTCTGACTATGACTGCCAGGGCTTGTTTCTGGAAAGATTGGGATTGTCTTCACCCCACTCTTCCTCAGTATGATCAGGATCCTTATCCCAATCAATCTCAGCAGCCTGAGTATCAGGTAAATCCTGATCATCAAAACCGGACTCTTCAAATCTCAGGTATTCATCACCATATACCGATTCATCAAAAAAATCGATATCCTGGACAATTTCTGACACCATAAGGAATTCCAAGAAATCCATGTATTTTTTATTTTTTAGATTTGTTGCACAGTGCGGACAGATGAGAGATTTAGCTAATTTCTCTTCTGATAATTCCTCGCCACAATTCGGGCATACAATATCTTCCATTATACCCTCACCCTTTATAATATGATTAAATGACCGTTCATAAAAGCGCGCAAATGTAGTCGGACACATAGGGGGTGCCAAGAGGTTTTTAAATGAGCTAAATTTGCTAGGAAAATCATACTTAGACGATATATTGCAACAATCGAAGCAATACTTGAAGGGTAATAATGGCAGCAAAAAAGTACAACAAAACCACACTTAAGAAGTTTAAACAACTACTTCTGGATGAGCGTAATCGTATCGCTGAGGATCTTGATTATCAGAAAAGTGAACTCAACAAAACGATTACTGAAGGAGCTGGTGAATTGTCCTCTGCTACCTATCATATGGCTGACGTAGGGACTGATATGGCGGAAAGAGAAAAGACCAGTTTGTTCGCCCATCGCCAAGCTAAATACTTAAGTGATGTCGATGAGGCCCTCGACCGTGTCGAAGAACAAACCTATGGGGTATGTATCATCTGTGGGGAGTTAATTGAAGAAGGTCGTTTAATGGCAGCTCCAATCGCTAAGTACCATGTCTCATGTAAAGAGACTCAAAATCAGCGCAACCACAACCAGTAAGTGCGCTAAATCACCCTCTACTTCTTCTCCAGCAGAGCAATCAGATTTAAAATATTTTTTTCGTAGAAGCCACTCTCACTCTGAGAGTAGATTACATTTAGGTCTGACTTCTCATCGCCAAAGCCAATTTTCAAAGAGACATCCACCTGTTTGATTAAACTGATTAGACGATCACCAGGTTTCGGTTCCAATTGAAGTAAGATATCAGGGTTAAATCCTACGATACTATTCTGAATGCTCATCCTCTCCTCAGACCTTGGATCATATCTCATATCGAAGTATTGATGCTGTATGTTAAGCGATTGCTCCTTGCTGGCATCAGGAACCAATAACATGTAACTGAATTGCTCAGGTAGATTATACATGCGTTGGAGCGCATATCGAGCTATTCTAAGCCAGGTCACATCCTGGGGATAAATAATTGCAATTCGTTGAATATTCTGAAATCTATCCTGAAAACTGTAGGGGATTTCGGCTGGTTCCGGCTTTGATTTTAATAGTCTCATAAGGTCAGTTATTTAACTGATATATCCTCCAGAATCAATGACCTATTTATTAATTCCAATTTGACCCTGAAAATCATTGCTTCGTGTTGAGGAAAAATGAATTTATGCACCATGTTTCGAATCGTCCTAATCACTTTAGTCATGGGTTCAATCCTATCAGGTCAAAGCTATCGTTGGCCCATTAGGGCTTCCCAAAGTTTGTCTGCTACCTTTTCAGAGTATCGGTCGGGGCACCTGCATGCGGGTGTTGATATCAAAACCTGGGGAGAAATGGAAGTACCCTGTCTGGCCACTGGGGATGGATACATCGAGCGCATTGCGATTGGGTATAATGGCTATGGCAAAGGTGTGTGGCTGAGGTTAAATGACGGAAATGTAGCTGTCTATGGACACCTCGAACAATTCAGTCCAGTCATTGAATCCCAAATCCGTTCCGAACAATTGGCGCGAGACAGATACTCTATGCGCCTCAAATTCGATCCAGATGAGCATCCGGTGAAAGCTGGAGCAATAATTGGATATAGTGGAACATCAGGAACTGAACACCCGCATTTGCATTTTGAAATAAGGGATACTACTGGGCAGGTACTTAATCCCCAAATATTTTATCCAGATATAAAAGATGTGATTGCACCCATCCTTGATGAGATTTTGCTTATTCCGGTTGACATGGGTTGTCAAATAAATGGGAGTCGTTTCCCTGTGATTTTCGATATGCGCTCTGAGATTAAACCAGTATCAGTAACAGGTTCTTTTAGAGTCGCCATCAACACCCATGATCGGGCCAACGGTACCTACAATAAATACAATATCTATAGTGCAAAGCTTCTGGTAAACGACTCGCTGTTCTTCGCCAGAGAATTTGACCGAGTAGCAATGCGGCTTACCGATGATGTTGATAAGGTATATCCAGGTCTGAAGGGTAGACGAGGGTGGCGCTTTATGTCCTTGTTTAACAAACATTTAAGTGAAGCATCCCCATTTGTTCCTGATCTCCTTGATGGAGAGATTTCTCCGGCCGGTCTCTCCCATCTCCAGGTCGATGTAACTGATATAGTTGGAAATAAGGTAAGTAAAAGTCTCATATTCCATGAGACTTTACCAGCAAGGTGGGATCTCAAAGTTGAGGGTGAGAAATATGTCATCACACGTCATTTCCCTGACAGTGGTTATGAAAACATTCAATTCTTCACTGGAAACAACACCTATATTCCCGTAGCGGAAACACTCTACAGGCTGAACTCCACTACATGGGTCCTGGGGAATACTAATTTTAGTTCCGGAGTACGGGCTCTGGGATCGGCTGGTGGTAAAATAAAATGGATCATCCCCCCGCAGAATCAAGGTATCTGGGATCTGACCCATAGCTGGAGGAAAAAGGGCGAGGGGTATGTGATTATAATTGAAAGTGGAGAACCTCTTATCTTTCCACTGGCTTATACCCTGGCGGGAAATCAAATCGAATTTTGTGGTGAATTGGTTCAAACTAGCCCCAATTCTGTAGAGTCTGATATCATTCCGTTGAGTCATGCTGCTTTAGCCCAGAACATTGATTTACTTAGTGGCCAAAAACGGCTCACTTCTCTTGAGCTGAACCCAATGCAGCCTATATCGGAAGGAGAAGCTAATCGATTCAATCTCGATTTGATTAATGCTGAGTTAACCGTGGCAAATTCCGGTAAAGCTGATCTATATGTAAGAATTGATACTGCCATGGGAGTAATGGGTAGCCAACCCGTGACAGGGCTTTCTGTGCGGGTATTGAATACTCCACAAAGTAATTTTAGTGGCAAAGTATATTTTAAGAACGCCGGACAAAATCCGAAGTTGGCTATATTTTCACCAGGTAAAAAGAAAACCTGGCAACGTCAAATTTCTGCTGATTCCACGAAGCAGTTTGAGCTTGAGATTAGTGAAGGTGGGACTTTCTTTCTGTTCGAGGACAATCAAGCACCAATTATTACCCCACAAAATTCTTACTCCAAAGTGCGACGTGGCACACGGTTGGTCTTTAATGTCAGGGACAACACAGGAGTGATCACATATCCAAGAACAGGGATTAGAGCGACACTGGATGGATCACTATTTTTTCCAGACTATAATCCACTTAGGCATGAACTTTCATTCCATGTGCCCAGCAGACTTGGACGGGGCCAACACATCTTTGAAGTTTCGATCAGTGATGAATCTGGGAATGTGAGAGAGTTCAAACACACTTTCTCAGTGACCTCGTGATATGTTTATTCCAATTTCAGATACTAATCCTGCTCTACGTAAACCCTACACCACTTATGGTCTTATTATTGCAAACTTTGCCCTGTATCTCCTCACCTATTTTTACAATTTTGACTTGTTCGTTTTCTCAGAGGATTTGTTTCGCAGCAACCCAATTCAGGCTTTCCCTAGTCTTATAACACACCAGTTTCTACACGGGAGTTGGAGTCACCTGATTTTCAATATGCTCTTCCTTTACATTTTTGGTGACAATATGGAAGGGTCCCTGGGTCGAAAATTTTTCTTGCTCTTTTATCTAGGATGTGGGGCAGGTGCAGCCTTGTTTGAGGTTTATTTTGATCCCTACTTTGGTGCTGATGGACCCGGATTGCTCATTGGAGCATCTGGATCTATTTCCGGGGTTTTAGCCAGTTACGCATTGCGATACCCCAGTGCTAAAATCTTAACCTGGACTTTTTTTGTACTCTTTTTAAAAATCAGGGCAGCGTGGTTCATTGGCATCTGGATCGCTACACAATTTTTATTCGAAATACTGACACCTCAAGGCACAACCGCTTATATTGCGCACATCGGTGGATTTATTCTTGGACTGGTATTTTACAGCATATACCACAAATATCGACTAAGCGGGAATTCATAATGCAAAGCAAACTTAAAGATGTCGCCCTGGACGCTCGTAAAAAAGCCTATGCTCCCTACTCCAATTTTCACGTTGGTGCGGCTCTAGAAACCGCCAATGGGGAAATATATCAGGGATGTAATATTGAAAATGCCAGCTATAGCTTGACGATTTGTGCTGAGCGCACTGCCTTGTTTTCCGCTATTGCTGCTGGTGAAAATAATTTCACCCATCTCGTGGTGGCTACTGAAAATGGGGTTAGCCCCTGTGGTGCCTGTCGCCAGGTTATATGGGAATTATGTGGGGAAATACCAATCACACTGGTTAGTGAAACAGGAGTCTGCACTGAAACAAGCTCTTCACAATTATTGCCCCAGGCCTTCGGTCAACAGGATCTCGGTTCTTAGGAACCAGATTCAAATTAAAAACTCAGGAGATGATTAGGTTATGGAGCATTTAGCGCCCCATCACAGTGGTTGGATTGAAGTGATTACTGGATCCATGTTCAGTGGTAAAACTGAAGAACTCATCAGGAGACTTCGACGAGCTCAGATCGCTCGACAGCATGTTGCCATCTTTAAGCCTGATATAGACAATCGGTTTAGCGAGGATCATATTGTTTCTCACAGCCAGCAACAGCTCGAATCTACTAAGGTGAAAGTTGCTAAAGATATATTGCCACTGGCAAAACATGTTCAAGTTGTGGGTATCGATGAGGCGCAATTCTTTGATGATGAAATTGTGGAAGTATGTCGGATTCTGGCCAAACAAAAAAAACGTGTCATCGTGGCAGGTCTTGAAAAGGACTATATGGCAAAATCATTTGGTCCCATGCCTGATCTCATCATCGACGCAGAATATGTGACCAAAAATTTGGCGATTTGCGTTATCTGTGGTAATCCAGCTGGATTCACTCAGCGCTTGAATAACACAGGGGATCAGATTTTGGTTGGTGAGGCCGAGTCCTATGAAGCGAGATGTCGAAACTGTTATGAAGAACCAAAGGAATAGACCATGCATAGACTAATTGGATTTTTGGGCATTGCTGCAATTCTAGGAATTGCTTTTCTCATGTCAAACAATCGTAAGGCTATTAATTATCACGTTGTTTTCTGGGGGCTGGGTCTCCAGCTCGCCTTCGCGATATTTATCCTGGCAACACCTGTAGGTAAACCGGTTTTCATGTTTCTGGATGGAGCTATCAATAAACTATTGTCATTTTCTGATGCTGGAGCGGAGTTCCTCTTTGGGGCCTTGGCGATAAGTCCAGGGCAAGAGAATAGTTTGGGATTCTTTTTTGCCTTCCAGATTCTCCCGACAATTATTTTCTTTTCTGCCTTCATGGCAATCCTCTATCACTTTGGAATCATGCAAGTCGTTGTGAAATATATCGCAAAGGGGATGCAGAGAACCATGGGCACCAGTGGTTCTGAAACACTCTCCGCCTCAGGAAACATATTTGTCGGCCAAACCGAAGCGCCACTCTTGATTCGTCCCTTTATAAAAACTATGACCAAAAGTGAATTCATGGCTGTGATGACAGGTGGTTTTGCAACCATGGCTGGTGGAGTTCTGGCCATCTATGCCAAGTGGCTCACTGATATCCCCAATATTGCAGGACATCTCATGGCAGCATCAGTGATGAGTGCTCCCGCTGCCTTAGTTCTGGCTAAAATCATCTATCCAGAGGTTGAGGACTCCCCTACTGCTGGAGACAAAATGGTGGATATTGAGAAGCCCCAGGGCAATGTCATGGAGTCCATTGCGAATGGAACCTCTGATGGGATGCGTCTGGCTGCAAACGTTGGGGCTATGCTCATAGCCATTGTCGCCCTGGTTGCAGCAGCAAATTTTGCACTGGGCATGATCGGTCTTAGTATTCAGCAGATGTTAGGATGGGTTTTCTCCCCGTTGGCGTTCCTCATGGGCGTCCCCTGGGCTGATGTAACTCTCGTAGGTCAACTCATGGGAGAAAAGATTGTACTTACTGAGCTTATTGCATACAGCCACCTACAAGATGTAATGGGACAAATTGATGAGAAGTCCATGATCATTAGTTCCTATGCCCTCTGTGGGTTTGCCAATTTTTCCTCAATCGGAATCCAGATTGGCGGAATCGGGGCGTTGGCTCCTGAGCGACGAGGTGATCTATCCAAGGTTGCCTTTAAGGCTATGATTGGTGGAGCTTTAGCGTCGTGGTTAACTGCCACTGTCGCAGGCATAATGATTTAGGAGAATCTTTCACAGATGAAGCGTTTCAGGCATAAAATTTGTTAGATCTTATATAAACGGAGAAAACACTAACATGCGCATCATTATTATAGGACCTCCCGGAGCTGGCAAAGGAACCCAGGCAAAACTAATTGTCAAAGATTTTCATATCATTCAGCTCTCTACTGGTGATCTGCTTCGAGACAACCGACAGCGAAACACGCCATTAGGTAAGACCGCCCAGCGTTTTATGGATGGAGGAAACCTTGTACCAGATGATGTCATTCTCAGCATGGTGGCGGATGAATTTGAAAAGCCTGAACTCGAACCTGGCTACATCCTGGATGGATTTCCCAGGACCTGCCCCCAGGCCAAAGGGCTTGATCAACTTTTGAGTGATCGTGGGCTGGCTCTGGATCACGTCCTTGTGCTGGAGGTGCCTGACTCTGAATTGGTGCGCCGCCTGACAGCCAGAAGGTCTTGCTCTGAGTGTGGTCATATTTATAACATGGTGTTTAATCCTCCTGCTGTGGAGGGAATCTGCGACCATGATGGCAGTCCCCTCATTCATCGCTCCGATGATACTGAGGAAACTGTAGTCAACAGGCTGGAGGTTTATAAGAAACAGACAAAACCTCTCATTGATCATTACCATCCTCAGGGAGTCGTACGGCATATTGATGGTACAGGAGATATGCAGGATATTTACCAACGTATCCTCGCCGTATTGAAGTAGATATGTATATCCTCGGGGTTACGGGAAATATCGGTTCGGGTAAGAGTACGGTTAGTGACCGCCTTGCCCACCATGGAGCCGTCGTATCTCACTCCGACCCACTCGCAAAAGAAATTCTCAGAAACGATCCTGAAATATTAGCCAGTCTGGCTCAGCGATTTGGTACAGATATCCTTGATGAAGCGGGAAATCTTCAAAAACAGATATTAGCCGAAAGAGCTTTTAACACCAGGGAAGATCAACTTTTTCTGAATCATCTCATTCACCCTGAAGTCCGCCGAATTACCCTGGATCGCATCGAGATGGCGCGATCTCAAGGGAAGTCACTATTTGTTGTTGATGCTCCACTGCTATTTGAAGCCCATGCGGATAGCATCACCGATGGTGTGTTAGTCGTGGTAGCAAAACGCATGTTTAGAGAAGGTCGGGTTGAACGACGAAGTAGCATTTCCAAGGTTGATTTTGATCGACGTGATGCCCTTCAAATGCCCATCGAAGAGAAGATTCGCAGGGCTGACCATGTCATTAACAATGATGGCAGTCTGATTGAGCTGTTGGCAAAGGTTGATATTTTTTACAAGGAACTCAAGCTATAAGACAGGAATGGAGCCGAATTGCATGATTGTCCGTCATTCCCGCTACAAAATCACAAACCATGCGCATTTTCTGATTCTCATCAAAATCGTCTGATATCCCTGCCGGCAAAGGCAAGGGTTCGAGTATATCTCGTTTCTTAAATATTACATCTCGGAAATACAGAAACAGTTCTTCCAGAATCTCTACACCTTTTGATTCTGGAATTTTCACATAGTCTGAATTATAAATCAAGTTATAATTTAAGGATCTCAGAGCCATGAGATCTGAATGAGACTCTTCTGCCATCTCCAACCCATACTTGTATCGAGGAACATCAAGATAGGGAGCTTCTATGGAAATGAGGGAAATTGAATAAATCCATCTCCCAATGAGTCCTGCAATAAAGCGTGACATGGGGAACTGATTTCTCAATACTTGATCCACATCAGCTCTGATTTTTTGGCTCGCTTGAGGATACTGATCAAGCCAGAATCGCTCCACTTGTTCAGTTGTTAACAAGCTCTGTTTTACACCATCAAACAAATCAGAGGTAGTGTAGGCAATGTCATCAGAAAGATCCATAATTGCACACTCAATGGGGCGAACCTGGGTTCCGCTTTGCACTAAATCGTCGAGTGCAGGGTCTTGGTGTACCCAGGATATAATATCCTGCTGATCAGGGTATAGAAACTTCGCACCATTTTCCGTGTATTGCTTACCAACAATTTTATACTTCAGTATACTATCCAGACAAGCACGGGTGGCTTGCATACCTGCATTTGAGTAATATCGGCGATCACCCCTGACAATATCTGTTAGAATGCGTAATGATTGAGCATTGCCCTCAAAACCACCCCATTCATCCATGAGTTCATTTAAGCGGGATTCTCCCTTATGACCAATGGGTGGGTTGCCCAGATCATGAGCTAGACAAGCAGCTTCCACGAGGGCAGAATCAATCTGATAATCTGCTGTCAATAGCTCCGAACTTCTATTTAGATAGTTTACAATTGATCTACCAATTTGGGCAACCTCAATGGAATGTGTCAGCCGGGTACGATATTGGTCAGATTGTCCTGTCACGTAGACCTGCGTTTTCCCCTGCAGACGTCGAAACGCTGTGGAATGAATGATCCGGTCGCGGTCAATTTCAAAGGCATTGCGATATTCATTCTCAGGGAGGTGACGTTCCCCCATCGATTCACAATCCCAATCCGTATAGAATGTATTTTTCAAGATCATAGAATCAAAATAAACGAGAAAATGACAGCTACCAATGGATTAGAATTGATGCGACTTATCAGGGAGACTGATTGTTTTGCATATTAGCGACGTGCTCGAGGGTGGAAACTGCTGTGGACTTCTTTGAGATAAGTGCTATCAAGATGAGTATAAATCTGGGTTGTAGAAATATCTACATGGCCTAGCATTTCCTGTACAATTCGGAGATCCGCTCCCCCTTCCAGCAAATGTGTGGCAAAAGAATGTCGGAAAGTGTGTGGACTTACTGGTTTATGTAGATCTGCCTTTTCAGCCAGTTTCTTAAGGATAAACCAGATTCCTTTCCGCTGCAGTTGTTTACCCTTATTGTTCAGGAAGAGAATACCTTCATTAAAGTACCCTTTTTCAAGAGATGGTCGACCATGTTCTATGTATTCAATTAGCCAGTTTTTGGCTTCTTCGCCAAGGGGAACAATTCTTTCCTTATTCCCCTTTCCACGAATGAGAATGAGGTCATCATCTATTAGGATCTGTTCCATGGTCAAATTACATACTTCAGAAACTCTCATACCTGCAGCATACATGAGCTCAAACATGGCTCTGTCCCTCAATCCCAAGGCCGTCTTCGTGTCAATGCTTTCCAATAGGAGTATAATATCTTCAAAATTCAGAATTTTTGGTAAACTTGCTGGAAGTTTTGGGGAATCTAAAAATTGTGTCGGGTCATCAGAGAGGTGGCCCTCCATGACTAAAAACTTGTAGTAGGCTCTCAGAGAGGAGAAGTGGCGAGCTACACTAGTTTCAGCCATTTTTCGCTTTTTCAACACACGTGCATACTCAGTGAGAGTTTTATGGTCCACGTTCTCAGGTGAACTAATTTTCAGTGAGCTTAAAAACTCCCAGAAATTTGCCAGATCATCCAGATAGGCGTCCTGGGTATTCTTGGCCAGATTGCGTTCAATACGGAGATAGTTTAGGAAATCCTGAAGATATTGTTCAGAGCGAGCCATGGGCGAATATAGTCCAGGTATTACTTAAATCCTCACCTCGTCTCCTCGAGGAGAGTCGAGTGGTCACAAACTATTGTCCAAAAACACACGATTCTTGACACTTCGATTACGCTAATTGCGACACTCGGGATGACTTAATGATTTCCTGGTAAAAATAAGAACTTAGAATTTCTCTCGGTAATCAGTAAAAAGAAATATTCTGAAGGGACTAGCTATTATGGATAGCTTTGGAAAAAGCTTCCATTAGATGTGAGTTCTCTGGATCTTCAAGAACATTACCTGTCACCACAAATGAGGCACCAGCTTGAACAAGGGTTGCGGCTACATCTGGACTATGGATACCTCCACCAACGATAACCGGGACATCTGTATAGGAAGTGACGGCTTTTACCATCTGAGGTGTAACTGAATATTGGGCACCGCTCCCTGCTTCAAGATAGATGAACTTGAAACCGAGATAGTCAGCTGCCAGGGCGTGTGCAACAGCGATTTCATCCTTATCCCTGGGGATTGGCTTAGAACCACTGACAAACTCAGCCGTGGTGACTCGACCGCTTTCGATAAGCATGTAGGCTGTAGCCATTGGTTCAATCCCGAGCTCTCTCACTACAGGTGCGGCTTGAACTTGATCACCGATAAGAAATTGGGGATTGCGCCCGCTAATAACTGAGAGATAGAACACGGCATCAACATGAGGTGTCAACTGGTTTACGTTTCCAGGGAAAAGAATGACTGGTAAGGTAGCAATTTCCTGAATCCGTTTCACTTTTCGTTGGGCACCTTCACCAAGAATGAGTGAACTGCCCACCATGATCCCATCAGCTCCAGAATTATTAATTTTATTTATGAATACTTCAACTTCATCCAAATCCCAGCGGTCGGGATCAACCAGAACCAGATAACCAGCACCTTTGGAAGACTTGGTTGCCAGCATTTGTTCATAGACACTCAAACTGAATACCCTTTCAGAAATGATACCAGATTATCCATCTCGCTCTTGCTACGTTTTTCTGTCACAGCGACAAGCAGCTGGTTATCAGAATCCTTCTCAAATTGACTCAAGGCAATTCCTGGAAAAAATCCTGCTCCAGATGCCTTTGAAACAAGAGTTTTGGCTTCCCCAGGGACTTCAATGACGAATTCATTGAAAAAAAGTTCGGTCCTGAGCGAAAAACCTGGGAGATCATTGATTGCTTCAGCCAGATAGTGGGCTTTTTGCACACTTAGTTCGGCGACCTTCCTCATACCATTCTTGCCCAGAGTGGACATGTAAATACAGGCAGCCAATGCGTTCAGTCCTTGATTAGTACAAATATTTGAGGTGGCTTTTTCTCGACGAATATCCTGTTCTCTAGTACGAAGTACCATGACAAATGCCCGGTTACCATGTACGTCGACACTTTCACCAGCGATTCGACCTGGGACTTTCCGAATAAGGGGTTCCTTGACCGCCATAAAACCAAGATAAGGACCACCAAAGCTAAGATGATTTCCAAGGGACTGTCCCTCTCCAATAGCGATATCCACTCCGAGTTTACCAGGAGCTTCCAGCAGGTTCAGACTGATGGGGTTAACCACGGCAATTAGCTGAATCTTCTTATCTTCAATACTTTCCTTGATGCCTGCCAAATCTTCAAGGCCACCATAGAAATTGGGGTTCTGAATCACAACCCCGGCTATATCAGCATTGAGTTGACCACACAATGAATTAAGTGAGGTAACACCTTCGTCCAAATTAATGAAATCAAATTCTAATCCTTGATAATGGGCATATGTAATAGCTACGTCAACATAGATGGGATTTACACTTCTGGAGATTAGTATTTTTTTGCGTCGCGTATGACGAGCTGCTAACAAACATGCCTCTGCCATAGCACTAGCACCATCATACATGGACGAATTAGCCAAATCCATACCGGTAAGTTCGCAAATCATTGATTGATATTCATACATGGCCTGGAGAGTGCCTTGAGACACTTCAGCCTGATATGGTGTATAGGCTGTATAAAACTCCGAGCGACTAATCAATACATCTACGATATGGGGAATAAAGTGATCGTAGCTTCCCCCTCCCAAGAATGAGACATGAGAAGCTGTGCTGGCGTCCCCCGAAAGGATGCTCAGCACGTCCTGCTTGTGCTCGATTTCAGATTTCGCTGGAGGTAAAGGAAGATCACCTTCAAAGCGTAAGTCCTTGGGGATACTATCCAGGAGTTCTTCAAATGAGGCAATTCCCACCTCATTGAGCATCTTCAGTTGTTCGTCTTCAGTGTTGGGTATGTATTGGTGCATAATCGTCCTATCAAGAAATACTGGCGATATATTCCTCAGCTGTCATACAACTATCTAATTCAGATGCATCAATCATTTTTATTTTTAGGATCCATCCTTCTCCATACGCATCCTGATTGATTAATTCAGATGCATCATCGAGTTGTTCGTTCACGGCTTCGATACTCCCACCCAGTGGTAGAAATACGTCAGCAACCGTTTTTACAGCTTCAATCGTCGCAGCAACATCACCCTTTTCAAATTCATCATCTACATCTGGCAATTCAACAAAAACTACATCACCAAGTTCGCCCTGGGCATAGTCAGTGATACCAATTGTTGCAGAATCACCTTCCACACGAATCCATTCATGGTCGCTGGTATATTTTAATTCAACTGGCACGTTCATCTTTCTCTCCTCAATCAAATCAATTCTTTATAACTTCCAAAAATTACAGCTTCCACCTAAACAGCAAAAATCCCGCCGAACCTACGGTTCAAAACGGGACAATAAGTTCTAGATAATGTCTTGGTCCAGGGTCATTGCTCACGACTTGGATCATATTTGAAAGACTCTAGAAAATGTGTATCGAAATTCCCCTTTCGGATCTGTTCATTTTCAAGTAACTGAATGTGGAAGGGAATCGTTGTTTTAGGACCCTCAATAATAAATTCCTTTAGGGCACCCACCATACGATCTATAGCTTCTCCTCTGTCTTGACCTGTAGCGATCAATTTCGCCAACATTGAGTCATAGTTTGGTGGAATTTGATACCCACTATAAATATGACTATCTATTCTGATCCCACGCCCTCCGGGGAAATGTACACTTTGGATGAGCAGCGGCGATGGACGAAAATTCATTGCTGGATCTTCTGCATTGATACGACATTCAATAGAATGTCCACGCAACTTCATACCAGCGATCCATCCAGGCAGTTTTCCACCAGCATGGCAGGAGATTTGTTCTTTGACGATATCGATACCAGTCACTTCTTCTGAAACGGTGTGTTCAACTTGAATTCGAGTATTCATTTCCATGAAATAAAATTTTCCATGCTTATCAAGTAAGAATTCAATGGTTCCGGCACCAACATAGTTTACCCGTTTTGCGCCAGCTACGGCAGCTTCACCCATTTCATGCCTCAATTCCTCCGATACGACAGGTGAAGGAGATTCCTCCAGTAATTTTTGATGCCGTCTCTGGATGGAGCATTCACGCTCGCCGAGGGAAAAAACATTTCCATGTGTGTCGCCCAATAGTTGGACCTCAATGTGGCGAGGATTCTCAATGTATTTTTCCAGATACAGCCCATCGTTGCCAAATGCAGTACCAGATTCAGCTTGGGCCATCCCATAAAATTTCGCTACGTCTTCAGATCTGTAGACTACCCGCATTCCACGACCACCACCACCGGCTGTTGCTTTAAGAATTACCGGATATCCCATTTCATCAGCCATTTCTCTGGCTGCACCGGCAGATTTTAGAATTCCCTGGCTACCAGGAATTACTGGAACACCAGCAGATTTCATGGTCTCTTTGGCTGAAGCCTTATCACCCATGGCATCAATCATATCGCCGTCTGGGCCAATAAAATCAATATTGTGCTTTTTACACATATTAGCAAAATCGGCACTTTCAGCAAGAAAACCATATCCTGGATGAATGGCATCAGCATTGGTAACTTCTGCTGCAGTAAGAATTGCCTGGGTGTTTAAATAACTAAGATTAGAGGGTCCGGGACCAATGCAAACGGCTTCATCTGCAAATTTTGTGTGAAGCGAAAGTTCATCTGCCTCCGAATAAATCGCAACACTCTTGATACCCATTTCACGACAGGCACGAATCACGCGTAGAGCGATTTCACCACGATTGGCAATGAGTATTTTGTTATACATAATTGTTTATCAAGGTTCTATGAGAAAGAGGGTCTGACCATACTCAACGGGTTGGGCATTTTCAATCTGGATATCGAGAATGACACCAGATACTTCTGCCTCGACCTCATTCATAATTTTCATGGCTTCAATAATACAGAGCGTATCACCCTTTTTTACGTGATCTCCAACTTTGACAAAGGCATCAACCTCAGGTGATGGAGAGCGATAGAAGGTTCCGACCATAGGTGATTTAATGGCAACACCCTGGAGTGAGCTCTCATCTTCTGTAGTCTCGGAGGGAGCAGGGGCTGCAGGAGTTGTAGGCGTAGCATCTGAAACCATGTCTGAGTTTTGTACAACTACGTGTCCACCTTGTCTGGAGACTCGAATTTTCTTTCCCCACTTGCCGACTTCAATCTCTGATATGGAAGATTTTTCCAGTAACTCGATGAGCTGTTCTATGTCTTTAGTATTCAAAATATAATTTCTCCTAAGCCCTCACGCGTTCCAGATATTCCCCCGTACGAGTGTCAACCTTGACTTTGTCCCCGATATTTAGAAAGAGCGGAACCGTTACTTTTAGACCGGTTTCTAGAAAAGCAGGTTTTGAACC
Source organism: Fidelibacterota bacterium (assembly GCA_016845065.1). Classification (GTDB taxonomy): domain Bacteria; phylum Fidelibacterota; class UBA8477; order UBA8477; family JABMPR01; genus JABMPR01. Next base: position 160,561 of record JAERTG010000050.1, on the reverse strand, counting down.
ACCTGTGGCTGTATCTCCACGTAAACCTGGATCTGTTTCTTTGATCTCCAGTATCACATGGGGTGCTACTTCGACATCCACGGGTGTTGAATCTCTAAACAAGACTTTAATGAAATCGTTTTCTTTGAGATAATCTTTAACAGATTCCATGAGCTCAGCATCAATAGCTATTTGCTCATAGGTTTCATTGTCCATAATATGGTAATGAGATTCATCAGAGTACAGATAGGTCATTTCATTGGCGAACAATTTGACATCATCTATTTTTTCACCCGATCGAAAGGTCTGTTCTATGACCTGACCGCCTGGAATTTTTTTTAATTTTGTTCTGACAAAAGCATTTCCTTTGCCAGGTTTAACGTGAAGAAATTCAACAACTTTCCAAAGATTGCCATTAAACTCCATCACCAAATTGTTTTTTATATCGGATGTACTACCCATAATTACTTACCAGACTCCTTCTTAAGTGGCGCGAAGTTAACCGGGGGCTGAAATCATGGCAAACTTTTTATCCGCAAGTATTCCCTGACGCATCTGTATCTCCCATTGAATTTGTACGCTAATCACTCCCGAGATTCTCACTGGTTTTGGACACACCTTATGGACATTGTTTCAGCCTTTTCACTTGCCTTCCTGCAATATGATTCCTATTAACACTAAATGGAGAACACTTTCAATACCATCTCTGGCAAATTGCTGGATATGGTGCCCCTCATCGGTTTATATGCTGAAACACACTTCCGATTCCGAATTCCCTTCAGTCGATATTTCAAGCGAGAACCTGAGCTAATCTTTGATACCCCCTGGCGTTTAGAGCCTGGACAAAAATTAAGCATTTTTCTCGTCGTGAAGGACGCGCATCTCTACCCCGTCAAACTGGGATCTGTTGAGATTGAGATACTTAAAAATAACCAAACACTCCACACACAGAACTGGACATTAAATCAAGACCTTAGCCACAGGCAGATCGATTTTGAATTCTCCTTTGATCCGGTCATGCTTCCATTTGGAGAAATTGATATTATTCCCACATTGAATTACTCCATTTCTGGGAAACAGCGCAGGATGCAGGTTGACAATTATCACGGTATCAGCAAAACACCACTCAGAGTCACTATCACCGAAGAAAATCTACCAAAGTTGGCAGGTTGGCAAACCGGTGATACACATCTTCATAGCTCACTGACAAACGATCAGATTGAATTTGGTGCCTCTTTGGAACAGACCCGCAAAGCTGCTCAATTGTTGGGATTGGATTTTATAACAGCTACCGATCATTCCTATGATCTGGACGATCACCCACACGATTATTTGGAAAATGATCCAGAGCTTGCGAAATGGAACCAAAGTCGTAAGCATATCATAGCACTAAATGAGGAGAGCGATCTTACGATCATCCCAGGTGAAGAGATAAGCGTGGCCAACGCTGGAGGATCAACGGTACACTTCCTGCATTTTAATGATCCCGTCTATTTCCCGGGGAGCGGTGATAGTGGTGAGGACTGGCCCAAAATTAAATCCCAATTAAGCATCGATGATGTATTGGCTCAACGATCTCCTGGGACAGTATCTGTTGGTGCCCACACTGCTTATAAGTTCCCCTGGTTTCAGCGGGTACTCCTCAAACGGGGATTCTGGGGAGCCGAGGATCACCTTAACCCAGAGCTTGACGGTGTACAAATTCTTTGTGGCACTCCTGCTTATGCAGCCTTCCATACTTCAAGGCAACTGTGGATTGATGCCCTACTCAAGGATCACAAATTAGGTGTATATGGTGGAAGCGATGGTCATGGCAACCTAAACAGAAACTGGCATGTCAGACTACCCATGTTGTCATTGGGTATCCATGAGGACCAAATATTTGCTCAATCCAGGACTCTTGTCAGAAGTGATGGCACTGCAACGGCTGAAATTGTAGCTGCCATGAAGGCACGACGCACCGCCCTGTCAACAGGTCCAATAGGAGATCTAAAAATCTCCTTTGACGGATCTGATTACGGGATTGGCGATACTTTGGAAGCCAGGAAAGGCGACATTCTCAAACTGTCATGTGAGGGTCTTTGTACTGAGGAGTTCGGATTGTCTTTGGATGTTACCCTATATGCTGGAAACCTTGAAAGCCAGAAAGAATCGCTTCTCCTTTATGAATCTGAGATATCTAAGAAGTTTGAGATTACACAAAATTTCACAGTCAAAGGCAAATCCTACCTGCGCATGGAGATAAGTAGTGATGGATCGAGATGGCCAGGTATTTACGTTTCCTCACCAGTTTGGGTGGACACTCCTGAGGTCTGAGACTACCGCTTGATTAGATGGGAGTTAGCCTCGATAAAATGTTTTGCGTCCATGCTGGCTGTAGTATGTACTGGATCCGGTCCCACCCGCATCATGATGATGAATTTACCAATGGGCTCTCCTGCCATTGCCTCAGCCCCAAAATTGCTCTTCACCGTCGTATTCACTCCTCCTGACATGGATGTTCGGGTTTCAATGGTCAGATCACCATCTGCAAATTCTTTATCACCGATGGCTTCGTAACTGGCATCTTCAACAATAAGAAAGTGGGTCAAACCTTGTTCAAGAGTTAGCTCGGCACAGCGAAAAGTCAGATAGGTTCGAACCTCGTCAAGGCTGTTGTGCTGGTTGCCTTCAAAGGTGACTTCAAATGTATTTTCATTTAAGCGTTTTTCACTAAAACCACCGCTGCCATTTGAGGGGTGATAGGTTACAGCACACCCAATGACCAATACAATCATCGACAGGATGACAACAATTTTTAATATTGAATTCATAAATCCCTCCACATACCTACTTACTTCTTATTCGCTTCTCTAACCTGCAATTCCATGGCCTTCCATTCAGCTGGAGAAAGTACATCAAGAAAGTTGAATTCACCTGCTCCTTTTAGCCATTCCCCACCATCAATTGTAATTACTTCACCATTTATATATTGTGATTGATCAGAGACCAGAAAGCTAGCCAGGTTGGCTAATTCAATATGCTCACCGACTCGTTTCAAAGGAATTCTATCCACAAACTTTGCTTCCAACCCAGGTGGGAGGAGCCGATCCCAGGCACCATCAGTCGGGAATGGTCCAGGGGCGATGGCGTTCATGGTTATTCCATATCTAGCCCATTCTACCGCCAAACTTCTGGTCAAAGTTTGAACACCTGCCTTAGCGATTGATGATGGGACAACATATCCTGATCCTGTGGTAGCATAGGTAGTTACAATATTCAACACGCGTGCAGATTGTCTGGAATTGATCCAGTGTTTACCAAAAGCCAGGGTCGTATTATAGGACCCCTTTAAAACAATATCGGTGATGACATCGAAGGCCTTGTGACTCAAGGCTTCTGTGGGACTCACAAAATTTCCAGCAGCATTGTTTAATAGGATTTCTACTGAGCCAAAATGCTGGAGAGTTTTCTCCAGAGCTCCTTCTACTGCTTTGTAGTCACGGACATCCAGAGCAATCGGTAATACTTCTCCACCGGTTGCCTCAACCATTTCCGCAGCACTCTTTTCCAGGGTGTCAATCTTTCGGCTGGCGATGACAAGTTTTGCACCCAATTCCAAAAAGCGTTCACCCATAGAACGACCCAGCCCAGTGCCACCTCCTGTAATAAAAATCGTCTTTCCTTGAAGCAGATCATTTTGAAACATGTGCGAAGCTCCTATCCCGTAACCTGTTCATCATGAAACTATGAAGCAAGAAGAATTATCAATACGTTTACCTCTATTCAATAGAATATGAATAACTTTGCTGTTTGATGTGGTTCAGAAATGGCAATTCAGTAGTGGCTTCTCTCAACAAAGATCAATTCTCAGACGGCTTCTCAGTTTGATTTGTGTGTAAACATGAGATAAATATATATCATATTAATATAGTCTTTACTCAAGAATTGAATACACACTCTATTGTCAGTACTAATATTTGATTGTGGTATACAGTTTGACATTAATTAACCCGCGTAACATAAGATTAATTGAACTGAGCAGTAAGAAAGACTGCTTTCAGAAAAAATGTAGATTGTTTAGAAAACATGACCCCACAAAAGGAACAGAATCAAAATGAAGCTTATCCTTCTCACAATCATCGTCGTGCTGAGTACCATCACCCTATTTGCAAATGCACCTACAGGTATATTAACTGGAACTATCACTGACAGAGATACCAAACATCCCCTCCCTGGAGCAAATGTGATGCTGGATGATACCAATTTGGGTGCAGCCACGGATGGAAATGGCCGTTTTGAGATCCGAAATGTTCCTGTTGGCAGTTATTCCATACGTGTTCATATGATCGGATATAAATCTCAGGCACGGGCTAACGTGCACTCGCTAGCCAACCGCCCCGGGGTAGTAAATGTAGCCCTGGAGCCAACAGTGCTCACTGGTTCAGACATTGTTGTCACTGCTGGTTACTTCGAAAAAGTCAAGGATGCAGCTACCAGTGTCAGGAGTGTGGATTTTGAAGAGATCCGGTCCGATCCGGTAGGTGCCCATGATATCCTCAGTATGATGCAATCCCTTCCCTCAGTTGTCTCCGGGGCTGATCAAACCAATGAAATTATCGTGCGAGGTGGCGCACCAGGTGAAAATCTCTTTGTCATGGATCATCTGGACGTTCCATACCCAGTCCACTACCCTCAGCAGGGAGCTGGCGGTGGACCTGTCACAATGGTGAATACAGATTTCATTGAAAGAATCGATTTCTTTGCAGGCTCCTTCCCTGCCCGTTACGGTGATAAACTTTCATCAGTAATGGATGTTACAGTGCGGGAGGGCAACCGGGAAAGTCACGAGTCAAAGGTGAGCTTCGATATGGCTGGTTTTGGAGCCAGCTTTGAAGGACCTATGTCCAACAAAAGTTCATATTTATTTTCCATCAAACGGTCCTTCCTGGATTTTGTCATCCAGCAGAGTGGACTGCAGGCAATTCCCACCTATTGGACATTCCAGAGCAAACTTGTCTATGATCTGAGCCCCAAAGAGAAATTGAGTCTTAATTATCTTGGCGGAATTGATGCGATTAATATTGTTGGTGAAGACAGCCCACAGAACCGTGGAGCAGAAAATGTCGATTACAGCAGTCAGCAACACACACTGGGTTTGACATATAAAAATCTCTATTCCCGCAAAGGTTACATCCTGGCTTCCATTGGTCAAAACTATGTCACTATCAAGATCGATGCCTTTCGATCAACAGAGGTGGAAAGTCATGACACCTTCTACGAGGGTCTTACTATCGAGCAGGAAACCATCACGAAAGCTGATATCGTCCACAAGTTCAATAAGAACATTGAAGGGAGTTTGGGTCTTAAGCTTAAAATAGCCCCCAACACCTGGGACTTGATTTCCTTTGGTGATGAGCTCATATATTATGGGTATGCTGCTGATTCTTTATCTCCCATCCTACCAATTACTAGAGATGATTTCTATGCGAATTACTTTGGGGATAGCACCATTATCGTCGGACCATATGACACTCTCGCAACTTTTTCTGGCAAAGATACAACATACAAGCAAACCTATAATAGCCTCGGCATCTATGGGCAGCTCAAATACAATCCAACGGCGAGACTAGAGCTCACCCTGGGTGCACGCCTGGAACACAATGCCTATATTGAAAAGTCAAATTTGTCTCCACGACTAAACCTCAATTATCAATTTACCCATCATCTCAAAGCAAACCTGGCAGCTGGTCGTTACTTCCAGGCACCCTTCAATGCCATGCTCATATTCGGGGGTGAAGATACTAAGGCTCTGGATTTCTATCATGCAGATCAAATTGCCCTTGGATTAGAATACCTGCCCTTTGAGGATACTCGTATAACTCTTGAATATTATCAAAAGGAATTCAAAGATATGCCCATGCAAGAATTTCTGGTAGACCGCAATGGATCCGATAGCCTGGGAGACTTCCGAAATGTGGGAGCGGGTCGGTCTGAAGGCATTGAATTCTTTATTCAGAAGAAGTATTCAAACAATTGGTACAGTACTTTCAGTTATAGTCATTCAGTGTCAGAGGGAATCGATCCTCGAAAAGCTGAAACAGTTTACTATCCATGGGACTATGACTACCGTGATGTGGTAAGTCTGGTGGGTGGCTATAAGATTAGATATATGGATTACGATTGGTACAACAGGTACAAGCAAACAAAATTTGCCTCAGCTACCTCCTGGTTTCCTCTGGCACCTGCCGATGAATATGAGATTAGCTTTCGATTACGTTATGCAGGTGGTAAACCCTATACGCCTAAAACTTATAATCATAATTATAGAAAATGGTATACCAATAGTTCTGAAGATTGGAATACCCACCGTATGGGCGAATACTATCGTTTCGACATCATGCTGCTCCAGCGTTTTTACTTCGAGAAATTGAACCTGGTTGCCTTCTGGGATATCATGAATGTGTTCAACCGAGATAATCCTTGGGATTATGTCTATAATGAAGATGGTAGCAAAGATATCGCACTTCAATTCAAAACCTTTCCAGTGGGCGGAATTACTCTGGAATTTTAAAGTAATTATAAATACATAGCTTTATATAACACCAGGTTGAATTCTGGTGCTTATAGGTGTGTTTGCATGAAGCGCTTCCTGGCTCCTGCGATATTTTGACCATTTCCAAAATAGTATACAATATTTCTCATGATTGAACGTCTATATAGGTGACATGCAAAGCAAAGAATCACAGAAAGCCGTAACTCCCCCATCCCAGAAAACACTACGGATGAGCTCGATCATTCTTGATGCACAGGAATGGTTGCTTGGGTCGGTTTCCGGAATGGTGCCCCAGTATGAAGATGCTGAGGATATTGTCCAGGATGTCTTTCATCAGTTCACAGGGGCCTTTGATGATTTACGCTCGTTGGAAGCAGCCTCTGCCTGGCTATATCAAACTGCCAGAAACAAGGTGAACGATTTTTATCGCAAGCGTGCCCGAACCATTGAGGGAAGTCACCATGCCGTTCAATCTGATGATGTTGAAGAGGGTCAGTTTCTTGAAAACCTACTTCACGATCCAGAGCTGCATACCGATTCACTCTTCGAACAATCTCAACTCCAGGAGCAATTGGAAGCTGCTATTGAAGACCTACCCGAACTGCAGCGGGAAGTATTTATATGGCATGAAATTGAGGGCTTGAGCTTTAAGGAAATTGCCAATCTCACTGGGGACTCACAAAACACTTTACTCTCCAGAAAACGATACGCTGTGCTGGCTTTGCGGAAAAAGTTAAATGATCTATAGGTATAATTTGAAAGGAGTAAATCATGTGTAAACCATCAAAAGGTAAATTTATTGGCATAGCATTTTTTGTGATTGCCGCCATCACCCTCTTCCCAGCAATTACTATGTTACTCTGGAATTGGTTAATTCCCACGCTGTTTAGTGGTCCAGTAATAACATATTGGCAAGCTCTGGGGCTCATTATTCTTTCTAAGATTTTGTTTTCCAGCGGTCATGGTGGGAATCGTCATAATAAATCCCACAGTCATCGTCCCTGGAAATCTCACTTGAAGGAAAAAATTGAATTGAAGCATCATCAAGAAGTTCGTGCTGAAGATGAAACACCTGCAGAATCTGCTAAAGAAGAAAAGGATTAAGGATATGAAAAGAGTAAATCTGAATAAAAGAATAGGAATGGGTATTCTCGTAGTTGCCCTCATCCTCGGAATAGCAGCCTGTGGAGTTCATCGAGGTCCACACAACATGGATCAAACCAAAATGATGAAGCGGATTACCAAGAAACTCGATCTGAATGAGATGCAGCAAGGAAAACTTCAAGTTGTCCTGGAAAATGCTGCATTCTTCAAGGAGGGTATGCAAGCGAATCACGCTGGGTTGCGTACCTCATTGAATGAGAATCTCAGAACAGCTCGAATGGATGTGGATGCACTAAACATGCAATTTGATGAGATTGAAAATGAGTTTAGCGCTTTTCGCAAAACCATGGTCTCAGATTATGCTGATTTCCATGCAAGTCTAGACGATTCACAGCGGGATGAATTGGCAAAGAAGTTTGAGAAAATGAGCAAAAGGCATTAGCCTGCTAAAACAATTCGGATAAAAAAGCCCCGACGAAATCACCGGGGCTTTTTTGTAAATATCGCCTAGTGCTTATCTATAATAGTCTTTCAGATAATCCTGTACCATCCGTGTACCCGTAAATTGAACACCGGTTTTAATGGATTCACGAATGATCTTCAGCCAATTATCCTGATCATTATAATAAGTTGGAATAACCTGCTCTTCTAATAATCTATAGAGATGATCAGCATCAGCGGCATCATTTGCATGATCAGCATCACCGACAGCCCACCCATTCACACCATCCTCGCAGGCTTCCGCCCACCAACCATCAAGAATGGATAAATTGGGTACACCATTGAGAGTGGCCTTCATTCCGGAAGTACCAGAAGCTTCGTTAGGTCGGAGAGGTGTATTCAGCCAAACATCTACACCTGCTGTGATCAGATTGCCTAACCACATATTGTAATTTTCAAGGAATACAATTTTTACATCACCAAGTAGTTCTTTTGCTTGAAGAACGATCTCCTTTAGAATCTCTTTTCCATGATCATCGCGGGGATGTGCTTTGCCGGCAAAGACAAATTGAATCTTGTTCCCTTTCGCAAGACGAATCAACCTTTCTTTGTCATGAAAGATTAAGCGGGCACGTTTGTATTCTGCGGCTCTTCTGGCAAACCCAACGGTTAAGGTTTTGTTTGCAAGTGCTCTCTGGGTTTGAGAATTGGCATAATCCAGCAAAAATTTCTTTTGGCCCCGACGGGCGAATAAGATTTCCTCATCCGGAACCGTATCTATATCCAGTAGACGGGTCGGATCTTCACGCCATCCAGGAAGATTTCTGTCAAATACTTCTCGGAAGATCTTACCTACCCAGAATCGATGAAAAACACCATTGGTCACATGGCCAATCTCAAATTTTGGAAACTGGTCACGTGCAACCTCACCATGGAGTTCGGACACGCCATTTGCACTGCGGCTAAAATAAAGACCCAATTCAGTCATGTGGACTCGGCTATTTAGCACCATGGATGGAAGCTTCAGATTTGGTGGTAAGAGGTCGCCAATCAAACGTTTAACACGATCTGCAGCAAAATGGTCATGTCCTGCAGGAACAGGCGTATGCGTGGTAAAGTGACAACGCTTCCTCACTTCTTCTTCATTCCCCTTGAACTCTTTAAGTAGTTCCAGAGTGAGGAAGGAACAATGACCTTCATTCATATGGTAAGTTGAAAAATCCTTGTACCCAAGATTGCGCAGGGCTCGAATACCGGCAAAACCCAAAACAGCCTCTTGAAGAATTCGATGATCTTTTCCTCCAGAGTATAGTCTTAGTGTAATTTTCCTATCATCTGCTTCATTTTGCGCAACATCCGTATCCAGTAAAAGGATGTCAATTGGCGTCCCGTTTATTCCTTCAAACGTATATTTCCACACCTGGACATGGACTTCCCGACCCCTAAGTGGCAACGTAATGGTCCCATCAAGTTTTTCAAGTAGCGGATCTGGCTCGAATCGAGGATAAATCTCCGTTTGATTACCTTCTTCATCCATTCTCTGCTTGAAATAGCCCTCTTTATACATCAGTGTTACTGCAACCATATTTACATCTAAATCTGCGGCTGCCTTAATGTGGTCGCCAGCTAAAATTCCAAGTCCCCCACTATACGTGTGCAGACTTGGAGAAATCCCGATTTCTGCACTGAAATAAGCTACAGTGGCTTGAGTATTTGACATTTATTCCTCGTGTTTATTTAAAATTATTTATGCTCAGGAGAAGCTCCAGTTCAAGAGACGCTCCTGGTTTCAAATCCAATTTCCAGTGTGGCAAAAGAGCTGATGCCTGGTAGACACGCTCAAATCCAGCTTCTGACATTGAGATAGTTTCAATTGGAGAGCGCCATAACTGACACTCTGTTCCAAAATCCAGATTTATTCTGAAATTATCCCACTCATTCACGAGTGAGACACTTTCGACATCCCCGTGCTGACCATGACTATTCAGGGGGCCAACTTTTACTTTGTTCACCTGGTAATAGCGATCTGGGCTATCTCCACCAAGGAGTCCGAAATTCATTTCAACTCCATAGAGCTGGTTGAGGGTGGTCTCACCAGCATTTGAAATATTAATTTTAACTATTAAATCGTTATGATGGAGCTCTACTTTTTTTTCTATTTGAAGTTGGGACTCTTCAGCTTGATAGCCACTTAAAATGTGCACTCCAGCTTCATCCTGTTGGACCTGACTGGATTGGAGGGACAATTTGTCATCCAGCTTTCCCTGATAATGCATCTCCTGGCTTTGATTGTGGTCAAAAACGTGGTCGATAAGCCCGTGACGTCTATAATAATCTACAAATAATTTTTTCTCAAGACCTTCTTCCTTGGTTAATACGATATCATGTATCGAACCGTTGGTGTTTTGGTCATTGTTGGCTAAAGCCAGTTTTTCATGATAATGCTCAGAATAACGCTGAAGATAGTTGGTCACATTAAAATGGGCTGGCAGCCAATCGATTTCCTTGATATGCCCTTTGTCAGCGGAGATAAAAAGTTGGACATTGTCAGAACGCAGACGGTATTCATCGACCCCATCGCTATCAAGATCAGCCAAACCGGGCAGACTTCCGCCTGATAACAGGAATTTTTCTTCGGCTTTGAGTAGATGTTCATATATGGCGTGACGAAGGTGTGGAAGATATAGGCCACCAAACACACCATGCCAGTATGCACAGTTGCACTGAGCTCGATAAAGATCATCTCTCAGTTGAGTAGGGGTACCCCCTTTGCTCTCCAGTTGATCCAAATTAAGAGATAAGAACTGTACACGTTTCTGCATCCAGTTTGACTCGGGGTATTTAGTAAAAAAATTGCGCCACATACCACCCTTGATAAAGGGTCGAGTTTCATCGCCACGGCCTTGGTTTTCGAGGTCATGAACAAATTGATCCATCTGGCGACCCAATTCAGTAGGTAGGGTCCATTGGGACATCTCGAAATAAGAGGATGTTGGAATGTAAACCAGATCACGAGGGCTGTGGTTTGAATGATATTGTTTAAATGTGGTGGTTGATAGCCAATCAGAATTTTTACTTACCAGTGTAAAAAATCTTTCCAGCCATTTTTGGTTGTAAACGGTTTCCCAGGTTCCAGGCCAAATACCAAATTTCTCCCCATCATCAGCCATGACAACAAGGCTGTCACCATCTTCCGTGGCATAACCTCTTAAAATATCAATGGCAACTTGCGGGTCTTCAAAAGGCATGGCATAACGCATTTTTTGGCTAATAGGGAAAACGCTGAGAACCCTCCCCTCTTGCTCTGTATAAAAATACCCATTCAAGTTTTCTGGGTCTGCGCCCGTTGTCAGGAAGTGGTAGTCATCTACTACCATATACTCAATTTCGGCCTTGCTTAAACTTTTCGCCAGGTGCGGTTCCCAAACGCGTTCAGTAAGCCAGTTCCCTTTAATCTCATAATTCATACGCTGCAGAGACCAGTCGTTCATTTTTTTGATTTGACCTACCTGATCTGCCTCGGGAATCATAGCCAGGATAGGTTCGTAAAAACCTCCTCCAAGCACTTCGATGTTACCTCGATCGACCAGTTTTTTAAAGATAGTCAAAACATCTGGACGATGTACTTCAAGCCATTCGATTAGAGATCCACTAAAGTGGAAGGCCATGCTTATATCCGGGAACTTCTCCAGCACTTGTAAAAAGGGCAGGTAGGAACGGTCACAGGCATCATGGAATACATCATCAAAATTTCCCACAGGTTGGTGGTTATGAATTCCAAAAATAAATTGGACTTGTTTCATTCTTTACATTTCCCAGCTAAAACAGTTTGAAATATTGCTTTTTTTTAGACAAGAGAGCCGGTCGGAGAAGCGACCGGCTCTAATTATCATAAATGGATATTAACTACATACCCTTAAACAAGTTAATCAGGTCAACAACGCGGTTTGAGTAACCCCACTCATTGTCGTACCAGTTCAGTGTTTTGACAATTCGATTTCCCACCACCCGTGTATATGATGCATCATATATAGAGGAGTACGGATTTCCGATAATATCAGAAGAGACCAGGTGGTTTTCGTTATATTCAAGAACATCCTTCAGACGATCAGTCTTAGTAGCTTCACGAACTGCTGCATTGATATCCTCAACAGTCACGTTTCGGTTCAATTCAACAATGAGATCAACAACTGAACCATCAGCTACAGGCACTCGAGCTGCAATACCATCCAACTTACCCTTCAGTTCAGGAAGTACTTTTCCTACTGCACGGGCAGCACCAGTGGTTGTTGGAATAATGTTTTCAGCAGCTGCACGGCTACGACGCCAGTCTGAGTGAGGAACATCAGCAAGACGCTGATCATTGGTGTAGGCATGTGTTGTAGTCATCACACCCTCAACGATACCAAAAGCATCATTAAGAACTTTAGCCATCGGGGCCAAACAGTTTGTTGTACAACTGGCATTTGATACAATTCTATGCTCTGGTTTCAGTCCATCCTCATTTACACCCAATACTACTGTGTAATCCACTTCATCCTTTGAAGGGACAGTCAGGATGACACGTTTTGCACCGGCAGTTAAATGTGGTGTTAGGGATTCTTTGGTTCTGAAGACACCAGTAGCCTCGATTACAACATCGATATCCAATTCTTTCCAGGGTAGGTCTGCAGGATTACGTTCGCTGATCATCTTTACAGTATCATTGGCGGTGTGGAGAACATCCTCTTTCAAGTGGACTGATGCATCGCCAAACCCACCCATAACCGTATCATATTTAAGCAGATAAGCCAGGGCTTCCCGCTCAAACAAGTCGTTTATTGCGACAACATTTATGTCATCACGTTTATCTAAAATGCGAAATACGGAACGACCGATACGACCGAATCCATTGATTGCTACTCTCATGCAGCACCTCCTTCTACCCCAAGCTTACCATAAGCAAGAGCTAGATCTACTAGACGTCCGGCCTGGCCAAGACTGTTATCATACCAACTCAAAGTCTTCACCATTCTTTTGCTGGATTTCATGGTTCCCTTCGTGTCAAACAGCAGGGAGTGAGCATTTCCAATGACATCACTGGATACGATGGGATCTTCAGTGACTTCTATGTATCCAGCCAATGATTCAGCAGCCTTTCGCATGGCAGCATTTACTTCTTCAGCAGTGGTCTCACCTTTGGTCAAGACACATGTCAGATCAAGAAGTGATCCCATTGGGACAGGAACATTAAGGGCTGAACCTTCAATCTTACCTTTGAAGCGAGGTAAGATATGTTCCATCCAGTAGGGGCTGATGTTGACATTAGGAATAATATTTTCTGCGGCGGAACGGCTACGTCTAAAATCTGATGCGGCAGTATCGCGCAGGGGTTGATCGCTGGTGTATGCGTGGATGGTGGTCATCATGGCAGATTCAATACCAAAGGCCTTATCCAGAGTATCCAGCATTAAAGCCAGGGCATTTGTCGTGGCTGATGCGGCAGATACAAGTTTATCGCTCACCTTAATTGTTTCATCGTTGACACCCATTACAATCACCCGATCAATGTCATCCTGTGGCAGTGATCCAAGAATTACACGTTTGGCACCTGAATCCAGATGAGCTTGCATGCTTTCACGTGTGCGGTATTTGTGGGTCGAGTCAATTACTATATCAACATCGAAAGCATCCCATGGAACATCTTTCGGAGCGACACCATGGATGACACGAGCCTTCTGATCCCCAACAACAAGGTAATTACCCTCTAATTGTGCATCAACTGGATCTCTCCCATCGTTTTTTAGCAAGTAGTGAAGAATATCGGAGCGACCGATATCACTAATTGCTACAACTTCCATTTCAGGCTGGTTTAAGCTCAAGCGATAGACATCTCTACCGATCTCACCAAATCCCATCAGCCCGATTCTAATCTTACTCATAGAACGTGCCTCCATTTCGGTCCCTGTTCAAAGGGGACCGATTGTTAAAGGTTATGTATAATTTCATTTGATCAATTCGTTTTAAGGTGGATAATTGCTTCGTGATCTTCACTTAACAGGTCATCTAAGTTGTGGATCTCACCGTGGAGCATGTCAGTAATTACTGGGTTCATATCAAGTTCGTAACGCTGTCCGAATAGGGTAAGATCCAGAATGATATAATTCAGCGCGATGGCAACAATGGCTGAGTTCCTGGTCCAAGCGACCTTATTAGTTGGTAGCATTTCCACGCCACCCAACAGGGCAGAATCATGGTCAACTACCAATAAAATTTTGCTGCTCCACACATCTTCAAGACGTCGACTATCCAGGTTGTAGGCGAATACGGTCCCTACATCTACGGGAATTTCACAGAAGGAAAAAATGACAATATTAACACCACGTTTCTCTGCGGCGATAAGATCAGTGTGGAGCTTATTGTATTCTGTGAGCCATAAAGATAAATAGACAGATTTTTCAGCATTTTTGATCATGTGTCTTGCGCGATCGAGCATACTGTCATATCCACGAATATTCCACAGATCACCAACTTCAAGGTCAGTATTCACATTTTTTAATGAATCTTTTAGCGTATCCAGATTGGTAGTGAAGTTGTTCTCCAAAACGTCAAAGAGATGATCTGGAGGCAGCGGGATGTACCGCGTGGGGTTTGAATCCACACAACTCACCATCCCTGTACTTTCCAATCGTTTGAGTATCTCATATATCGCCGATCTGGGAATACCCGACTTACCACTAATCTCATATCCAGTGGCTGGATTATTCTTCAAAAGACTGAGATATGTTTTTGCTTCGTTGGATGTAAATCCGAATGACTTGAGGGCAGGAAGTAGCTTTTCATTCATTAGCGTGTCTCACTTCTTAGTTACGCTTAATATATCCTTCAAATAAGGCGTGCATAGCATTTTTTAAACCCATAAAATATTTTCTTCAAAAAAGCTGAAATATTCCTTTTTCTTTCATCAGACTGGGCGTCACAATACATTGCTGGCCATGAAAAATTTCACCAGGATAATCACGCAGCATCCGAAGGTCATTATCTTCATAAATATCCTGGTAATTACACTTTTAGCCCTCCCCATATATAGGATTCATATTAATCCCGATCTACAAGCGCTAATCCCAGCTGATGACCCGGATGTCATTCGAATGGAAGAACTTGAAGAAGAATTTGGTGGCTTGGATGTCATCCTGATCAGCTATCATGCTGAGGATGTTTTCGCTAGTGAGAGTCTTGAGATGATTGACAATCTGACCTATGATCTGGAAGCCCTGACTGAAATTGATCATATTATCAGTTTGACCAATTATGAATCCATCACAAGTGATGATGAATCAATGACAGTGGAAAGCTTCATTCAGGAATTGCCTCGGAATCAAGCAGAGAGTGATTCATTGTCTGGCACTGCACTGGCAGATCCAATATTAGGACGGCTACTTGTGTCCGCCGATGGCAAATATACTGCTATCATCATTTACTCTGATCCAGATGTTGATGAGGTTGCAGTAGTTGATACCCTGAAACGTGTGCTTCAGCCCTATCAAGAAGCGAGCCATGATTTAAGGTTGGGTGGCATGCCAGTCATCAGATCCCAAATATCAGAAGATATTGCTCATGACACACGCACATTTATTCCTTCCGGTATGGTGCTGATTGCACTTCTACTTTATTTTAGTTTCCGCTCCCGTCGTGGGGTGGCTCTGCCCCTCCTGGTTGTTTTATTGTCGATTCTGGGGACTTTGGGTCTCATGGCATGGTTTGGGCTTATGTTGTCTGTCATTACCAGTATCATGCCCATCATGCTGATCGCTGTCGCCAGTGCATATGGTATTCACATCATTACGCGCTATTTTGAAGATTGTGCAGATTTGCCAGATGATGCAGATAATAAGGAAGTTGTCACCAATGTCATCGAGCACATGATGAGACCCCTCTTTTTGGCTGGTCTTACCACGGTGATTGGATTTTTATCTTTGCTCTCTCACATTTTGCCCGCCTCAAGAGAAGTGGGTATTTTGACAGCCTTTGGTGTAGTTCTGGCCTTCGGAATATCAATAACATTCATCCCGGCAGTATTGGTCCTGACTAAAAAACCTAGTTCTGAAAGACAGAATAAAAATACTGCCAACAGGTTGCTTTCACGGATTTTGGTAAGGATTGGAAGCGTCGTTTTCCACCACCGCAATATCATATTTGCTGCATTTGCTTTGATTATGATCATTGCAGCAATCGGCATTCCCAAAGTTGAATTAGATAGCAACCCCCTCAATTACTATAGCCCTGAGTCCAATGTAAGGGTGATCAACAATATCATCGAAGATCACTTTGGGGGCAGTACGACCATGTCTGTTGTAGTGGAGGGAGACATAAAATCTCCTGATGTATTATACCAGGTTGATCAAATACAACAGTTTCTTGAGGATCGCGAGGGAGTTGGGTATACGTTGGCCATAACAGATTTCCTAAAGCTCATGAACCAGTCGATGAACGGTGGGGATCCAGCTTATTACACCATACCTGAATCACGTCAGCTGGTTTCCCAATACTTGTTGTTATACTCATGGGAATCCAGCGATGGCTATCTGGATTCTTATGTGGACTATGATTATCGGACCGCCCAAATCGTGGTAAGACTTAATACCATGGATGTGTATTATATGGTGGATCTTCAGGAGGAGTTAAATCAATTCCTCAATGAAAATATCCACGTAGATAACAAGCCCAAAAGTGAGGGGTATGCTGTACTTCTTGGGAATTTGATGCCTATGATGGTAAAGGGTCAAATTCGCAGTCTTGTATTGTCAGTAATCTTTGCTGCACTGGTAACGGGTCTTGTTTTCAGATCTTTATCAGCTGCATTAATTAGCGCTATGCCTCTGGCATTTGCTATTGCAGGTGTTTTTGGCCTGATGGGGTACCTGGGTATATATTTGAACACGGCGACTTCAATGCTTAGTTCAATCATGATAGGTATAGGTATTGATTATACTATTCACTTTTTGTTCCGATTTAGAACTGAAATCCGTAAGGGTCTCACTGATGAGGAGGCCATCGTAAAAACATTAAGCACCACAGGCCAGGGCATCATCATTAATGGATTCTCTGTGATGATGGGTTTTGCTGTTTGCATGCTTTCCACCTTCATTCCCATCTATTTCTTTGGATGGCTCATCTCGGTCTCCATTTTCATGTGCTTAATTGCTGCCTTGACGCTGTTACCTCTGGTGCTCATTCTTACACGACCAAAATTCATTTTTAACAGGTAATTTGATCAAAATCTGTCTTGCATGGATTGTATTTCTGTATAGATTGGAAACGTATGACACGAAAAACGTTTCCATCGAGCAATCAACCCGAGGACCTCATTCTTGAGCGTGGTTTCGAACTTCTCCATCGTGATGGTGTTCGCTCGTTTACAGTAGAGAACCTTGCTCAGGACCTGGGGATGAGTAAAAAGACAATCTATAAATTTTTCCCTTCCAAAGAGCGACTTCTCGAAAAGATGTTCGAATTCGCGTCTGGTCAGGTCGTGTGGCATTTCAAGAGGACCATGGAAAAAGAGCCCACCGCTATTCATCAATTAAATCGAATCCTCACATTGCTATCAAGCACGGCTTCCAAAGTTTCCATACGACGGCTTGGCGATATAAAAATTCGCTACCCACAAATTTGGAAGCGCATGGAGGAATTCCGCCTAAACAGAAGGGATGACTTTCTGACGATCTTCAAGTTGGGTCAGAAACAGAGCCTTATCCGGCAGGAATTAGATATCGATTTAACAGCAACCATGTTTATGCACATCATAAACTCAACCTTTCAACCAGAATTTTTTATTCAAAATAATTTAAATCCCACACAGGCATTTCAATCTTTTCGGGAGATATTCCTGAGAGGTATGTTGACGGAAGAGGGGATTCAAATCCTAGAGGAGCTTTCATGAAACAGTGGTTCATCAGCCAGTCCGTAGATCACCCCAAACGTAGTATAATTATAACAATTCTACTCACTCTGATGATGGCTTCAGGACTCAGGCACTTCGTGATAGAAGATGACTTTATGAAGATGCTGCCCCAGGATATTCCTACCATGGTGACCCTGAATGAGCTCAAGGATGAGTTTGGCAGCAGTGATCTCATGTTTCTTGGCTTTGGGAAACGTGGTGAAGATGTATTGAATGCAAAGAGTCTGGCTACACTCTGGGATGTGGCCTACTCGCTGGAGCAGATCGAATATGTCGATGAGATTATGTGTATTTCCACCACCGATAAAATGGAAAGTATTGATGGTTTTCTGGAGGTTTCTTCACTCCAGGAATATCGTGATCTTGATGCGCAGGAGATTGCTAATTTGCGTGAGTATCTGGATTCAAATTCAAAGATCAAGACTAGAAATGTTGGATCCAAGGGTGACTATTTCAATGTGATCATCCGACCAGTTATCGGAGCTGGAAATGATGTACTCGTAACTGAAATGCAGGAGGTTGCTGACAAGTACCTTGCTGACTACGATGTACACTGGGGAGGCCAGGCCTATCTTACTGGAGCACTGCCGTCCATCATACGTGATGATGTCATGGGATTGATGCGGGTTGGCTTGATGGGCATGTTGCTCATACTCCTTTTCAGCTTCAGAAATGTCCCCTCTGTGCTTAGCGTTCTGGCAACCATAGTCCTTTCCCTCGTGTTTATGCTGGGCTTCAACGGATGGATGATTCATTTTACAGGATCCGACAAGTTCATGTTCGGTGTCTTGAATACCACAATGCCCATAATTCTGTTAACAATTGCCAACTCATATGGTGTCCACGTTGTCACCAAGTTTTTCAGGAAGATGCGCATAAATAAAGATTCTCGGGAAGCCGTCGGAGCCAGTATTAACTCCCTCCTACTACCTATCTTCCTTACTGCACTGACTACAGTGGCAGCGTTTCTCTGTCTGGTCTTTGCTCCTCTGGAACCACTTTTTGGATATGGTGTGTCCATCTCAATGGGCATCCTGTGGGCCTGGATACTTTCAACTATTTTTCTACCCTCGATACTCGTACTGAAGAAATGGAATCCAGATTCTGCTGCTGTATCCCATCCCAGCCACTTTGAGCGATTTGTCATTGCTTTTGGTGAACAGGTAATCAGGCGTCCTAAGGCCGTCCTCGTGGGCGGTGCTGTGGTGATCGTGATTGGTATATTGGGCTTTTTCAAACTTAACATTGAAGTAAACATGACAGATATGTTCAAACACGATAATCCCATTCGTCAAAGCCTTGAATTCATGGATAGCGAGATGACAGGCACTATGGATTTGCAGTTGTTGATCAATGCAGACCTGAAGGATCCTGAAATTCTGAATAAAATGGAAAGCATTCAGGAGTTCATGGAAGAATACGAATCAGTGACCCTGTCTATTTCAATTGCCGATGTGATCAAACAGATGCACCGCATGGTCAATGATGATGATCCGGCATTTGAAACCATTCCTGATACGCGAGCTAAAGTGAATAACTTGTTCACCCTGTACTCCATGTCTGGAGATCCTGATGACTTCAGTTCGCTTGTGGACTACGACTATGAAAAGGGGCTTGCCACCTCCATGATGCGCTCAATATCCACCGCTGAGATCGTGGTGCTGGTCAAAGAGATCGAGGAGTTTCTCCAGCAGGATGAATACAAAGACTTGAATATTACCGTAAGTGGATTGCTCATAGTCTTCCGTGATCTGGTAGCCCTCATCGTACAGAGTTCATTCATCAGCATTCTGGCTTCCATCATCATTATCGCCCTCATTGTCGGATACTTCTTCAAACACTGGTTGTGGGGTCTTCTGGCAGTAGTCCCACTCAGTTCAGCTGTTATTCTGAACTTTGGGCTCATGGGTATTTTTGGTGTGGACCTCAACCATGTTACAGCCCTACTCTCAGCAATCATAATTGGGGTGGGAGTGGATTTTGCAGTTCATTATATCAGTCAGTTCCGAAATCACCTACACACTCACGGTCTTGATGGCAAATTGAGCCGAGAGACTATGCGAGATGTTGGTTTCCCCGTTATTCTTGATGCTGCATCCAATATGGCTTTCGGAGCACTGTTATTTTCCATGTTTATCCCCATGATCCATATGGGTGGATTAATGGTCTTCGCCATGGTCTCGACTTCAACTGCGACATTGACACTTCTCGCGATCTTACTTGAAATGAACAAAAAACGATTGGCCCGTATTGAAGGTATTGCGGTCCCTGAATAAGACCTAATCAAAAGAAGGATTTTGAAATGAAAACTATCAACCAAAACTTCACCAGTGTAATACTCCTCATGCTCCCCATGATGATATTTGCCGAAACCGGATACGAATTGGCGAAAGCCATGGAAGACAAATCCGCACCAATTGATATGAAGTCCAACATGACCATGATTCTGACGAACAAACAGGGCAAAACCAGAGAATCAACCATCCGTTCCATTTCAGCCGATGACAATCGGAAGCAGATCATCTGGTTTCTTGCCCCTGCAGATGACAAGGGTGTTGCTTTTTTAAAAATCGAGCATGAGCAAAAAGATGATGAGATGCGTCTCTGGCTACCTGCTTTCAAGAAGGTTCGTCGTATCAGCTCCAAGAAAAAGGCTGACTCCTTTATGGGTTCTGATCTGAGCTATGAAGATATGACTTCACGAGAGCTGGACGAGTATACCTATGAAATTCTAGGTGAAAAAGTTGTGGATGGAATTGAATGCCATATTCTGGAGAGTACACCAAAGGCAGGTGTTACGCGTACATACAAAAGGTTTATCACATATGTAAGTAAGGCTGATTTAGTTTCCATCTTGGATGAAGCCTACGATACAAGAAACAATTTACTAAAACGACGCGTAATGAAGTATCATAAGGACAAGGGCTATGACCTTCCCAGTGAAATCTATGTAGAGAATGTTCAGAAGGGATCCAATACTCGGCTCACCTTTAGTGACCAGGAGGTGGATACTGGAGTAAAGGTTGATCTTTTTCAAGAAAAGAATTTAAAACGGATGCCCAAATAGGTTCAGACCATGAAAAAATTAACACCTCTAATAATCTTTCTCTTGCTGGTTCCACTAACCATCTCAGCCCAATTCAATTTTTCTGGTGATTTTTTTCCTTCTGGCATGTTGAGACTTAGTGATGCATCACTCATCGATCTCCCCTTCCGACTAGGAAACATTTCAGTGGATTATGCTTTTGGAGATTTTGAACTAAAGACAGTCACAGCTTTGGAAACCCGTTGGGTAGAACCTGAAGTCGATGCAGACGTACTTCAACTAAGGGAAGCTTATCTCATGTGGTATCCCAGCTTTGGTGAAGTGAAACTTGGTAAGATGATTCACGCTTGGGGGGCTGCTGATGCCAATAATCCGACTGATAACCTGAGCCCATATGACTATTACTACATGTTTCTAGCAGGAACAGATCGAAAATCGGGATCAATGAGTTTTGCAGTCAATACATATCTAAGCCATTTTCAAATTGAACTGGTTGTTATTCCTGAATTTGTTGCAAACCGCTTTCCCCTTAATGAGCCAGATTTCCCTATTATTCTTCCTGTCCCAGAGGGTGCTCAATATTTTGAGCCTGAGAATGAGGTTGAAATTGGGGGTCGCGTTCAATATGCTATGGGAATCGGAGATCTATCTGCTTCGTATTTTAAGGGGAACGATCGCTCCTTCTCACCGGCTGGCTTGGAAATCGAGTCATTACCACCCATGTTGGGAAGCACTCCTGAATTTACCAGCCATCTCACCTACAGGAAAACAGATGCGATAGGTATGGACGCAGTTCTCTTCCCCGGTAACTGGACTCTAAGAGGAGAATTTGCCTATTTCCGTACAAAAACCCCAGATATTGATTATATGATGTCGAAATTCGTTTATGATGCAGAATATTTGCAATCTGTGGTTCAAGTGGAGTATACCTTTGCAAATACAGTCCAACTCATGGGTCAACTCATCACTAACAGCACCCAGAAAGTTGAATCTTCAATGGAGAAGGATGGAAATCT
Source organism: Fidelibacterota bacterium (assembly GCA_016845065.1). Taxonomy (GTDB): domain Bacteria; phylum Fidelibacterota; class UBA8477; order UBA8477; family JABMPR01; genus JABMPR01. The sequence goes on along the minus strand of JAERTG010000050.1, from coordinate 138,497 downwards.
ACAAACACTTGAGGTGATGGCACAGACCAATCCTGATCCTTCTCTTGATCCACTCCGAGCACAGTTATCTATGCTTGGTATTCCTGAATTCTCCGCTGGGATGGGAACACCCTTTGCGATGATTGCTGATCAAGTAGTCGTTTTATCTTCCATGGTCACATTATTAGACAACGCTCTCGATCTAAATGGGATGTTCATGATTAATCTGGAGGAAACTGGATACATGGTCAATATTGGCTCAACCTACTCAATTTTGGAAGGGCTCAGTCTTGATGCCACACTTGCATATTTCCTGGGAGGAGATGAACAGGACAATAGTTTCAAGCAACTTGAAGATTTCTCAAACCTAAACCTTGGTCTCAGCTATAGTTTTTAGGATATTATCCATCTAGATGAACAAGTTTGATCGTAAATATAAAAAAATCGCGAGGCGAATATCTCCTCTGGATTTGACCAGCAATTTTTCTCAAGAAGATCTGAGTTGGGATAATTTTTTTACTGACAGATCAAGCTCGAATTCCAGCTCTCTCTTTCTTGGGAAATATTCCGAAGATGGTATCAAATTTATCATGGAACGCTTTGGTCTGGATCGTCAGGCTCGTCATCTTGGCCTGAGACACCTGGCAGTTGCAGTCGACACGCGTGACCCCTACCGTCATCGATTAACCATCTATAATGGGCGTCATAGAGACAAAGATCATATCGTCATGGATTTTGTGGCAAAATACCAGCATCTGGTTCCTAACGATATTGATGATGAAAATGAGTACAACAAACAGTTAAAAGTTTTGATGGTTGAGTGGCTCCTCCTTCAGAATCCCAAGGCTGATTTTTCACATCGAAGACGTCCTCTTCCCGGACAGAACTATCCAGGTCTCGGTCTTGGAGATCAATTGTTGGCTTTGTTTACGCTCATGGGTCGCCATCTTCAAGTTGATGGCATAATCAATGTCCCTGAATACTTCCACACTGGTCTGATCTTCAGCAGGCGATTTGTCTTTTTAAGTCCATATGTACAGGCTCATGTCCAGCAAGTTGCCCAAGATTTGTGGAAAAAGTATCGTCTAGCGGTGATCGCCTGGGCAAGTGCCACTGAGAGCATTATTCATCTTGAAACGGGAAAACCACAGATTTGGGAACCGCGACGCCAAATAATACCCATTCAGGCTCAACTGAGGCAGTATTTCAAATCAGATGAATATGTATCGATTGCACGACGTGTGCTGAATGAAAAAGTCTTCACTCTGGACGAGGATAAACTTCGGGAAGCCCTCTCAAAAATGGAGCAGCCTCCTTTTCAGTTTTAATTTAACCTAACTAAAATTATGGTAATTTTACTACAGAAGATTCCCAGCTGGTCTTCTGTGATTGGGAGTTACCTCCCTTGACATCTGTTGGTACAAAATTTACCAGCACCATAAATGTCAAAAGCACCAGCACCGTCAAAATGACTTGAACTGAGGCGTTTTTACTTTGTCGTTCCCCACGAAATGATTTCATAGATTAAACCAGTTTTCCTTTTCTGCTTTGATCATTAATCTTTCAGCCAGCGCTTTCTCATAGACATTTTCAGGATAATATGGGAGGTCTGGATTCAGTGTTGTCGTTACTACCTTTGTTAAAAGGCTATAAAACAGATTTTTATCCTGGGCCAGAGGACAGTAGTGTTGAGCCATCAGCGTATAATTGCCTAGATAATCAGGTGAAACCCTTATAGCCTCATCAAAAGCCTCCCGGATACCCGTTGTATCATTTTCAGTTTTGGGATCACGCCCTAACAGGGCACCTTTATACCTGTAATATGCTCCATAGTAAAAGGTGGAGTCCAAATCGTTTATATGCTCCAGAGTTGTCCAAATAAGCTCACGTTGTCCCATGCGAATCAAATTGCTTTTAGTGGCCAACCATTGTCCATAATTAGCCATACCCCAATACAGGGCATTGAGAGAATTTTCGTCAAGTCCACGAACCGCCATGCTTTCATCCCCGGTTGAGAACAGCAGATTTCGATATTCGCTATTTTGTTTGAGAACTGACTGACTGGCTTCGTAACCCTTTAAGAGCAGGCTATCACGAACCTGTGGAGAGGTGGTCAAATATTGGCCACAAAAGTAATAAGCCCTGGAAAGTTTAGCCCATAGCTCAATAGATGATGAATCTGATTCTGCAAGCTTTTGAAAAATTGTAAGTGCTGCCTGGGCACTTGCCATATCTGCCCTCAGCGACCAGAGGCTATCTGCACTTTCAATATTGATTTGTATTGGATCTGGTGCATCGGGTGTGACAGGTATATCCGTTGAAGTACAAGAGATTAGAATTGCGGAAAATAAAACAAAATGTCGCAAAGCGTCAGAGCCTTCCCCATTCGAGTTAACCCCCCCTCCTGAAAATCGGCCAAATATAGCCTGCATGACTCAACTATTACAAATGCTGTTTAAGCCAAAATCAAATTTGTTTCTGTATTTTCGTACGATAAAAGAGGCAGAACCAGCTGGTGCTGCAGCTAACCTTCAAGAATCCACTCAATAAGAATAATCAGGTCCCTGATATCGATCATGTTGTCCTGATTGGTATCCGCTTGTTCCCTAAGATCCGCATCAAGTTCCAGATCAGAGATTATTGACTCCAATAGAAAGACTGCATCTGACACATTTACTTGCCCGTCCTGAGTTACATCACCCAGGGTTAGGCTAGCATCCCAGCCCACCACGGCAACATTGTCAACTTTAAATCCATCACCTTCATAGTAGGTATCACTTATCAATTCAAAAGCCAGCAAGAAAGATGGCGATTCGCTGAATACTGCAAGAGAAACCTCCTCAGCAATCCATGCTTGGCTGCCATGGTATCCTGGTTCTCCAAGGGGTTGAACGGAACTCCCATTTCCAATATCAGTATGCTGACCACTCAGTGCCACCCAGCTTGCGCCACCGTCATTCGATCCAAGAACCTGACAAAAATCCCAGTTGAATTCAATATCCCAACTGGCATCAAATCTTAGCATAGGATTGCTATAGCCACGAATATCAAGGGGGACTTCGAGTATCGTTGTTGAAATGGTACTTGGGTCGTAATCACCAGAAGGAGAATCAGTCATATACTGTTCACCGTCAGCTCCTATTTCGACTCCCCAGGTTTCAGAACTCCACATTTGAGTTCCGTCGGTAAAATCATCAAAAAATATGGTGTCAGGAATGCCAACTATCCATTCGAGTGTATCCACTTGTATTTCATATCCAGACATTTCTATGCTCAAAACAAGCTGAGCCAATTCGCCAGTTCTCGAGTGAATTTCAAAGCTTAAGCCTTCACTTCCAAAATCATGCGATACCTGTGATGACAGTCCTGAGACATCCAGGGAACTGTGGGATGGCGTGATACTACTGTCAGGTGAATATAAATACAGAGCGGCATCTGAATTCTCCGACCCCAAACCCTTATTCATAACGCGTAGTTCACAGCCAACAATGTCTCCAGACTCCAATGGACCATCAGAATTAAAATCGAAGCGTTGTACCTCTATCCAGCTTCCTGCACAGCCAGCTAGATGAATATTCATATCAATATTGTCTTCAGCCATTTCAAAAATGAGCTCAGTAGGAGGCCAAAATGCACCGTCTGAACCAGCGCCTACTTCTGGTGTAAAATTGATAATGCCTAGTTCACCATACATATAATCAACGGCATCCCCATTTACCGTATAGCCAACTGTTTCAGTGCCAGTCCCATACAGATAGTCATTCTCTTTCACAAGATCTGGACCCATTTGGCTGTATATCTCATTGTCTGGAGTGGGCAATTCAATAGCTTCGTTATAGCCAAAGGGTTTAATCAACAAATTGCCGTAACTATGATAGTTGAATATGGTTTGAAAATCGTGGGCAAGTACAAAATCTCGCATAGCCTGCGTTTCGGGTTCAGAGAAAGGTTCGCTCCCGCGATATGTGTTTCCGCAGGGATCAGGAGTAGAGCCTTCATCGTCATAACCCCACTGGAAACCCCAATTTCTATTCAGATCAACACCAGGTAGACTGGTGCATCCTGGATGTCGGTTTTTGCGGTGCATGCCACCACCATTTGGATCGTTGATTTCATTATAGACATACCCATCTGGATTGATAACTGGCACAAACCAAATCTCTCGCTCATTCACTAAATATGTCATACTTGGATCCTGGTTGTAGCCTTCTGCAAGAGACCAGGCGAAATGCATCAAGGTCATCATGGCAGCTGGTTCACGAGCATGAGTGAGGGAATTGTATAGAACCTGTGGATCACCATCAGGCAAGCCCTGAGCATCAGATATCTTAAAAGCCCAGATATTGCGTCCTTCATAGCTAAGCCCAATACTGAGTTTGTCAGAAACGATTTCCGGGTATTCCGCATGCAGCGAATCAATGCTTGAGACAATCTCATCATAAGTCAAATAGCCGCCCATGCTACCATACCCCAGTTCTCTGACCGCACCTTGACTCAACCGAGAAGCGTAATAAGAACTCAGATCAAGAATTAAATCTTCTGTTGCATACCCCAGACTTTCGACCCCGAGCTTTTCGTGCTGACTTACAATCGCCTCAACATAAACTTCTCTACGGACATCAAATCCTTCAGGGTCTATTCCCAAAATCAATAAATCAGATATGATCTCATCAGTATTATCAGACCAGACTCTAATTTTATCATAGGTTGTCTGTGCTATTCCCATCTGGAATGACAGGAGGAGGAGAAACAGAGATGTCATTTTTTTTATCATTTATGATCCCATTCAAGCATTAATTAGAGATAGTAAATAGCCATTGTTTTGAATCTATCGCATTGACCCATTCAGAATTTTCATACCTTAAAATACTCAGCTCAAACTTCATGCGAAAGGGACGAAACAATGTCGAAATCCAATTCGTGCGATCCCAGGATGGTTTGTAATCGAAACCAACACCCAGATCACCTACACCAGTCCAATTCTGAGCATCATTAGATATTTGACCGACATCAAAAAACATCCCATAGTCAATGGATTCAGGCATATACGGTATGGAGTTAAAAGTTAGATCCAGATTGTTTGACCATATATAATTCTTCGGCTGATCCAGAGAGTCAACATACCCGCGCATTCGTCCACCACCTCGCAAAAAGTAATGAGAACCAACCATCTCAGCATCTTTAATCCCGTGCAGACTTGATGCAATTCTATCCAAATAGCTGGATCTTATATCCTGAGAGGCAACTCTACTTTTGACCAGATCGGGTGTAGCACTTGAATTAGCCAGCATGTTTGTGCGATTATTCAAACGGAAATGGGCAAAGGATTTTGACCAATTACCCATGAGGAATAATTGTGAAAAATCAAAGCCATAGCTTCCCAGTTGCGCAGGAGAAGTTTGAAATGTACTGCTAAAACCAAAATCACCGGAAAATAATTCATCCTGTAATTCATATCGAAGACCCAGGCTCGTCACGGCAATTTGATCTTCTGGGAAAACGTCGGCGTGTTTAGCATCTGTGGTTTCAATTTTTATTGTAAGGTAATGAAGTGGATTTCTCCAGTATTTTTTTGCCCAATTCATTTCATATGCCAGAGAGCCAAAAACCATTGAACGCCAAATTTTTGCACTACCAGACCATGTACCCTTGAAGGGCAGACCAACTTGAAGTTCATTGAAACTTATTGAGACATCTGGGTTACCGGATTCAATATTATAGTCCAGACCGAACTGCGTAAAATTACCTGTATTTCTATATACTTTTTTCAGATTTATCCCTACACCTGGTCCTGCCATATCACTATATCCAAAAATCGGTTTCCAGAGATAAAGATTCCTGTCTCCGGGGTAAGCATCCCAGCCCTTGTAATCATAGCGAAAAGCCCGTTTTCTTTTACTATCATTGTTGCGCCGATCGTGGTCATAAAAAGTATTCTCTGCATCGAGATACACCCTAACCGGACGAAAATCAGATTCGACCACGATTGTGCCTGAAGTACGATGCCGAAAATTCTCTAGTGGAGCGGATACGGTCTCACCCTCCTGGCTAAAAACGGTTACTGTGATAGGTACAAACATGCCGCCCTTATTATCGACATTTACTATTGTTGTGAAATGATCCTGATCAAGTGCTTCCACTGACCAATCAACCAGTTCATAGTCAACATAGTTCGTGGTGCGTAGCCATTGATCGAAAAACCAATCCAATTCTTCCCCACAACCATCTTCCATGGCATTAACAAATCGATCTTCATTCACATGCTTTAGAGCCCAACGCGAGAAATAGAGTCGCATACCGGCTAGGAATCGTTCTTCTCCCAGATAATTCTTCAGCATGGCCAGCATAATTGAGCCCTTGTCATAAGAATTACTGCTGTAGGATCCGTAGTAGGCATAATCCACGCTGGAAGTAGCCATGGGTTCGTTGGCAGTCGATAGGATATACCTAATCGCGGGTTTCAGCTCAGCTTCTTCATACATCTCTCGATGCAAATGATCAGATTCAAATTGTGTGATGTATTCGCGTGAAAGTTCATATCCATTTTCAGGATAATAGTGTTCCAGATACCAACGAGTCTGAAATGTAGTAAAGCCCTCGTCAAGCCAGGGATCATCTAGTTCGTCATTTCCGAAAATACCGTAGAACCAATTGTGACCGACTTCATGAACAGCTAATCCTTCACTATCGGTGTAATCAAGTATAATCATGGGGTATTCCATTCCACCCGTTCCCAGGGATTTTGCCATGGTCATCTGTGGCCATGTGAACATTCCGAATTTCCCTGATAACCATTCCAAAGATCTTTCGCCCCATCTGACCATATCTTTGGTCCACGATTCACCAACTTCTGTCGTAAAGACGGCATGCACATCAATCCCATTCCACTGACCGTGCTCATAAACAAAATCTGGCGAACAAATCCAGGCAAAATCATGAACATTCTCAGCCTGAAAACTTACTTGACGTCTGCTTGTGCTGTCCAAGTCATCCAGATAAGCCTCGCGATCTTCGCTAAATTTTTCCACCCATTCCTGCCATAGTTGGGATGTATCAACCCGCACAGAATTCCAGCCAGGATCACCATCGATTACAACACCCGTTGCAGCCACAATTTGAGCCTCAGGGAGGTCAATCTTTACGGTGTACTTTCCAAATTCACCATAGAACTCACCCCAATCTCCAAATGGATCATCGTGCCAGCCATTCTCATCATAGACAACGAATTTTGGATACCATTGAGTGAAGTCAAACTGCTCTCCTTCCCAGCCACCGCGACCGATTAGGGGATGTACCATAAATAGCCAATCCATGCTAAAAAGGAGTGTATCGCCCGGTCCAAGTTCCTCGTTAAGGGCAATATCAAGGATAGTATCATCCCGAATATGGAAGGCGAGATCAAGTGAATCGCTTACTAACTTCTGAATTTGAATACCTGTCCAGTCCTTCTCCTCATTGAATGATTGACCGTATTCTCCCCACACTTCATCTGCGATGGTCCCCTCATTGAAAGCGTTTGGATATAGATGCATGAGAATCCGATCAAGCGTATCAGGGGAATGATTAACATAGGTGAGATGAGAGACAGCGGTAAGGGTCTTTTGACCTGAATCCAGATATACATCCATATCATACTCAACATATTGCTGCCAGTATTCTCCCAGAAGCGGCATGGCAAATATTGAAAATAGTAGAACGATCGATATGGATTGTCGTCTCATGGATTTATCCCCTGAACATCAAATAGTTAAAAATGTTGTAAATATTTCCAGCTTGTTGATGAATCTATTCAAGACCAACCTGATATGTTAGATAAAATCAAGCATTCTTATAAGACGATTCATGATAACTCTGAGCCTAGAATCACTCAACTAAATTGATATGAAGCTCCTTGAGTTGCTGGGCATCTACATTTGAGGGAGCTTCATCCATCAATGAGGATGCTGAGGTTGTCTTAGGAAAGGCGATTACGTCGCGGATATTCTCTGTTCCAGCTAATAGCATGATCAGGCGATCAAATCCAAATGCAATTCCACCATGTGGCGGCGCACCGTATTTGAAGGCCTTTAGGAGAAATCCAAATCTGGCCTGGGCTTCCTCTTCATCCATCCCAATGAGTTCAAACATCCGGCTTTGCATATCGCGCGTATGAATCCTGATGGAGCCTCCAGCTACTTCATAACCATTGATGACCAAATCGTAGGCCTGAGCCCTCACTTCACCGGGAGCCGTATTCATTAACTCGAGATCCTCTGGATTAGGAGAAGTAAAAGGATGATGCATGGCGATATAGCGCTTGCTATCTTCATCCCAATCCAACAATGGGAAATCCAGGACAAAAAGTGGTTTTATAACTCCAGACGGGATCAGGTTTTCGCGCTTCGCTAACTCAATGCGGAGGGCACCCAGAGCCTGGAGTGTTTTTGCCTCAGTATCAGATACAAAAAACAGGATATCATTGTGACCCAGATTTAGATCATTTATTACTTCAGCCTGTAATGCTTCAGGGAAAAATTTGCTCACTCCCGCGTTAAATGAGGACTGATCTATTTTCACGAAGGCCAGACCCTTTAAACCATAATAGGTTCTCAACCAGTCGGTAAGGCCATCTGTGACTTTTCGGGAATATTTATCAGCTGCATTTTTCAAGACCAGGGCTTTGACCCGGCCTCCCGCTGCCAAATTATCCTTAAAAACACCAAATTCTGTTTGCTCTGCATAATTGGCAAATTCTACCAGGGGAAGTTCAAAACGAACATCTGGTTTGTCACTTCCATACATTTCCATGGCATCTTTATAAAGCATGGTGGGGAAAGTCTCAGGCAGGTCATAATCAAGGATGTCCTTGAATACACCTCTTGTTATGCGGGTTGCTACATCAAGAACATCATTTTGGTCAACAAAGGACATTTCTATATCTATCTGGGTGAATTCCGGCTGACGATCTGCGCGTAGGTCTTCATCCCTGAAACACTTAACAATTTGGAAGTACTTATCAAATCCTGAAATCATAAGCAATTGCTTATAGGTTTGTGGAGATTGAGGCAGGGCATAAAACTTACCCTTATGAATGCGACTTGGTACGAGGTAGTCCCTGGCACCTTCAGGCGTTGATTTCATCAATACAGGGGTCTCAAACTCCATAAAGCCTTCTGCATTTAATCTGCTACGAGCGCTCTGGTAGGTTTTGGATCTGATAGCCATTAAATTTTGTAGCTCAGCCGTACGCAATTCAAGATATCGATATTCAAGTCGTAAATCCTCGCTACCACTCTCACGGTCAGAGACTAGAAATGGCAAGGGCTGTGCCTCGTTCAAAACTTCAAGTTCTGTGGCAACAATTTCAATGCTACCCGTGGGCATATTGGGGTTCACATTTCCTTCTGGACGTGGCTGAACCTTGCCGCGAACCGCAACCACATCTTCCATGCCCAATCTTTTAGCTTCTGCTGCAATATCTGCATCCAGATCTGGATTAAAGGTTACCTGTGTTTTGCCATAACGATCTCGAAGATCCAGGAAAATTACCCCACCGTGATCCCTGTTTTTTGCAATCCACCCATTGAGGATAACTTCTTCATTTATGTTTTCTGCTGTTAGTTGACCACAGGTCTTCGTTCTCTTCAGTCGCATACTCGCTCCATAGTTTATAAATCGAGGCAATGTAAGCCCCAATGAGGGCACATCAATAACTCACATCCAGGTTTGTTGGAGAATCTTTATAATTCTTTGGTAGCGAAGCTGAAATTACTTCCGGCGGAGTCGCTGGATTAAGGGTAGGACATCTTCCTGCTCTTTTTGGTGAGGTTGATCTTTGTCAACCCATTGTTGGTCTACTGGCTCAACATTTGGTACAGAGACTTCTTCAAGCTCCTCAGCCCTTTCATCTGGCTGGACAACTGCAGGATCTGTGACATCATTGAACATGTTACCCTTACCTAAAATGAGCCAATTGAAATCGAGATCATATTCTTCTGAGAGGGGGACCAGTTTTGTACATTTGATTTCCCGCTCGCCCATTTCCCAATAGATGATAGTTCGTTTTCCTAATCCACAAAGACTGGCTACTTCCCGCTGTGTAAGACCAACAGCTGCTCGAAATTCTCTTAACCGCTCTGCTACAGGTGACATGTTTCCTCAATTATTGGACTGCAATAATATGCACCCTAAATCCTGCGATCAAAAAAGGAAAATAGGACATATTCAAAATTGCGAGCAGATATATCCCCGATTTAAATATGTGAATAGGAGATTAAAACAATTTAGTCTCTTCCTCAACTTTGGGTTGAATCTCAAATGAATGTTATCATATTCAGAGTATGAATCACAGTCGACTTCTCGTCCAATTAATTCTGCTGCTTTCCCTGTCTTCTCTGACTTTTGCCCAGCAGAATGTGCATGGATTTATTCGCGAAAATGAAACTGGTGAGCCACTACCCTATGCCAATATTATTCTTCCTGATATTAATCGCGGTGCAACATCAAACGTCGAGGGGTATTTCGTCATTAGTGATCTTCCTGTCGGCTCCCACAAACTCATTGTGTCTATCATTGGCTATTCTAAATATGAAGAGATGATTGAATTGCCTGCTGATTTGAATGTCCGTCTGGATATCAGATTGGATCAAGCAATCATTGAAGGACAATCAATCGAAGTCAGCGCGGAGCGAGAAAAATTCAAAGAATTGATTAGCACAAGTACCGTGACCTTGGACCGACGAGCTATTGAAGTGGCCCCATCGTTCGTTGAGGCAGATGTCTTCCGTGCCCTCCAATTGCTGCCAGGTGTTCAATCTCTCAATGATTTTTCTTCAGCTCTCTATGTACGTGGGTCCACACCCGATCAAAACTTGATCATGCTCGATGGCATCACAGTTTATAATCCCATGCACCTCGGTGGTATTTTTTCAACCTTTAACACCGATGCTATCAAAGAGGCTGATTTCCATGCGGGAGGTTTTCCAGCCCAATACGGTGGCCGTCTCGGATCGATTCTGAACATTGTTAATCGCGAAGGAAATACGGAAGAGTTGACCGGGAGTGCAAACATCTCACTTATCTCAAGCAAAGCGCTTGTTGAAGGACCTTTACCAACATTTGGATCCGATCTGCTTAAGGGCTCCTGGATGATCGCAGGACGTCGAACTTATTTTGATGTCATATCAAATGCTTTTTATAGGCATATCATATTACCACGAACCGATCCTGATGTTCGTGAAGGTGCGCCAGAGAATGTATTTCCCTATTATTTTTATGATTTCCAGGGCAAGGTAAACCTGGATATTGGTAGTGACCATCGTCTTACCTGGAGTTCTTTTTATGGAGATGATGTACTAAACTGGGAATACCAGGATGATTATTCTTCAGATGATTGGGAGGATGATGGGTGGTATGATGAGGACTACTACTATGAAGGCAGGGATAGTAGCGTATTTGATTGGCGCTGGGGTAACTTTACAAACAGTTTGAGCTGGCGTTGGATCATATCACCAAAATTGATTTCACGAACGTTTATGGCAAATAGTCGTTTTCGTTTTGCTGTAGACTTTGACTATGTAGACGAAAGCTTTAATCGGAGCGCATTTGACACTTCCAACTACCGATCAGCCTATGGTTTTGATCTTTTTGATCGTATCAATGATAATACCATTGAGTCCAATTTAACCTGGTTGGCCAATGATGATCACAATGTGCTGGTTGGTTTTCAGCGTAAGCAAGTAAATTTTCAATTGGGCATGATCCTTAAGGCGGAGGAAATCTATAATGGTGAGAAAGAGACCTTTCGCGACACTATAATGTGGATGGAATCCAAACCAGCAGAATCAGCATTTTATATTCAGGATCAATGGGATATGAGTGCGCTCCTTTCCATGCAAACAGGCTTACGGATAGCTAATTATTCGCTACACGACACAACATATTTTGAGCCGCGCCTGGGTCTCAAGTATTTTCTATCTGAAAACGTTTCACTTAAGGGGTCTGTGGGTCGATATCATCAGTTTTTGACGGTAGCCAACCCTCCCGATGAAAACTTGAGATTTTTGGATATTTGGTTTGGTATTCCGGGGGATCGTCCTGCTCCACGTTCAGATCACTACATCTTCGGGATTGAGTATTTGAGTGATTCTGACATTCTTGTTCGAACTGAAGCCTATTTTAAGTCATTTGACAATCTTTTGACACTCAAACCCACTGATCTCATTGCAGTGACTGAAGAGGGTCAGTTGAGAATTGATCCCTTTAATGAGTTTTGGGACACGGATGCCTATGCTCAAGGCATGGAAATTCTGGTAAAAAAACTTTCAGGGAAGATTCGTGGCTGGGCTGGATACACATATGCACAAACCAAACGTAAATATGAGGGTCAGGATTGGTATTTTCCTAAGTATGATCGAACACACACGCTGAATGTTGTAGCTGATTGGGCTCTCAACGATGCCCTGCACTTTAGTACTGCCATAACTTACTCCAGCGGGAATCCTTACACACCGGTCATCGGTAGAACAGAGACATGGCAGGATGGTTCCTGGGATTTGGACAACTCCTGGTATGGTCGAGAGAGTTTTCTATATGGCAAAAAACATAGTGTGAGATATCCTGGATATTTCCGTTGGGATGTAAGCCTGAAAAAGCGTCAACCGTTTCTAAACGGACACCGCGAGTGGTATTTTCAGGTATTGAATGTGACGAACCACTTAAATGTGTTTAGTTATCTTTATCGGAATCATGGGGAGTACAATTACAGAACCTATGAATATGAAAACAAGGGTGTACAAAGATTTGGCATCCCGATGTTTCCATTTTTACCGACATTTGGGGTGAAATTTGAATTCTAGAACGAGGCTGCATCTGCCTAGACTTGGAACCCTGTTGATGTTATTGACATTCTTTATATCCTGTGGAAATTGGGGCTGGGAAGCTATTGATACAGATAATGAAGAGAAATTAAACATATTCGGATTGATCAGTTTGGATGATTCGGTATCTAGCTTTGTGATTGTTCACAAAACTCTGGATACTGCTGGGCCAGATGCAGAAATAGTTGGGTATGACACCATTTATTATGATGCCTATGAATACTATAACTATGATACGGGGATGTTCGAGAGGGACACATTCTGGTACGAAGAACCCTACATTCGATCGATTAGCGAATCACTCTATATTGTGAAAGATGCAACCGTTAGCATTTCCGATGGCTCACAGACATATGCTTTCATCAGGAATCCACAAGATAGAAGTGGTCAAAATTATTGGTACCGTGATATTTTTAGTGATCCTGGCATATACATGAACACTGATGGTCGCTTTCACCCCCTTCCCAATACAGAATACACATTGTCAATTACAACTCCAGATGGTCATCATCTCAGCGGCTCCTTGGTGACCCCTTCCATACCAGAAATCAGAGACGAAGAGTTGGTAGATACCCTATCGATAAAAAACCTTTTTGATGTGACCTGGCATTATAATGGAGATTTCAATACAACAATAACAACAGGATTCGCTTCACAAATCTGGGAGCGTTATGTGTGTGGAATCAGTCAATTCGGCTTGATGGAACCAGGAGATACTACCTGGACGTCATCTGTCGATTCCTGGTGCTTGGAAGACAATCAAGGCGATGATACTATTGCACCAATGGGTATTCGACTGCGCTATCTGGATGAAAATTACTATCAATACTTCCTGGCAAGTGATTCAGAGGTAGAAGCCATTTCCAATTTTCTCATCGGTGAAGGCAATATTGGAAGAGCCTATGGAATTGAAGGTGGTTTTGGTGTATTTGGCTCAATGAGCGCAGATTGGATCAGTCGCTATGCCATACCTTAAATTACTTTAAATAGACAATCTTAAAATCAGCCCGCAAAGCTACAGGGGAACTTATTTCCCTGAATTCTGCATGTACAAGATAAATACCAGCGTCCATGATGTGCCCCTCAGAAGTAGTCCCGTCCCAGCTAAATTCATGTAACCCAGCCAGCCGATTGGAGTTGTGGAATTCAGTGACTTGTCTACCCTGTAAATCATAAATGCTTAAGATAATATCACCATCCGCGGGGAGCATAACCTGTATGTTAGTTTGAGGGTTAAATGGGTTGGGATATGCTTTTATCAACAATGGAGATTCGGGGGTGTGTCGGTCAAAACTACTTGTTGAAACACGGAACATCGTCGTGGAAATAGGGATCGGAGAGAGATCCATTTGTTCATAATAGGATTGAAATTCGTTGACTTCCGGCAGGTCATATACGAAAAGATCCTGAACAAAACGGGGAGCGAGGGTTTGATAGTTCATGGTTGCTCTGACTTGATATGTGCCGCCTGGAATTAGACCACCCACTTTATAATGCACGATATCGCTTCCAGTGCCCTCTTCAATGCCATCCCGATTAAAATCCGGGTCAGTGCTTGCCAGCCCCTCTATCCTCGTAGAATCAGCGGCATTTCCATCGTCTCGATAACCTATGGGTGGTATTCTATTGTCCTTCAAATAGCCTGCGATTCTCAGAAGTGTATAGGTTTTATCACCATAAACATCTAAAGGTATATTCTGATATATCTGTACTTGCTCATTGCTGTTAATATTCTGGTGATGAGGTTCGTAACCTGGATCAAGCCCGAGAATTTCACCCGTATCATCCCAGGCTCCTGAATGGAAAACAATATCTCCAAACTGGTCAGCAACTGTAAGCTCTAACCAGGCTCTACGACTGGGATAAGCTGTGGGAAACTTATGACCAGAAATATTCTCTACCACTACCTGGATGTTCAAAGAATCGCCCATGATATTGAATTCCGGTGTCATATTTAATCTCACTGATTTTGTCTCCAGCAGTCGCATACTTCTATCAATGGTTGAGTCAAAATGCGCCTCGGTAGCCATTACATTAAGCTCACTGCCAAAATCCCTCAACATCTTTAACATAAATACATTCCCACCTACAAATTCATGAGCGTGTAAGGGATTACGAGGGTTTAACCAGGGTGGACGATTAGAAATACTTATGTTTTCTTCAATAGGTGGCATATGACAAGTTTGGCATTCGATACCTAACTCAGGATAATCGCTATTGAGCCATTCCAGATAGGGAACCTGTTCTGGAGCTTCACCGACAACTTCACCTTCATCATTCACGTATGGAGTGAATAGTGTGTGGCATGTCGCACACATTTCGGAGCTGGACACATGGGCACTCATTTGTGGGGTGTAATTAACCATATCCACCATTGGACCGGTGATGGGGCTATTAAAAGGACCATATATTATTCGATCATCACCAATACTAAAGTGACCAGAAAAGCTTTCACTCTCCCCCAGATTCTGGTCCTGAATCTGATGACAAGCTGCGCAGCTTACCCCATCCATACTGAGAGGGTTCTCCAACATCTGTGCAATGGTAAAGTCTGATTGTCCATCATATGCAGCCTGGGTATTGCCCATCGGAGCGTGACAGCTAGTACATTTATCCTCAATCACACTTTGTAGTTGGGGGTTAGAAGCGATTTCAGCCTGTACCTTGGCTTGCCAGAATGGATCTATAGCAGAGTTTGCCATCATAGTAGATCTCCAGTAAGTGGTTGGAGATATATCATTACCCCAGCTGTCTTGTAATGCGGAAGTATTTGGACCAGCCTGGGTATGACAAAGGGCACAAGTACCAGATCCTGAGAATAAGGTACTCGTTTCTGTTGGTAGTGTCTGGGCAATTAAGCTGGAAACACATGCTGACAGTATTAAGATTCTAAAGAAAAGATACATAGACCCTCGATTTCACATTTGACCAGACCAAAATAAACGTCCTGGGAGTAAATAAAAGCACGAGCCCCAGACTAACTGGAGCTCGTTACAGGGAGGAAGTTCTCAGGAGCGGAGAACAATAAAAGATTTATGGTCTGTTCCCTCTTCCCGGACGATTTCCACGACGACCGCCCCCCATATCATTGTTATCACCACGAGGTCCTCTAGGTCCACGGCGTCCTTCACGGGGACCAAATTCCAGCTGATCAAAAATCAATTGTTGATCTGGGGTCAACAAGGATCTGATCTGCGTTCGATGCGCACCCATGAGTGCCTCAGTTGCTGTTCGGTTGGCTTCAATGGCTGCTTCAAGCTCGGCAATTCTACCAGCATCTGGATTATCACTGTTGCTCAGGAGTCTTAGTTCCTGCTCTAATGAGCGGGTATTTTGACGAATATCCTGCATGGCGGGCTGCATACTCTCGCGGAGGGCAGTGATTTGCTGCATCTGTTCAGTCGTTAAATTCAAACTTTCATCCCAGGTCATTCGAGAGCCGCCACCACGACGCCCCTGACCCATTACGATTGTCAAAGAAAGTAAAAAGAGGATAAATACTTTTCGTTTCATGCTATTTCTCCATTAGTTGTTAATGTTTAGAGTAATTCCATAGTTCATACTCGCGTAGTCATACAGAGGATCATTGGAAACATTTTGAGTCCACCCTGTTGTCATGAGCATTTCAATATCTGTTAACCAGTCACGCTGATTCTGACCCATATTCAGACTCCAACTCACTTGTACCTTTTGCTTCTTGTCTGAGCGATCAAATCCAAGATCATTGTATGAATCATTCTCAATCACATAGTTCATACTCTCAAAGTCAAATTCATATACAGGAACATCACTGTATACATATTCCTCAAGCGCGTACGTGATCTTCAATCTTTGCTTATCACCCATTCGATACAACAAGCGCAACGATGCAGAAGGGCCTTCACTTCTGAATCGATCAATAAATGGATTGTTTAATCCATCATGCAAGGCCAGGGTGCTTGCATTTTCATTGATGAGCATTTGATATTCCAACCACACGGTTGCACCGAGTTTGGGACCAAGAGCCTGGCTAAGTCTGAGTTGGGTCTCAACTAGATAATTATCTGGGATTGAGTCAACTTCGATTGCCCTGTTAAACCGTCCGGGCAATTGATCATTTATCACAATCTGTGGCCAGAAGTTTTGATAAGCCAGGGAAGTCCTGAGATTTACTGAAGTCTTTGTCCTGAATGACTGATTATAGGTAAGATATACCTCATGGTCGGTGTTCGAGGCTTCAGTGACCTCCTCAAACCGATTAAAATTCAAATCATATCCACCTATAAATAGTTGTGAAGCTTTCAAGTAGTACTTCCACTTCAAATACATGCCAAAACCGCTACTATTGTAATAACTATAGCTATCGTGGAAACGGCTCAGGTAAGCAAATAGTCCTGCGAAGATCTGGGTATCTTTGATTTCAAGAAATCGAAGTTGTAAACCTAGTTCTGCATCAGAATTGGAGTACTCAGCGAATGGATATATCTGTGTGTGTGATGCATCAAGATAAGCCCTTGAATTATCTGAGAGAATTGAACTGAGCGTTAAAGCAGTTGAACTATATGAGGCGTCCGCCACCAGTTTACTCCCCAATAGATAGTCGGCTTTTCCATATGTATTATCAAAGGTGTAGGTGAATTCACCAGCCGCTACAGGAACTCGAATTAGGAAGAGGATTGCAATCATTAATCTTGCTCTATAACTGAAATGGTCTTGTATACTTCTAAACATGTTTTGAATTGAGTATTTCATTGTTGTAGGGGGAGGAGTATTCCTCCCCCGCATCACTTCAATTAGTTTGCGTTTTTAAATTTACCAGTGGCTTTTTTACGTGCACTGGGTTCTGGCAAACAACTTCCCGACCCAGGACCATCACCATCACCAAATCCAGGTCGACCACCACCATGTCCACGTCCACCGCCATGACCACGCCCGCCACCATCCTGTGGGGGAACGAAATCATCATCAGCATAATTTGGAATACCATCACCATCATCATCTGGAGCGTTATCATTGTAACCATCTCCATCTTCATCAATGAATTCCCCTGGTCCGTTACCGTTACCCTGACCACCTCCGGATCCAACATAGTCTTCATCTGCATAATTCGGGATCCCATCACCATCATCATCGGGTGCAAGATCATTGTATCCATCACCATCTTCATCGATGAATTCCCCTGGACCATTACCACCTCCGTGATTACCATTTCCCCATTGACCACCCTGGGCATAAACCGGGTTGGCGATTGCGAATAAACTAATGGCTACTGCCATTATCATCACCGTTAAGAACTGCTTTTTCATATCGTTTCTCCTTGTTAAATGTATTCATTTCAAAAATGCTGTCCTCAATAGTCCAATATGTATGCCAGTGAATAAGTTTCAGGATAAATCACTATGTATAATATTGTTATTTATTAGCTTATCATATCTTTTCAGTTTTGGGAATAATGTGGATCTGCTCGACAAAAGACGTCGAATTCGACAAAACTGTCGAGAAACAACTATTGATTTGTCAGGGATATTTTTGGAAATGACACTCTAGCTGAGGTGGCACCTGCTATGAGTCGCTAATATTATTTGAGCTT
This sequence comes from Fidelibacterota bacterium, assembly GCA_016845065.1. Taxonomy (GTDB): domain Bacteria; phylum Fidelibacterota; class UBA8477; order UBA8477; family JABMPR01; genus JABMPR01. The sequence goes on along the minus strand of JAERTG010000050.1, from coordinate 120,092 downwards.
ATACTTATGAAGCTTGTATCGAAGAACTCGTTCACTAATTCCTAAACGTCTGGCACACTCGCTCTGGTTTCCCCCAGCCTGTTTAAGGGTGTTTTTAATTAGATCAACTTCGAGGCCACCAACTGAATCCTTCAATTTCCCAGAGCTGATCTTCTCTCCCGCTGTAGGCTTAAGATTTAGTCCTTCAACCAGAATCTCAGGTCCCTGGCACAAAAGGACAGCTCGTTCCAGGAGATTTCCTAATTCTCTGACATTTCCCGGGAAATGGTATGATTCGAGGGCAGCAAGCACCTTTTCAGAGAGAATCAGTCCTTCACGCCCTTCTCTTGTCGCAAACCTTTCAAGATAATATTCTGATAAAACTTTAATATCAGCAGGTCTACTCCTCAAGGGAGGTATCTCCATATTAATTACATTCAGTCGATAGTAGAGATCTTCCCGAAACTCACCTATCTGTATGGCGTGGAGCAAATCCACATTGGTGGCTGCGATGACGCGGACATCTGACTTGAGCACCTTATTCTCACCAATTCGTTGAAACTCGCCACTTTGAAGAAAGCGCAGTAACTTGGTCTGCATCTCAATGGGAAGATCACCAATTTCATCCAGAAATAGAGTTCCTGTATGAGCCTCTTCAAAACGACCAACTCTGGAGCCGGTTGCTCCTGTAAATGAGCCTTTCTCGTGCCCAAATAGTTCACTCTCAATGAGATGGCTTGGGAGAGCTGCGCAGTTCACAGCGACCATTGGATGGGTACTTCGTCCGGAATGAGTGTGAAGATACTCGGCAAGCACCTCCTTACCGACGCCTGTTTCTCCAGTGATAAGGACTGTGACCTGACTGTCAGCCACGCGCTTCGCCTGATTAAGTAGGTCCAACATGGCGGGATCCTTGGCAATGAACCCTTGTTCCGCGGAATCATTGTCAATGGATATACCTTGTGGATTTTGTAAGGATTGAATATGATTCACTATTCCTTTGAGCAGAATTTCAAGTTGATCCAGATTAACAGGCTTGGTCAGAAAATCCCAGGCTCCCGATTTCATAGCGTCTACAGCAATATCCACAGTCCCATATGCTGTAATCAGTACCAGAATTACACCAGGGTGACGTGACTTCACCTCCTTTAATAAATCTGCTCCTGTCATATATGGCATTTTGTAATCAGATAAGACAATGTCAACGGGATGATTATACATATGAGCAAGCGCGGTTTGGGCAGAGTCTGCTGTACTCACATCATATCCAATTTTCATTAAAAAACCTGCCAGTGACTCTCGCTGAAGCTGTTCATCATCGACGATAAGAATTCTGGTCATTGTCTCACCGGTAATTCAATTTCAAAAGTTGTCCCTTCACCTGGATGACTTGTGACCTCAATTGTCCCATGGTGGTCAGCTATTATCTTGTGTGTCAAAGCCAAGCCCACGCCTGTACCCATATCCTTGGTTGTATAGTACAAGTCAAAAATCCGACTTTGTTGCTCATCAGTAATTCCCACCCCTGTATCAGTGATCTTTATGGCTATAAGCTCACCACTTTTATATCCTTCAAGCGTGATACTCGCACCTGGGTTACAGGCATCCAGGGCATTTCGAACCAGGTTAGATATGGCCTGTCTTAAATAATCTGAATCTGCATCAAACTGGACCGTATCCACCTCTACTGTGAGGGATATCTGCTGTTCAGATGCCTCAGTTTTATACAAGTCCTGGATGCTGGTTAAAAAAGTCAACAAATCGAGAGTAGAAATATTCAATGGAGTCGGCCTCGTATATTCCAGGAACTCCTGAAGCGACTGATTAATACGTGTTATTTCTGATACCATCGTACCGGTAAGGGCTTCATATTCCTGCTGATCGTCGCCTGGTGAGAATTCGCGCTTCAATCGCTGGGCAACAATACCAATAGCATTCAGTGGATTACGAATTTCGTGGGCCACACCAGCTGCAAGCTCACCTACTGCTGCTTGCTTCTCTCTCAATCGGTTCAGTTTTTCTAATCTATAGACATCTGCTTCGATACGTTTCTTTTCCGCCACAAGGAGGGCTGCATTTCGTCGAACCAAAAGAAAGATGAGCAATACAAAGGCAAGCAGGGTAAAAAGGGTTGTACGCAGGAGAATTTGATAGACGATTTGACCTTTTAGACTCAATAAAGTATCTGCTTTAAACCCAATGCGAACTTCACCTAAGCTTGTATTAAAAAAGACGGGACGTACAACTTCCAACAAACTAGTATCTCCCTTAGATACCTTATAAAGGATATCTGCCAGTGCTTCACGCGACCATGAGTCATCAACTAACTTATCAGTCTTTGAGACATAATAGGGCTCGCGGTCATCCAGAGCTAGTTTCAGGTATTGTAATCCATTTACATGTAAGAGGTCTTCCAGGGCAGATTCCATGGCTGTAAGGTATTTAAAATTTTGCTCAGCCTCCCATGACAGTTGACAAGCGATTGCACCTCCCCTTTCTCTTGGAATAGCCACCATAAATTGGTCATTAAGGCTGTCATCTGGGGGATAGGAAGACTCACTTCTGTCAACACCAACTATAATTAATTCAGATTCTCTGGAAAAAATCGGCTCCAGCTGACTCAAGAGCCAAATGTTTTCTTCCTGGGACACAGCTTCTGAAATTTTTGAGGCTGATATATTGCCCCAATCCTTATTCCCATGACTGTCAAAAGTGGTAATATCCATGATGGTTTCGTCATTCACCCACTTGTCTAGATCACCTCTTGTAAGTTGCTGTTCTTTATCAATATGATTCAACATGCCTAGCATATCGATTGCTCTATCTATATAGGATTGTTTTAGCTCCTCAGTGAGATATGCCTGACCGCTACCACTTTGCGCTATAACTGCAGCGGTCATAGCGGCCTGATCCTGAATTAACTGCAGGGTGTCCCGATATCTGGATTTATACTCGATGTAACTAGATAGCAGGAGGAGACCCAATACAACTAGATAGAGACCGATGTACCATGGATTTAGTTTCAAGATGTTTTTGACAGCTCTCAGCAAGTCCTTCACCTACAATTTGATTCAACTGGATTGAAAAATAAATGGAATAGGTACAAGACCTAAATAAATCTGAATCCATGAATCAACATGAAGACAGAGAAGAAATGATAATGCCCCGGATCCTTCAATAAACTCAGGGGCCGAGGCATTTAATTGTTTGGATGGAAAGTTTTACTTCTTTTCAGCAACCTTCAATCGATTCATAGAACGCTCTAAAGCTCTCAGAGCTCTCAACTCGTCTTCCATCTCATCCTGTTTCCGGTTTAGGTGTTCTTTGGCACGATCAAAAGCTTCCTGGGCCCGGGTCAGATCAATATCTTCCTGTGGTTCAGCTGATTCAACCAGAAGCTGTACCCCATTTCTGGTGATTTCTGCAAAACCCTTGGCGGATGCATATGTCTTCTCCACAGAACCCTTGACTACTTTAATTTCACCAATGGCAAGCGCCATAATCGACTCAGTATGTCCGGCCAGGACACCAAATGCACCATCTACACCGGGAGCGCGGAGATAATCTACCTCACCTTCGTCATACACCTTAGTTGGTGTGATGATCTCTAGATGGAATTTTTCGGCCATTTCCTATTATCCACTCTTTTTGGCAGTGGCGAGCACATCGTCAATATTGCCTTTATACATGAATGCATTTTCATTGAATTTATCCATATCACCAGCAAGAATTGCTTCAAATCCAGTGATGGAATCTTCCAGGGATACATATTTTCCTGCACTACCTGTAAAAGCTTCAGCAACAAAGAAGGGCTGTGAGAAGAATTTCTGAATACGACGTGCGCGGTTGACAACATTCTTGTCGTCATCAGATAATTCATCCATTCCTAAAATGGCAATAATGTCCTGAAGATCTTTATACTTCTGAAGTACCACTTTCACTTCCTGAGCAACATTATAATGACGGTCACCAACTACACGTGGATCCAGGATACGAGAGGATGAAGAAAGTGGATCCACAGCAGGATAAATTCCCAACTCAGCAATTCCACGCTCAAGAACCGTCTTTGCATCGAGGTGGGCAAAAGTCGTTGCTGGAGCAGGATCAGTTAAGTCATCAGCCGGGACATAAATAGCCTGTACAGAGGTTACAGAACCTTTCTTGGTCGAAGTAATTCTTTCCTGAAGGTCACCCATTTCTGTGGATAGGGTTGGCTGATAACCAACAGCAGAAGGCATACGACCTAGGAGGGCTGATACTTCCGAACCTGCCTGAGTAAAACGGAAGATGTTATCAACAAAAAGTAAAACATCTTTACCTTCCTGATCCCGGAAGTATTCGGCCATTGTAAGACCTGAAAGTGCCACTCGGAGACGAGCCCCTGGTGGTTCATTCATCTGGCCAAAGACCATGGCTGTCTTATCAATAACACCAGATTCGGTCATTTCAAGATAGAGATCATTTCCTTCTCGTGTACGTTCACCCACACCTGAGAAAACTGAATAGCCACCATGTTCAGTAGCAATATTACGAATCAGTTCCTGAATAAGCACGGTTTTTCCAACACCGGCACCACCGAATAAACCGGTTTTTCCACCCTTTGAGTAAGGCTCCAGGAGATCGACAACTTTGATACCTGTTTCCAGAATCTCACTTGAGGTGGTCAGGTCTTCCTGTTTAGGTGGATCTCTATGAATGGGGTTTCGCTCCACTTTTGGAGCGGCTTTTCCATCGATCACGTTACCCACAACATCAAACATGCGTCCTAAAGTTTCAGGACCTACTGGAACTGAGATAGGAGATCCAACATCGGTAACCTTTGTGCCTCTAGTGAGACCATCGGTTGAATCCATAGCGATTGTACGGACAATATTTTCACCCAAATGCAGGGCAACTTCCAATACCAGTAATCCGTCTTCGCGTTCAATATTCAGAGCATTTAACACTTCTGGCAGTTGACCGTCCTCAAATCGAACATCAACCACAGCACCCATAATCTGAACAACTTTTCCTTGATTTGCCATCGTATGAATTTTCCTCTTATTCCACTAAAGCTTCGGCACCACTCACAACTTCCAGAATCTCTGTAGTAATTGCAGCTTGACGTGCCTTATTGTATTCCAGTCGAAGACTATCTATCATATCTCCGGCATTATTCGTAGCGGCTTCCATTGATGTCATCCGAGCTGCATGTTCAGCAGCATTGGATTCCAGCAAAAAGCGCCACATTTGAATATTTAAATGACGGGGTACCAATGATTTGACAACCTCGTCCTTGGTAGGCTCAAATAGATAATCTGTACTTACTTCTTCAGCATCATCCTCTAAAACCAAAGGTAGATAATGATATTCCACGATTTCCTGTTGAGCGACATTCTTGAATTCATTAAAGATGACTCTCACGTCATCAAATTCACCTGCCAGGTACCTATCAGAAACGGCTCTGGCCATTTTGGTCGCATGGCTGAAATTGAGTTCATTCCAGAAATCAGCATAATGCTCAACAACATTATAGCCTCTTTTGTTGAAATACTCGTAGCCCTTGCGACCAATACAGATGAGTTTCGAATTCTCTTTGCCAGCAGCATCAATGATGTTCTCGGCCTGGCGCAGAATATTTGTATTAAAACTACCACATAGACCACGATCTGAAGTCAATACGATGAATGCCTTTTGTTTGGCTGGTCGCATAGTGAGCAGATCATGGCTGGTTCGATCAATATCGGGAAGTAGATGATTCAGGACGCCATTGATTCTACCAGCATAGGGTCTTGCCTGTTCCATATTAACTTGAGCACGACGTAATTTTGCCGCAGCTACAAGCTTCATGGCACGCGTGACCTGCTTGATACTCTCAATGGTCCCGATCCGCTTCCGAATGTCTTTTAAATTCGCCATAGCGATCCTTAGGCTACAAACCCCTTAACAAAGTCAGAAACTGCCTTATTCAAGCCAGCATCGATCTCATCTGTCAGTTTGCCTTCAGCAGCAATCTTTTTGAGAAGATCAGAATTAGTTGCATCCATGTTATTCAGAAATTCCCTTTCAAAACGACGCACATCGGCAGGATCTACTTCATCCAGAAATCCATTGGCAGCTGCGTAGAAAATGGCAATCTGTTTTTCCACAACCATTGGAACAAACTGATTCTGTTTCAACACTTCATAAAGAATTTTTCCACGAGTCAGCTGTTTTTGAGTTTCGGCATCCAGATCAGATCCGAACTGGGCAAACGCGGCCAATTCGCGATATTGTGCCAGATCAAGCCGCATACCACCTGCAACCTTTTTCATGGCACCGATTTGGGCATTTCCACCAACACGGGAAACTGAGATTCCTACGTTCAATGCAGGACGCTGTCCACTATTGAATAGATCCGTTTCCAGAAAAATCTGTCCATCAGTAATGGAGATCACATTGGTTGGGATATAGGCAGACACGTCACCCATTTGTGTTTCAATGATGGGAAGCGCAGTTAGCGAACCTCCACCTAAATCTTTGTTCAGTTTTGAAGCACGTTCCAAGAGACGACTATGAAGGTAGAATACATCTCCTGGATAAGCCTCGCGACCCGGGGGTCTTCTCAACAGGAGGGACATTTGACGATAGGCAACAGCATGTTTCGAAAGATCATCATAGATGATGAGAGCATGTTTACCCTTATCACGAAAAAATTCTCCAATCGATGCACCAGTGTAGGGTGCGAGAAATTGTAGAGGTGCAGGATCAGAAGCATTCGCAGCCACAACAGTTGTGTATTCCATGGCACCCTGAGCTTCCAGCTCAGCAACCACTCGGGCTACCGTTGAGGCTTTCTGCCCAATCGCTACATAAATACAGTAAACCGGATCATCTGGTGTGTCCGCGCTGTGGGTATATTTCTGATTTACAATGGTATCCAGAGCTACAGCAGTTTTACCAGTCTGACCATCACCAATAATCAGTTCACGTTGCCCACGACCGATGGGAATCATACTATCAATAGCTTTGATTCCTGTCTGCAAAGGCTCATTCACTGGACTTCTAGCCAATACTCCCAGCGCTTTACGTTCAACAGGATATAGCTCATCTGCCTTAATATCACCCTTACCGTCCATTGCAACACCGATTGGACTTAACACACGTCCGATCACGGCATCACCAACTGCGACGGAAACAACTTTTCCAGTGCGCTTGGCCTGATCACCCTCTTTCACAAGAGAGGTGTTTCCAAATAGAACCAGTCCAACTTCGTCTTCTTCAAGGTTCATGGCCATACCCACAACACCATTGGGAAGCTCAATTAGCTCTGAAGCCATTACATTTTCCAGTCCACTTACTCGGGCAATTCCGTCACCAACCATGATAACTTCACCGATCTCAGCTACATCGATAGCAAGATCTAATTTGCCCAGTTCATCCTGGAGTAATTTTGTGATTTCGTCTGTTCGAATATCTGTCATATTCTTGTCTTTCCTTTAGGACTGAATCAGTGTTTGTCTGATACGTGCTAGTTTACTGGAGAGGGAGGCATCCAAAATAGTATTGCCAACTCTTAATGTTAAACCACCCAGAATATCCTGATTTAATTCTGCTGTAAAATCAGCTTTCGAGGATGTGACTGTTTGAACAGCCTGGCGAATTCGATCTATAGTTGCATCTGATAATTTGGTGGTGCTGACTGCATGCACTTTCACCTGATCACTTCTTGAGTAAAAAACAGTTTCCAGATTTTGCATGATCATTCCCAACAATTTCATATCTCTTTCTTCACCTAATTGGGCAATGAAAGCCTGATTGATGGGATGCAAGTCAGAATACACTCTGCCAAGCAGTTGAATTTTATCGGCGGCTTCAACCTTAGTTGATGCTAAAAATGCCTTCAGTGCCGGTTCCTGGCGATATGTGCTATAAAAAGTTTTCATTGAGCGATATACTGACTCAAGAGCATCCTTCTTTTCAGCAATATTTAAAAGCAGGTTGGCGTACTGGCGACTTTTTGCTGATGTGCGCATTAATTCTTTCCGTAATCCTTGAGAGCGTCATCAATTAGACGTTCGTTGTCTTCTGGAGTGAGAGATTTTGCGATAATTTTTTCAGCAGCAGCCATTGATATATCTACAATCTGAGTACGGATTTCAGCAATCGCCTTTTCACGTTCAGCGACAATCTGAACCTCAGCCTGTTTAAGAATCCCTGCAGATTTGTCCTGAGCTTCATTAAGAATCTCAGCTTTCATCCCCTCTGCAGTTTCCTTACCAGCGGCCACAATATTTTGGGCTTCATGTCTGGCTTTGGCTACCATCGCTTCATACTCTTCTGCAACTTTATCAGCTTCTTTACGAGCTGCTTCAGCTTCCTCAAGGGATTCACGAATGAAGTTTTCGCGATTTTCCAAGGCCTTGATCATGGGTTTCCAGGCTTTGGTCCCCAGGATCACCAACACACTAATGAAGGTGATCCAGGTCCAAATCATTAAGCCTGTGTCAAACCGTAGCAGGTTTTCCATAGTTCCTCCGAAGGAGAGTTTTCAGGCTTTCTTATTTCAGAGCGATGAGGAGAGCTACAACCTCACCAATAATTGCAACACCTTCAAGCAGGAAGAGTGGCAAGTTTACTGCACCAGTAATGCTAGCAGCGGCTTCTGGCTGACGTGCAATTCCTGCAGCTGCGGCTGCAGCCAATTTTCCGATTCCCAGGCCAGCGCCAATAACGATCATACCTGCACCAATTGCGGCACCTAGATAAGCAAATTCCATTTTATAACTCCTTGTTGTGTGTTTCTATCGACGCTATCTCGCTACAACAAACATGTCTCTTATCCCTGAACTGAGTAAGTGTAATCAGAGCATAGCTGATAGAAGTTTTATTATTTTGATTGTAAAAGATCAAATCTATTAATGATCTGCATGTATGGACTGGCCAATGAACACTGAGGAAAGCAGTGTAAACACATAGGCCTGAACAATACTCACGATAATCTCTAAAAAGGTAATACCTACATTCAAGGCTACTGAAGCAACACCTACATATGCGTTATGAAGTAAAAATATTGGTGCAAAGATAGCCAGCATGGCAATATGTCCAGCAGTCATGTTGGCGGCCAGTCGCATGGTTAATGCAAAGGGTCTCACAAACATACTTAAAATTTCGATGGGTATCAGAATGATGTAAACTGCCTTGGGTAAACCACCTGGGACCAAATTTTTCCAATGCTTAAAGAAACCGTGCTCCAGAATTCCAGCAATGATAATGGCGATGAATGTGATCAGAGCCAGCGAGGCGGTCACATTAATATTCCCTGTTGCAGTAGTACCACCATGACCATGATTGATATAGTTAAAGAAAGGCACGAGACCGAGGAAGTTCATTGTCAGTATAAGAAAGAAAAAGGACATCACTAGAGGTCCCCATTTCAATACATGATTCTTCCCAATTGTTGGAATGAGAATTCCTGTTCGGACAAAATCGACGACAAATTCGAAGGCGTTTGAAAAGCCACTGGGAACTGGACGATCTTCCTTACGATATTTTCGGGTAGCATACAGGGCGGCAGTAACAAGCAAACCAGCAGCGATCCATAGCATGATAACATGTTTGGTAATTGATAGATCAACGCCAAACAGTTCAAAATGAATCATTACATCGCTGTTCGCGACATGCTCAATGATTTTATCCCCAATATTGTTGCTGGTTCCGTGGCCAGGTGCAGCCATCAAGAATTCTCCCCTAATTTTTGTGCGCTTCTTGCCATAAAAAGCGGCCAATAATAAGCTTCGACCCCATGCCACGCAAGAAAGTTTATAACTAATGTTACAATAAATGTCATGTTATCTAAAGTCCCTGCTTTCACGAGGATAGCTGACCATACCCCCAGCAGAATAACCTTGAAGAAAAAGCCTATAATATTGATTTTTTGAAGGTTTTGAGCGTCATTTGTTTTTGAATATTCTGCCCATAGCAAAAGACCTCCACTTATAAGGACAGGAATGATTGCGCCAGCCAGGACAGATTTTATCAATTCGACTCGACCGACAAGGGTCAAAGCGAGAGATGCTAAACCGTTAAAAATCAGTGCTGAAACGCCTAATATCTGCCAGGCTTTCATTGATCTCCATTTTTCATATAGAGGCTCTTGTAGAGCTCATACATTCCAATAATTACCCCTAATAGTGCTCCAGTGAGGACACCATACTGAGGCCATCCAAATTTTTCATCGATAAAATATCCGATTGCGCCAAGACCCAACACACTCCCAGTCATTGTAGAGGCCGCCGCCATATATTTGCCAGTACCGCCAGGTTTCAAGTGCTTCTACATCTCTTCGTCAAGGGCTTCAAATTCATCAGAACTGGAGGTTTCCGGGACCATGGAACTGCGACCGTGGAACACAGCACCGTCCTCAATGATGAGTCTGGTGGCAATCACATCACCCTTCAGCCGTCCGGCCTTTCCCAGAGCAACCTTGCCCTTCACTTCGATATTGCCCCCAACAATACCTCCAATGATGGCGTACTCCCCTTTGATACCCCCTTTGACCACACCTGATTCGGAAACCGTGACAAAACCTGAAGCCGCAATACTCCCATCTACCGTTCCGTTTATGTGTGCACTGCCATTGATATTCATATCTCCGGATATGTGAGTTCCGCGCCCGACTATAGTTTCAATACGATGTATACGGTTGGCCATTCTAATATTCCTTCTCAACTGCTGGAGCGCTTGTTTCATTTAGCTCGGTGATAAATGTTGCAGGATCGAGTGGCACGCCTTCATGCCAGATTTCAAGATGAAGATGGGCACCTTCAGATATCCCTGTATTGCCCATGATTGCGATGGGTTCTGCACGATCGACAACTTGCCTTTGAGTTACCAGATTTTGCTCATTGTGGCCATACACAGTGAGATAACCATTCCCATGATCAATTATAATTGTATTCCCAAAGCGATATGTCCAGTCTGAGAAAATGACATACCCACGGCCAGCAGCCTTTACAACCCGGTCCTCGATGGAGGACAGATCTAATCCGAGATGATCCTGGCTAAAGAGTCCTTCCCTGACCTGGAATCCTCTATTCACAAATCCTTTGATGGGTAAGTAGGTAGGTAAGTCATCCAGTAAACCCATGGTTTCAAAAGGTGAAAGCTCCCAATTGTCCTCTAAGGCAACACTATCCCCTCCATCTACGCTCAAATTATAATGGCTTCCCAGAGTACTTTCGATGAAATGATTAATCTCCTCTATACGTTTGGCATTTTTCAACAAGCCAGCGACTTCCTGGCGCTCACTGAGTAGATATTCATTCTCCAGCTTGATATCCCGATATTCTAAAGCCTTAGGTAGGTAATACGTGGAGAAGAGAATGATTGTTACAAGGAATCCGAAAATGAACAGTTTTAAAATATTGACGGCTGCCGCAGTAATCGAATAGGATCGACCATTGGTTTCATTATCTGGTAGGATGAGTATGGTATATTTTTCGTGCTTCATGATTTCTGTTTCTATCTATTCCTGTTAGTGGGGATTGTTCCGGATACAGAATGCTATTTTTTCATGGACTCGAATAATTCAAGTAACCGCTCGAGATCCTCATCACCAAAATACTCAACTTCAATAAGGCCCTTCTTAGGACCGGCTTTTATCTGAACCCGGGTTCCCAGAACCGTCATAAGGGCTTCTTCACTGCGCGTGATAAATACTGACTTTTTGGGGGGAGTTTTTTTCTTTTTCGCAGTAACAGGGCTCTTTTCCTTGAGCTTTTTGACATAATTCTCAGTTTCGCGAACACTCATGTTATTCCTGCGAATCTGTTGGAAAATGTGAATCATTTCTTTTTCTGAATCAAGTCCCAGGAGTGCCCTGGCGTGACCAGCTGAAATTACCAGGTTTTTCAGGGCTATTTTTATTTCTGCAGGCAATTTCAATAGTCGCATAGCATTGGTTACAGCCGCTCTACTCTTGCCGATATTCCCAGCTATTTCCTCGTGGGAAAGATCGTACTTATCGGATAGAAGCGCATAGGCGTCAGCCTCTTCAAGGGGATTCAGGTTGTCTCTCTGTAAATTTTCGATGAGAGCCATTTCCATCATATCCACGTCTTTATCGACAGTGAGAATGTGAATTGGAATGGTTTCTAAACCCAGCTCTTGACACGCTCTCAACCGTCTTTCCCCGGCAATGAGTTCATATTCGCCATTGACTTCACGAACGGTAATAGGCTGTATCAAACCTTTGGCTTTGATTGATGCTTTGAGATCATCAAATGCCTGGACTGCTTTTTCTGAATCAAAATCCTTACGGGGCTGAAAAGGATTTGGCCGTATATCATGAGGGGAAACTGAAAGTGAGGAAATGGATGATTCCTCCGGGGCACCGAGGGAATCCAAGATTGCATCCAATCCCCGACCCAGCCTTTTAGGGACTTCAGGCATTTTCAAGCACCTCTTCTACCAGATTCATATAATTGGCAGCTCCAACAGAATTGGCATCATAAAGCATGATAGGTTTTCCATAGCTTGGCGATTCACTCAGGCGTACATTTCTGTTTATGTAAGTCTTGTAAACCCTTTCCTTAAAATATGATTTCACCTCTTCAACGACCTGCTTGCTCAAATTGAGTCGACTATCATACATAGTCATAAGAACCCCTTCAATAACCAGGGCCTTGTTAATAGTTTTTTGAACCCGTCTAACTGTATTCAATAACTGTCCCAGACCTTCAAGCGCATAATATTCACATTGAATTGGAATCAGAATTGAGTGCGCTGCAGTGAGTGCATTTAAGGTGAGAAGACCAAGTGAAGGTGGACAATCAATAATAATGAAATCATAATTCTCCTCAACTACTGCAATGGCATCTTTCAGAATGCGTTCACGGGCAATTGCCGAAACCAATTCTACCTCTGCGCCGACCAGTGATGGACTGGATGGCACGAGATCCAGGAAGGGCAAATCACTCTTATGCATGATATCAGGAAGTGTTGCCTGACTAAGTAACACTTGATAAATGCTTTGGCCATCCACTCGCACGGGGTGTCCAAGACCAGCTGTAGAATTTGCCTGGGGGTCCAAATCGATGAGTAGGGTCTTTTTCTCAGTCACAGCTAAACCTGCAGCCAGGTTTACTGATGTTGTTGTTTTCCCCACACCCCCCTTTTGATTCACGATGGCTATAATTTTTGCCATAAGATACTGTTTTTTAAAGACCTCTAGTAATTATGTTCAGGCTTTCAATATAGTAGGCCTGTATCCTAAAAACAACGTGTTGCTGAACGTCATTCTGCATTAGAATTGATTTTCTTTTTACGCAATACTTCAGGCAGGGAAACTGAAAGGATAATTATCGTGGCACCTGTCAGGGCAGATCTTGACAGTGCTTCACCCAGAAGTGCCCAGCCCCATATACTTGCCAAAATTGGAATGAGGAAAGTCGTGTAGCTCATTTTTACTATTGTAACCCTATTTACCAACCAGAAATACATTGTAAATCCAATAGCAGAACCAAAAATGGCAAGATATACAGTAGCTCCTATGGTAACTTCACTTAATTCCACCTGCTTCCAGGACTCGACAAAAAGACCTGTTATAAGCAGCAGAGTTGCCCCAATGAGCATTGCAGAGGCGTTTGCTGCGACGGGATCGAGATTACTCCCATCTCTTTTGAATAACACGTTGGGATAGGCTGCAGAAAATATCGATAACAATATAACCACCATACCCTGCGCCGCCTGAGGATCAAAGTCTGCCCCTCGCAGGTCAAAAATAAAAAGGGTACCAATAATGGAGCCAACCAGACTAAAAATGCTAGAGGCACTAATCTTTTCATTCTTCAGCATACGATGTGCGAATATTGCTATCATCACGGGTAGGGTAGCCCAGAGGATTGATGTGATATTACTATCAACAAATTGCATCCCCCAGTATGTCAGACCATATCCAAAAAAGAAATTACCAATCCCAAGTGCAAGAATGACGTGTCTATGCTCACGTTTTGGCAAAATTGACTGCTTGCGCCATTTCTGAAAGAGAACCAGGACCAGACCCGCTAGAAAGAAACGGATCGAAGCCATGAGGAAGGGTGTATCACCAACACTCACTTTAATGGCAATCCAGGTGCTACCCCAGATCAGAACAAGAGTAAGGTATAAGAATGGTACGATATAGTCTTTCATTTTCACGGGGAGAAAATAGCGTAGTTCTGTCTTTTGACTATGCAAATGTTTGAGGCCACAATGTTTTACGCATTGTTTCTCAACCAAAAGAGTCCGTCTTATCAAAATTGGGAAGACATTCAATTGAGACCATCAATTCAGCAAACGTTTCAATTCTCTGACAATCAATACATTGATTATCTGGAAATAGATACACAGAATCGTTTGATAATTATACTCAAACGAGCTCAACTGCAAATCACAATTACTTCTCCCAATATCGTACTGGTAAAGGCTTTGGAGACCAGCTCAACTAATGTATGCTATTATTAACTTCTCATAGTAAACACTACTAACACTATGTGCTTTTAATAAATCTCACTCATTTCGGCATGTATATCGCAAAGCTAGATTTTGAAATATAGATTTATTATGAAAGCAACTGACATAAAAGAACGCCTCTCAGACAAAACCAGACCCGTATTTGCTATTGGTGTAGCTTCTGACCTGGTTGGGGTATCAGTGCACACACTGCGGATGTATGAGACTGAAGGTCTTATCATTCCGATGAGGACAAAATCAAAACGTCGACTCTATTCTCAAACCGATATTGAAAGACTTCAATGCATTCGCATCATGATCGAGGATCGTGGCTTTAATCTGGCTGGGATAAAGGGTATGATGTCCATGGCTCCCTGTTGGGAGATAAAAGGATGCAGTGAGGCTGATCGGACTTCCTGCGATGCCTATAAATCATCATTAGAACCATGTTGGATGGTGAAGTCGAAGACTTCAGCGTGTCAGGATGAGGTCTGCTCAGAATGCCCGGTATATCGAGATGTTACAACCTGTCACAACATGAAATCCTACTTACAAGAACATTGGAAAAGAGCATGAGTATTAACATGAATCGTCGCGATTTTATTAAAGTTGCAGGAATGGGTGCTGGAAGTCTGGCTTTCGCAACACCCCTGTTTGATTTCACCAAAGGAGAAGTGCTAGCACCTGATGCAGTTCCAGGCATGTATGCTAAAAAAACGCCCACATACTGTGAGATCTGTTTCTGGAAATGCGCTGGTTGGGTCCACACCAATCAAGATGGCACGATATGGAAGGTCACTGGCCATGATGATGATCCCCATTCAAATGGTCGACTCTGCCCTCGAGGTACGGGTGGTGTCGGTATGTATAATGATGAGGATCGCTTAAAAACACCTCTCATTCGAACAGAGGTTGGTGGCATTCAGACATTTCGCGAAGCATCCTGGGATGAAGCTTTTACATATATTGCTGAAGGATTAAAAAAAGTTGGGGAAGAACATGGTCCAGAATGTACTGCGCTTTTCTCCCATGGATCAGGTGGAAAATATTTTGGTGATCTACTAAAAGCTTTCGGCTCCAATAACATTACTGCCCCCTCCTATGCCCAGTGCAGAGGTCCCAGAGAAGTCGGATTCTTTGCCACTTACGGTGAAGGTGTTGGCTCTCCAGAGCGGGTTGACATCCGCGACACTCGTTGTTTAGTCCTTATTGGTTCACACTTTGGCGAGAATATGCATAACGGTCCCGTTCAGGAGATCGCCCAGGCTACCGCAAAGGGCGCTTCCATTATCACCGTTGATCCCCGGTTTTCTACAATTGCCAGCAAATCAAAATTCTGGTTGCCTATCAAACCTGCTACAGATATGGCGCTCCTGCTTGCATGGATGCACGTTATAATTAATGAAGGTCTTTACGACGAAGATTATGTTGAAAAATATACATATGGCTTTGAAGACCTCAAAGCGCATGTGGCACAGATGACACCAGAGTGGGCTTATGGTCTTACAACCATCAAACCTGAAACCATTCGCGAAACTGCTCGTGAAATGGCCAATGCCAGCCCACGGGTAATTATTCACCCAGGACGTCATGTCACCTGGTATGGTGATGATACTCAGCGACTTAGGGCTGTAGCTATACTAAATGCGCTACTGGGTTCCTGGGGACGCAGGGGTGGATATTACAATCCTGAAAAGGTGAGTTTTAAAAGCTACCCACACCCTCCATTCCCAAAACCAACACGATCCTGGAAAGATGCCTTCCCAGGTAAGTATAAGCTGGCTGGATTGTCCCTGGCTTCAGGAATATGTGATGCCACAATACCAACTGTAGAGCGTGATTGTTCCTTTAAAGCATGGATCGTCAATGGCACCAATTTGATCCATACCTTACCAAACCAGGCCAATACCCTGAAAGCCATCCAGGCTCTTGACCTCATGGTAGTGGTGGATACCATGCCGATGGAAATTACTGGCTATGCTGATGTGATTTTACCTGAATGTACATATCTGGAACGTTATGATAACATTCGTGTCAGCCCGCACCGGGAACCTACTCTGGCTCTTAGGATGCCAGCTGCTAAACCCAAGTATAATACAAAACCCGCCTGGTGGATGGCTAAGGGTATTGCCGAGAAGATGGGGCTTGGTCATTTCTTTCCATGGAATGATATCGAGGAGAAATTGGATTGGGAACTGAAGCAGGTTGGCTCGTCTCTTGAAGAGATGAAGCGACTGGGAGTGAAGAAACTTGATCGTTCCTATGATGATCTTTACCCTATGGAAAATCTTGAAGATTTCGAATTCAATACCAACACAGGCAAAATTGAACTTTATTCAACTGCAATGGAAGATGAGGGCTACGATCCTCTACCTAAGTATAAAGCACATGAAGAGCCGCCAGAGGGCTACTATCGTCTCATTTATGGACGCGCTCCTATGCACACTTTTAGTCGCACTGCCAATAATCCGAATCTAACTGATCTCATGGATGAAAATAGTGTCTGGGTAAATCCAAAGGTTGCCAAAGCGTGGGATTTGAAAAACAATCAGTATCTATGGCTTGAAAACCAGGATGGTGTTGTGAGTAAAACTCAAATAAAGGTACGTATCACTGAACGTATCCGCTTTGATAGTGTCTACATGGTGCATGGCTTCGGACATACCAATAAAAAACTAACTCGTGCCCATGGGCGAGGTGCCAGTGATGCTGATTTAATCACCAAGGTTCACATTGATCCTGAAATGGGTGGCACTGGAATGCGAGGTAACTTTGTCACCTTCCGTTTTGAAGCTGGAGAGGAGGTGTCATCGTGAGATATGCCATGGCTATAGACACGCTGAAGTGTGTGGGATGTAACGACTGTGTCGTCGCTTGCCAAACAGAAAATAATGTCCCAATAGGACATTGCCGTGATTGGATCGTGGAAAAGACCACAGGCACATATCCTGACCTTCAATTGGAAATTCGTTCAGAACGATGCAACCACTGTGCAAATGCTCCCTGTGTACGGACCTGCCCTACTGAGGCAAGTCACTATGCAGAAGGTGGGATTGTTCTGGTTGAGGAAAGTGAGTGCATTGGGTGTAAAGCCTGTATCACCTCCTGCCCTTATGACGCACGTTTCATCCATCCTGAAGGCTATGTGGATAAATGTACATTTTGTATTCACCGTGTAGAAAAAGGCCAGGATCCCGCATGTGTTTCAGTCTGCCCCACGCACTGTATGGTCTTTGGCGATCTGGATGATCCCAATAGTGACATATCCAGAGCAATGGCAACCAGAAAATGGAAATCACTCATTCCCGAAGCTGGGACTGACCCCAAAGTATTCTACCTGATATAGAGGTTTTTTATGATTGAAGAAATTATCACCAGTGGACGTATGAATCCCGAGATCGACCCAGTTCTCCATGTGTGGGGTTGGGAAATTCCATTTTATCTCTTCCTGGGAGGAATCTCGGCAGGAATCTTGATATTTTCAGCGTATTTCACATTGCGTGGAAGACAAGATGAGCTACCAGTTGCCGTTAAGTGGATGCCCCTGGCTGTTCCTTTTCTGATAGGGATTGGATTAATCGCCCTCCTGCTGGATTTATCCCATGTTCTCTACTTCTGGCAACTTTTTACCAATATCCGCTGGGAATCACCCATGTCCTGGGGAGCATGGACTTTAGGTATCATTATGCCGCTGTCCATGGTTTGGATAGCAACGTGGATTGAGGATATTTTCCCCAAATGGGATTGGAAATTTGATGAAGTCAAAACAGCCATTGATTGGATTAAGGACTATCGTCGATATCTGGCTCAGATACTCATTCTTTTGAGCATAATCCTCGGGATGTACACAGGAATATTGCTCTCCGCTTTTAACGCAAGACCATTCTGGAATACCAGTATCCTGGGACCATTATTTTTGGCTTCTGGCCTCTCAGCCAGTGCTGCTCTGGTCTCCTTCTTCTCAAAATCTGAAATCGAAAAACGTTTGTTCACTCGTATCGATATCATTTTGATCGGAATTGAATTGTTCATGATTGTCCATTTGTTTATGGGCCATCTCGCCGGGACACAGGTACACATCCAAGCTGCTCAGATGTTTCTCGGCGGCGCTTTCACAGTTCCCTTTTGGGTTTTTGTAGTAGGTCTTGGATTACTACTCCCTGTAGTACTGGAAATTCTTGAACTAAAACACAAATTTATTCCTGCCATTGTGCCTGTTGTGCTCATTGTTGGTGGGAATCTCATGCTGCGCTTTATTGTAGTTAATGCAGGTCAAGCCAGCCGCTGGTTGTATTAAAGCTTAAACACTATAAGGGTTAATGATGATGAAAACGAAGTACATGAATCCCTACCTGGCAGGTGTCTTGTTGGGATTGGTTCTCCTCATGGCATTTTTCTTTTCGGGCCGGGGGCTAGGTGCCAGTGGAGCCGTGAAATCAACGGTGGTAACTATGGTGAGCACAATTGCACCTGAACATGCGGCCAACTCACCTTTCTACAGCAAATATATTGGTGAAGGTAAAAACCCAATGAAGTCCTGGTTGGTTTTTGAAATCATGGGCGTATTGGTTGGTGGCTTTTTATCGGGAGCTCTGGCTGGGAGACTCAAACTCAAAATTGAACATTTTCCAGGAATCTCAGCCAACAGACGACTCATTTTCGCCATGATCGGTGGTATTCTGTTTGGATTTGGTTCACAATTGGGTCGCGGGTGTGCCAGTGGCTCAGCTCTCACAGGAATGGCTGTTCTTTCCCTTAGTGGATTTATCAGTATGGGAACGATGTTTGGGACTGCTTTTGCCTTGGCATACTTTTTTAGAAAAAATTGGATTTAGGGAGCTATAATGGGACCACTTATACCACAAGAAATTATTGGGCAAGACTGGAATCTTTTCATCGCATTCGTGGTAGGAATCGGGTTTGGATTCATTCTGGAGCAAGCTGGATTTTCATCAAGCCGGAAATTAGCAGGCGTCTTCTATGGCTATGATACAGTTGTGTTAAAGGTGTTTTTTGGCGCTGCTGTAACTGCCATGCTGGGATTATTATTCTTTAGTCTGTTTGGTTGGATTGACCTAAACCTGGTTTATGTCAATCCCACTTTTTTGGGCTCCGCCATTGTTGGAGGAATTGTCATGGGTATCGGCTTCATTGCTGGAGGGTTTTGTCCTGGTGTCAGTTTCAGTGCGATTGCCATTGGCAAAATTGATGCTATGGTATTCCTCGGTGGCATATTTATCGGTATCTTCATGTTTGCTGAAGCTTATCCGTTACTGGAACGTTTCTATATGTCAGGTAGTCTGGGAGCATTAAAACTGTCAGATGTACTTGGAGTATCCGGAGGATTTTTGGCCTTCCTGGTGATAATCGCCGCATTGATCATGTTTTGGTTGGGTGACCTTGCTGAAAAGAAATTCCCGAGAGAGGAGTATTGATATGACTATTAAAAGTGTAGTAATGATGGCTCTTTTCATGTTGGGATTGGTAATTGCCATGGTACCTGAGAATACAACAAAACCATATAAACTCACAGCTGAGGAAATGTTGGTGGAGGTACAGGGTGCTGCTGAAATGGTGACAGCTGATGAGGTTGCCCATTGGCTCATTTTAAAAGATCCTACACTTCAGCTGATTGACGTTCGTCCACCTGATGAATTCCAGAAGTACCATCTTGAGGGTGCCATTAATATTCCAATTTCGGTGATCCTGAAAGATGAAAATCGTGACTATGTTGATCAGGGTATTATGATGAATGTACTCTACTCTAACGGTACCATTGGCTCGCATCAAGCCTGGATGATTCTTCGGCAGTTGGGATTTGAAAACAATTATGTTATGCAGGGTGGTTTAAACTATTGGTTTGATACCATTATGAATCCCCAAAAGCCAGCAACGACCTCACCAGATGAAGAATTTGCCAAGTATGATTTCAGAAAAGCAGCCAGTGGTGTATTTGGTGGTGGTAGCGGTGTAGCATTGACTGCGCCAACTCAGACCAAGGCTGACAAGCCCAAAATAAAACGTAGGAAAAAGAAAAAAGCTCCAGCTGGAGGATGTTAATATTTTAGGACGGGGTGGTAAACCTCTGTTTACCAATTACGACCAAGGGCTGCATTAATGCAGCCCTTTTTTTATTCAGGTCTCAGCAAAACAGGCCGCAAGCACGAAGGGCTTCCTACACTGTCATCGACATGACCATCTGGGGACATTGCACCAATATAACACCAAGCTCCCTGCTTGCTTATGACCGATACCATCACATTACAATAACTGCTAAAACACATATTGCCTTTTTCCCTAAATACATCTACTTGTAACATGATTTGATTGGCACATTCATCATGTAAGGACTCATTTGCTATGCGACTTTCGTCACCCCGATTTATCACTGTTATCGCTGTATTAATTTTTTGTCAGCTTGGGTATGGACAAAATCAAGTCGAGCTAATTACTGATAAATTTTTCCTGAAATTGAGGGAAAACTCATATTCGAGAAGTGTGCAAAACCTGACTCAGCAAGTGATGGATCTACAAGGTGTTGGCGATGTACTCACGGCTCAAAACACTGTCGATATTACTCCCGCTTTTACAGCATTCTCTATGGAAAATAATGACCCATATGGACTCGAACGGATTTTTGTGGTCAACCTCACCGACAATGAGGATGTCATTGCAGTTATCGAGTCTTTAAACAACCTGGACGATGTGGAATACGCAGAGGCCATGTACATCCGAGAACTCTACGACACTCAAATGATACCCAACGATGCCTATTATGATCAGTCCTGGCATCACCCAGTTGTTAGTATGCCAGAAGCCTGGGATATCCAAACTGGTAGCGATACTGTAGTTATTGCAATTATCGATACTGGCGTTGACACGGACCACCCTGATCTTGTGAGTAATTTATGGAACAATCCAGGAGAGATTCCTGGCAACTCCATTGATGATGACCTGAACGGGAAAATTGATGATGTCTATGGCTGGAATTTTACCTCTGGAGCTACTGGAGATGCCGATGTCAGTCATGAATGGGGCTGGCATCCCTATAATGCTGAAGATCATGGAACACATTGCGCAGGTATCGCTGCTGGTGTTGCAAACAATCTTATCGGCATTGCAGGTGCATCACACAATTCCAAGATCATGACCTGCAAAATATTCCCCTATCTTTCTGATGTAGCAGCGGCCAATGCTATTATTTATGCTGCAGATAACGGTGCACATGTAATCAGCAATAGTTGGGGTGGCGGAGGCGCTTCAGCTACAATCGGAGCAGCAATACTCCACGCTCGTAATACTAAAGGAAGTATCGTTTTGTTTGCTTCTGGTAATGATGATAGTTCTTCACCCCATTACCCAGGGGCAAGTGATGGTGCAGTGTGTGTTGGGGCAACAAATAGTTCAGATAGTCGAGCCAGTTTTTCGAACTATGGCTCCTGGGTTGATGTATGTGCACCAGGCACCGGCATATGGAGTTGCACTGATCCAGATAATCCCACCCATAACAGCCAATATCAGGACTGGGATGGCACTTCGATGGCAACGCCTCTTGTTGCTGGTATTGCCGCACTCATTAAATCTCAGTTCCCAACAATTACAGTAGAGGCCCTGGAAGCTAGACTTCTTGACGGAGATAATGTGGGTGATTTACAGATGGGTCTAAGAGTAAATGCATTGAAAGCGCTAACTACATTCAATGTCAGTCATGCCCCATTGGATAATTTTATTGATCCAGTTGATCCCATTGAAGTCACTGTCGAAACATTTGCTGAAGCTGGTACATCCCTCTCTATCACACTGTATTATTCAATTTCAGGTAGTAGCTATTCAGGTATTGAAATGGTGGAGCTCACACCTGATAATTGGTCTGCTGTAATCCCTGCTCCTGAAAATGGATCTGTGGTGGAGTATTATATTCATGCCAATGATGAGGATGGGAATCACGTTTACCATCCTCATAGTGCACCTGATATTCCCCACTTTTTTCTGGTAGGTACACCAGCATTCTTCCCCACCCTCATCTTTGATGATGTTGAAACTGACCAGGGTTGGTCGCTGGGGATCCCAGGCGATAACGCTACTGCAGGATTGTGGATTCGGGATGAACCTATTGGGACCTGGGAAGGACTCGATCCCGTTCAGCCAGATGAGGATCACTCCCCTGCAGGAACGATATGCTTTGTGACAGGGAATGCACCATTCGATGGATCAAACACTGGTGCTGGTGATGTTGATGGTGGACGTACAACACTCGAAAGTCCTGTATTTCCCATTCCTCCAGGTGTTTCCCCTGTGATTAGCTATTGGAGCTGGTATAGCAATGATCTTGGTGATACTCCAGGCCAGGATAACTGGGAAGTACAAGTAAGTGACCATAATGATATCTGGGTTTCATTGCAGAAAACAACGCAATCGCACAATTCATGGACTGAACACCAGTTCTTAGCCAAACATCTGTTTGAGCAACCCCTTGAGCTTCAATTCAGATTCATTGCTGAAGACCTTCCTGGAGGCTCAGTTGTGGAAGCTGCCGTCGATGATTTTCACATTTTCTACACCGGTGAGGTCTCTTTTACACCTGGTGATGTCAACTTGGATACTCAAATTAACATACAGGATCTCGTTTTAATCGTTGCTCATATCCTTGGTAGTTCAACGCTGGAGGGCAATGCAGCCTTCGCAGCTGATTACAACCTGGATGCTACTGTAAATATTCAAGACGTAGTCACATTGGTATCTGCCATATTGGGTGATTAATCCAGGGTTATTCCCTTGAACTCCAACAAATCGGCATTAATATTGCCTTTGTTCCAGTAGGTAAAAAGAACGAAAGCAGTACTAAATGCATGAAATGTCCATTGCTATGAATATCGTCAATATCGCCTGCAAGGAGGCTGAGAAAGATGGTGCCAGCTCAATTTCAAATATTGAACTTGATGTCGGTAAGCTCTCCGGAATCATGATAGATTCTCTACAGTTCTGCTATGATTCGGTATGCAAGGGCACGCTGGCAGAGGACTCTACACTCTCAATCAACGAACTAACGGCTCTGGCAAAATGTAAGCAGTGTAATGATTCATTTGAAATCGATGCGTTCATGGCACTGTGTCCTAACTGTGAAAGCTACGAGATTGAAATTCTTCAAGGGCGCGAGCTCAAGCTGAGAGCCGTAAGTGTAAATTGATTTTATCGAAAGGATTTAAATATGTGTGATACCTGTGGATGTGGCGCAGATAGTACCACTTTTAGAAAACATGGTGAGGATCACCACCACCACGGAGATGGACACCATCATACTCATGATCATTCACATGACCATTCACATGATCGAACATTGACCGTAGAGCAGGATATTCTAGGTGAAAACAATTTACTGGCACAGCATAACCGCGGTTATTTCGAAGCTAAAAGCATATTCGCCATCAATCTGGTAAGTTCCCCCGGTTCTGGTAAAACGACACTATTAGAAAAGACTCTGGCTACGCTGAAGAATGAGATTCCCAGTGCAGTTATCGAGGGTGATCAGCAAACTATGAATGATGCTGATCGGATTGCTAAAACTGGTATTCCTGTTTTACAGATTAATACTGGAAATGGCTGTCACCTTGATGCAGAAATGATTCATACAGCCTATGGTGAGTTGAAGTTGGAGGACAATTCCACTCTCTTTATCGAAAATGTTGGGAATCTGGTTTGCCCTGCTCTTTTTGATCTGGGTGAGGACAAGCGGGTTGTAGTTATTAGCGTGACTGAGGGTGAAGATAAACCTCTCAAATATCCCACCATGTTTGATGCGGCGGACATTTGCATAATCAACAAAATCGATTTGCTACCCTATGTTCAATTTGATGTTGAGAAGTGTAAAGAGTACGCGCTTCAGGTAAACCACCATCTTGAATTCTTTGAAGTATCAGCAACCACTGGCGAAGGTATGAGCGGCTGGTATGGTTGGCTTAAGGAAATGTCAAAAAAGTAGTCTGGTGGCAAAAACATTGTTGAGACGTCGACTGACAATCAACGGAATCGTTCAGGGGGTGGGATTCCGCCCCTTTATTTATTCGCTGGCAAGGGATATTGGACTCGTAGGTTCAGTTTATAACACCTCGGATGGTGTTAAGGTAGAGATACAGGGTGCTCCAGCACAGCTCACAGCCTTCGATGAACGTTTACGAAGCGAAGCTCCCCCTCTTTCAACCATCATTTCTGTAGAAACTGAGGATGTCTCAGTGCGGAATGATACTTCATTTGTTATCGTAGCATCACATGATAATGCATCAGTTTCAACACTGATCTCACCTGATGTTGCATTGTGCCATGACTGCAAGACTGAACTATTCGATAGTAAAAATCGTAGATATCTCTATCCTTTTATCAACTGCACCAATTGTGGTCCGCGCTATACGATCATTGAAAATATTCCATATGATCGACCATTCACCTCGATGAAGCACTTTCCCCTTTGTGAGCCATGTGCAGCTGAATACAAAAATCCTGAGGATCGACGCTTTCATGCACAACCCAATGCCTGTCCCCAGTGTGGTCCGCGGGTTTGGCTCACAAATAGTGAGGGTGAACAAATCGATTCTTCTGACCCTATCTCAAAGACCATTGAGCTTCTTAATGTGGGTCAGGTTTTGGCTATTAAAGGTCTTGGCGGTTTTCACCTGGCAGTGGATGCTACAAATACTGAAGCTATTTCCAGGTTAAGACACGCAAAAGGTCGTGATGAGAAACCTCTTGCCCTGATGGTGAGAGATATTGATGCTGCCCTTGAACTTGTTGAAATGAATAAGGATGAGAAGACAACCCTTCTCTCCATTCAAGCCCCCATTGTACTTTGCAGTTCCAAAGCGAACACTAAAATTGCCTCCAATATAGCACCTGGGAACGATCGGCTTGGTCTCATGCTTCCCTACACCCCACTCCATCATCTTCTGTTATCAAAGACATTAGATATCTTGATCATGACCTCGGCAAATTTTACAGAAGAGCCTATTTGTATTGATAATAATGAAGCTTTGGACCGACTATCTGGAATTGCTGACTTCTTCCTCATGCACGATCGGGATATTTATTTGCGTAGCGATGATTCTGTGGTCATGGAAATGTCTGGTAAAATTCGTCCAATTCGCAGAAGCAGAGGATATGCACCACGCCCTATCTTTTTGAGGGAAAAGGGTCCATCTGTACTTGCTGTTGGAGGAGAACTAAAAAATGTGATTGGTCTGTCGAAGGATGATAAAGTATTTCTCAGCCAGCACATCGGTGACCTCGAAAACCTGGAAGCCTTTGAATTTTTTCAGATGACTATCGCTCATATTCAGCGGATTTTTGAAATTAACCCTGAACTCATCGTTCATGACCTGCATCCAGAATACCTCTCCACGAAATGGGCAAGAGATCAAAACATTCCCCTTCTGGGGGTCCAGCATCATCATGCCCATCTCGCATCGTGTATGATCGAAAATAGTCTTGATGAGCCTGTGATTGGAATCATCATGGATGGGACAGGCTATGGGACAGATGGCACTATCTGGGGTGGAGAATTTCTCGTGGGTAACGCAAACAGTTTTGAGAGAAAAGGTCATTTTGAGCCGATGCCCTTACCAGGCGGAGAAGCTGCAATCAAATCCCCATGGCGTATTGGTCTGAGCTATTTGCATCAGGTATTTGGCAATAGTTTTCAATCAGTTCCTGCTCTCAAAGATCGTGATATTCAGCCCATTATTCAGATGCTTGAAGCCAATATAAATTCACCAATGACCAGCAGTTGTGGGCGTCTATTTGATGCAGTTGCTGCACTTTCCGGAGGAAGACAAGAAATTAGATATGAAGCCCAGGCGGCGATTGAGTTTATGCAGGCAGCAAATAATACGCTTGGAAAAGATAACAGTGTTTTCGACATCAGGGGAGAAAACGATATCCAGGTTATACAGATGAGC
Organism: Fidelibacterota bacterium; assembly: GCA_016845065.1. Lineage (GTDB taxonomy): Bacteria > Fidelibacterota > UBA8477 > UBA8477 > JABMPR01 > JABMPR01. The sequence goes on along the minus strand of JAERTG010000050.1, from coordinate 93,717 downwards.
TCCATCATGGCGGAATTAGTATCCCGAATTCATAGTGGTAAAACATTAACCCACTTGAGCCAGTGGTTCCATGGTAGTCTGGTTGAGACATTTAGCCACATAACCAATATCATCCGATCAGCAACTGGATTGGATAAGGTGGTCCTCAGTGGTGGTGTATTTCAAAATCGACTATTGTTTGAATCATTAGTCCAAAAGTTGGAGGAAGAGAAATACCAAGTTTATACCCACAGGGAAGTTCCCACCAACGATGGAGGTATTGCCCTTGGTCAGGTATTCATTGGCCAAAACTACTTGCGGAAGTAAATTGATAGATTACCATTCAAACCATTACACAATGTTAGGAAAATAAATTATGTGCCTGGCGATCCCTGGAAAACTACTAGAAATCTTTGACGAAAATGGCCTCAAAATGGGTAATATTGATTTCGCGGGTTCTGTTAGTAAGGCCTGTTTAGAATATGTCCCTGAGCTCGAAATTGGTCAATATACCATCGTCCATGCTGGTTTCGCTCTCTCCGTTCTTAACGAAGAAGAAGCAAAGAACTCTTTTGATGCCTGGGATGATTTGATAGATCGAGCCAATGCGGAGGGGATTGAGGTTGAAAAATTGGAGCGTCCGGATTGAAGTATCTAGATGAATTCCGTGATCCCGTTGTTGCCAGAAAGATTCTGAATGAAATCCACGCTGTTACTACCCAACCCTGGGTGATTATGGAAATTTGCGGCGGTCAAACCCACTCTATCATCCGCAATGGAATAGATCAAGTTCTACCAAAGGAAATTGAACTCGTTCACGGTCCCGGCTGTCCTGTCTGTGTCACTCCCCTGGAAATCATTGATCGAGCCGTTGAAATTGCTGGTCGACCAAATGTAATCTTCACAAGTTTTGGTGATATGTTGCGAGTTCCAGGTAGCCATAAAGATCTGTTCATGGTTAGGTCTGAGGGTGGTGATGTACGTACTGTTTTTTCTCCTCTGGAAAGTCTAAAAATAGCTCGTGAGAATCCAGACAAGGAAGTGGTTTTCTTTGCTGTTGGCTTTGAAACAACTGCTCCGGGTAATGCCATGGCTGTGGCCCAGGCAGCAAAGGAAGGATTGCCAAATTTCAGTGAGCTCGTGAGTCATGTTCTCGTTCCACCTGCCATGGAAGCTCTCCTCTCCTCAGATGCAAACCGGGTTCAGGGCTACCTTGCTGCAGGACATGTGTGCACGGTTATGGGATGGGACGAATACGACCCTATTGCGAAGAAGTACAAAGTCCCAATCGTCATTACCGGGTTTGAGCCCATGGATGTGTTGGATGGAATTCTGCACACCGTCAAACAACTAGAAGCTGGTACCCATAAGGTTGAAAACCGATACGCACGGATTGTTGAACAGGGTGGAAACCAACCCGCTCAGGTTTTGATTAAGGATGTCTTCGAAATTGCCAATCGCAAATGGCGTGGTATTGGAGAAATACCTGTTAGTGGATTCAAAATCAGTAAAAAGTATGCAGCTTTTGATGCTGAGCTGAAATTTTCCGTAGATGATATCCATACGGAAGAACCTGAAGCATGCATAAGTGGAGTTATCCTCCAGGGATTAAAGAAACCCCATGACTGCCCAGCTTTTGGGAAGGAATGCACACCACAAAATCCTCTAGGAGCGACAATGGTTTCAAGTGAGGGTGCCTGTGCAGCCTACTATAAATATCAACGTATTCTGAGTGAATAAAAAAATTCAGAGAAAATGAGTGAAACAATGGATTTCCCTGAAGCCCTATCCTGCCCACTACCTATCCTGAGTCATGACACCGTTCAATTGGCTCATGGTGCTGGTGGAAAGCTTTCCAATGAGATGATAGATAAAATTTTTCTTCCCCGCTTCCTGAACAGCACTTTGGAGAAAATGGAGGATCAGGCTGTTCTCGAAAATCCTGGTGGACGGATTGCCTTTAGCACAGATACCTTCGTCGTGGATCCTATCTTTTTCCCTGGCGGAGATATCGGTGACCTCGCTATCAATGGTACCGTGAACGATATCGCCATGAGTGGGGCAATACCTAAATACCTGAGTGTCGGTTTTATCCTGGAAGAGGGTCTCCCTTTCGAAACCTTGCACCGCATAGTGCTTTCAATGGAAAAAGCAGCAAAGCTGGCTGGTGTCCAGATTGTGACGGGAGATACGAAAGTCGTTAACCGTGGTAGCTGCGATAAACTCTTTATAAATACTAGTGGGTTTGGCTTCGTACCGGAGAATGTCAACATTTCAGCATCAAATCTGGATGTTGGGGATAAAATTCTCTTATCTGGGACCCTTGCTGATCATGGGATGGCGGTAATGACCACACGGGAGGGTTTGTCATTCCAGTCCACCGTTGAAAGTGATACAGCTGGTTTAAATCACCTTGTTCAGGATATGCTGGCTGTTAGCACAAATATTCATGCACTCCGGGATCCAACTCGAGGGGGACTGGCAACATCACTCAATGAATTTGCCACATCCTCTGAAGTCGGTATTCAACTCTTTGGAGATGCCATTCCTGTGAAGGAAAACGTCCGCGGAGCCTGTGAGATTTTAGGAATCGACCCCCTATATGTTGCTAATGAAGGCAAGTTAGTTGCGATTGTACCCTCAAACATTGCAGATGACATGTTAAGTGCCATGCGCGGCAATGAATATGGAAAATCAGCAACCATCATTGGGGAAGTTACGGACAAGCATCCTGGTATCGTGGCTATGCTTACAGGCCTGGGTGCGAATCGAATAGTCGACATGCCTGTAGGTGAACAGCTCCCCCGTATCTGCTAGGTCTGACCTAGCCCTACTTTCAATCCATTAACATCCGATGTAGATAGGTGAATTCTATAGCAGCCATCGTAGCGTATTGCTTAAGATTTGCACCGGCTGCGTGCCCACCTTCAATATTTTCATAATACATCACGGGATGCCCCTGCTCTTTCATTCGGGCTACCATTTTCCGAGCATGCCCGGGGTGAACCCGATCGTCCTTGGTGGAAGTTGTAAACATGGGCTTTGGATAAGTCAGATCTTTGGAGAGCAGATGATAGGGTGAATATTCCCTCAAATAAGCTCCTTCAACTGGGTCATCTGGATCTCCATATTCACCCATCCAACTTGCACCTGCTAATAGCTTATGATATCTCATCATATCCAGAAGAGGAACTTGAGCGACAACGGCGTTAAATAGATCTGGGCGCAAGGTAAAGACCACCCCGACCAGTAGTCCTCCCCCACTGCCACCCATGATCCCTAGCTTTTCAGGACTCGTGGTTTTATTTGCGATTAATTGTTCAGCGATGGCAATAAAATCCTCATATGATTTATGGCGATTGGTTTTTAGGGCAGCTTGATGCCAGGCAGGACCATATTCACCACCACCTCGAATATTAGCCAGAGCGAATACACCACCTCTTTCCATCCATAGTTTTCCCGTTTTCGACCAATACTGTGACTTTTCCGAAACCTCAAAACCACCATACCCATATAGGAGAGTCGGATTACTCCCATCGGTCGGCATATCCTTCCTCTTCACAAGGAAGTACGGTATCTTCGTGCCGTCTTTGCTGGTGGCAAATTGCTGATTCACCTCGAGATTCTCACTGTCATACCGTGCAGGTGATTGTCGGATTGTGATAGGATCCGTTAATGCATCTTCAAAGTATCCAAGGGTGGTTGGAGTGATCAAATCATTATATGTATAAAAGAAATTGGGGTTGAGTGGATCTGCTCCGTAGATGGAAATGGTCCCTCCTTGTGGTAGACCAAGATTTTCCAACACCCAGCCATCAGAATCAAGAATTCCACGGTACACTTTATCAACGACATCCTCTTGAATGGTTAGAAGAAGATGGGAAGAGGAAAAGTTTACCGATAGGATTGAGCTTTGAGCATTGGGGATGAATACATCCGTTTTTGTATTGCTTGATAAATCTAATGAGATGAGTGATCCCTTGGGGCTCCCCATCCAATCTGATCGCAGAATTGCAAAAGCCTGGTCCTTCCAGACGCCCTCTAAATCAGCATCAAGGGGAAGCTCAATTTTTTTTGCTTTCAGGTCATCATCGAGTAGCAAAATTTCATGAGTCCAGAAATCCTGTGCTTTGCTGATTAAGGAATAATTCTTTTCAGTGGTGAAGGTAGTCCATCCCCAAAGTCCCACATTATCAAGTGCTTGCCTGGTGATTTCCGGACTTGTAGCCATGTTTTCACCCCGTGTCCACACCCTCATGCTTGCAGGATACCCACTTGAGGTCATACTCCCAGGACCAAAATTTGTAGCGACAAATACTTGATTCTCATTTATCCAGGAAACAGTCGATTTTTCTTCAGACACAAAAAAACCATCATCAATGAATGACCTCTCTTCAACATCGAATTCACGCACAACAACGGCATCTTTACCACCTCTTGAGAGTTCAATGAGAAATCGATTATAATCAGGTGGAAGACCTGAAGTGCCCTTGTATACCCAGTTCTCGTCTTCTGTTCTAGCTAAGGCATCTATATCAAGTAGTACATCCCATTCAGGATTGTTATCCAGATATGCTACCAATAGAGATCTACGCCAAATGCCTCTGATATGTTCATCATCCTGCCAGAAGTTGTATATATAGTCACCTCTGATCTTACCGTAGACTATTCTGTCCTTTGCCTCATATATGGCCAGGGCTTCACTTTCAAATTGCTGGAATCTGTGATCTGATTCCAGTTCCATCAGGGTCACAGAATTCTGTTCTCTTACCCAGTTTAGTGCCTTTTCACCCTCTACCTCCTCTAACCAGAGATAGGGATCTATTGTATTCATATCTGTGACGCTTTCTGATTTAGGTACACAAGATGTTATAACCAGGGTCAGAACCCCAATTACCAATTTATTCATATTCACAAGGGAATCTCCTTTTAGGCACAATCCACGCATTTATCTGATTCAGGCAACATCATCAGACGACCCAGTGGGATGGGTTTTTTGCAGACTCGGCAAAGACCATAGTCCTCTTTATCAATGTAAGCCAGGGAGGCTTCGAGTTTTTTAAGTTTGACTTCTGTTTTTGATAATAGCAGCTCATTCACACTCTTGTTGTTTATGGCTTCCATGCGTGATATGCGCCCTATGGCAGCATCAGGGGCAATGGGTTGCGTCATTTCTCTCAGCTCGAGGACCTGCTCAGTGGCACTCTCAATTTCTAAATTGATTCGTTCCCGTATTTGTTGTTTCTCTTCAATATTCATATTCTAACCCAAATGGTGAATTTCCAAGTTTTAGGTACTGCGTTATAAAGATTATGGGTTAAGATAATTATTTAAGCGGTTTTATAAATAGAAAAGGCGACGATAAAATCGCCGCCTTTCTTTTTGAATGCATCCCCAAGAGGAAAACGGAAAACGTGGGATGCAGTTAGTTCCTTAGAGGTCGCCCTCGTTTCAACATGTATTCTATGCGGGCCCGGGTTTTTGGTTCCCCACCAAGTGAAACGAAAGCCTCTCTTTCTAAATCGAGGAGATACTGTTCGTCTAGGGGTTTCATGATTCCACCCTTATCACCACCTGTGAGCACAAATGCGAGCTTCTCTGCAATAAGCGCATCATGTTCAGAGATTTTCCCAGATTTGAGGAAACCCTTCACACTGCTCTTGACAGCCAACCTTCCCCCTTTTCCAGGTAGAAAGAGATCCGTCCGTAATTCAGGTGCCTCATATCCTTCACTCATGGACAAAACCTCTGCCTTGGCTCGAGATATCCGATGATCCTGATTAACGACGATGATATCATCCCGGGTTAGATAACCTATTGAAACAGCGTGTTTTGCTGACATGGAAACTTTGGCAAAACCGATAGCTTCAAAAGCCTTCTGAGCTACCTGAAAGGCCCCTGCACGTCCCTTGGAAAGACGATCCTGTGCTTTCATGATCATTCTCAGGTTACCACCTGCTCCAGGGATCAATCCTACGCCTACTTCAACAAGACCAGTATATAATTCGGCTGCTGCGACAATCCTGTCACAGGCTCCTATGGTTTCATAACCACCACCTAGTGCCATCCAGTGTGGTGCAGCCACTACAGGGAATGGAGCAAATCGAACCTTTTGCAACGTATCCTGCATGGCCTTGCTCATGGCGTCCAAACCTTCCCAGTCTTTCTCATCAATGGCTTTGAGCATTAAGGCCAGGTTGGCTCCAGCGGAGAAGTGTGTTGCTTCAGACGCAATGACCAGACCCTTATACTTATTCTCGGCCACCCAATCCACTGCTTGATCAAACATACTGATGATGGAGCCATCGATTGGATTAAAAGTCGGCTGCAAAACCGAATGCATGGTTACTACAGCGACTCCATCACCTAGATCGATGAGTGAGGCGGACCAATCCTTCTTTATGAGTCCACCAGTTTTCTTCACCACATTAAAATCAACAGCCAGAGGATGGGTTGGTACAGGCTGCATAGATTCACTTGATGGATCGTAATAGGTTTTAACCTTTCCATCAAACCCATAAAATGATGTGAATCCCTTGCTGATCATGGTTTGGACCCAGGCAGGAATTTTGCGACCATCAAGCTTCATTCGATCTGATGATTCGACCACCCCTAGTGCATCCCAGACTTCAAAAGGACCAAACTCCCAACCAAAGCCCCATTTCATGGCATTATCAATATTTACTATATCATCTGAGATTTCAGGTAATCGATTGGCAGAGTAGATCAAAATCCCAGCATTTAACTCCCAGAGAAATTTTCCGGCGACATCATCAATACTTACCAGGCTTTTCAATTTCCCAGGGAGATAAGTTTCATTCTTGGAAACCCTGACCGCATCATATTTTTTCTTAACAGATGGTTCATATTCCAGCGTATCAAGATTGAGGGAAAGAATGGTTTTCTTGTCCACCTTTTTATAAAAACCTGACTTGGTTTTCTGTCCAAGCCATCCCTTATCAAGCATGGATTGTAAATAATCAGGAATCTGGAATATTTCACGCTCTTCATCTTCCTCGCCTTTGTCATAAGCATTTTCTGCTACATGGACCAAGGTATCCAGACCAACAACATCAGCGGTTCGAAAAGTTGCTGATTTCATATGGCCGATTAAAGTTCCAGTCAAAGCATCTACATCTGGAATATTCAGATGCTTTTCTCTCGCTAATTTCAAGGTCAGCATCATACCGTATACACCAATTCGATTGGCGATAAAGTTGGCTGTATCCTTAGCCCAGACGACACCCTTCCCCAGATCATCTTCCAAGAATGCAGCAATATCCTTCATGGCTTCCATATCGGTCTCAGGTCCGCCTACCAATTCAACCAATTTCATGTATCGAGGAGGATTAAAAAAATGAGTAATAAAGAATCGCTTCCTCATTTCAGCAGGTAATGAGCTTGTCATATCAGCTAAGGAGAGACCTGATGTATTACTGGTCAGAATGGCTGATGCATTCATTTGGGGAACAATTTTCTCAAAGAGCCCCTGTTTCCAATCCAACCTTTCAGCAATGACTTCAATTACCCAATCCACCTTCCCAATTTTGTCAAGATGATCATCATAATTACACGGTGTGATGGTCTCTAAAGTCTTTGGGTTGTAAACTGGACTCGGTTTCAGCTTTTTCATTCCCTCCAAGCCCTGTTCAGCAAGCTCCTGATTCATGTCGAAGAGGTATGTGGGAATTCCGGCGTTTGAGAGGTGAGTCGCAATCTGAGCACCCATGACACCAGCACCCAGTACGGCTACCTTTTCTACCTTTAATGCCATAACTAGATCCTCTCGATAATTGTTGCGATACCCTGACCAGTGCCTATACACATGGTTGCCAGACCATATTTAGTATCGTTTTGTTCCATTACATTAAGTAGTGTGGTTATTATTCTGGCACCTGAGCAACCCAGAGGGTGCCCCAGGGCGATTGCTCCACCATTGAGATTGATCTTATCAACTGGAAAATCACCCTTGCGTATTACGTATAGGGATTGTGCAGCAAACGCTTCATTCAGTTCAATGGTATCAATCTGATCCAGGGTCATACCCACATTATTCAGTGCTTTTTCGGTAGCTGGAAGTGGACCTGCACCCATTAGGGTAGGATCCACACCGGCTACAGCCCTGGAAATAATTTTCGCTCTTACTTTGAGACCCAACTCTTCAGCTTTAGTATTGCTCATAACAAGCACTGCCGAGGCTCCCACACTAATGGGACTGGATGTTGCAGCTGTAATGCTCCCTTCTTCATCGAATGCAGGTGATAAGGATTTAATCTTAGCTACATCCGGTTCTCGAGGACCTTCATCCTTTGAAACGTTGATGCCTTCTATTTCAATGGGTACGATCTCATTGTCGAATTTCCCTGCAGCCTGTGCAGCCAACGCTCTTTTATGCGATGTTATTGCAAACTCCTCCTGATCCTCTCGACTGATACTCAGTTCATTGGCCAGATTTTCTGCGGTTTCACCCATACCCATGTAGTAATCCATTTCATACAATTCTGGATTAAAGTCTGGATTGTATCCACCCATGGGAACACCAAACATATCTTCGACGCCAGCAGCAATTCCAATTTCCTTGTCCCCGGCTATTATGGCGGCACTCAATTGGTGAAGTGCATCCATGGATGAACCACAAAATCGGTTTATGGTACTACCTGTCGTTGTGATGGGTAGACCTGAGAGTAGCGCCACCCCTCTTCCCATCAACATACCCTGATTCCCTTCCGGGAAAGCACATCCAAGGACCAGATCTTCAATATCTTCAGGTTTAACTCCAGGATTTCTGGCTAACAAACCTTTTACCACTTCAGCAGTGATATCATCCGGTCGCATTCCGATCATTTCGCCATTCTTAAGACCAATTGGACTCCTAACAGCATCAACGATTACACTATATCTTTCACTCATTTAATTAACTCCTCATTCCTTAATCATTCAGTGGATATAATCCACGTTTGAGCAGAAGCTGGAAAATCACATTTTGTTCTTCTATAACATCAGCATGATAATCCAAATCCGCCAATGCTTCATTCAATTTGCCTAATTTTACCTTGCGATCTTCTTCAGTTAGGATATGTCTCAATATTTTTTTTGCATTCGAAACAATTACCTCGAGATTTCTGAGCACTGACACTCTCAAAATGGCCGAAACTTCATCTCGTCTTGGATAACTTTCATCTAACTGTAAAAATCTTCTCAGAACACTGAAAATGACCTGCTGGGCAATAATCATATTGGCGAAGGCTTCAATTTCGAATTGAGTGTTTTTGAAATCTTGTCCATATTTCAAAATCAGTTCATGGAGGGTTTTAAGTACGATTCCCCGACCTAGTTCAACTGCTTTAATCTCTTGAACCATAGCATGGTCTGATGGAATATCAGCCACTGGCATCCAGCCTTCTCCCATCCCAAGAATGTGGTCCCGAATAGGAAGTTCTTCCAAAATGGCCTTTTTCATGGTAATTCCGGAAATAATCAGCTTGTTGATCTCATTGGTTCCCTCAAAAATACGATTGACGCGTTCATCCCGTAGAAGACGAGCCAGTGGATATTCCTCAGAGAAACCATAACCACCAAATATCTGGAGGCCATCATCAGCATTAATCCACATTGCCTCAGATGAGAAAATTTTATTGGTACTATTCTCTATTGCATGGTCCTCTATCACTGAGTAGAGGTGATTGTAGTATTCAGGATCATCCTCTTCATATCGTTCAACAGCAGCATCGATTGATCCAGTTGACTGATAAGTAATGGTGTCAGCTTCGTAACAGCGAATCACCATATCAGCGAACTTGCGCTGCATCATCCCAAAAGCAGTTAATGGTTGGGCAAACTGCTTGCGCTCTAAAGCGTAATCAAGGGCATTTTTTATGACATGTTTAGCTCCACCCATGGTGACAGCACCCAGTTTCAATCGACCTATATATAGGACGTTGAAAGCAACGGCTGCTCCCTTGCCAACACCTCCCAGAACATTATCAACTACAACCTTACAATCATTCAAGACAAATGTAGTTGTTGAGGAACCTTTGATACCCAGTTTGTGTTCTTCTGGTCCCCGCTCCCATCCGGTTGTTTCTTGGTCAAGGATAAATGCAGTTAACTTTTCTCCATCTACCTTCGCAAAGACTACACCAATATCCGCCCACGCACCGTTGGTAATAAATTGCTTCACACCGTTAAGAATGTAATGTGTACCTTCCTCATTGAGCTTCGCCGAAGCTGTCCCATTGAGGGCATCAGAGCCTGCACTGGGTTCTGTGAGAGCATAGGAGCTCATCCATTCCCCACTCATCATCTTAGGTATATATTTCTCTCGTTGTTCATCAGTTCCATACCATAAAATAGGTAGTAAACCAATACCAGTATGATCCGTTACGGTTACCATCAAGGAGGAGCTTTCACCAACTCCCATGGCTTCAAGAGCCAGGGCAGCAGCTGTCTTATCTAGCCCCATTCCCCCATACTGTTCTGGGACATCCAGCCCCATCATCCCCATTTCCCCCATCTGCGTCATAAAATTTCGAGTTAAAACTTCATCAAGTTTTTCAATATCATCAGCTCTAGGAGCGACAGTTTCTTTGGCGAAAGATTGAATCGCCTCGAAAAACTCTTTTTGGTCATCACTCCATTTTTCTCTGGTGAAAATTTCATCAACGCCAAAAGGTGTGGTTAAAAATGCGCCACCCTTATTCATCTCGTTCTCCTTATTTTAGCTAATTCCTTTAGTCTCAATTCTGGATAGCAATACCATCCAGAATGAGTTCCATATTCAAGTCTACGTATTCTTCCAGCGAAAAATCATTCGGCTTAAACAATGCAAACCAAATCATACCATGCAGGGAGGTCATAATCGACATAGCTATCATGCCCTCATTTACATTTCTGAATTCCCCGTACTCAATGCCACGTTTAATAAGAGCTTCAAACTCGCTTAATACACTGGCATAAAGATGACTCGCCATTTCCTTGATTTCCCTATCGCGGTTCGCAAACGCCCAAATTTCAGGTTCAACCAGGAACCAGTTCGGGTTTCTTTTGAAAAGTTTAGCTGTGAATTTGGCAATATGCAGGATGATCTCTCTGGACGGTTTTGCTCGCATTAGACCACCACGTTCGATGGGAGAGAATTGATCCATCCAATGCTCAATTAGCGCAATAAATAAGTCCCGTTTGCTTTGGAAATGATGATATAGTGCACCTTTACTCAAGCCGATCTCTTGAACAATATCATCCATTCTTGCCTCAGAATATCCCTTCTTCACAAAAATGGTGAGGGCTGCTTCTAAGATTTCTATTCGACGCTCTGAGCTGGGTCTTCTCTCTGTCATATTTAGCCTTAATATTATTTCAATTTATTACATACCGACTGGTCGGTATGTAATATAGACCTTTACTATCTTTCTGCAAGCAAGCTTTGTGGATCCTGAGCAAGGTTCGTCTCTGCGGTCGATTGAGGGTTTTTGATCGAATCCCAACTATTTTTTAAATGCAATGCGTCAGCAGAAATTTATATTATTGTTATTTGGCAGCTATTTATTTTATGCACTTAAATAACAAGGGGAATTGTAATGCAGAGAAACGTCGTATTTATTGTCTTGAGTTTGATAATACTTGTGTTGGTTCAGTGCGGTGGAAAAACAGATAAACAACCACCTGAAGATTTGACATATCAGCAAGAGATACTTACCAAAGTACAACCAATGTTCGCAGTGGTTCCTGATTTGATGCAAGGATCAGAAAATGATACTGAAGCCAGAGTCAAGCTCGGCGAAAAGCTATATTTTGAAACTGCTCTTTCCAATACGGGAGACATGTCCTGTAATACCTGCCATGATCTCGCCATAGCTGGTGTAGATAACAAGCCCACATCAGAAGGAACCAATGGAATACCCGGGACGAGAAATTCACCAACGGTTTTTAACGCAGGTTTTCATTTTGCACAATTTTGGGACGGTCGAGCAGTAGATCTAAACGAGCAAGCTGGTGGACCTATTTTAAACCCAGATGAAATGGCACTTCCTGATTCAGCTACTGCTGTGGCTAAAATTAAGGCCATTCCTGAATACTCAGCCTTATTTATTGAGGCATTTGGAGAAAACAGCATTGATTATGAGAATATTACAGAAGCGCTTGCAGCATTCGAGCGCACTTTGGTGACTCATGATAGGTTTGATTCATTTCTGGGAGGCGATTTAAAGGCTATCACAAAAGCTGAGGTTGAAGGTCTGGATCTATTCCTCGGAAAGGCTTGTGTTACCTGCCATATGGGTTCCATGTTGGGGGCCAACATGTATCAGAAAAATGGTCTTATTAAACCCTATCACAACCTGAAAGATGAAGGACGATATGAGGTAACGGGTTTAGAGCAAGATAAGTTCATGTTCAAGGTTCCTGCGCTAAGGAACATTGACTTGACTGGTCCTTACTTCCATGACGGGGGTGTTGAAAGTCTCGAGGAAACCATTCAGATGATGGGAGATATGCAGTTAATGCAGCAGATATCAGAAGAAGAAGCTGCAAAAATTGCTGGTTTTCTGAAAACCATGAATGGGAATCGCTTTATTCAAAGTTAGAATTCTTGTAAACCTTGTGGAGGTTTTCTAATCTTCGCAAGGTTTACTATAAGTTGATATAATAAGTCAGAATTGACGCACTCAAATTCCCACCCAATAGTCCTGTTACTATCACGAGCAGGGCCAACACCACACTTACAACAGGAAAAATCCAACCATTGGTTGCCCAATCCTTTCGCTCAAGGACAGCAAAGGTTCGTCCAACAACCACCAGAATAATGAGCCATACCATAGCATTCCCTATTGAAATGTGTTTATCAAAAGCTTCTGTTACACTCTGGTGAAGAAGTTTCTGATCAACTACAAGGGATTCAGCCAGGTTCCCACTAATTGCAGCGAAGAGGGCAGATACACCTGCCATCAACTGTAAGATATGGGCTGTCTGTCTTTGTTCCTGCTTATCTCTCCAGGAGCCATATACATCAAAGGCTGCCGCCACTACCAAAATAGCGATGGGGAAATGAACAAAGAAGGGGTGTAGCACAGCCACGATGTTAATAAAGGTTCTGTTTGCGGGATTGGAGTACAGATTTGTCAGAATTGTGCTGAACAAATACCAAAAGGTTCATGGGACCTGCTATTCCGTAGGCGTCTGGTTTCTTTAGACTATGCTGAACAGTACGAAGACCTTCAAGTGTTTCAATGGAACTTATTCTCATATCCCGCATCACTTGCATATGTAGGTCCTCGCCGTTAGCCCCTTCAAACTGAATACTATCTTCCATGACCAACGACCAGGCCGAAAAATCACTTGTTGTCGTACTAAAGCTGTTCAAATCGAATTCAAGATGGAGACTGTCACTACTCTCCATTACATCTATTGGACTGATATATATGTCAGTAATTTCCTGTGAAGCATTGAACACCCTTCCGGACCAGTCATCCTCATCCAGAGAAGTAACTAAAGTTCCTTCAAGCACAAGTCCTGGAGCAGCAAAAATATTATAGTATGCTCTGCGACTTTCAACCTCTGATGGATTATACAGGTTCATTGGATCAAAAGGATCAGTCCAGTTCACATGGTATCTGACTAAGGCAAACTCCTCTGCAAAATTCGCCAGGATATTGTCCAGATAATGATTGGCCTCAGGACAGTTCACACAACCCGTATTTGTGAAGAGCTCTGCGAGGACCACCTTATGGATAGATACGGTTATTTCATAGTACAGGGATTCAATTAGAAGCGCATTTGCATCATAACACTCAATCTGCAATTCGGTTGATCCTGGTTGCTCACCAGTTAATGTGAATATCGTATTCTCCCCGGGAATAGTCTCTATCCCGATACGATTAGATGGGCTAAGATCTCCGGACGAGACCGCGACTGAATCGAGGTCAGCCAACTGTCCAATCGAAAGGTAAGTTGATAAATCCAGAGTCTCCGATTCACCAACACTGATAAATAATGGAATTGATTCTGTAATGCGCACATGAATCGAATAGCTTGCAGACAACTCATCACTATCTGTTATAGGGATATAGCGAAAGAATAGTTCAAGGTTACCTGAACTTAGACCAATAATACCAACCACTCTTCTATCTGAGAGCTCCACATCTATAACTTCTGCAATTGATTCATCAAGACCTTCAATTGGTGAGAAATTCTTTCCATCAACCTGGATGGAAACTGTATCCCCGACTACGAGATTAATTTTCTCAATGGTTGCGCTGGATTCGATTTGAATTTCATCCGGCCGCCATTCGCATGATCCAACTAACAAAACAGTGGCTATGAGGGTGATTAACTTTTTCATAATCGCCACTCCATCGAAAGGCGGAATCCTTCAAAGGGATTCAGAACCCGACACACACCCCCTGTACATCGCACGCCACCCTTTTCCTTTCCATAGGAAGCCCTGATCCATAGCCCATCCATGGGTTTCACGGATACTTCTCCACTCACCCAATGCTGAACTTCCTCATCATTGGTTATTAGACTTGGATCGTTGCTCGTATCCCAAATTATTGCAGCAGAATAATTGTGATCATAATCGGCACTGAAAATAAAGTGCCCACTTTGAAACTCATGACCCTCGAGTACATCTCCAGAATAGAGTTCTCCAAAGACCTTGGAAGTTTGTAATTCAACAACAGTTGACAAAACCAGGTCCTCATTGGGGTGCCATGACATATAGGCTGGAACGAGCGTATAATGCTCCATGATCTCTGCTGCAGATTGACCGCTGAGAACCGACCTTGTATAGGCCACCAATAATCTCTGATAAAAGGCAGATCCTGAGTACTCAAACTCTGCATAATACTCCTGCCAGGGATTTCTATCCAGATCCATGGTTGGGAGGAATCCAGGATCATCTGTTGGTGAAGATTGGGAAGTTTGAGCACCATTGATGACCATTGACCAAGAATCAGTCAATGATTTTCTTAATTCCAGGTTCCAACCCAATTCATCACCATAGTCAACAGGGTGAGTTACATTCCCCAGGAGACTGATATCGTGTTCTCGTATTCCAGTTGGACCCATTTGCCAGGGTAATGGTTTGGTTGCCAGAAGCATAGGGTCTCGTTTTTGGGAGGAAGTCTCAGGACCATTGAGATATCGCTTATACTCGAAGAGGGTGGTAAACCACGCAGGGAACCAATTGAGCTGCAGGTTAAAAGCTTGACCTTCCTGACTATATTTTGGTTTGCTGCTGATTAAACTCTGTCCGTTATCCAGAAGTTGAATACTTTGATCGGATATAGGATAATCGAAAGCCTTCCAGGTCTTATTGTATTCTACATATATATCCCAATTATCTCCGTAAATTGACTGTCCCCAACCTGCCTGCAAGGCATTCATATTCTGACTCACAGTGTCTGTTACTACCGCGCCTACTTCTGCATCCAACTCCTGCCACAGAAAATCTGATTTCATACGACTTGCTATGAAATATGGTATCAGCGACCATACACCACTTTCACTATTGAGAGTTACTTCTGTTCCAGCCAGCTCATATGCAGCCTTTCCATCTGGTTCGCGGAGATCGGAGCTGGGTGAGTAAAATCGATATTCACGCTTCATTCCGGCTAAAAAGTCAAATTCATGGTTCTCAAAAAATACGGATGAATACCTGAGACCGAGAATCTCATTGTCAAAGTCGATGGCTTGATTTTCATCAAGGTTTAATGCTAACCCCCTACCAAAGACGGCAGAAATGTCACCTATCTCCAGAGAGCGTGCATTGCCAATATAGCTTAGAAAGAATCGGTCCATTCCCTGATAATCAAAACCGTATTCTGGTGGTTGACTGGATTCTATGGATAAATCAAGGTACCATTGACCTAACTCAACGGATCCACTTATAAAATTTTCGAAGTAATTGTATTCCGTTCCAACTTGTTCACCCCGTCCAAGGTTTGATTTGAGACCGAGATTCCATGAAACACCCTCCCCCAATAAAACAAGCGGAACGATAAGAAGAATGAATGTTCTGAGGAAAAAGAACAAAAGGGGTGGATTAGCCCTTTTTCTGGAGGGCTAATGCTTTTTTAATTTCAACTTCCATCTGAGCTTCATCGCCAGGAAGGTAACCTGTATGTTCCCAAAGAATTTTTCCATTGGTGTCGACTAAAATCGAAAAGGGCATAGCTGTCGTATTGAAATTCTTGTATAATTTTTGCTCTGTATCTAGAAGGATAGTGTATGCCAGTTTTTGTGACTTAACCATGGATTTAACACGACCTACAGTGCGAGAATCATCAATGGAAATACCAATGACCTGAACATTTTGATCAGCATAGGCTTTGTTTATACGATTCAAATGTTTCATCTCTTTGCGGCATGGGACACAGTATGTAGCCCAAAAATTGATAAGTGTTATTTGGTCTTTTA
Source organism: Fidelibacterota bacterium (assembly GCA_016845065.1). Classification (GTDB taxonomy): domain Bacteria; phylum Fidelibacterota; class UBA8477; order UBA8477; family JABMPR01; genus JABMPR01. The sequence continues at coordinate 77,325 of JAERTG010000050.1, read as the reverse complement.
CCAATTTGCTAAGACTATGAGTTTTATTTTTCATATCCTTGAGATTAACCTGGGGTAAGTTTTTCTCCTGACCAAAGGACATTGCAACTATCAACAGAATGGGTAGTACCCGTATCATTTGATCACCACAACTTGTCTGGATATTATCTCCCCAGCACCCATAGCACTAATGATGTAATTGCCTGAGGGTAAACCTTGCATATTCCACTGAAGATGATGCTGGCCTGAGTTTAGCTGGTAATTCCTTGTCATAACTTCCCGTCCATCCAGGGCATATAAAATGATTGTATACTCCCCGGTTGTTTTAAGATTCAAATCAAAATTAACTGAGGCATTTGTCGGGTTTGGGTAGATTGGAGATAGTTTAAATGCGTTTGGAGTTTCGTATACTTCATCAATTGACACAGCGATAAATTCCAATCTTATGTTGACTGAATCTACTTCCATGGTTGAAGAGTCAACTGCAAACATTGTCCATAGCCCTATTCCCTCTTCAGAATACGGAAATGTGTCAAGTGTGAAATCAGCCGTGTCAGAGGCTGCCAGATCGAATGTATAGTTATCCAGAAAGGGTGGTAAACAAGCTGGTCCAACACAAAATGACGTGTTCCAGGTCTCAGGTTTTTGGTGAGTAACTCTGGTGACAGATATTGTTTGGGTTGAGGTGGCAAGACTGATTATCTCACCATGAAGGACGACAAAATCTTCGCTCCCTACGTAGGCACTATCATGTTGCACGAATTCAAAGTTGTTTGTTTGTCCGAACACAGTGGGCACCAGGACAAGCGCCAAAGTAATCATTTTATACAGTTTGTGTGTGTTCTTGATCATCCGATTTAACATCCTTTTCCTTGGCTGGCCACATAAACACAAGACCCATCATGGCTCCATATCCAGTACTGATGTACGGATTCGAAGTGATCGCACAACTACCAGAAGCGCAGCCAATATAATAGTAATAGAGGTATCCGAAGACAGCTCCAACAACCAAACCTGATAACATTTTAATGTATCTTTTGTTCATTATTGATTTTTTTCCTTATTAAACATGCCTTTTTCCATATAGAAGGCATCAAAACCTGCCAATCTCAGGACACGCGCTCCTTGCCGGGAACGGTTGCCAGTAGGACACAAAACCATCATCGGTTGTTCTTTATAAACATTTAACTCCATACACCGGTCCTCAAGTGAGAGGAGTGGGATCTGAATCGTGCTTGACCAGGGTGCGGGGTGAGATGCAACTTCAGATTCTGTCCGAACATCTATCAATATATAATTGCTGGAATCTGAATATTGTCGGCTGAATGACTCATAGCTCAAAGCAGGAATATCATAGTGATCACCATAAATACCTTCGACACCGATGTAAACGGTACCACCAGCTCCCAACAAAATAAGAGAATAGGCGAGGAGGCGATAAATCATACGGTGTTATGGTTCTCGACTTTTGCAGTAATTTCAACTGTGGCGGCCAGCATGGCACTCACTGAGCAATATGTATCTTTTGAAAGCTTGACAGCTCGCTCCAGTTTTTTTAAAGGTAGATTTTTGCCATAGAAGTGATAGGTCATGTCAATGCGGGTGAAAACTTTTGGATGTGTCTCAGCTCGTTCTGCAAGTATATCTATTTCAAAATTTTCCAGTGGAACCCTCATCTTTTTTAACATGGTTTCCACATCAATTCCTGTGCATCCTCCCAAACCAAACAATACCATCTCCATAGGACCACTTGCAGCTTCCTGGCCTCCTACGTTTTTGGAGACATCTATCATGGTCCAATGGTTTGATGTTCCTCTGGCGGCAAAACTTCCGCCTTTTACCTGTTGAATCTTCACTTCTGACATAATCTGCTACCCCAATCCTTGTACTTCAGCAGTTACCCTGCCACCAGCTAATATGGTCGCTGAGGGCAACAAATCAATTTCTATAACGCTTCACTCATAACCAATGCATTCATTCTTGTAATGATGTCATCAAGATTGTTAATCCCTTTCTCAAGCGCCTGGGCTTCAAGGGTTCCCCAAACAGCCTCCCCACAGGCCAGACAAACAATACCTTCCATTTTTAATGGGACTACTAGTTTCGGATATTCCTGTACTAAATCCTCAATAAGCATATCTTTTGTTATCATAAATTAAACCCTTTGTGTCATGGATTACTTATTGGCGACATTTGCTGCGACGAGGATGGGATCATAGACTGGTGATATTGGCGGTGCATAGGTTAGATCTAACATACTTATATCTTCTACCGACATTTTTGCCGTGATCGCAGTTGCAAAAACATCAAGCCTCTTGGCAACGTCTGATTTTCCAATCATCTGTGCCCCAAGAAGTCGCTTGGAGATTTTATCTACAACCAATTTCACGGTCATGGGCTGAGACCCCGGATAATAGTGTGCCCGATTGCCACCAATGATGGTGGTAGTTTCTATATTACTCAGAGTACCCATTCGCTCGGCTTGCTTCTCTGTAAGCCCAGTCTGAGCTATGGTAAAGTCGAACACTTTCGTCACTGCAGTTCCTAGAATACCTGGGAAATTGGCGTGGCCTCCTGCCATATTTTCTCCAGCAATCCGACCACCCTTGTTAGCCGAAGTCGCCATGGGGATCCACATGCTTTCATCGAGTACGCGATGATTGTGTTCGGCGCAATCACCACTGGCATAAATGTTTTCCACACTGGTTTGCATATGTTTATTAATGATGATAGCACCACTATTCCCCACCTCAATACCAGCTTCAATTGCCAGCTCCGAGTTTGGCTCTACACCTGTCGAAACCAGGACTATGTCAGTTTTAACATCTCCACTTGATGCCCGAACCAAAAGTCCTTGATCCAATCTATGTATGCTCTCAACCCCGGTTCTTAGCTGGAGATCAACACCGTTCTCCAAAACATGTTCAGTTAACTGATCCAGCAAGTCACTGTCCATTGAAGGTGCGATCTGATCTCCCCTCACTAGCATCGTCACATCGATCCTAAGGTGTCTGAACGCTTCTGCCATCTCCAGACCAATATGACCACCCCCTATGATGGTCGCATGACTAATCCCATGATCTGCGATGTAATTTTTTATTCGATGTCCATCTGCTAAGCTTCGCAGGGTAAAGACACCCTCATATCCAACTCCAGGAATGGGTGGGACTATCGCACGAGCTCCTGTTGCGATGAGCAGTTTATCATAAGCTTCGTTAAATTTTTCACCAGAATCTAAATCTCGAACAACAATGGATTTATTTGAGACATCAATCTTGACAACTTCATGACCAATACGCACATCCAGGTTTCTTTTATCACGGGCGATCTCAGGAGTAAGAACTTGTAATTTACGACCATCCTCAATGACCCCCCCAATCCAGTAAGGCATGCCACAGGCTGCGAAACTAATGTGTGGTCCCTTCTCAAAGACTATCACTTCAGATTCAGGCTGCATACGCCGGATTTTACTGGCAGCACTCATTCCAGCTGCATCACCACCAATAATCACAAATTTTTTAGTCATAAATCCCCTCTCAGGATTGCCTTTTGAACACTTCCTTTGAGAGATGTATCAGAGTGAAGTGACAAACTTTTTTTGAGATGAATAGCATCTTGAAAAAGGGGAACAAAAAAAGGGAGCATGACGCTCCCTTTTTTATTCATTTGTAACTCGAAATTAGCTGAGTTTAGCCAGAATATCACTCCGGTTAAGGATGAGATAGTCAGTACCATCGTATGAGAGTTCATCACCAGCATACTTGCCATAGAGGATTACGTCACCCTCTTTGACCAATTCTTGCAATTCCTCATCATTACCTACAGCTGCGATACTTCCACGACGGGGTTTCTCTTTGGCAGTATCAGGGATAATAATACCAGAAGCGGTAGTTTCTTCCTCACCTGCAGGGACAACTAATACACGATCATCTAAAGGTTGAATTTTCATTTTTTTCTCCTATAAACCTAGTAAACTATTGATTCTATTCCTGTCAAAGCCAACGATGGGTCGATTGTTAATCCACAGCTGTGGCACACCCTGTTGACCTGTTTTTCTTAACATATCTTGAGCAGCTTTTTGATTTCTGCTGACATCAATCTCTTTAAACTTAATTCCATTCTCTCTTAAATACCGCTTCGCAGTGGTACAATGTGAACACGTTGGGGTGGTAAACATAATGACTTTTTTTGTTTGCGCTGTAATTGTTGTCATTTTTCTTAAACATCCTTCTTCAACTGATCCAGATCTAATACTTTGAAGAGGCGTTCGGATACAGACTCAGGAAGCTCACATTCATCTTCCACTACCCTATATAGTTTCACGGAACGTTGCATCGTGTCATAGTAGACCCTACACTCGGGACATTCTTCCAATAGCAGGCCTACCTCCTGACATAATTCAGAGCCAATATCTGCACCAAAATCCAGACAGATTTTCTTTTGCAGCTCTACATTATGATTCGGTTTCATTACACTAACCAACCTTCACGTTTTAAAAAAGTGCTCATCCGGTCCCTCAAAAAGAGTCTAGCCCGCATAAGTCTTACCTTCACATTGCTTTCTGAAAGCTCCAGTATTTCCGCTGTTTTAGCAGTGGATAACTCTTCTAAATCTCTCAAAACAAATACCGAACGATATTTTTCATCCAGATCATCAAGAGCAACCTTTAATGCGATCTTAAATTCCTCATCAGAAACCTTGGTTTCAATATACTCAGGCCAATCTGATATTTTCAGACCGTGGAGATTTTCAAAATCCGGTTCCTGAATGGAATAGGAAATTTGCATCCTGGATTGCTTCCGCAATTTACCGAGAGCGATATTTACACCTATTCGGTAAATCCAGGTATAGAATGTGGATTTCCCTTTAAAAGCGTGAATCTTTTGAAATGCTGTAATAAAGGTTTCCTGAAGCATATCTTCAGCATCCTCATTATTACGCAGCATACGCAAACCCAAATTATAGATACGGGAGGAATACATCGTCACTAATTGCGACTGCACTTTCCGATCTCCATCTCGGGCTGCCTGGATAAGCTCCGGCGTCTCTTCAGTTGTCAACTCGCGTTTAATTGGATGCAATTCCTATTCAGTCGTTACAGATGAAAAAATTTTATGAAAGAACCAGGCCAGTTGATACCATGGTATAACGAACATCTGCTACTTTAGCTACTGTCTTCTCAGCACGCTCATTCTCACAAGCGCCTTCACCCGTATGTTCGCCACCCTCTGCACAGGCCTGATGTGATCCTAAAGGATTGGAGATTTTTTCTGCAAAGAATAGTCCTTCCATATCAACATTTCGACCAATTGCTGTAGCTGGAAGAATAAAGGCTTCATCTTTAAATCGTACTGTTAAAACATTTTGTCCATCGCTAACCTGCATCCAACAACCCTTGTGCTTGCAGAGATCGGATACGGTACCCGAAACGCGAACCATCTGACCATTCAAATCCTGAGCTTGAGAAAATACCTCCGTAACGGGTGTAATCTTGGTCATAGTGAGACTTTGTCCAAATTGATCTCCGGCAACTTCCGCAGTCTCTGAGCTACAGACCATCAGCCCGAGACTAAGAATTATCACGATCATCATTTGTGTGTGCTTAAACATGTTTAACCCCTCTTAAAAGATGCTGTTTTTTCTAATTTTAAAATACATATATATCCCAGTACTTCCCATTACCAGCATAACTACTGCCAATATATCATAAAGAAGAAACCCGTACTTTCCAAAAAAATCACCTGTATGCAGATCGAGAATGACCCATCGTAGTGGGACACTCTCCTCTTCAGCGAATATTTCTTTGGTCCCCTGTCTATCCCTTGTGGTCTCTAGCCGATTCTCATAGTGACCAGGAAGCATGCTAAGCGGAACTCTTGATTTCTGGATGGGCTTCAAATCATCCTGATGGATGAGCAGAATACCCGTAATCGTAATAACAATAAGCAATACAACTGAGACCAAACTAATCCATTTGCTATAACCAAATGTGTATCTATGGAACTTGCGCCAGGTGCGCATTGATCGAGAGGAAGTCTTGCTCAAAGTGACTCCAGTCGATTGACCATCTCCGCTGCCACGAGTTTTTCATGAAGCTCGGAGAGGTCACCATTGGTAATTTCCTCCAAACGATATAGGGTCAAATTGATCCTGTGATCTGTCACGCGACCCTGTGGATAGTTATAGGTCCTGATCTTGGCACTTCTATCACCCGTGGATACAAGCGTTTTCCTCATGGCAGCAACTTGGCTGTCATGTTTCTCGCGTTCTGCGGCTAACATGCGTGCCCGTAAAACTTTCATCGCCTTGTCTTTGTTCTTATGCTGGGATGTTTCATCCTGGCAGGAAACAACCAATCCGGTTGGAATATGTGTAATACGAATAGCTGATTCAGTTTTATTGACATGCTGTCCACCAGCACCACTGGCCCGGAATGTATCAATTCTTAAATCTGCATTGTTGATTTCAACATCAACTTCTTCAGCCTCTGGTAGTACAGCTACTGTGGCGGCTGATGTATGGATACGACCGCTGCTCTCAGTTTGTGGAATTCGCTGGACTCTGTGAACACCGCTCTCAAACTTCAAGGTACCGTAGGCATTTTCACCGGTAACCTGAATAATGGCCTCTTTTGTGCCACCCCCACCCAATTCGTTCAAGGTAATAAATTCAGATTTCCAGTTATTCGTTTCCGTATAGCGCAGATACATGCGTACAAGATCTGAGGCAAATAAAGCAGCTTCGTCTCCTCCAGCTCCAGCTCTAATCTCCAGAATAGCTGCCCCCTGATCCAAGGGATCTTTCGGGATCAGAAGAATTTTTAAATCATCTTCTAGTTTGGCTTTTTCGGCAATGGAATCGTCAAGTTCTTCTCTGACAATTTCCTTAAGTTCATCATCATTACCCTGAAGGATGGATTCACCCTCCTCGATACTGGTCATGAGCTCTTCATAACTATGAAAGACTTCTAAAACATGGGATAATTCATTATGCTCACGAGCTATTTTCGCATATTTGCGATTGTTGGCCATGAGTTCAGGATCTGAGAGTTGGCCCTCGAGTTCTTTAAACTTCACTTTAAGATCAGGAAGTTTATCCAGTAACATTAGTCAATGGCCTCTGCGACAAAAGATTTTCCCTGATATTTCTCCAGATCATCACCAAAAGCGAACTTGAGCGATTCCAGGGCCACAGTAAGTTGGTCATCATCTGGTTCTCTGGTTGTAATGTTTTGTAACCAGATTCCTGGCGCTGAAAGTGCTCTAACCCAGGTAATATGACGATATTTTGAGCTCAGTTTCAAAATTTCATAGCCCACACCTGCAACCAATGGAATTAATGGTAGATGTGTCAGTAATCTTATCTGTAAAGTCATTTCTCCAGCAAAGAGTTTCACCACGCTATCAATAAAGGCAAACATGATTATGGAAGACAAAAGCACGATAAAAATAAAACTGGTCCCGCAACGAGGGTGCTGAGTTTGGAAGGGTCTAGCAGAATCTAGATCCAAATTCTTTCCAGCTTCAAAAGTGTATACTGCTTTATGTTCCGCACCATGATACTGAAAGAGTCTTTTCACATCATCAAGAAGGGAGATACCCCATAAATATGCCAGGAATAAGGCTATTCTGATAATGCCAGAGACAACATTAAAAGTAAATGCTGTCTCTGAAAGATTGAGCAAATTACCTGTTACGAAAAGCGGTGTCACAAAGAAAAGTCCTAATCCAATAGACAGGGCCAGCATAGTTCCAAGAAAGGATAAAATTTTATCCTTCATGGTCATCTCGGCTGAGCTGTCTTCCTCATAGGCAATTTCTGCGGACTCATTGAGCGTACCAACACCCATTTTCATGGACTCAAAGAGTGCAACCATACCTCGCAGGATAGGTTTTTTAAATATGGCGATCTTTTCTGTGAGTGAAATGAACTCCTGGCGTCTGGTAATGATCTCGCCTTTAGGATTTCTCACAGCAATAGCATAAGCACCAGGCACACGCATCATCACACCTTCGATGATAGCTTGCCCACCGACCAGAATAGTTTGCTGGGCAGTGAGAAATGCCTGAATAAAAACGCGGAATGAGCGCTTGGGCATCAAATCAGCTTTGTAGCGGATTTATTTAGCTTTTTCAGCAGTTCCATATTTTTTACGGAACTTATCGATACGACCAGCCGTATCCAGCAATTTCTGTTTTCCAGTGAAATATGGGTGACATTCATTGCAAATTTCTATATGCAGTTCACCAACAGTGGTATAGGTCTCAAAACTATTCCCGCAGGCACAAGCAACCTTGTGCAACTCGTATTTAGGATGGATTCCTGGTTTCATTTTATGGGTACTCCCTTCATCAATTCAATTTAGCAACAGCGTCTGCAAACCTGCGAAGACCTGTTTTTATAGCGTCCATGGACGTTGCGTAGGACAATCTTACGTGTTCTGGGGCTCCGAAAGCAGCGCCTGGAACGACGGTAATATGAGCTTCATCCAATAAATATTTTGTCAGGTCCATGTCATTTTTAATCTCAACATCGCCAACCTTTTTACCAAAGAGACCTGAAATCTTTGGAAAAACATAGAATGCACCTTCTGGCAAAAGACATTTGACACCGGGCATTTCGTTCAAGGATTGAACCATATAATTCCGGCGCTCAATAAATTGGGTTCTCCAATTTGACAACTCGGCGTGATCTTCTCTCAATGCTACTTCGGATGCAAACTGGGCGATGGAATTTGGACATCCAGTAGCTTGACCCTGGAATTTGCCCATGGCCGATGCAAGCTCTGCTGTAGAGGCTGTATAACCAATTCGCCATCCGGTCATGGCATAAACTTTGGACATTGTCTGTACGGTAACTGTCTTTTCATAGGCACCTTCAAACCCTGCCAGGCTCAGATGTTCCCCATCATATACAAGTGCTTCGTAACATTCATCACTAATGAGCCATAAATCATTTCCTGTGGCCACATCGACAATTGCTTTTAGGCTTTCACGATTCAGCACGCCCCCACTGGGATTTGATGGTGTGTTGACAATAATCCCTTTGGTCTTTTTCGACACCTTTTGAAGCAACTGTTCTCTTGAGATTTGAAACCCGTCTTTTTCCGAAGTTTCGACATATACTTGATCGGCACCACTTAATTTCACAACCTCTGGATACGTCACCCAATATGGGGAAAGAATGATAACCTCATCACCTTCATCAAAAAGGGTCATCATTATATTAAAAAGGGAATGTTTGCCGCCATTGGAAACCACAATTTGGTTCGTCTGGTAATCAAGTCCATTTTCCCGTTTTAGCTTGTCTACTATGGACTGCTTGAGACTTTTTGTCCCCGAGGCTGCCGTATAGCGTGTATGACCTTCAGCAAGCGCCTTTTTCGCACCTGAAATAATGTAGTCAGGTGTATCGAAATCAGGTTCCCCAGCACCAAAGGATATAATATCAACACCTTGCTCATGTAAACGTGTAGCAGCTTCCATAACAGCCATTGTAGCTGAGGGCTGTAAAGCATTGATTCTTTTGGTGAAACTCATTTCCTTTCGCCTCCTCATATAAAGCCGCGCAATATATCCGCACCCCCCCACTCTAGGCAAGTGAAAGGTGGAGCTTTGATACTGATTTCCCTGGCATCAAAAACAAACAGCTTTAGAGCAAAAAAGAGGAGCAAAGATTTTCATCTATGCTCCTCTTTTTTGTGGTATGTAAAGTGCTTTTCAGCTATGAATTCATCGTCTGAATAAACTCTTTATTGGTGCTAGAACGCTGCATCCGCTCCAGCAGAAATTCCATAGCTTCAACCGGCGTCATTTCATTGAGTAATTTTCTCAAAATCCAGGTTCTGGAAAGCTCAGCCTTGGACAGAAGCAGCTCTTCTTTCCTGGTTCCAGAGCGATTGATATCTATAGCTGGATAAATTCGACGATCACTAAGACGACGGTCTAGTACCAATTCCATGTTACCAGTTCCCTTGAACTCCTCAAAAATCACATCATCCATCCGAGACCCGGTTTCAATGAGGGCAGTGGCCATAATCGTCAAGCTACCACCATGCTCAACATTCCTGGCAGCACCAAAGAAACGTTTTGGACGGTGGAGGGCATTGGAATCAATACCGCCAGACAGAATTTTACCACTATGAGGTATAACCGCATTGTGAGCCCGCGCAAGACGGGTCAGACTATCTAGAAGAATGACAACATCCTTACCAAACTCTACCATACATTTTGCCTTATTAAGCACCATATCTGCAACTTGAACATGACGTTCTGGTGGTTCATCAAAGGTAGATGCGATAACTTCGGCATTCACCATGCGGCGCATGTCAGTCACTTCTTCAGGTCTTTCATCAATCAGCAACACGATGAGCGTGACGTCGGGATGGTTTCGAACAATTGAGTTTGCAATATCCTGAAGGAGAATTGTTTTACCGGTCTTAGGCTGGGCAGTGATAAGACCGCGTTGTCCTTTACCTACTGGACTGAGTAAATCCATCACCCGCATTGAATAACTCTTGGGACCACGCTCCAGGGTTAGCTTATTATCAGCATATAGTGGAATGAGTGTGTCAAACTGTGGGACAATCCTACCTTCTTCAGGATTTTGATAATTGATTGCCTCTATTTTCAAAAGCGCGAAGTAGCGCTCATTATCCTTGGGTGGACGGACCTGACCCCAAACTATTTGTCCCGTGCGAAGTCCAAAACGTTTGATTTGAGAAGGTGACACGTAGATGTCATGGGCTCCAGCCAGATAGTTATTGTCTGCATCCCTGAGAAAGCCATATCCATCTGGTAATATTTCCAGAACACCCTTGGAAAACATCATGCCCGCACTTTCTGTTTGGGCTTCGATAATGGCTTCGATAAGATCCATTTTTTTCTGACCTGCGACGGCTGGCACTGCCAATTCCTGGGCAATATCTGCCAACTCTTTCAACTTCTTATCCTGAAGTTGGGTAATGGTAAAACTCATTGAAATAAACCTGTTCTTTTGTGATTGATATTGTTGTTAAATTTCTGTGAAAAATTATTTATTGGGAGATTGAATCTGCATATTCAGTTATTTGAATTGCAAGATGAATTTAAACCAGTCGTATACCTTGTCAATTAAAAATCTAATTTATTATTTCTTCGAGAGATATTCACACCGAAGCCCAATTCTACCTATGAGCAGCATTCTATTAAAGTAATTAATGCAAATAAATTATGCAAAATCATGTTATACCAATAAACCCAAGATTCATTTCTGAGCTGATTGATCGAACATGGGAAAAAGTGACTCAGCTAGATAGTGACTGCCGATAAAGCAAATTGGCTGTGTGGCATTGCCTTGCAGGTTGCAGGCTTGTCCATATGCCTCCAGGAGATTTGGCGCTATTCTTCCTGAATCAATACCCATATGGAGTAGCGCGTCCTTTTCAACTGCAGAATGCCCTGAAAAAGCAGTATAAATAACCTCCCCTGGCCACTGATTGAGCTGCTCCAGCATGGGCTGAATATTTTTTCTCGCATTAAATGCGGCCACAATGATTGTATCCGTTTTACCAAGTTCCACCAATGATCCAAGAAAGCGAGAAAGCCCCTCAGGATTATGGGCAACATCGTAGAGTACAAGAGGTTCTTTTTGGAGAACTTGCATTCGACCCTGCCAAATCATGTCATCTAAGCCCTTTTGAATGATGGATTCATCCAAAGTGAAACCCAATTCCATAAGGGCTACCAGCACATTCGTAAAATTCTCCACCTGGTGACGTCCAAGCAGGGGTAAATCAACCTCTATGATCTCACCTGCTATCTTACACCGAACACGTTGAGACAAGTCGACGTGTTGAACGGATTCGATTGTGATTTTGTCAGGAACATATGTGTAGGGTGCATTTACTGATTGACTCTTTTGTTTTATGACGTGATTGACAACAGGTGGATTCATTCCAAGCAGAATGGGGCGTTGTGCTTTTATTATCCCAGCCTTTTCTTCGGCTATTTTAGCAAGATTGTCTCCGAGGATATTTTCATGATCCATGGAAACGCTGGTAATAATACTGACCACAGGGTCCACTACATTGGTAGCATCTAAACGTCCCCCAAGGCCGGTTTCAATAACGGCATAGTCGACTGAAAGTTGCCTGAAATATTCCATTCCCAGTGCGGTAAGAACTTCAAAAAAAGTAATTCCCAGTTCGTCAATATGGGTCCGCCATGCTTCAACTTTTTCCACAATAAAATTATCGGAAACCAGGTTGTTGCCTACCCTGATGCGCTCATTGGGTGTGACGAGATGGGGTGATGTAAATAGACCGATACTATTATCGTATGCTCTTAGAGTGGCTGCCAGCATGGCTGCAGTGGAGCCCTTGCCATTGGTTCCAGCAATATGGATTACAGGATAGGAAGCAGAGGGATTGCCGAGCCGATCCATGAACTCCTTCACCCTGGACAGCTCGAGTTTAACGCCTGGTGTGGTTAACCCGAAGATGTAATCGAAAACAGATTTAGAATCTGGATTCACCCGCTGAAAATCCCCAATCTTATTTGAAAATGTATGGTATGTATTATTTGTAAGATTCCAAAACTTCTAACTCAACTTTAAACAACTTGTCAAGAGGCCTCCCTAAGAAACGGGATGCTGTTTCTTCAAACTTTTGCGGAAAATCAGAGACATAAAAGTTATGCTTTCCAGGATCTCCGTTCCCATGATTCAACAATCCCATTTCATTCAACACTTTTTGCACCTGAGTCGCCGTTTCCTCTCCAGAGTCAACGAGACGCACAGAAGAACCCATCACCTCTTGAATGATTGATTTGAGGTAGGGATAATGGGTACAACCCAGGATTAATGAATCAGGATTTTGAGACTTGAGGTAAGCTAAATAGCTCTCTAAAACTTGACTAACTACGCCATCGTGGGGCCAATCCTCTTCCACTAATGGGACTAGCAAGGGACAGGATTGATCGATTACTTCCATCTCTGGATCCAGCGATCTAATAGCTGTACGATAGGCTCCTGATCTAATGGTTGAGGCGGTGCCGATCACTCCAATCCGTTTATGCTTGGCAGCAGCCACTGCGGCTTCTGACCCAGGTTCAATCACACCTACAATGGGAATGTTAAAACTATTTTGAAGACTCTGTAAAGCCACTGCTGAGGCTGTATTACAAGCCACAACAATCATTTTGACCTGCTTTTCCCTCAGGAAAGAGGAAATCTGGTGGGCGAAACGAATAACCGTTTCTTCAGATTTTGAGCCATATGGAACCCGGGCTGTATCCCCAAAATACACGAGGTGTTCGTGGGGCAACAAATCGATTATCGCACGTACAACCGAGATGCCTCCCAATCCGGAGTCAAAAACACCAATGGCTTGCTCTGCGCTTAATTCTTTCAAGGTGATAATAACTTCTCGTGTCGAGTTTTGTATTTCATCAGGGCATCAAATATCCCTTGTGCGGCTTTCTGTCTATAAGAGGCTTGTTTCAAGCGGCGAGCATCATTTTTATTGGAAATAAATCCTAACTCAATAAGTACATTGGGCATGGAAGCACCAATGAGTACAATAAAACCTGCTTGCTTTACTCCTCTGTTTTGTCCCACAAGTTTTTTATCAAATTCTCTCTGGGTCAGATCTGCAAGGGTTTCACTTTGTTGCATAAAAGAACTTTGAGCCATGGTAGCCAAAATAAGCTGCTCGGCACTTAGCTTGTCGTACTGATCTGTATTTTTTTCAAGTTTTATTACAGCATTCTCCATCTCAGCAACAGCCACAGCCGCATCCGTTTTTCCTGGCCGGAGCAAATAGGTTTCAAATCCTGAAGCTTTTTTGTTCTTATTTGCATTCACGTGAATGCTCAAGAAAACCTTGCCACCTGCTTCATTGGCAATTTTTGTGCGTTCCCAGAGCGGTACAAAAACATCGGTATCCCGGGTATAAACAACTTCAATATCTGTGCGAGTCTCAATCAACTTCCCCAATCGCTTGACGACATCCAGGGTAATTTCTTTTTCTCTGAGGCCATTCCCGCGAGCCCCTGGGTCGTGTCCCCCATGGCCAGCATCTAGTACGACTTTATCCAATTTCCACTTCTGACGTTCTTTCTCCAGATAGTGTGACTGATCAATCACATATGGTCTCCGGATTGTAAGTAATATTTCTGGAGGTGAGTCACGATGCAAAACATCCACACCTTCTACTGTCCCTCGCAATCGAAAAGTAAGTTGCGAGGTACCATCAAGTTGGTCAGCTGTTACCCTGCGGATGCTGCTATTTTTAGGAATCTCTGTCTTATCAAGAATTGGCTTATTTACCTTGGCACCTGGCAAGGTTACATACAGCCACTCCTCACGATTTATCCATGCTTTTACAGATTTGGCATCATAGCGATTTGCCGTCCGAATCCTGATTACCGTGCCATTTTGTCGCTCTTCAATATTGGCTGAAACAATATCAAAAGGTGAGTATTGCGTAGGTTCGGCAGTTTGCTCAACCTGCATGTCATCTTCATCACTTCCTGACAAAATCGTAACCCCCGAAACGAGCCCTACCATCTTTAAAATACCGACAAAATCATCCATGGGCAGGTATGTTTCACCATCAAAGAAAATCACCGAATGAGACATTTGAAACGTTCTATCCTCAACCATGACGTAGTGATTATAGGCGGTAACTTTAAATTTTAATCTACCGATACGAAAAACCGACTTCCTCACAGCAGGATTTAAAAAAGCCGAAATTTTATAGGCATCCAACAAATCCTGGAGAGAAACATATTGATACTGGTTTATTACATAGACAGGAATAGCAGGAACATATCTCTCATCTGCAGCCTTTTGAAGAATGAGTTCAGTCCGCCTCGCCTGCAAAGAGGTAATCGAAAAAAGCAAGAGGAGTGTGAAAATTATATATCGCTGACGATTCATAGTTAGCGTTGAAAATAGTCGGAGGGGAATTATAAGACAATGGACATCTGTAAGCTCATAGCAAGTTGTTTTGGGCTCACTACATCAATATAGGATTGAGTTTGAATCAATTTCATTTCCAATTCAAACCAATTGAGGGTCTGATACCTTAAATAAAGAAACCATCTATCTCCATCATCAAAGGCAGTATAAAAGCTAAAACTTTCTGAAACACTGGTTTCATATACACTTAGTCTAAGGGTGTAGTGTGGGATAGAAAATCTAACATAACCAATTGACCATTTCCAACTGTCCTTCTCTCCCTGTAATCGTTGCTGAACCAGCAAAGCGGATTCGCCATTGTAAAAAGCTGATTTCAAGTTTACTCGATACCTGAAATTGCGTGAAAAATTATGGACCAAAGATATGGCATATTTAGAAAGCTTTAGATTGGAGAATTGTCGCCCCCAGATATCAGCATTAAATCCAGGACGTTCGTTTTTCATATTGATATCAAGTTGTACTAGACTCTTGTCCAGTTTCTGTATGATCTGGAATTTGTGGCGTTGGATGGTCCTATAATCAGCTACAGATCTTAGCTCTGCAGCGTAACCTGTATCAAGAGAATAACGGATATGCAATTTCCGTGTAGGTCTGAGATGGGCTCTGGCAGAGACGCCTTTTTCGTTATACGCGGAAGATCCAAGGAGAGCTGAAATGTTGCCAGGGGCTAAGACTTCGTCTGAGTTGAAGAGTCTATACTGAATCGAGACTTTAAATAATTGTGTGAAGTATGCCCAGGTTATTATCGTCCTGTGATTGTTTAGATTAAGACTATTCGAATAAATTTGAATTTTCTGATAGTTAAATAAATCCCTTGAAAATCCCAACTCATAGGATGATCCTGAATTTTTCATGGGTTGATAGATTGTAGCTGCAAAAAATCGTGTTCCCCCGATGTTTGTCTCTAGTGCCAATCCATAATCGTTTGATTTAATCGAGTCAAATGTTTTGCCTGCAGGATGGACGCCATCTGCATCTTCCTTGAATTGACTGTTCGTTGACAAACCTTTCAGGGTGCGACTTGAGATGAAGGCAGTTCCTTTTATTCTGTCATAGGCAAAGCTACCTGCTACCCCACTAAAATAGTTGGTCTCCCTGCTGGAATAGTGAGGTCTGATACTTGATTGCTTCATGCGAAGGAGTGACTTCGGATTGAGACTTCGGCGTGCTCCTTGGTGATTCAAAATCAATCCACCACCCCAGTTTACATGAAAGTCACCGATAATAAGGTGATCAAACCCGGGTACTGAGGAACTACTTAAGCTCAATACAGAGTGATCAGTTAATTGATCCTCTCCCGGGTCTTGTTCTGCAAGGACATTGACTGATCCCCATTTGTTCCATAGCCGGGCCTTGTTCAGAACACGCCAACCACGAAGCGAATGAGAATATTGTAATCGTTGTCGTATATGAATTTGTGGCTGTTGGGATTCTGTTCTCATGTCCTGTTTCAGCAAGATCAAATCGTCTCCATGGATTTTCCGCCCCAGGGATTCGAGGGTCATACTCCCTTTTTGCCACCTTTTTATACTCTCTATCGCCTCCCTTGAATAACCATGTTCTATGAGTGAAGTAGAATCTGCAGTTCTTATGGGAAATGGCTGAAATAATCTGGTCAGCAACTGATCTAGAAATTGGGTTTCATCGGGATCTTCCAGCTCGTCGCTTCCCTGAATAGCATCTATCTGACCATATCCAATGGTGGTGAGTATGAAGACGAATATGAAGTACCTCATAGTAAAAATAGCTCAACTCCAAATCCATACGATACGGGTAAGGACGGGTGCAGGACACAAGTGTAGTAAAGAGATATTCTTTGCATATGGATACGCCAACCTGCAGACATCATCCCGCTTAAATCGCGGTAACCCAGACCTATTTGCCAGAACGAGTCTGGCGCAATAAGCAGTCCCAGGCAGGCTTCCAGTGGCAAAGCAGATTCCTTCTCTACGGCAAGGGAGATGGTTGCCACGCCAATAGCATACTGCCCTCCTATATGAAATTTTTGAGGCAGAGTCATGCCTTTCTCCCATTGAAAAGCATGTTCAATCACAGAACCAACCTGAATACGATTTGATAGTTCTGCATGTGTACCCAGGGATATTGTCAGCGCGTGCTGACTTTGAAAACCCTTCATTCCTAAACGGTGATAATTCGATGTCAACCCAACTGTGAACCCCTTTTCAATGTTCCATGAGGAACCATTGATAAAAATTATTTCAGAGTAATGCTCATCACCGAAGTAGTTCAGGGTATGAATTGATGGTCTGCGTTTTGTTGATTGATAGGCGGTCGCAGAACCGGCTTGCAGATCGAGAGACTGAAAAGGATTCTGATACGAAAGACTAACTTGAGATTGAAGATTATTCCCCATTAATGCCGGATTGACAATAAAGTGATGTGGATGTTGTCCCAGAACCCTGATATTTGCTGTGGCAGCTGGCCAGCCTAACCCAACATACTCGAAGGCTCCAAATACGGGAGCTATGTGTGAAATGGCTGCAATTACTACAGCAAAAACACACATCATTTTTTTGATGCGAATCATAATTTTTCCAACTTTTAACTTTGAGGATTGTTTTTAAAGTGTAGGCTATATTAATGCAATAAAGGTTGTGTAGCAATAGCTTTCAATGAGGAATATCCGACTATGATTACCACGTTTACAAGAGAGAGGAAAGACGATCTCATCCAGCAGATTCAAGCTTATTTTGCAGCTGAAATGGATCAGGAATTAGGTAATTTTGAAGCAGAATTCTTGTTGGATTTTTTCAGTGAAAACATGGGGCCACACTATTATAATCAGGCAATCCGCGATGTCCATAAACATCTCACCGGGTATCTTGATACGCTCACTGAACGCATCGATGAGCTAGAAAAGCCACTACCTGATTCTGCTTAACGATATACTAGAGTTAAGTAGACTTTGGGAAGCAAATACTCCCTATCCCCATCTTTCACTGAGATAAAGCGCGCATCGCCACGCAAGTCAATGCGTTTAGCTAGTTGATATTTGACACCCATCAGGGGTCCCTGTCCATGCCAATGAGCATCTTCACGGTTCGCAGCAGCGTATTCAATCACCCTGTTGTGGGTCAGGAAGCCAATCCACCCTTCCCAACCTCGATAGCTATAAAAAAATTCTGTGCTCCACTCGGACTGCTCACGACTGCTATTGATCTGTTGAATAAAGGAATCCCATTTTAATTTGCCCTCATCTTCCCAACGAAAAGCGATCTTGGAATGTATTGACCAGCGTCTACCAAAATTGAATTTGATTTTTTTACTGAGGTCTAAAGATCTGTGCACGAAGCTACGTGATGGTTGTTCCAATTCGATAAATATATCGTCGTAGTCGTAGTCAAAGTAATTACTTCGTATCCGGGCTCGGCCATCTCCTGTCCATTGCTGTTTCCGCCAGGAAACCACTGACCAAAAAACCAGATTACGGTTCCAATGATTTTCAGAACTGCGTGTATTGAACAGGTAAATGAGGTGGAACATCCCCAGCTTTGTGCCGAACTCGAGACTGTAAAATGGTGAAGGCTCCCAAAGAAGTCTAAATTCAGTGTTTAGACGCCATTCATCTCGGTCATCATCATTGGTGGTATCTGGTGTGTCATACTCGAGTCTTGAAAGCGATGAGACCCACATAAAAGTGTCCACAAGTCCAGTGTTTTGCCACAGCAGAGATTCTTTTAGTTGATAGAGGACCTGAGTATAATCAACATAATACTTGTTTTGAGAATTCTCAATTTTGAAGGCTGTTAAAGTAGAGAAGTTGGGATTTTTTAATTCCAGTGAGGTTTCATTTAACAGTGAGAATCGCTTTCTATCCTCACTTGACAAATTAACAGTGGAATTTTGATCAACTCGCTCTCGACTAATCTCTGTCAGTTGGTCTCCCCAATCAAGGCGGTGTGAAAGGTGGAGATTTTTTCTCAGATGATAAGTAAACACATTTTGCCAGTTCAAATTCTCATTGTTGCGGGACTGGGAACTTCCTAATGAGTCGGTATAAAATGCCTGTAGACGTGATTCATTATGAATTGAAGTCTGAAAGGTGGAGACATCACTAAAACGAACAACATATTCACCTCGAGCATTGAGAGAGTGATTCAAATGCTTATCCAGTTGATCTCTGGAGCCGTTTACCATGATTAAAGATTGTTGCATGGGTGAATGCCAGGATTTATGAATATCTAATTCGCTGGTCCAACCATTGTCAACAATCCCATAGCGTTCAACTGATCTTCCCCCAACAAAGAAGGACAGGTCATCATTGTACTTCAGACCTGCCAGCAGTGCCCAGTTGTCTATGGTTGAGGCCAGACCTGTCCGATGATCCTGGTGTTGAGCACTCTCCATGCGGATACTCTTTTTCCTGTTTTTGCCCCAGGAATAATCGCTACGCAAACGGTGCTCAATGGAGAATTGCTTTTCATCCGACAGGTTGTTGTCATAAGAAAATATTTTGTACTTCAGGACATCAGTTATATCAAGATCACTATTTGAAAAACTCTGTCTATAATTGAGTTTGAAATCGTTGTTGGTTGAGAGATTATCCTGGCGGAAGATATAGGCTAGGGAATCCTGACCTACAGCATACAGACTGTGTGAGCATAAAACTACCAGAAAAGTAATTGCTATTATTTTTTTTAATCTAAAGCGAAGGAAGTTTGAAGTTAATTCAATCTTTGTTGGTTGACCAGACCCACCAAGCTTAGCCCCTGGAGTACACTGTCGGGAAGTATGATTGTGCCAGATCAACAATCAATTCTCAGGCTTTATTGAATGATCGAAAATCGTTCTCGTCTGAAAGAATTTTTCATTTTTCACTAACTCCATCCTTCTTGATATCCGTAACAACGTGGAAGACCTTTTCACCAGGTTTTGCCATACGAAATCTTTCCCTGGCAATACGTTCAAGATAGTCTGGGTCATTTAACAAACGGTCACGCTCACTCTCCAATTCGGCCTTTTCAATTTCCAGGCGGGTGATGTGTGATTCCATATCTTTAATCTCCTGCTTGAGTCGGAGCAAGCTATAGAGTCCCTCGTCTCGCATCACAAAAATTTGGACTAGAATGAGTAGGATGATAGCCGCTGATATCCATGCGACTTTATTCTCGAATATACCTCCAGATTTTCGATTGGAGCGCTTTGTTTTTGAGGGTGACCGTTTTTTTGCCATTTGATTCCTATTTAGGATTTAAGGCTTTAAAACCTTTAAAGTTTGCCAGGTCCCCTAACTCCTCCTCAATGCGTAGGAGTTGGTTATACTTGGCGATCCTATCGCTACGCGAAGCTGAGCCGGTCTTGATTTGTCCTGCTCCAGTTGCAACCGCCAAATCAGCAATGGTCGTATCCTCAGTTTCACCGGAACGGTGTGAGATAACACATGTCATATTATTTTCATGGGCTAATTTGATGGTATCCAGGGTCTCAGTCAAGGTACCAATCTGGTTCAATTTTATTAATATGCTGTTCATAGCGGTCATATCAATTGCTTTTTGGAGGCGGACTGGATTGGTTACCGTGAGGTCATCACCCACCAGCTGAATTTTATTGCCAAGTTTTGCGTATAGTTTCTGCCAACCTTCCCAATCATTCTCGTCCATACCATCTTCAATGGAAACAATGGGATATTTTGAGGCCCAATCAGCATAAAATTCTACAATTTCATCTGAACTTAGTGTACGACCTTCGCCTGACAGACTATACAAGCCAGTTTTGGGATCATAAATTTCGCTTGAGGCAACATCCAGAGTCAAACACAGGTCCTTGCCGGCCTTGTAGCCCGTTTTTTCTATAGCTTCGAGGATGACTTCCACTGCCTCTTCATTAGAACGTAAATCCGGTGCAAATCCACCTTCATCTCCAACGGCAGTATTCATTCCTTTGCTTTTGAGAACACCCTTGAGTTGATGAAAAGTCTCAGCACCCATCTGAAGTGCCTGTTTAAAGCTCTTGGCTCCAAGAGGGAAGACCATAAATTCTTGAAAATCGACATTGTTGTCTGCGTGTTCGCCGCCATTAAGGATATTCATCATGGGGGCAGGAAGCAGTGTGGCATCTTCACCACCGAGATATTCATAGAGAGTAAGATCAAAATCCATGGCGGCAGCTTTAGCTGTTGCCAGTGATATACCCAGAATTGCATTTGCACCATATTTGGATTTGTTATCAGTCCCATCTGCAGCGATCATTTTCTCATCAACTGCTCGCTGTTCTACCGCTTCCATCCCTATAACTACATCTGACAGGACATCATTTACATTGGCAACAGCCTTGGTTACGCCTTTACCGAGATAAACTGATTTGTCTCCATCACGTAATTCCATGGCTTCATGCTCGCCAGTAGAAGCGCCAGATGGAACAGCTGCCCTTCCAAATGCTCCACTTTCCAAATAGACATCAACCTCAACGGTGGGATTCCCACGGGAATCCATGATTTGACGACTATAAACATCAACAATCTTTGACATACAAACTCCGGTTAAATTTTTCGTTTATGGGGTAATTAATTGTGTTCAGTGCGGTACTCATCAGCTCACAATGTAATCCAAAAGCAGTGGGTCTGAAAGGCCGAGAGTTGTATGTATTCAACTGAATTTCCAGGACTAAATGTATCCATCTCAGTCATTATTTTTGATAGCCTTCAGGCATTGCCAAAACTATTATAACGCATGCTGGAAACGAAATTAGAACAACTGATCCTGAGCATGCTGGCCATTATCCTTTTAGGGACCACTGGCTATGTCGTTATTGAAGATGTCGGATGGTTTGATGCCTTTTATATGACAGCCATTACTCTTGCCACGGTTGGATTTCAGGAGGTCTGGGAGATGTCTGATCTGGGTCACCTCTGGACAATCTTCATTATGTTTTCAGGAATTGGATTATTCTTCATTATTGCTGGTCACATCGCACAGCAAGCAGTAGATCTCAAACGCTACAGGAGGTTTCGCATGGCGAAACGAATTAAGAGATTAGATGATCACTACATTCTTTGTGGATATGGTCGAATGGGACAAGCCATTGCCAAAGAGCTTCAGAATGCCGGAAAACGGTTTGTCGTGATTGAAAAAGATATCGATAAAATCACCACCTTAGTTCAGAATGATGTTGTTTTAATTGAAGGTGATGCGACTCAAGACGAAATTTTGTTGAATGCTGGTATAGAAAAAGCCACTACGCTGATAGGTGTTTTGAAAGATGATCAGGACAATCTGTTTTTAACCTTGTCCGCTAGAAGTTTGAAGAGTGATCTTTTTATTCTAACCCGGGCAACGGTTCCTTCCTCAATTCCGAAGATGACTAGAGCTGGAGCAGACAATGTAATTAACCCCTACGAAGCTGCAGGGACCAAACTAGCCAGACAAGCCATGGCACCTGGAGTTGTTGATTTCATTGAACTCATTATGAATCGCGGTAATCTGGACCTGGTTATGGAAACCATCACAATTCAAGCCAACTCACAGGCTGAAGGGAAATCAATCATCGATTTAGAGGTGCGTAAAAATCACGATATTATCATCACGGCTGTGGAGCAACGTACCGGTGAAGCAAACTTTAACCCAGACCCAAATTATAAACTGAATTCTGATGATAAATTGATTGCTTTGGGTTCAAAGGAAAACCTAATTGGGTTTGAAAAACTATGTGAGGCTCTGATTTAATGTTCCAAAAAGCCTCTACTCCCCTCCTAATCTTCACACTCCTGTTAATAGCGTGTTCTAAAGAAGAATCATTACCTGATCCCAATCGCATTGTGGTAGCGACAGTGGATAATATTGAAATTAGTGAGACCAGCTTTCAGCGCACCTATCTCCCAATATTGCTGTATGGCGATAAATTCGACAGTGAAGAAAATCGTTCAGATATAATCAATTTCTTAATCGGTCAGAAAATCCTTGCTGAAAAAGGTAGAGAAACTAAGCTGGACACCAGCGCTCATATCATACGAATGAGAAATCTGGTTGAACACCGTGCTTTATCGCGACAAATTTACAAAACCTGGGTGAAAGATCGCCTGGTCCTCCCCACAGAAACGGATCTCAGAAAAGGTTTTAAACGTGGTCAAAAAGGACTGTTTGTTAGACATCTCTTTGCAAAAAACGAGGAAGATATCAGAGAGTACTCGCGGAGGTTAACAGCAGGTGATGATTCCTTTTATACCCTTGCTCAGGAAGTATTTACTGATACCATGCTCTCAAAAAATGGTGGTGCATTGGGATGGATGACCTTTGGAGACCTGGATGAAACCCTTGAAGATACGGTTTATAACCTGAGACCAGGTCAAGTATCCCAACCAGTTCAAAGTCAGTATGGCTGGCATATTCTTTCAATTGATGATAGCCAAGAAGAAGTTTTTGTAACTGAGGAAGATTATCAAAAGAACCGTGATTTGATCTACAATAAAATTTTGGAACGTCGAGAAAATCTTTTGGGAAAACAGGTCCTCAATGATTTCATGGCTGAGTTCAAAATCGAATTTAATCGTGAAATAGCAAGGCAAGTCTGGCCAAAGGTGATTGCACACCTGAATCCTAACGGAGCTCAATCTGGACCGGCTCTGGAGATCTCAGAATTAACGAGCAGTCTTGACAACTTGCGCCAGGAAACCTTACTCACAGTAGGTTGGGAATCGTGGACAGTCGCTGAAATTTTAAAGAGGTTGCCTGATTTGGATCGTTCCCTTCTTTATGGCAATTTGTATGTTGCAGCTTCAAACATCATAAGAGATGAAATGATAGTTCGAGAAGCCAGAAATCTTGGGCTGCAGGATCACCCAGATGTAATAGAGGAGGTCCAGGATAGTCAGGACCAGGCAATTGCAGACACTTATGTGAGTTTAATAGCAGACACACTGCAATTTACCGACCATCACTATAAGAATTATTACGAAACACACAAGCTGTCCAAATATCATGCTCCAGATAGCTTGAAAATTGAGATTTATGGTTTCTCTGATAGCACTGTAGCTCAAAAAGCACTCTACCAGCTGCGAAATGCAAATATTTCCACAGATCCAGGTGATAAGACACTTTGGATTTCTGGAGGAGGTGCAACCGATCCCCTCTACATTTTGAGCAGAAGTATTACCATCGGTACCCTCGCTGGCCCGGTGAAATTTAATAACAAGTGGAACCTGGTTAAATTGCTGGAGCGCAGGCGTTTCCCACTCCCATTTGATTCTATTGAGACCAAGCTAATGAATGAGATGGAAAGAGAGCGATTTGCCTCAACGCGAAACATCCTGTTGGCAGAGTTTCGTCCCCAGTACAACATATCAATTGATTATAATTTGTTAAACAGATAAGATAGATTAGGAAAACGAGAATGGCTCTAACCTGTGGAATTGTAGGACTGCCTAATGTTGGTAAGTCTACGGTTTTTAATGCACTAACCGCCTCAGATATCCCCGCGGAAAATTATCCTTTTTGCACGATAGATCCTAATGTGGGTATTGTGCCAATTCCTGACCAAAAGTTGCAGGCATTAACAAAGATTTATGAACCTGAAAAAACCACACCTGCCGTTATGGAATTTGTGGATATTGCCGGTCTGGTCAAGGGTGCTAGCAAAGGTGAAGGGCTTGGGAATCAATTTCTCGGACACATCAGGGAGGTAACGGCTATTGTCCATGTCGTCCGCTGCTTTGAGGATGAAAATGTCACCCACGTGGATGGATCAATTGATCCCATCAGAGATATTGAAACTATTGAGAGTGAGCTCATCATCAAAGATTTGGATTCCGTTGAGAAACAACTTCATCGTGTGACTAAACTGGCCCGGTCTGGAGATAAAGATGCAAAAGCAGATGAGGTCTTACTCACTAAAATTCGAGAGCACCTGGATGCAATTAAACCAGCACGAAGCATGGATTTGGATGAAGATGAAACATTACGAACAAAAGGTTACTTCCTTCTCACGATGAAACCTATCCTCTATGTTGCCAATGTAGATGAAGATGAGATTTTGGCAGAGGAACGCGGTTCTCTTACCCAGCGTTTATTTGATTATGCCGAATCTATTGGAGCTGGGGCTCTCCGACTCTGTGGCAAACTGGAACAGGAGATTGCACTACTGGATGATGAGGAGAAAGTTGATTTTTGTGAGGAATATGGACTTGCTGAACCTGGTCTAAACAAACTGATCCACAGAGCTTACGAGTTACTCCATCTCCAGTCATTTTATACTGCTGGTCCTAAAGAAGTACGAGCCTGGACGATTAAGCAGGGTTCTACCGCCCCCAAGGCAGCTGCTGAGATACATACTGATTTCGAAAAGGGTTTTATCAAGGCAGCTATATTCAAATTTGACGATCTCATGACGCATGGTTCTGAGAAAGTGCTGAAGGAAAAGGGTTTGATCTCATTGCAGGGTAAGGATTATATCGTCCAAGAGGGCGACTGCATCTATTTCCACTTTAATGTATAACTAAATCATTATCTCAATATGCCGAAACTGGATCGAATTTCCATTTACCCCATCAAATCCTGTGCTGGAATTGATCTCCAGACGAGTATGGTACATGGTCGAGGATTCCCCCTTGATAGACGTTGGCTGCTGATTGATGAAGCTGGCCAGTTTATCTCCCAACGAACAACACCTCTTTTGGGGCAAATAAAAATTTCTCAGATAAATGACCACCTCAAGGTGGATTACCACTCCAAACGTTCACTCAAGCTTCAATTGAGTGCACATAGTAATATTCGTCATAAAGCCATGATCTGGGAGGACAAGGTAGATGGATTGTGGGTAGGTCAGGAACCTGATAATTGGTTTAGCGAGGTGCTGGAACGACAAGTTCACCTTATTTACATGAATGAGGAAGTGCATCGCCCACTACTCAATAATAATCTCCCCAAAGATCGCTCGTTTGAAGTGAGTTTTGCTGATGGTTATCCCTATTTGCTCACTTCCCAAGCTTCCCTGGATGATCTTAATGGTCGACTCACAACACCGATTCCCATGGATAGGTTTCGTTCAAACCTGGTTGTAAGCGGTTTTAAAGCATTCGCTGAAGATGATTGGAATAGAGTCAGGATCGGTGAAGTAGAATTTATTGTAGCAAAACCTTGTGCTCGCTGTCAGGTCACTACGATCGATCAGATCACTGGTACCACTTCCAAAGAGCCGCTCAAAACTCTGGCGACCTATCGTAAACAGGATGGCAAGGTCATGTTTGGCATGAATCTCGTCGCGATCTCCACAGGAAGCATAAAAATAAATGACCCGGTCACCCTCATCAGTTAGGATATCTTGATGCATAGATTTCTGCAAACCAGTCTCATCCTCCTCACCTTCAATCTTGGTCTTAAGGCGCAATACGTAACTGTCTCACCCTATTTGAGCGAGCCGACGCTAACCATTGGATACGTAGATAGCTGTGCTCAGTTCTGGATGAATGCCCTGGATGAAACCAGAGGTGGTTACTTCACAAACATCGATCGAGAGGGTAATATTATCACCTCATGGGGTACCAATAAAAACCTGCTCACTCAGACAAGAAATGCCTATGGTTTTGCCAGAGCCTATATGATGACTGGTAATGACCAGTATCGTGAATATGCTAGAGCTGGTTTAGATTTCATGTATGAGCATGCCTGGGATGATGTCAATGGCGGTTGGTATTCTCAATTGGACATCAACGGAAACGTCATGGGAGCAACAAATGGACGTTCTGCCTTCGATGCTCACTATGCCCTGCTGGGACCTGCCGTAGCATTTGAGGCTTTTGGTGACTCCACCGATCTTGAGATGCTACTACAGGGATATGCGCACCTTGAAGAAATCTATTGGGATGATAGAGAGGTTGAACATGGCTATTACGATTGGGCTACCTATAATGGCTCTGCAGCTTACAATAAAAGTTTTAATGCTACTGTAGATGCCATCACCACTCACTTAGCAAGCCTCTATTTGCAAACTGGTTCACAGATCTACCTGGACAGGATGCATCAAATTGCAGAAGAGATAATCGAGCATCTTGTGGGATCAATGCCCTCTCAGACTATTGGATTTGTAGAAGAGTTTGATGCCAACTGGAACTGGGACAATGGAGAAACAATGACCATTATGGGTCATGTTCTCAAATCTGCCTGGTGTCTCGCCAGAGTGAATCATTTCGATCCACGTGGTATGTACATTGATGCTGCCGAAGTCCTTGTAGAAGATGTTTTGGTTCATGGTTATGACTATGATTTTGGTGGTCCTTACAAGGATTACAACAGGGTAACTGGTGAGATGCTCATGTGGGGAAATCCTGATACAGCGAAGGCCTGGTGGCAAATGGAGCAAGCCATCACTGCTGGGCTCATCTTATATAATGAAACGGGTGATGAGAATTATCTAGAGATGGCAGATAAAACACTACACTTTTTCATGCAGCACTTTGTGGACCACACTTATGGCGATGTGTACGAAAATCGGACACGCTATGGTGAACAAACCTGGGGATTGAATAAGGGGAGCGGTGGAAAGGCAGCCTACCACTCAATTGAAACAGGATACTACACCTATTTGTACGCCTCCATGTTCTTGTATGAATCACCATTCTCGCTCTATTACTGGTTCGAACCTGAACCCGTGGATAGAATAGTTACGCTCACACCCTCCTCCCATGACTTATCAAGACCCTTACAAATAGACGAAATACTCCTAGACAATGTAACCTACACATCTTTCGAGACGGTGAGTCGCCAACTAACCATTCCAGCGAATACCGGAGGAGAGTTTCTAGTAACATTTTCACCTGGATCTACTATCTCGACGGACGAGGTTGAACTCCCGGTTTCCGGTGTTCTATCACCTGCATTTCCAAACCCGTTTAATCCCAGCACCTCTCTCACCCTCGTCGTAAATCAATACTCAACTGTTGAACTTAATGTTTATGATCTTCAGGGTAGAGAAGTGAAATCACTCGCTGAAGGCACTTTTCCTCCTGGGCGGCATGAAATTTCCTGGGATGGCAAAGATTATCAGGGGAAAGAGGTTCCAGCAGGTGTTTATGTTTTCAAGGGCACCCTTGGTTCTCAAATCATGACCCAGAAGGGTTTACTTTTAAAGTAGTATGAAACTGCATTACCGGAAATATGGAGAGGGTGAACCCCTCATCATATTACACGGTCTATTTGGATCGGCAGATAATTGGCACTCTCTGGCTCGTCGATGGGGTCAATCATTTCAGGTTTTCGCTTTGGATCTACGTAATCATGGTAGCTCACCCCATGAGTCTGTTATGACCTATTCAGAAATGACCCAGGATCTCAATCAGTTCATTATTCAGCAACGTTTAGGATCTGTCAATATTGTAGGTCATTCTATGGGTGGTAAAGTTGGAATGTGTTTCGCCGCTACACATCCGGACACCGTCAAAAGTTTATCGGTTCTGGATATTGGGTTGGATCGTGTAGTAGGGAAGCATGAATTAATCCTGAAAGCATTGTCCTCTATAAACCCTGATGAATTTGGCAGTCGCGATGATATAAAAAAAGAGCTTCAAACCCTCATCAAGTCAGAAAATATACAGCAATTTCTCTTAAAAAATATCTTAAGGAGGATGGATGGGAGTCTGGCCTGGAAGTTCAATCGAGATGCCCTCCTAGAGCACTACAGCGACATGACAACAAACCTTGAGCTAGATCAATCCTTCCTGGGCTCAGTTCTTTTTCTCAGAGGCGAGAATTCTGACTACCTGGAGCCCGCACTTTCATCGGAAATTCTGCAATACTTCCCCCTTGCTCAAATACAGACAATTAAAGGCGCTGGTCATTGGATACATGCAGATCAACCGGAGTTGTTGTCAACCACAATTCTGGATTTTATAAGTTGATTGTCATTGCTCTCCCCTGCATATTTTAGGCATATCTTCAAATTTTATTTTAGCACCATATAAGCGAGAAATACTATGAAAAAAGCTCTACTCCTGATTGTCATCACCAGTATCATTTTTAACTGTGCTCCAACACCCATTGCGGCCCCAGAGGTAGTCGTTGATCCCTTACGATATGCCGAAGCGATAGCCGAGTTTAAATCTGCAGACTCATTAAAAAAACCTAAACCAAGGGCAGTCCTATTTGTAGGGAGTTCCAGTATCCGTGGGTGGAAAACGCTCAGTACCGATTTTCCTGAGCTAAATGTGCTAAATCGTGGATTTGGTGGGTCACATATGTCGGACTTGGTTTATTTCATGGATGATATTGTGTTCCCCTACCGTCCTAACGCCATCCTTGTTTATGAGGGAGATAACGATATCGCCGCAGGAAAAACTCCTGAAATAGTACTTCGCGACTACAATACCTTCGTCTCTAAAGTGCTGGAGAAGTGGCCCAAAAAACCCATCTTTTTTATCTCAATTAAGCCAAGTTTGGCCAGAATAGAACACCTAGAAAACATGGCTAAGGCCAACGCTTTGATCAAAGCCCGTACAGAGGAAGTTGAAAATCTGTATTTCGTTGATGTGTTTACTCCCATGCTGGGTGAAGATGGGACGCCTCGAAAGGATATTTTTGTGGAAGATGGCCTCCACATGAACGAAACCGGTTACGCCTTGTGGACAAAAACTGTTAGAAAAGAATTGGGGTTATAAAAAGGGGCCTGTTATTCGCCGATAATCTTCACTAGAACTCGTTTGTTCCGCCTACCATCAAATTCACCATAAAATATCTGTTCCCAGGTACCAAAATCCAGACGTCCCTTGGTGATGGCCACAACAACTTCACGACCCATTATTTGACGTTTGTGATGGGCATCCCCATTATCTTCACCCGTACGATTATGGTGATACCTTTCCGGACTGGCATCAAAGGGAGCAAGCCACTCTAGCCAGCGCTTGTAATCTTCCTTTAAACCTGATTCCTCATCGTTGATAAAAACTGAGGCAGTGATATGCATGGCATTCACCAGGCACAGTCCATCCTGTACCCCGCTCTCATGTACAATGGATTCAACATCTCTGGTGATGTTCACAAAACCCATTCGCTCAGGTACTTTTAAATGAAGATATTTAGTAGTCGATTTCATGTTTCACCTATTGAAGCAAAATGAGACCTGATTGAGATTGGACTTCAGCTACCTTATCTAGGGTCCCGAGGCCGTCAACATTTGCCTGGTTGGCATCTGCCAAAACAGTCCAGGTTCCTGATGGCAGGGAAAATTCAGCTGAGGAATTCTTGTCGGCATTTAACAATACAAGAATCTTATGCTCACCCTCCATGGAAACACTGAATGAGAGTTCATTAGAACCATCAAGAAAATGTCGATACCCTGGAGTAACATTCCTGATCTCGGCATAATGGGCTCTTATGTCTACCAGACCACGATAGTAATCCACCAAATCCTGATTAAGCGCTTTCTCATCCCAATTCAACCAATTGGTTTCATCGTCTTTCTCATAAGAATTATGATCCAGATGACCGACGCGCTCTTCATTTCCAACACTGTGAGAAATCACCTTGGCCCGTCCCCAACTCTGACCCTGGGCAATCATTACCGGTCCCTGACTGGTTAAAAGATTCAAAGCTGCAAATTTATGGATAGTCAGCTCTTCTTCGGACAATGCGGCAACCTGTGTTCTAGTTACTTTTTCATCTGCCCCCACTTTGCCTAACGAAAGTCGGATAAAATCACCCATGGTATTGTCATCATGGCTTTCAAGGTAATTCACACTCTGAGATGGATCTCTAAAATGGCCCCCATCAATTTGTAAGTAACCACGCATGAGTTTTTTATAGTGCTCAGTATTATTACCGTCCCAAAGTTTGCCAAAAATGAAACCTGAATCATCTTGGCGAGGGTTACGACCTTTTACACTATTGCGAAAATGATCATTCCAGGAAGCCCAACCATGATCGGCCAGCTCCTTGGGATTATATCCACCGCCACCCCAGGGTTCGCCAATCAAAATCACATCGGGATTAACTGCCTGGGTAGCAGCCGTGATGGCATCTACCGTTTCCATATCAATCATGGCTGCCAGATCAAAACGAAAGCCGTCTATATGATACTCATTCATCCAATGTAAAAGACTCTCAATGATCATCTTCCGGGACATGGTGTTCTCAGTTTTAAAATCATTTCCACAACCACTATGGGAGAGGTAATTGCCTTGATCGTCTAATCTAAAGTAGTAATCCTTGTCAATAATCTTGAAGGGATTATCATCATATTGTGAAACATGGTTGTAAACAACATCAAGGATAACTGAGATGCCCTCCTTATGTAGTTCTCGGACCATTTCTTTCATCTCATTTACCGCTCGGCCATCCTGACCAATCCACGTCCCCCGATCCTTTACTCCATCGGATCCATAATAGATTTCCGGCGCAAAGAAAAATGAGGTCATATATCCCCAATGGTTGGCTTCATACGAATTCCAATCATTCCAGGTGCTGAGTTCTGGATTTTTATAATCGATTTCAATATTCCCAAACTCCTGTAAGGGTAAAAACTCAACTGCATTGTATCCCATATCTTTTAAATGAGCAATACCACCTTTTTGAGTCGGATCGATAAATCCCTTATATGTACCAGGTTGTTCAGCCCCTGATGTTGGATGAACCGTCATATCTCTGAGATGTGCCTCAAGAATTACTAAATCTCCGATTGCTGCCGATGTTACTTCATCTCCTTGCCAATCAAAATCGTCTTGTGGTAGAATGACGGATTTACTCGGGTACTTGTAATGATTCTGTCGAACAACTGCATGGGAATATGGATCTGGAATGATTAGATCTTGTCCGCCTGTGGTCGAATAGGCATAATACTTTGTAAGCTCCTTATTCTGTACAGCTATTTCCCAGACACTGTTATTTTTTTTGAGCATGGAGATGTTTTCGCCCCTCGTATCATCGTGTTTCTCGAAAAGAATCAGATGTACTTCATCCTCTCCTGGCGCAAATAGGCGAAAAACCACACCATCTTGAATTCGAGTTAGCCCCAGTTGCTCTTCAACGGCGGCAATGTCATTTTTACTTGATGTCATATCTTTTATCAACTCCGAATTATTGCTGCAGGTTACCATCAAGGTGATAGAAACCAAAATCAGGAAAATGCTCCTGGGACTCATATGTGTCTTCCCTTTCTCTCCAAAATCATACTCGCGTTGCTTGAAATTGACTGCTGGCTGACACTTTGACAGTTTTCGAGCAAAAGCAGAGAAACATAATGTGAAAGAAGGGATTATAAAGCCATATTCACTGCAGTAATTTGTAACTCACTGGGTGAAAATCGCTCTAAGAGCAACAACGAAAGAAGGAATAGAATGAAAAAAAATAAAATTATCGCAAGTTCAGCCGCCATTCTCTTTGTAGTCTTCGGTATATTTATGATTGGTACAACATCTGTATCAGCTCAGAGTGCTCCTGATTTTACCCTCACCGATCTGAAGGGAAAGAAAGTTTCGCTCTCTGACTATAAAGGTAAAGTTATCATCCTAGACTTCTGGGCTACCTGGTGTGGTCCCTGTAAAATGGAAATACCCAGCTTTATCCAGCTTCAGGATGAATACGAAGATGATGTTGTAGTTCTTGGTATTTCTCTCGACCGTGGTGGTGCAAAAGTTGTGGTTCCATTTGCTGAGAAAATGAATATCAATTACCCCGTTGTTTTTGGTGATGGCAATGTGGTTCAAGCCTATGGTGGTGTGCGCAGTATACCTACTACCTTTGTTATTGATAGAAATTTTAATATTCAACGCAAGTATGTTGGATATACCGATCATAAGGTCTTTGAGAAGGATATTCTGGCTTTCAAGTAAGCGTTGCACAAAAATATTTGCAATAGGCGTAACGTTCGTTTAGTTTCGCCCCGCTAAAGGACTGGAGGAAAGACTATGGCTAAAGCACAAGCATTTGGAGATAAAGTACGCGGGAAGGTCCGTACCCATAAAAAGATGGTACGCTATATCCTGCCCCTTAAAAAGAATAAAAGCAATTCTCTTCGTTTTAGAGAAGGAATGCTGGCTGTTCCTGAGGAAAAAGAGCATGCTGATTACATCACTGAGCAGATGGATTCACTGATTAAATAAGCATCACTCCAGGCAACAATTTCAGAAACGCCCCTTAATGGGGCGTTTCTTTTTTATACCCCGCCGATTACATTTTCAGCCTATGACCCAAGCACAAACCCTTGCACGTATCCGTGAACTTACGGAAGCATTGACTGAGCATAATCATCGATACTATATACTTGATAATCCTACGATTTCTGATGCCGGCTATGATGCCCTGCTCAGGGAGCTTCAGGATCTTGAAAATCAATTCCCAGAATTAAAGCAGGCTGATTCCCCCACACAAAGGGTTGGTAGCCGACCGCTTTCAGGTTTTGACCAACTGACTCATAGCATCCCCATGCTTTCCTTGTCCAATGCGATGGATGAAGAGGAGCTGATCAGCTTCGATACAAGAGTCCGAAAGGATCTTGAGATTGAACAGCTGGACTACGTCGTTGAGCCAAAACTTGATGGCCTTGGTGTTGAATTGATTTATGTTGACGGTTTGTTCACCGCAGGATCTACTAGAGGTGATGGATTCACTGGTGAAAATATCACTCAAAATCTTCGCACCCTGAAGACGCTACCCCTACGACTGAGGGATGATTCGCTAGCTATCCCTTCATACCTGGAGGTCCGCGGTGAAGTCTTTATGGGGCATCAGGATTTTGACCACTTGAATCAGCGCCAGCTAGATCAGGGGAAGCAATCCTTTGCCAATCCTCGTAATGCTGCCGCAGGGAGCTTACGACAATTGGATTCGAAGATTACTGCGAGCCGTAATCTGTTGATTAATCTTTATGCTCCAGGACGAATTGACAATTTCTCTGTGGATTCACACATGGATTTAATCCAAGCTCTAAAGGATTGGGGCTTTCCCGTAAATGATCAGTATGAATTGTGCCCTGATATTGAGGCAGTAATACAATTCCATCGCAAACTTGAGAGTAAGCGTGAAAATCTGGAATATGACATTGATGGTACGGTGTCAAAAGTGAATCGCCTCGATTACCAAAACCGATTAGGTATTCGAAGCAGATCACCGCGGTGGGCTATAGCTGGTAAGTTTAAGGCTCGTCAGGAAATTACCAAAATTTTAAGCATCGTTCCCAGTGTTGGAAGAACCGGTGCGATTACTCCAGTGGCAAATCTTGAACCTGTTCATCTTGGGGGTGTCATGGTGGCGAGGGCAACCCTCCATAATCAGGATGAAATTGATCGCAAGGATGTTCGAGAAGGTGATACTGTAGTTGTCCAGCGGGCTGGCGATGTTATTCCCGAAGTCGTAAAGGCCATTCTTGAAAAACGACCGGAAGGTTCGCACGCTTATACAATTCCCGATCGCTGCCCAGCTTGTGATGGCCACGTCATCCGACTTGAGGGAGATGCGAAACATTATTGTCAGAATATTTCCTGCCCTGCCCAAATAAAAGGACGTATAGAACATTTTGTTGCTAAACGCTGCATGGATATTGATGGGTTTGGAACCAAGCTGGTTGCACAGTTAGTGGATACCGGACTCATTTCCAGTATTGCTGATATCTATTCACTTGAACTTGAGCAATTGGCCAGTTTGGAGCGAATGGCAGACAAATCCGCTCTCAATGTCTTGGAAGCCATAGATTCCAGCAAATCAGTGGATTTATGGCGGCTTGTACATGGATTGGGCATTCGCAATGTTGGAGAGCATATTTCCAAAGTAATTGCCAATAAATACGGTTCATTGACGGCTATGGGTAAAGCAACGGTGGAGGATCTTGAGGCCACTCATGAGATCGGTCCTATTGTAGCCCGGGGGTTGGTGGAGTTCTTCAGGGATTCAGATAATCTTGTAATACTGGATAAATTGGCTGAACATGGATTAAACCCTACAATCGATGTAAGTTCCAGAAGTGAGGGCATGCTTTCAGGGCTCTCTTTCGTGTTTACTGGAAAGTTGGAGCATTTTAATCGAGACTCGGCGAGAGTATTAGTGGAATCGCTGGGTGGCGCATCAGCCAACTCAATTAGTAAAAAAACAGACTACCTCGTAGCTGGACCAGGAGCTGGCTCCAAGATGGAAAAAGCCACGAAGCTGGGAGTGATAATTCTCACGGAAGATGAGTTTCGAAGAATGGTAGGAGCGGAATAAATGTTTAAAAAAATATTGATCGCTAATCGAGGCGAAATTGCATTAAGAGTCATGAGGACATGTCGAGAAATGGGAATTGAAGTCGTGGCGGTCTTCTCTGAAGCGGATCGTACTGCTCCCCATGTTCTTTTTGCTGATGAAGCTTACCACATTGGACCTGCCCCTTCCACCCATAGTTACCTCAATTATCCTAAAATACTAGAAGTGGCCAGAGCTTCAGGTGCTGAAGCTATTCATCCGGGGTATGGATTTTTATCTGAGAACACGGATTTTGCCAGTGAGGTTTCCAAGGCAGGCATCGTATTTATTGGTCCGCCTGCCTCTGCGATTAAGATCATGGGTGATAAAACCATGGCACGGCAAGCAATGCTGAAGACGCAGGTCCCCGTTGTGCCCGGTACAGAAGAGCCCATCGCAGACATTTCACGAGCATTGGAGGTCGCCAATGATATCGGTTTCCCTGTGCTTATTAAAGCTGCCGGTGGCGGTGGTGGCAAAGGGATGCGCATCGTCAATGCTCCTGACGAATTTGAAGATGCTGTAGGGAAAGCCCAGAGAGAGTCACAATCAGCTTTCGGTGACGGACGCGTATATATAGAAAAGTATCTGGAAGAACCCCATCATATTGAGTTTCAAATTCTCGCTGATACACATGGCAATACAATCCACCTGAACGAGCGTGAATGTTCCATTCAAAGACGGTATCAGAAGGTTATTGAAGAATCGCCCAGTCCATTCATCGATGATGATCTTAGAACGAAGATGGGTAAGGCTGCAGTGGAGACAGCAGAAAGTTGTAAGTATGTTGGTGCGGGAACCGTTGAGTTTTTGGTCGATAAGTATAGAAATTTCTATTTCCTTGAAATGAATACGCGTCTCCAAGTGGAGCATCCTGTGACAGAGATGGTTACTGGAGTGGATTTGGTTGCGGAGCAAATCCGTATTGCAGCAGGTCAGACTCTTTCTCATAAACAGATTGATATAAGTACGACAGGGCATGCGATTGAATGTCGTATCTACGCTGAAGATGCTGCCCACGATTTTGCCCCCTCTACTGGAGAAATCGTTATGCTGCAAATACCAGATGGTGCAGGTACACGCTTTGATGGAGCTATCAGACAGGGAATTGAAATCACTCCCTACTACGATCCCATGTTGGGAAAATTGATTTGTTGGGCGCATGATCGAGAATCGGCGCTAAATCGAAGTGAAAGAGCTCTTAGAGAATTTTATATTGGGGGTATTGAGACGACGATTCAGTTTTGCAGATCAGTTATAAAGCACAACACTTTCCGTGAAGGAACCTATGATACACATTTCTATACCAATTTCATGGATGAATTACATGCCGACCTGTCGGCTACTACTGAGGAAGTCCTCTTGGTAGCAGGCGGCTCTCTGTTTCATCACCAAAATCAAATAAAGCATGGTTCTCATTCATCATCCTCAAAAAAGAAAACGCGCTCTAACTGGGTCAATGCACAGCTGGGGAGGAATAAATGATGAAATTTGAAATTAATGCGAACAATCGATCTATAGAAGCCAACTTCACTGGTGAATCCAGCGAGTTGGTCATTAAAACAGGTGAAAATGAATTACGATTTGAGGCAATTCAGGTTCAACCTGGCGTGCATAGTGTCCTGATGAATAACCGATCATTTGTGGTAGGCGTTTGTCCAAACGAGGCAAATCGTGTAAACATAAATGGAACCCCCATTAATTTGGAGCTTTTAGATGCAGTACATTTGCATTTGAGAGAATTAGGTTGGGATTCACTCAAGGAAGTAAAAGCCGGACTGATCAGTGCTCAAATCCCCGGTCTTGTCACGAAAATTTTTCATGGAGCAGGTGATGAGGTTAGTGAGGGCGACCCACTTTTCCTGATTGAAGCCATGAAAATGGAGAATGAGATTAAATCTCCAATTGCTGGAACCGTAAAGAGGATTGGTGTGACCGAAGGTCAAACCGTTGAAAAGGGAACAAATATCATCGAGATTGAGTAAGTCTTTCTGATGATAACTAAAATACTGGAATACAAATGCTAGGTAGAATGTTTGGAGCTGGGCTCGGATGGGCTTTTGCAGGACCCATTGGTGGGTTGATTGGTTGGTGGCTGGGTGGTCAGGTTGATGCGAACCCTAACATGGGACAGGGTTCTGGTCCGAGAATTTCACAGCAGACCAGGCCAGGTGATTTTGCAATTGCAATGCTGGTTCTCGTCGCAGCGGTGATGAAGGCAGACGGAAAAGTAGTCAAAGCTGAGTTGGATTATGTAAAACAATTCCTCATTAAAAGTTTTGGTCGCGATAATGCCCAGGAAATGCTGGTATTACTAAAGAATTTACTGGAGCAGGACTACTACATCTATGAAATAGCCAATCAAATAAATGGTCATATGAACACGGCTGAAAAGCTTCAACTCATGCACGTTCTATTTGGAATCAGCCAGGCAGATGGTCAAGTCCATGCAAGTGAAGTGGAGATCATTCAGGAAATAGGTCAACACTTGAAGCTAAACGTACGAGATGTGGATGCCATCATGGCTATTTTCATAAAAAATACCAACTCCTACTACAAGATGCTTGAGATCGACCCTTCCGCTAGTGACCAGGACATTAAAAAAGCCTATCGCTCAATGGCAGCAAGATTTCATCCTGACAAGGTTCAGCATCTTGGACCAGAATTTCAAAAAATGGCAGAGGACAAATTCAAAGCTATTAATGACGCATACCAACAGATTAAGACTGAGCGTGGAATTTAGGAGAATTTGATGAGTAACCAAGGGGAGAAAGCCGGACAATATCCTTTTACTAAGGGTATTTACGAAGAAATGTATCGTTCCAGAAAATGGACGATGCGACAATATGCCGGTTTTTCCAGTGCGAAAGACTCCAACGCCAGGTATAGATTTTTATTAAAACAGGGGACCACCGGTCTATCTGTCGCTTTTGATTTACCAACCCAGATCGGATTTGATTCTGATGATCCCATTGCTGAAGGTGAAATCGGGAAGGTTGGTGTACCCATTGATACCCTTGCAGATATGGAAGTTCTATTTGATGGTATCCCTCTGGACAAAGTGTCTACCTCCATGACTATCAATTCAACTGCTATCATC
Source organism: Fidelibacterota bacterium (assembly GCA_016845065.1). Taxonomy (GTDB): domain Bacteria; phylum Fidelibacterota; class UBA8477; order UBA8477; family JABMPR01; genus JABMPR01. The sequence goes on along the minus strand of JAERTG010000050.1, from coordinate 39,135 downwards.
CTTTTGGCTATGTACCAGGTCGTGGCTGAGAAGCAAGGTGTGAGTAGCCAGGATCTTCGTGGTACTGTACAAAATGATGTCCTGAAGGAATACATAGCCCGTGGTACATACATCTATCCCCCACAGGCATCTTTGCGACTGATCACTGATGTTTTTTCCTACTGCAATGAGCACATCCCCAATTGGAATACCATTTCCATTTCAGGATATCATATCCGCGAGGCCGGATCTACAGCAGCCCAGGAATTGGCCTTTACTTTTGCCAACGGAATTGCCTACGTAGAAGCAGCCATTGCAGCAGGTCTGGATGTAGATAAGTTTGGAGCAAGACTATCATTCTTTTGGAATGCCCACAATGATTTGATGGAGGAAGTGGCCAAGTTCCGCGCATCGCGTAGAATCTGGGCCAAAATAATGAGGGAACGGTTTGGTGCCACCAATCCCAAAGCCATGATGTGCCGTTTCCATACTCAGACTGGAGGGTCTACACTTACTGCTCAGCAGATTGACAATAATGTTGTTCGAGTGACTCTCCAGGCTCTCGCTGCCGTATTGGGAGGTACTCAGTCCCTTCACACGAATTCACGGGATGAAGCACTTGCATTACCAACAGAGGAGTCGGCAAGATTGGCTCTCAGAACACAACAGGTTATCGGCTTTGAGAGTGGTGTCACGAACTATGTCGATCCCCTGGCAGGTTCTGAAGTCATTGAAGAACTAACGGACAAACTGGAAGGTGAAGTTTTTGATTACCTGGAGAAGGTAGATGAGATGGGTGGTGCGGTGAAAGCAATCGAGCTTGGCTATTTTCAAAACGAGATCGGAAACAGCGCCTATCAATATCAGCAGGATATTGAACAGGGGGAGCGTGTAGTAATTGGACAGAATAAATATATCGATGATCAGGATATTCAACCTGAGATTTTGAAACTAGAGACAACCGCTGCGATGGAACAGCTGAAGGATTTGATGTCAACTAAAGCTGGACGCGATCAAGACTCTCTTCATGTTTCGCTGGCTGAACTGAAAGTTGCAGCCCAACAACCGGAGACAAACCTCTATCCCTATATATTATCCGCAGTTCGCGAATATGCTTCCATAGGTGAAATTTCAAATACGCTTCGGTCAGTATTTGGCGAGTACCAGGGTCAATAACCCTGGGTATGAAAAAAATACCACCTCTTATGCGACACCACCCCGACTTGGATGAATCCATGTCTCTTAATACAGTTGATTCCACTAACCTTGAAATAAGAAGACGTCGTCAGGAGTTTCGAGGTTTAAATGTATTGGTTGTGGCTGATGAACAGACCCATGGAAAGGGACAGCAAGGACGTAAATGGGAATCTGCAGCCGGTTTAGGTCTCTGGATGTCCTTGCAACTGGGCCGAGATAGATCACTTTCATATAATCTCCAACTTTTATCCATATATACAGGTATCGTTGTCCACAAGATCATCTCGCCCCTCCTGGACATGGCGATTCAGTTGAAATGGCCTAATGACATCATAATCAATTCCAGGAAGTGTGGTGGCATACTAACAGAGCTACAATGGCAAGGTGATAGGATTAGCTCAGCGGTAATAGGGATTGGAATAAACCTAAGCCACAAGAAAGATGATTTTCCTTCATCAATTCAACAACAAGCCACTTCTCTGAAACTAGAGGGTTTAGAGATCTCTGAAAGATCATTATTAATCAAATTGTTTGTTGATGTTTTTTTTGAAAACATGTCCTTACTAAATGATGGGGATAACCTTGCAGCCGAGTGGAACGAGCGGGCATACAAAATGAACCATAAGGTCAAATTGGAATCTCCTCAGGGTGATTTTGAAGGTCAATTTTCAGGAATTAATAAGAGGGGCGACGCACTCATCAATATTGACGGGAGACTCAAAAGCTTCCAAACTGGTGAAATACGACTTATTGAATCGCTTTAACAGGTCTTAAATGTTAAGTGCCCTTGCAACTTCCTTGACCAGACGAACATCCTGCATAACATAAAAATGAAGGCATTCCACACCGTTATTTAGCAAATCTTCACATTGCTCCAGGGCATGTTTAATACCAATTTCGGCTCTTTCGCGGGAAGTTTCCGCTGATTCAAGAGTCTTTACCAATTCATCTGGGATGTTTACTGAAAATGCATGGGGTAGTGAACGCAATTGCGTCTTGCGGGTTACTAGTTTGATACCAGGGATAATAGGAATCTTTATGCCCTCTTCCCTGCACTGATCAACAAATCGATAGTAGTCCTGATTATCAAAAAACATCTGTGTTACGATGTACTGGGCACCAGCATCAACCTTCTTCTTCAGAAACCGGATATCGGCATTCATACTGGGAGCATCAGGGTGTTTCTCTGGATACCCACCTACACCAATACAAAAATCTGATTCATCGGCATCGAGGATATCTTCGAGGTACTTACCTCGATTCATATTACTGATCTGTTTAACCAAATCCAGGGCGTGGTCATTAGCTTCTCGTCCCACGGGGTGTGCTTTTTTGTACTGCAATTGATCACCCCGAATGGCCAAGACATTGTCTATTCCAAGATAATTCAATTCGATCAAGGCATCTTCTGTTTCCTGTTTTGTAAAGCCCTGGCAAAGCAAATGAGGAACAGCTTCTAGCCGATATCTATATTTAATGGCAGCACATAACCCAATAGTTCCAGGTCGTTTTCGCTTTATGTGCCTGGTAAAGGTACCATTGTCTTGTTCAATAAAATATGAATCAGCCGCATGACTGGTCACATCAATGAAAGGGGGTTTGAATTCTATTAATTCATCAATGATTTCATAGATTTCACGTGCACTTCTACCCCTTGTAGGTGGAATTATTTCAAAACTTAAAAAGGGGTCTTTTCTCTCTTGGAGGATGTCGCTAATTTTCATTGTATATTATAGAATTAATTTAGCTAGATGTAACGGATTTGTGGCCGGTAAATGAGAACTTTTGTTAGTTGAGGTGTTTTTCTAGCAATTGTTTCAGCTGAACAATTGTGTATGGTTTTGCCATATAATCTGAGAAACCTGCTTCATCAAAAGCATCTAGTTTATCTTTTGAAAATGCAGTGACAGCAACCATGGGAATTCCTGAAAAGCGATCTTCTTTTTTGAGGGCTGCTCCCAGTTCTATCCCGCTAATCCCTGGTCCCAAAGCGATATCCAGCAAGAATATATCTGCAGAGTTTTCCCGCATTAATTCAATAGCCTCTTCCCCTGTCTCTGCAGCGATAGAAGCATACTCAAGTTTTCTGAGGAGTAATAAAAGATATTGTCTCGATGCAAAATCGTCTTCAACAACCAGTACTGTCATAAGTTTATCCATTCGTGCCTGTTCAATTTTGTGTCACATTCAGTGGTATGTTTAAATAGAAAATGTTGCCATTTGGTTCATTGGGTTTGACACCAACTGAAGCTCCATGCACTTCTGCAATCCTCTTAACAATTGCGAGTCCAAGTCCAGAACCGCGCATCCTGCCATTTTCCAGTTGCACACTACGTTGAAAAATGGCGTGTTGGTTTTCCCCTGTAATGGTATTACCAACATCACTAACACAGAACTCAATATGGTTGGTATGTTTCCTCAAACTCAACTCTACCTTTTCCCCAGTGGGGGCATACTTCAATGCGTTACTCAGGTAATTGCGAAATATTTCAGAAATTATTGGATTAACCGTATGGACAATGTCTGACTCTACACTGATCTGCAGCTGACTCCCCTCACTCTCAAAGCTGGGTAGAAACTCGTCAATTACTTCAAAAGCCAATTTGCTGAGATCAATTATCTCCATGGTTATCGCTTCACCCAGTGTGATACGAGCCAAGGCAGTCGTATTCTCAAGGACTTTCAGTAGCACATCTGAACTATCCTTGATTAATTGAATTTCCTCACTGACATTTTCATCAGTCGATAGCAGCTCTGAAACGCCAGAAATCACACCTGCGGGATTCTTTAAGTCATGGGAAAGGATATCCAACAACAAGGCTTTAATATTATTGGAATCGCTTAGCTGAATCGAAAGTTCGCGATGCATTGCTTCTGATTTTCTGAGTTTCTCATCTTCAATATTAATCTTGATAGTCAGGGCAATCTGGTCTGAAACAAAGTTCAGCATGTCCATATCACTTTCGGCATAGACAACATCTTTTGAATAGCTTTGCACAGCCATGATCCCAATGGGTTTTTCTTCGACAATCAATGGGCAACCAAGCCATTGCTCTGAAGGTGTGCCCAACAAATCAATTTTGCCTTCCTTATTCATTGCGTAGAATTCTTCCCTGGCCAGGAGAATGGGCTCTCCATGCTTAACTACATAGGCAGATATTCCACGCTCACCCCTGATGGGTTCTGGGGGAGGTGAATCAAATTCATCCTTGTAGTGGGGATAAGTAAATTCATCAAATTCCTCGTTATATAGCGCAACATAAAAATTCCTAGTATCTAATATCTTATTTAAGCTCTGCTGAATAGTTTGAAATAGAAGTGGCAAATTTTTGATACTCTTGGCCAGTTCACTGATTTCATACATCACTTCTTTGGCACGCATGGTTTGATTTTGTTCAGTGACATCCTTGATAAGAATGATCCCACCCTGGATCTGATCTTCACCAGATAGAAGTGTTTCAAAAGATGCATCAATATCAATCCTTCTTCCTTGAATCTCAAGAGAGCCCAGGTATGATGCATGATCGCCTAAAAAGGTCTTTTCAATGGCAGGAATGATTTGCTTCATCTCGTCAAGGTCATATATAGAACGACATTTTGTCGGTGGAAACTCTAGTCCAAACAGAGATGCTGCCGCTAGATTCCAGTCCGTAATCTCTGCTTTTGGGCTATAGCGAACCAGACAAGCTGGAGATTTGTCAAAAATCGTTCGATATTTACCCTCTGAAGTCTCGACCCTTTTGTAAGCTTTTGCCAGTTCTGCATTAGATTTCATCTTAAACAGAGTGAATCCGGACAAAAGGGCTGCTATTAAAAAGGTTACAACCATGGCCAGTACCCTCATCACACGGGCGGTACCAGTATCAGAAGATCCCGGAACAATCTGAAGTTCCCAGGACTGACCAAGTATGGTGAAATTGTGTCGGCCAACTACAGATGGATTTTTAAAATTCTTAGGTTCCCCCCTTAGATAAACGCGCTCACCGGACAAAATCACTTCATAGTTAAAATCTTTAATTTTACCGCCAAAGCATTGTGAAACCAGCTCTTCAATCCGAAATACTCCATTCACAAAACCATTTATATTGTCATCAACAACGATGGGTAGATAGGTGGCGAAACCATTACCCCCTTGAACCAGTTCGATTAAAGGTGTGGATGTGTCAATTTGGTATAATAATGACCGTGAAAATACCTTTGCAGCGCTTTCCGCTGCCCTTTCAACCAGATTCACACCTACTACGGGCAGATTATTACTCAGAGGAGTTACCCACTGGAAAATCCCATTTTCATCTATCCAGTTTACAGCCTGGAAACCAGGAAGTTCATGCTGGATGCGAAGGGCGGTTGATCTGAAATCTGCTTCACTTACACCAGGTTTTTGCTCCATGCGCTCACGAAGCAGATCCAGACGATTTATCCTGGAGTCAAGAAAATCATTTAACTGCATACCGACCTGCTCGGCAGTAATCCGGGTCTTAATTCCCAGCTTTTCACTTTCCTGATCAGTTACATAATAAATACCTACTCGACCAACCACGAGAACGGTAAGAAAAATTAAAATCGGGATGTATATGTGCTCAGATAATTTCATTAAATGCACCTACTCAGACCTTTTCAAAACCTGATTGAGGCAAACATTAACCAATTTCACTTGATTGAGAAAGATAAATCGTTGAAAATGACCAAGAATTAGGGTTTCCCTTATGCCTCAAATTTCAAAAAGCGCTTTATAGGCGGATTAACCAGACGAAGGATCATCCTATTTTTGAAAGGGGGTATCTCCCCGTCTATGAAAATGGACGGGGATTGTGGATTTCTTTAGTTCCTAAAAATGAAGAAGTTTATTCACTTTAATCAGAAATATATTGTCTGCCTCAAGACTCATCAGAGATCTCAGATCTTCAGCAGGACTAAATCTCCACGCTGGGTCATATGAAGATGCACCTCTGGACCAGACTAGGTACATTACTGATCCCGTACTATACTCCCAGCGAAGGACCACATTTGAAGTCAGCTCACTATAATTAAAGTCAGAGTACACACCTGAAATCGGTGTATAGTCTGCAATACCATCCTGATCAATATCTACACCGCTGAGAGCACCATTTCCATCAAATGATAGCAAGTGATCGGGGAGATCCTGGAAGCGTCGACTGAAATCTTCCTGTGTGTGGTCATCTACCCTTCGAAAATCAAAGTAGTCTGCTCCCATAATGAATGCTTGAGCATATGCCTGAAGAGAAAGGGTTGTACTCAGTGTTATATCAGCCCTGAAGGTCATCGTCGTTTGAGCCAATTTCAAACCTGAGAAAATATAATGTGGTTGATTTGTGGTATCTTCCATGGCAGTGATCCAGGCCCAGGTGTCATCCATAAAATGGAAATTGGGACCAAGAGAAAGGGATACATTTTTCTTAGGACGCCAAGTAAAGGACGGAGAAAGATTCACACTATTGACACCATCCCAGCTATGAAAATAGTTACCATTAATTCCAGCACTCATCTTTTGACGCCAGTCTGTTCTTACGTTCGCCCACCCATTAATATTTTTTGAGCCACGAATAGAGGGACCGCCATGCAGATGGAAGGGTACAATTCCACCTGTGTTAAAATTGATGCCACCACCCACTCCCCAATTATTTTTCAGAGTTGCGTGGCCATTTACATTGCCACCCATACCCTTTGACTCACCACCAAAAGTCCAATTGGCCCATTGGTTCAAATTGATGCTATAGTTAAGAAAATATTCACTTGGTTCCCAGTGTCGATATCCGACCCATAAAAACTCATTAATATTATCAACAGAACGCATGAAGCCCAGATCGTTAACTTCGAGACCAGGACTCGTGGCGAGAACACCACCAAACATGCTTAGCTTACCTTCAGATTTCCCAACAATAAATTTTCCACCTACACCAGATAGTGAGGTTGCGGTTGAATCTACACTAAGATGCTCTGCATCAGGTCTCTGGAAATAGCGAGCGGGGTGAAGTTGTGTACGAAGTATCGCATCTTCGCTTCCCATGACATGGCTGAAAGCTAATGCTGATTCAATTGAATAAACCCTATCTGAAGACTGATGATTGAGGTCAAAGCCACCTGTAAAAGCTTTTTCCCGCAGCCAATCCATGTTTGTATCATCTAAGGATCGTAGTGTTGCAGTTAAAATGCCACCGACTGTTGTAAATCCACCGCGATAGTCCTGCTGGACCCGGGTAAGTAGGTAGCTTGTTGCAGGTTCGATGACATTACTGGATTCATGACCATCATCGTAGGTAACGACAGCTTTTTCTTCAGCTGTTGCTGCTGACATGATTCCTATGGATAGACCATTATCAAGTTTCCCAGTAAATTTTCCAGCGGCTAGAATTCGGGTGAATTCGGGAGCATCAACAGATGCAATATCACCCCCATCAGAAATTGCTCCACCCTGTGGGGCTCTTCCAATCCGGCGTGAGTAGAAAAGTGTATTTGAAGAATTGTCCCCATCACCAAACCCTAATGAGAAGTTTAAAATATTACCCCCTTCAATGAAAAAGGGTCTTTTCTCTCTGAAATAACTCTCAAACTCTGTTAGGTTAAACTCTGCAGGATCTGCTTCAACCTGACCAAAATCAGGATTAACTGTACCACTAAAAGTTAGCCCCAGATCAAAATTCTTCCTGATATCTACGCCAAAACTGGCTGAATTCTCGTACTGGTCAAACTCATTCTTGATTGCATCATTGAAACCAGACCTGCCAAGTACATAAGGAGTGATGTATATAGGCTGCTCTGCCTGGACATTTGTCAGACCAGTGAGTTCACCATAATTAGAAACGAAGCCTGTCTCCTCATGGGACCAATGATTCCAAATGGCCAACTCATTGTCATTGCGGGGAAATTCACGATAGACGTTGAGACCCCAGTTCAGGGATTCAGCGCTATTAAAGCGAAGCTCTCGAAAAGGAATAGCAAACTCTGCTGTCCAACCTTTATCATCAACATTGACTTCGCCTTCCCACACTGCATTCCAGTCAAAATCAGCGTTATCATCATCAAAACGCCGTAAATCCTGTTTAACTCCAACTGCATTTAGGCCAAACTCAAATGCGGTTCGATGGTCATGATAACTATCTATTGAAATGTAAAGCCAATCAGAGGGAGAGGATTCGTCACGTCTTGTGAGAATTCCATCGATGAGTTCTGGTTGGTCATCGTAAGCTCGAATTCCAATGTACAGGATTTCAGAGTTATAGGCTACGGCAAATTCAGTACGCTGAGTTGCCTTAGACCCATCATCAGGGTTGCGCTGTAAAAAGTCGCTTTGTCGGGGGAGTTCTTGCCAAACTTTATCGTCAAGTTTACCATCTACTTCAATAGGTGTTCCATTAAGGCGAAAGGCTGAAACACTTCGTTCCTGAGCACTCCCTTTTAATTGTGGCAAGCCAAACATGGTTATTGGTATTAATCCACAGGTCAGGAGTGTAAGCAGTCGCAGTTGTTTCATATTTGTCCATTCCTTTCACCTCAATCCGGAATCAGTATCTATTGCTTCCGTACCTCAGCATTTACAATTTCACCTTGTACCTTGCCACCATTGGCCAGGTAAACGATTACATTTGAATCCGGTTCCTTCACAAGAATGGAACCCTTTACAACAGAATTCATATCTATAATTATTTTTAGCTTTGCATCATGATAAAGGACTACGTCTGGTTTGCGATCAATGATGATATCACCATCGATCATTGAGCCGTTAAAAAGCGATATGTCCCCAGAAACGGTCTTGAGGTACCCGCGAAGTCTTGAATCATCAAGCTCAACATCACCACTCACCGTTTCGACACTTTCTATAACATCAGATCCTGAGTCACAGTTCACGTCACCGCTCACAGTTTCGATTGACCCGGCCACATCGCTCTTCTCATAAAGATGTATGTCACCACTTACAGTTTCGAGGTTACTGGTTTTTGCCCCTTTGCCAATTGAGATGTCTCCACTAACGACTTTAACATTTCTAACCGAAGCTTTTGAGCCAATTGAGATATCTCCGCTAACAGCAGAAACATTGCCTTTGATTGCAGCACCGTTGCCGACAAAAATATCACCACTTACAGAAGAAACATTGCGTGAGACCTTCTTGCCTTTGGCAATGTGAATGTCTTTACTCACAGATGACTGTGCATAAGCTAATGAGCTTATTCCAATGAGGATTGACATAACTGAGATGAGTGCTCTTGATTTCATAATTTGCTCCCTTATTTACTTTCTCTCGAAATGATTTATCGTGCAGTTTCTTTAATCGGTCACACGAATCGATAAAAGGTTTCTATAAAATTGAATCTTAACATGGCTCCTCTATAAACCAATCCCATGCCACTGCGAACCACAATTATTTATATTATTATATATATTACACTTAAGATACATTTATTGGTTTTTATATCACCATTTAAGTATACAAATATATCTTTTTAATATACTCCCATGTCGGATTGATATACTCAAATTGCTTTAAAATCCATGACAAACAGATTCCCAGAAGTACCAGGACTTCATATAATAAAAAAAGCAAACGATTTCTCGTTTGCTTTGTACCGCGGAGAGGGGTCGAACCTCCACAAGCTGAGCTTACTAGATCCTAAATCTAGCGCGTCTACCAATTCCGCCACCGCGGCTTAAAAAAGCGTCGCAAGATAGAAACTGCCTATCTTGAAGCAACAAAAAGCCCCAGTAAGAACCGGGGCTTTTTCTATGATAATTTTTTGAGTAGAATTATTTGAGCATGACCAATTTTTTAGTGGCACTAAAACCAGCGGAACTACTCATTCGATAGATGTAAACTCCTGACTCAACACGGACACCATTCTGGTTTAGTCCATCCCACATCGCTGAGTAAACACCCGGTTGGTGTTCACCTTTTGAAAGTGATCGAATTTCCTGACCGAGAAGATTGAAGATTCCAACATGGACTTCAGAAGCCTCAGGAACGCTATAGCTGATGGTGGTGGTTGGGTTGAATGGGTTAGGATAATTCTGTTTCAGCTCAAATGCTGTTGGTAGCTCAGCATCTTCATCAACAGAAGTAGTAAGTGAAAAAACATAATCTTCACCATTACTTGGAAGTGGCAGACCACCCTGAGTAGCAACAATCAGATCCGTGATGGATAAGGACAGATCACCAAGAGGTGCTCCTGCTGCAATCAAAAATTGAATCTCTAGAACGGTTCCACTACCAGCGGGAATTTCCTGTCCATTGAGATCTACACCAAGAATCAGAGATTGACCATTCACTTCATTGCCAACAAAGGTAAAGTCAGCTCCCCGGCCAACACCTTGAACGGATTCAATTGTCAGGTAATCTACTTCGTCAACAATATTAAACTGGATTCCCTTGACTGGAGTTGCCAGGTTGTTCAATTCTACCTTTAGCAACGCAGATAATTCACCTGGCGTACCGCCACCTTCAGCGAGACGTACTTCAATTCCACCTACAGTGAGAAGACCATTTAACCATGTTGTATTTAAAGCTGTACCATCAGGATCGGTTACAACAAGCAAGAACTGGGGGTCAGCATTAAGAATTTCGTGAAATTTCAATTCAATGATTTCATCAGCAGTTGTAGTTGGTACTGAGAATAGAATAGTACAAACTGGACCATTTCCAGGAATAATACTGTTACCACTTGCGTCAAAAATCAACACACTTACAGTTGAATCTCTATCATTAAATTCTACTGAAAAATCCCCATCCCACTCCATATTACCATTTACATCTGTGTAGGGCTCGCCAGGTGTGTATTGATTATCGCCTTCACCAAAATCACTTGTATTGGCTGTACCGTCTGCACCGAAATCATCATAGGGTTCTGCTGCAGCACGTCCGGCAGGAACAACTGCTGCAATTGACAATTCATTGGGCACATCTTTCAGACTGAATTGTAAGCCACCGACGGCACTGGTATTCTCCAGATTGATTTCGACGGGGGCAATAGGATTATCATTTTGAGTGGAGGCTCCAACAACTGACACAACTGTCTCACCAAAGCCAAACGTGGCGATGATTATTAGGCTGGTGATGACGAGTAAGCTTCTACGCATATTTCCCTCCACATGCATGTGGTTGATTTCCATTTAAACTAATTATGTTATCGAACAATCGTGTTGATTCTTATCACAGTCCGATTCGTTCACTAAACAAGTTGAAAAATAATGCCCTCAAGGGGTGATACAAACTTTATTTACCAGTCTATATACTGTAATAGAATTGTTAGCCATCAAAATTTCAGCTCTACTTACCATGGCATTTCTTGTATTTAAGACCCGAACCGCAAGGGCATGGATCATTTCTACCAATCTTTTCTTCCACTTGGATGGGCTTTTGCTTCTGTGGAGGACCTGGCTGCGCTGCCGCCCCACTTCCTTCTCCACCAGTTTGGGGTAAGGCATTTAGAAAACCCATGTTTGAAGTTTCAGCATGATTAGAAGACAGATTCCTGGCTTTGCGCATTTTATTTTCACGTTCATCTACAATACGTGCATGAAAAAAGAGTTTGAGTACTTCTCGATCAATAAGATCGAGCATCTTCACGAATAGTTGATAACCTTCTTTCTTGTACTCTATCAAAGGGTCTTTTTGGCCTACAGCTCGAAGGTTTATCCCTTCCTTCATCTGATCCATCTCATACAGATGCTCACGCCATTTCTCATCCACCACTCTCAGATACACAAATTGTTGAAGTCGCTTAAAATTTTCCGAACTTCCTGTTATCTCAAGTTTTTGATCGTATGAGTTCCAGATTAGCTCTTTGACGAGATCTCTCAATTTATCAGCATCTTGAGCGACTGAAGGGGTTTCTTGAATTTGAACCATAGCAGTTGATCCAAGATCAGCCTGTAAACCACTCCAATCCCATAAATCCACATCAGATTCAAGACCTGTGTATTTTTCAACTACTGTATCAACATAATTCTCAATAACTTCACTGTATTCTTCTTTGAGATCTAGACCATCAAGGGCAGCCTGTCTTCGATCATAGATGACTTCGCGCTGTTGATTCATTACGTTATCATATTCCAACAAATGTTTACGAATGCTATAGTTTCGAGCCTCAACTTTTTTCTGGGCCCTCTCCACAGCCTTGGTAACCATACTGGCTTCAATAACTTCACCTTCTTGTAATCCAAGACGATCCATAACACTGGCGACGCGGTCAGAGCTAAACAAGCGCATCAAATCATCCTCGAGACTCAGGTAAAATCGTGAGGCTCCAGGATCACCTTGTCTACCAGATCGACCCCTTAGCTGAAGGTCAATTCGACGGGATTCGTGACGCTCTGTACCCAAAATTTTGAGACCACCTAAATCCTTGACCTCAGGACCCAGTTTGATATCGGTTCCACGTCCAGCCATGTTAGTAGCAATGGTTACGGCATGAGCCTGGCCAGCTCTGGCAACAACTTCAGCCTCCCTACCATGCTGTTTGGCATTGAGAACATTGTGAGGAATTTTGAGTCGTTTAAGCATCCTAGAAAGAGTCTCTGACACCTCAACGGTGATAGTACCAACCAGAACGGGCTGACCTGATTTGTGAGAGGCAATGATCTCCTCTATGACAGCATTAAACTTTTCCCGGCGGGTTTTATAGATTTGATCGTTCTCATCTGCCCGGACAACATCCCTGTGGGTTGGCACTTCGACCACGCCAAGCTTATAGATGTTGAAAAACTCCTCGGCTTCTGTCACTGCTGTTCCTGTCATACCTGACAGCTTCTTATAAAGGCGGAAGTAATTCTGTAGCGTGATTGTGGCCAGGGTCTGACTTTCTTTCTCTATCCGAACTTTTTCCTTGGCTTCCAATGCCTGGTGTAATCCGTCACTATAACGACGGCCGTGCATGATGCGGCCTGTGAATTCATCAACAATCATGACTTTGCCATCTTGAACCACATAATCCACATCTTTTTCAAAGAGGGAATATGCTTTAAGAAGTTGACTCAAGTTGTGGATGGTATCTGAGCGTTCTCCATGCAGCGCATAGAGTTTTTCTTTACTCTCGTTCAATTCTTGAATGGAAAGCGATTCATCGCTCTCCAAATCATTTAGCTGCGTGGGCAAATCGGGGATGACAAACCTGTCGGGGTCATTTGGAGACAAGGCTTCACGACCCTTTTCAGTAAGGTCGACACTGTTCTGTTTTTCCTCAATCACAAAGTAGAGTTCATCATCAATCTCAGGCATGCGTTTATCACGGAGATAATCATTTTCAACGCGCTGTTCGAGCTTCTTGATACCCTGTTCCTGATAGAGCTTTTGTAGACGACGGTGCTTGGGACTTCCACGGCGAGCCTGGAGAATCAATTCTCCTGCCTCATATTCCAGATTTGGGTCTTTGAGTGCTTCTTCGGCTTTTGCAAGAATGGTGTTGACCAAAGAGGTTTGACGACGCATGAGTGTATCCACAAGGGGTCGTAAATCGGTATATCGTTGGGCAATCTCCGACTCCACTGTTCCAGAGATAATAAGTGGCGTTCGAGCCTCATCAATGAGGACACTATCAACCTCATCAACAATGGAATAATAATGACCGCGTTGAACCTGGTCTTGTTTGCTGATGGACATATTATCGCGGAGGTAATCGAATCCAAACTCGCTGTTTATACCATAGGTCACATCACAATTGTACATTTCCTGACGGGTTGAAGGCTCCATTTGGTTTAGGATTACTCCGACAGAGAGTCCCACAAATTTTAAAAGGGCTCCCATCCATTGGGAATCGCGTTCGGCGAGGTAGTCATTTACCGTGATGATATGTACACCCTTCCCAACTAATGCATTTAGATAGATGGGCATGGTGGCGACCAGAGTTTTTCCCTCACCAGTTTTCATTTCAGAAATTTTACCCTGGTGGAGGACGACTGCACCCATGAGTTGAACATCATAGGGAATCATATCCCAGGTCATTTCCTGGCCAGTGATTTTAATTGTCTCTCCCATGAGAAGAGCAGCGCCTCGTTTAACTACTGCAAATGCTTCCGGCAAAATCTCATCAAGAATCTGTTGTTCAAGACTATAGACAGCCTCCCCTATGGACTTGAGATCTTTGCCTTCATCTTCAAGACTGGATTGTAGTTCTGCTGTTTCCTTATTAATCCTTGCCTTGAATGCTTCTGTTTTGGCGAGCAAGGTTTCCTGGGTGGCATCTGAAAGTGCTGTGAAATGTTCATTGATCTGTTCGACAAACGGAATCAACTGTTTTGTCTCACGATCCGTACTGGTTCCAAAAATTTTGGTAATAAATTTACTAATCATGGCGCTAAAATAACTTCCTCGAAGGGTTTGTGAAGAGCTTTATTGTCCCTACGGTATTGAATAATCATCCCCTCCCATCTTATACAGATCACATTGACAGTAAATGGGGGTCGTAGCTAAATCTACATGTTTTCCATTGCCATTATATGGAGTTCAATTAGCTTTGTTCCATCGTTTTACATGCATGTGGGGGCATTAGTGATTTCTCGTTCATATCTAGAAATAGTTCATTAGGGTGTAGAGTATTCCTGTGTTCGTACCCTTTAAAAAGTTATTGTTCCTGAACCTCTTCTCATTGCTAGTCGCTGGTCTCGGCCATTCCACTGAACTACCTGTTCGGTTCAACCATATCTCAGTAAAAGACGGACTTACCATGAATGCAGTCCACGCCATACTGGAAGACAGTCGAGGATTCATGTGGTTTGGAACCCGTTTCGGCTTGAATCGCTGGGATGGTAGAGAGATTAAAGCGTTCCTGTTTGACCCCCTGGATGATACCTCCATACCAGGTTCCCACATTACTGCGCTCCATGAGGATGCAGACAATGTTATGTGGATCGGTACTACAAACGGTGGATTCAGTCGTTATGATAGGGATATTGAGAATTTTGAAAATTTCAAGCATGATCCCGACAACCCTAACTCACTAGTAAGCAATCGGGTAACCTGTCTTTTTACTGATTCAAGGGGAGCCCTATGGATAGGTACTGAGCATGGTTTAAGTAGATATGTTCATTCAACTGGAACTTTCACTTCATTCCACCCTGACCCGGAAAATGACCGATCATTAGCCCAGGATCGCATTACCTGCATGGCGGAAACGCCTGGAGGAATGCTGTGGGTAGGTACAGAGAATGGCGCTGCAACGGTGATATTCCTTGACGACTACCGCATGCATCGCAAAGTGCTGATTCGCCGATCAACATCTGTAGGTCTGACTGCTATGATGGCTGATTCCCTTGATGAATGTCTCTGGATCGGTCGATTTGGCATAGGTGTTCACAGATGGGACTATAATACTGATAAATTCGAAACCATAAAGGATCCTGACTTAGCTGTCTCTCCAATAGATGGGGTTACTTCTATAAGCAAGGATCATGATGGCTCCATCTGGTTCGGTGGAGCAGGCGGTCTTTCAAATTACGTCCATGATGCAAAGAAACTCACTCACTATTATCATGATAAGAATGACCCAGCGTCGTTAGGTGACAATCTCACATACGCAAACCTTGTTGACCGTCAGGGAATCCTCTGGGTGACAACGGAGTCCGCAGGTGTGAGTTATTATGATCGCTCGCTGATTCGCTTTAAACTTGTCCAGAGTGAGACAAACAACATCAATAGCATAAGGGCAAATGCGGTGTGGTCAATTTCTCAGGACCCTCTGGGTAATATCTGGTTTGGCACCATTGAGGGTGGCACCAGCATGATGGATGCCAATACGGGCGAATTCTCACACTATAATTCATTTAAAACATTGGGCATCTCTGAATGGTGGAGCAGAGATTATATATCTCGAGTCAGATCAGACAGCAAGAACAAGATCTGGATCGGGACATTTTCCTGTGGTCTTTTCACGATGGATTATCCTGACCGGATATTAAAGCATTACCGAAATCGTGAAAGTGATTCTACCAGCTTCGCAGATAAAACAACGAGAGACATTCTAGAGACGCGAGATGGAAACATTTGGATTGCTACTGAGACACAGGGTCTTGAGCGCTATGATAGTGCAGCTGATGCATTTGAGCATTTCAAGCATGATCCAGATGACCCCAACAGCTTGAGCAGCAATTTCACCTATTCCCTTTTGGAGGATAAGGCTGGATACATATGGATTGGTACATCGGATGGAGGGCTGAATCAATTTGATCGAAAATCTGGGATATTTAAGAGATTTCAAGTAGATCAAACCAATAGAAACGCCTTAACCAGCAACTGCGTTAACACCCTCTACGAGGATGAAAACCAGACGCTCTGGGTTGGGACGCGAGGTGGTGGCTTGAATAGGCTGAATATAGACAGAACCAAATTTTCCCTTCTTGATCTGCACTGGAAACCTACTGACATCTCTGTATATGGCATTCTCCAGGATGATGAGGAATTTCTATGGTTGAGTACGAATCATGGAATCATGAAAGCTCATCCTGATACTGGACTTGTTAATCAATACACTTCCAGTGACGGGTTACAGGAGGATTTCTATTTTCAGTCCTGTTTGAAGGCTGATGATGGAACGATGTATTTTGGTGGTGGTGATGGGTATAACGTGTTTCATCCCGACAGCATCAAGAACAATACATTTATACCACCTATGGTTATCACAGGTCTATCCATCAACTACAAACCAGTGAAGATTGGTGAAGAAATCGATGGGAGAGTCATCCTGGATCGTTCTATAACCCAAACGAAAGGAATAGATCTAACATATCGAGACAAGGTCATCACCCTCAAATTTGCGGCTTTGAATCATTCAGCCAGCTACAAGAACCATTATGCTTATATGCTTGAGGGATATGATGAAGAGTGGATAGATGCAGATATCACTCCTGTGGCCCAGTATATGAATCTCCCTGCAGGTGAATTCATGTTCAAAATAAGGGGCTCAAACAATGATGGTGCCTGGAACCTTGAAGGAACTTCACTGAAGGTTTTCATTGCTCCTCCTTTCTGGAAGACCTGGTGGTTCAAAATATTCACCATTGTCTCTCTTATTGGTGCTACCTTGGCATATATCCAGCTTCGCACATACAGATTGATCGCACAGCGGGATAAGTTGGAAGCTTTGGTTCGAGAACGTACAGCTCAGCTCAAGGTGGAAATTGAAGAAAGACAAAGAATTGAAATTGAAAAAAGTGAGCTGAGAATGGATCACCTCAAGCGCGAGCTGCTGACTCAATCACTTCATCTAAATGACAAGCAGCAGATTATGGATAATCTGCAGAGCGAGTTGGAGAGTTTTTCGAAATTGAGTTGGAGTGATGTAAAACCTCGAATCAAAAAACTTCTGCGTTTTCTTAGAGATCGAAGTTCTGTAAAACAGGGTTGGGAGGATTTTGAAATCTGGTTTACAGAAATCCACACTGGATTTTATTCAGAACTGCGCAATACCCATCCAGATCTTTCGGAGAATGAATTAAAGGTTTGTGCACTCCTCAGGCTAAATCTTATTTCCAAAGATATTGCCAAAGTGATGAATGTTCAACCTACCTCGATTGATATCTATCGCCATCGGATTAGAAAAAAATTAGAGATTGGAAGCGAAGAGAATCTATCAACTTTTCTCTCAAAGTATTAACCAATTTAACCTTTACTTTTTCTTTACAATCCAATATAACCCAAGTTTAAACTGACATATAATTATGACTCTTTAGTCATTTAGATACAATTGTTTAGACCCTTTCTATTCATCAATTAATTCTCGATTAAATCCACCTTTACATAGCCTGAATCAAAGTTAGTGATCTGATAGTGACTTTCTGCAATTGTAAAGATTTAGTAAAGATGCACTATTCCACTCCCGATTGTAGGTTTACACCAGAATTCAAACCCAAACAAGGAGGGGATCATGAAATGGTTACATCTAATGATTATTGTGTTGGTCAGTGTAGGTACACTCTCAGCAACAACGATCAATGTACCAGAAGATGCTACAACGATTCAGGGAGGCATGGATATCGCCGCTGATGGTGATACAGTCCTTGTGGATCGCGGCACCTATGTTGAAAACATTAACTTTAACGGCAACAACATCGTGGTTATGTCCCTGCGTGGTCCAAAACTGACCACAATTGATGGAAACCAGAATGGCTCTGTTGTGCTATTCCTAAGTCAGGAAGATGAGAACGCTGTTTTAGACGGATTCACGCTTACAAATGGGTCCGGCTGGGACAATGGTGAAGAGTTCGTCGGAGGCGGGATTGCGTGTCGAAACGGTTCATCACCTCAAATGAAAAATTTAATTGTCACTGGAAATACGGCATTTGGAGGTGAGGACCCTGCTGGTGGTGGAATAACTATCGCTCAGGGTTCAAGCCCATATATGGAAAACATTAAGATCTCGAACAACCGATCACATTGGGGAGGTGGTCTCGCTATCGCCATCGACTCACATCCGACATTACTTAATTTTGAGATTTATGGCAATAGAGCATCAACAACTGGTGGCGGTGTCTATGTCGGGGAGACCGCAAGACCTTATTTTGAGGATGTATACATTCATGATAACCGAGCTACCTACTATGGTGGTGGAATTTTCGTGCATGATCATGTCTATCCCACTTTTAACAAAGTTACTGTTAGGGCCAATGTTGCTCCAAGTGGTGGTGGTGGATTGATAACAAATGATGGAAGCAAGCCCAGGATCATCAACTCTATTTTTTACGGCAACTTACCAGACCAGATTTTGTTTAACAATGATAATCAATATCTACCTGACACGCTATCCATAGCCTATTCAAATATTCAAGGCGGACTAGATGGAATAAATGTAGGTGCTGGTCTGTTGAACTGGTTAGATGGCAATGTCTCTGTGGACCCTTGCTTCATTGACCTACTTGACGAATTACAGGCAGCTTCACCTTGTGTAGATACTGGAATAGACATATTCGAGTTTGAAGGTTTAACCTGGATTGATATGGAGACCAGCGATTATGCCGGCTCCGCACCAGATATGGGCTCATATGAGGTGCCCCCACCTCCTACCGTTTTCAATGTACCTGGTAGTTTCCCTACCATACAATCTGGTATCGATGCAGCTGTAGATGGGGATATCGTCCGAGTAAATGTGGGTACCTATGTTGAAAATATCAATTTCAAGGGTAAGGATATCACCGTTGAATCATTAGGAGGTCCAGAGTTGACCACTATTGATGGGAACCAAAATGGTACAACCGTGCTGATCATGAGTGGAGAATCCGAGAAAGCAGTTTTAGATGGATTCACGATTACAAATGGTACTGGATATCTCGGTGAGACTTCGAATGCCCTGGGCGGCGGCGTATTAGTACATTATGCCTCATCACCCATCCTTAAGAACCTGATCGTCTCCAACAACTCCGCTTCTGCTGGTGATGAGCCAGACGGAGCAGGAGGAGGAATTGCAGTCAGTGTTCAATCTCACCCTGTATTAGAAAACATCATCATTACCAACAACAATTCTGTCTGGGGTGGTGGTCTATCCATTGCTCATGGCTCATCCCCGGTAGTCAGGAATGTTGAAATTTATGGCAATACTGTCACACAAGCTGGTGCAGGTGTCTACATCGGTCAACTTGCTGCACCATATTTCGAGGATGTGTACATTCACGACAATGTTGGAGTAGCTGGAGGTGGATTATTTCTGCATGACCACGTCTCCCCAACCCTCAATAAAATTACTGTAAAAGGAAATAGAGGAACGAATGGGGGTGGCGGTATGCTCACCAACGATGGTAGTATTCCAAAAATTATCAACTCCATATTTTATTTCAATTTTCCCGATCAGTTGTATCTGATGTATCAGGATGGCGGGAACGCTCCCGATACCGTATCCATTGCCTATTCAAATTTCCAAAATGGTGTGGCTGGGATCCACATGGGAATTGGAGATGTCAATTGGATCACAGGGAACATGCAGACAAATCCCTTATTCAGTGATGAAGATTACCTGGGTTCCGGCTCCCCATGTATAGACGCTGGAACTGCACAATTTGCTCACGAAGGTGTAAACTGGATAGGTATGTCTGCAGAAGAATATATAGGTGTTGCTCCAGATATAGGATCCTATGAAGTACCTGGTCCACCACAAACACTCCTGGTTCCCTCTAACTTTTCAACCATACAACTTGGAATTGAAGCAGCACTGGATGGCGATACAGTTCTGGTTGCGAATGGTACTTACGTTGAGAATATCGACTTCCTGGGAAAGAACATAGCAGTGCTCTCAGAAAACGGTCCCAAAGTAACCATTATTGATGGTGGCAGCACAATGAGTACCGTAATGATAGTCTCTCAGGAAAC
Source organism: Fidelibacterota bacterium (assembly GCA_016845065.1). Classification (GTDB taxonomy): domain Bacteria; phylum Fidelibacterota; class UBA8477; order UBA8477; family JABMPR01; genus JABMPR01. The sequence continues at coordinate 18,662 of JAERTG010000050.1, read as the reverse complement.
AACTGCGACTTTGGATGGCTTTACAATTACCAATGGTGAGGGTTGGGTGAACCCAGATGGTTATTCAGTTGGTGGTGGTATTAATGTCAGGAACGGCTCAACACCAACACTCAGGAATCTTATTGTTGAAGGAAATTCAACAGTAGGAGACACTGCAATGGGTGGTGGAATCATGTGCGCCTACGATGCTGATGCTCTGATCGAAGACGTCATTATTCGAGACAATAATGCGGATTATGGTGGCGGAATTGTGGCTTACGCATCGAGTCCCACAATTCGCAGAGTAAAGATTAGCGATAACGAAGCACGTACTACAGGTGGTGGTCTAACACTGTGGGAGTCAAATGCCCAGGTTGAAGAAGTACTTATCAATAACAATTGGGCGGTATCGATGGCGGGAGGTGTTTGGATTCACCTCACAGGGGATCCTGTGCTCGATAGAGTAACCGTTGTTGACAATAGGATCTCGAACCCTGTCTGGTGGTGTGCTGGTGGAATCGGAGTGAGCTCCGGTGCTCATTTAACACTGAGTAATTCCATCGTCTGGTTCAATAACCACCAGGGAGTAGAGACCAATAACATAGAGTTCTATGAATCGAGTGCATCATCTTCACTAACGATTAGATACTCTGATATTCAGGGTGGTGAGGCGGATATCGAGACAAATACTAATGGTACTGTTACCTGGGAAGCTACCAATATTGTTGATGACCCACTGTTTGTGGATCGAAATAACAATGACTATAACCTTTCACCGGGATCACATTGCATCGGGAGTGGAGAAAATGGTGTAGATATGGGTGCTGGTGCCGCGTGTTTGATTGTGGATATAGATCCATCAATTGTAAATGTACCGCAGCAGTTCGAGTTGAATCAGAACTATCCTAATCCATTCAATCCATCCACTACAATCAACTTTGAGTTGCCTGGTGCGGGTTGGGTAAGATTGGTAGTATATGATGTTACAGGGCGTGAAGTAGCAACACTCGTTGATGGTCACAGGCTTGGGGGCAGTCATTCCATGCATTGGATGGCTAATGATCATCAGGGTAACCTACTGGGAACAGGGATTTATCTATATGAGATGAACTTTATTGATGCCCATGGTAAGCATTTCCGAGAAGTCAGGAAGTTTACCTTACTTAAGTAGTGTTTGTTTAACGCAGAGCCCCGGTTGGTGCGAACCAGTCGGGGCACATTCAGGGGAAAGTATGCGTTTCATAAGATTAGTATTATTAATTATTTATATTCTGGCAATACCGATTGTATCACAATCGATCGCCCAAACACCAGGATTTTTCAAAGACATTTTTAGCGATGGTGGTGTTTCCTTAACCTCGAGATTGTATATGGACGCCCCGGAATTACTGGGTCTCTCAGTGGAATATCTGGGTACTTCGGATGAAGATGTGCAAACGGAAGTAATGATTTCAAATGAATTCGACACAAATGGACATCTGCTTTATCCAGACGGATCACCCCGTTTTCGCATGATTTATACGAACGGAGGTTCATCAACAGGTCATGGGTCCTCCCTGGGTGAGGTAGGAAGAAACCGTGTGAGAAATTTTTATGCCAGGGGAGGCAGCTATACTGGATCTTGCGCTGGAGCTTTTATTGCAAGCCTTAGCTATCAGGAAAGTGGCTCACATGCCCCTTATTATCATATTTGGCCAGGAAGAACTCATACTTCGGGTCTTCTCGACAACTATACAGGACACATCATTCCTGCTGATTCTCCCTTTCTAGACTACTTCGATTTTGGAAATGATTTCTTGATAGAAAATGTGAGGCACAATGGGGGTTGTTGGGCTAGGGAAAATCTTGATTTTCCATCAAAAACGGAGATTCTGACCAGATATGACTCACGCCATGTGAGAGTGGAAATGCATGACAAAGCGAGTACCTGGGCATACAAACCAGACACGACTCAGGGCCGAATCGTCGTTACCGGCTCTCACCCTGAAGGTGCCTGGGAGGGTGAAATCCTTCACATGATGCAGGCCATTTTATTATACGCACTGGATGGAGTCGGTAATCCTGTCGTAAAAGCCAGTTTGGCAAATGGCGAAATGCGTTCAATGGATTTGTTTACAGAGGATAGTTTAGCAGCATATACCCGCATTGGAGATAGACAGTATCATCACTTCACAGTTTTGGTTCCACCCGGGACATCAGATATCTCAATCGAACTGAATGCAGAAGCGGGGTATGATTTTAATCTCTACGCAAACCCAGGATCATTTGCCTTCGAGGATTCAACTCTTTATACCAGCGAAAATGATGGAAACCAACATGTCCTGAATTTTACTCCAGAAGAATCCGGGCTGTGGTATATCGGTGTGGAATGCGCCACGACTGTGGAAGATTTTTACACTATTTATTCCGGACAACTTGAGGTCTTGAATGGAGTTGCATATGATATTACCGCTACCTGGAATACGGTTGGAAATACTGAGTTAACGACCTTACCAGCGAGTTTTGAACTGTATCAGAACTATCCCAACCCATTTAATCCAATGACAACTATCAATTTTGATCTACCCAATTCAGGATGGGTTAGCTTGACTGTCTTCGATGTGAAAGGTCGGGAAGTAATAAAACTCCTTGATGATCATAGGTTTGGGGGCAGGCATTCCATGAAATGGTTTGCCAATGATCATCAAGGAAAACCGATAAGAACCGGGCTATATCTATACGAGATGAAATTCAATGACAATTCGGGAAATTCATATCGTGAGGTCAGGAAGTTAACACTTCTGAGATAGTCAAGGTTTGAGCACAAAGCCCTGGTCTTTCCTGGTAGATCAGGGCTGCTTTTACCCTGATTGAATTGGTGGGGACTGCTGGGATTCAAAAGTTGAAAGATTCACCTTCTGGGTTTGAGTTGTATCCAACTTTGCCAATCCCTTCAGCCCTACCCTTAAAAATATATCTAGACTGGAGAGATTGATTACTGAGGATGAAAGATGAATGAGATAACATCATGATCTCAGATAAAGCAGATAGAGCTTTGAGAGGGGTTTGTCTCCTGTTCATCATCATTCTGGCATTGATCCTCCCCAACACATGCTCGTTCGCACAGGAATGCAAGTTTTGTGAATCGCCAACTCAAAGTGGATTTGACCGATAATGTTTATAGAAGGCTTCCTTATCCCCGGATAGTGGCCATACTCATCTGGGTTCATACCATCCCCGGCCTGTGCCACACGGGTCGGGGCCTCCTAATCACAAAAAAACGCGTCACTCCAGGATTTTCGAACAGGAATGACGCGTTTTCTAGTTTTGGTTTATATCGATCAATCTAGATCATGGAAATTGAACCTTCCGACAAAGCATCATTGAGAATTGCATCCAGGATACCATTCACAAAGCTGCTACTCTCTTCAGTACTAAACACTTTGGCAATTTCAATCGCCTCAGAGATGGACACCTTTGGTGGAATATCCTTAAAATAGAAGAATTCCGTAAGGGCCATTCTGAGTATCAATCGATCGACAAGCGCAATTCGAGTCAGATCCCAATTTCTGGATTTGCTGGCAATCAGGTCATCGAATTCCTGTCGATGAGCCATTATCCCATTTACCAGATCTCTGGCAAATTTAAGCAAATCATCAGATAACTCGCTCTTATCTGCCAGAAGGTTGAAGGTTTGATCCAGGTTGTCGTTTTGAATCTCATGTGCATATGAGACCTGAACAACAAATTCCCGAGCTCGTCGTCTTTCTTGCATGAATTGAGGCCTGATCCTTTCTATGCGTTATCTATATCTTTGAGAATAAGCGCTTGCCAGAACGATGCATCTGTTTGAGACGGCCTAGTTTGCGAATTCTCTCTTCAGCAAGAATATCAGCAGCATCCATGGTAGGAATATTCTCATCCTCTGAACGCTGAAAGATCTCTTGAAGAATGTCATAAATATGATTTACACGATTGTAGGAACGCTTTTCATTGTAGCCTTCGAATTCGCCGTAGACATTGATCACACCACCAGAGTTAATTGCATAATCAGGAGCATAAAGGACACCACGTTCGAGAAGAATTTTGCCATGCTTCTCGTAGTCGGAAAGCACATTGTTGGCGGCTCCGGCTACAACCTGACATTTCAGACGATCGATAGTATCATCATTAACGGATGAGCCCAGTGCACATGGGGCAAATACATCCATTGGAACATCATAGATATCATCTGGAGCAACAGCTGTTACATTCTTGTACTTGAGCATGTCTTTGACACGATCTTCTTTTATATCAGTAACAATAACCTTTGCCCCTGCCTTGGAAAGATGCTCAACAAGATAAATTCCAACATGACCTAGACCCTGGACAGCAATGGTTTTGCCCTCTAGGCTATCTGATCCCCAGGTTTTGTTTGCTGCTGCCTTGATACCAACATAGGTACCATAGGCTGTGAATGGTGAAGGGTCACCAGACCCGCCCAGATCGGGACTAAGACCAGCTACATAGTCAGTTTCCTCATGAACCCACTCCATCATTTGTGGCGTCGTGTTAACGTCTTCAGCAGCGACATAGCGACCACCCAGACTGTCCACCAGGCGTCCAAAAGCGCGGAAAGCAGCTTCATTACCAATATCCCTAACACGACCGATGATAACTGACTTGCCACCACCAAGGTTTAAACCTGCCAAGGCAGATTTGTAAGTCATTCCCTCTGAAAGTCTAAGTACATCCCGAAGTGCGGCCTCTTCATCGTCGTAGTTCCACACACGACATCCACCTAATGCAGGTCCTAGACTTGTGTTATGAATGGCAATGATTGCTTTTAGACCAGTTTCATCATCCTTTGCAAAAACAACCTGTTCGTGGTGGTTTAATGCAGGCGCATCAAAAAATCCCATTTGTCATTTCTCCTTTTACAATTCAATAAATCTAATCTGCTAGAAGATGTCTACTGATGACCAACCTTTGAATTTCATTGGTCCCTTCGTAGATTTGTGTAATCTTCGCGTCACGCATCATGCGTTCCACTTCAAATTCACGGATAAATCCATACCCCCCATGAATCTGAACAGCTTCAGTTGCAACATACATGGCCGTATCACCGGCAAACATTTTGGCCATCGAGGCTTTCTCCCCAATATTTTTTCCCTGATCCTTCAACCAGGCAGCCCTATAAACGAGAAGCCGACTGGCATCAACACGAGTGGCCATATCAGCTAGCTTAAATCCAATTCCCTGAAACATTCCGATAGGTTTGCCAAATTGCTCCCGCTCTTTGGCATATTGTATGGATCGCTCCAGTGCCCCCTGTGCAATTCCCAAGGCCTGAGCTCCAATACCAATCCGTCCGACATCCAGGGTAGCTAGCGCAATAGTGAAGCCCTGGCCCTCTTCCCCAATAAGATTCTCGGCAGGAATTCGGCAATTTTCGAAAATCAATTCACTGGTATCAGAACCGCGGATACCAAGTTTGTCTTCCTTCTTGCCAGTTGTAAATCCTTCAAGTCCCTTTTCTACCACGAAGGCTGAAATCCCTTTATAACCAGCATCTTTATCTGTTTTTGCGAATACAACAACATAATCACAGCTGATACCGCTGGTGACCCAGTTTTTAACACCATTGAGAACATATGAGTCCCCATCGCGTGTAGCAGTAGTCAACATGGCTTTGGCATCAGAGCCTGACTGCGGCTCACTGAGGGAGTAAGCTCCCAGCTTCTCGCCACTTGATGTTAGGGGTAAATATTTCTGCTTAAGGTACTCTGACCCAAATTTCAGGATTGGGTTGGAAAACAGGGAGTTATTTACAGACATAATAACACAGGTTGAAGCATCCACTCTGGCTATTTCTTCCAGCGTAATGGCATAGCTTAGCGCGTCCATTTCAATCCCACCATAGGCTTCAGGAACCTGCATACCCATAAAACCCAGCTCAGCTAATTTTTGGATTACTTCAGTTGGGAATTCAGCCTTTTCATCTCTTTCCATCACACCAGGTTTAATCTCTGCTTCTGCGAATTCCCGGATGGTCTCGCGGACCATCTTTTGCTCTTCTGTTAATTCAAAATTCATATTTAGCCTTTTTCGTTTTCAATTTCAGAGGGAAACATTAATAGGAATAAAATCCCTGCCCTGTTTTTCGTCCATGATTTCCAGCTGCAACCATGCGTTTCAGAAGTGGGCATGGCCGATATTTAGGATCACCCAGACCATCATGAAGAACTTCCAGAATCGACAGGCATACATCCAGTCCAATCAGATCTGCCAGTGTCAGAGGTCCCATGGGATGGGCCAGACCAAGATGCATAATTTCATCTATGGCTTCTTTGGTAGCAACACCTTCCATGAGAGCAAAAACTGCTTCATTAATCATGGGCATAATTATTCGATTCGCCACAAATCCGGGATAGTCATTTGCCTCAACAGGCGTTTTTCTCAATGCTTTACATAATTCCACTGTTGTGGTAACCGTTTCATCACTGCAGACATGTCCCCGAATTATTTCCACGAGTTTCATCACTGGAACTGGATTCATGAAATGCATGCCAATCACTTTCTCTGGGCGCGAAGTCTGAGCGGCGATTTCTGTGATAGATATAGATGATGTGTTGGAACTGAGAATGACATCTGGTTTTAATATTTCATCCAGATCCTTGAACAATTTAAACTTGATGTCTCTGTTCTCTGTGGCAGCCTCTACGACAAAGTCACAATTCTTCATATCCATAAGATTTGTTGTGGTCTTTAAGCGTTGTAGTGTTACCGATTTATCGGCCTCAGAGATTTTTTCCTTTTTCACCTGGCGGTCAAGATTTTTGGTGATTGTAGCTAGGCCCTTCTCGAGAAAAGCCTGTTGAATATCCATGAGCATAACTTCATAACCCGATTGGGCAAAGACATGGGCAATCCCATTCCCCATGGTTCCTGAGCCGATGACACCAACAATACGAATACTCATGATATTTCCCCTTAAATACGTTCCACAATTAGTGCCGAGGCTTCCCCACCACCTATACAAAGTGTAGCCAATCCAAAACGGGCCTCCCTAGCCTCCATCGCATGAAGCAGAGTTGTCAGAATCCGGGCACCGGAAGCACCGATTGGATGTCCCAGAGAAACGGCCCCACCATTTACATTTACTTTGGTGTGGGAAATATTGAGCTCATCCATGGCGACCATGGTAACTACGGAAAAGGCTTCGTTTATTTCGAATAGATCGATGTCACCCAGGGTCATACCAGCTCTTTTCAGCACATTATTAATGGCTTTTACTGGTGCAGTAGTAAACCATTCTGGAGCGTGAGCTGCTGAAGCTTGAGCGACAATTCGAGCCATGGGTTTTAAACCTCGTTTTTCAGCCTCACCTTCACGCATGAGTACCACTGCAGCTGCCCCGTCATTAATTTTGGATGCATTGGCAGCCGTGATCGTCCCATCCTTGGCGAAGGCAGGCCTAAGTTTGACCATCTTGTCGAAATTACCACGAACGGGTTCCTCGTCAGTATCAATGACTGCTGGATCACCCTTGCGCTGTGGGATCTCAACTGAGGTCAGCTCGTTGTCAAAAGCACCTGATTGTTGAGCTGCCTGGGCCCGTAGATAGCTCTCTTTAGCGAAAGCATCCTGAGCTTCACGAGTGTAGTTATACTCCTTGGCACACAATTCACCACTGAGACCCATATGGATACCGTCATACGCATTCTGCAAGCCATCCCGGAGAATACCGTCGATCATTTCGCCATTACCTAAGCGTTGACCACTGCGGGCACCTGGGAGATAGTAAGGAACGTTGGACATGCTCTCCATCCCACCTGCTACGACTATGTTTGCATTCCCAACCTCAATGGCCTGGGCGGCCAGCATGACAGCCTTTAATCCAGATCCACAAACTTTGTTTATGGTTAGGCATTCTGTGGCATCTGGTAGACCAGCATAAATGGCTGCCTGTCTGGCAGGAGCCTGTCCTTCATTTGCTGATATCACGTTGCCCATGATGACTTCATCAACATCTTCAGGCAATATTTGTCCACTTTCCAGTGCAGCTTTTATGGCTGTTGCGCCAAGCTGAGGCGCAGTAACAGTTGATAATCCACCCTGGAAGGCGCCTACTGGGGTTCGTTTTGCACTTACAATAGCAACTTTACGTATGGCTCTGACTCTGCTCATGATAATTCCTTTTGTAATTTTCTCAAACCTGGGACATCAAAATTTCCATAAACATCCTGCGAACTCGACCTGGGATTCAATTCCCACAGGACGCGAATTATTTTGCTATAACAAAGGTCAAAAATCGTTCCAAACCTGAATATCACCGCGAGGATGAATAGTTAATCCCTGTTGATCAGGATTCTTTCGTTTGGTCATAAGCCTGGATGATCCGTCTGACCAATTTGTGTCTCACAATATCACCTTCATCAAATTCGACATAAGCGATACCATCGACTTCTTTCAGGATTCTTACGGCTTGGAGTAAACCAGATTCCTCATGCTTTGGAAGGTCAATCTGAGTGGGATCACCAGTAATAATAATCTTAGAATTCACACCCATGCGTGTGAGAAACATTTTCATCTGCATGGGAGTTGTATTTTGCGCTTCATCCAAAATGATAAACGCATGGTCCAATGTCCGTCCACGCATATAGGCTAAGGGGACAATCTCAATGGTCTTCTGGTCTATTAGAATTCGCACTTTATCATGGGGCATCATATCAAAAAGTGCATCATATAATGGAGCTAGATAAGGATCAACTTTCTCCCTTAAATCCCCAGGTAAAAAACCGAGACGTTCGCCTGCTTCAACAGCGGGACGGGTAAGAATAATCTTTTTAACTTCTCGATTTTTAAGCGCTGAAACGGCAAAGGCTACTGCCATATATGTTTTACCAGTACCTGCCGGACCCAAACCAAATACCATATCGTTTGCCGTAGCTGCAGTAAAATATCTTTCCTGGCCAGGTGTCCTTGGCTTGATCACCTCAGAGCGAGTAAACAACACAACAGAATCTATACCAGACTCTCCTAGTGTAGACTTGCCGGACTGGCTCAAACGTATAATTGTGAGTACATCATCCTTATCGATGAATTTTTTCCGATTCAGGACGGCAATCATCTCACCAATAACACTTTCAACAAGAACAAGCTTGGATTCATCCCCACGAACTATGAGTTCATCCCCTCGAACGTACAAGGCAACTTCAAGATGATTTTCAATTAATTTTAGGTTGGTGTCATTGGCACCGAGTAATTCAACGGGGCTAACCTCCCTGATTGGAAGGCGTTTTTCGGAAGCAGATTTCGCAGTTGTCAAACCCATATGGCGGGCTCAGATTAATTTGTAAAGTGTGAATTTCCAAACAAAAATTATTCAGTCAAAGCCCTTCTGGTAAAGAGCGAATGTTGGTTTGACCAAAAGGTGAATTCCACACAAAAACAATTGATGATATTAACAAAATTAGTCAGTAGCATTTTACTTGAATCTCAAACACTTTCAAATTGGTATTTATACTAAAATTGGGTTAGTTTGTCGCACGGTTTAATTCACATTGGTTTCAAGTTGTGAGCTGGGGGGCTCCTTTCCCCCGCCTCCATGGAAAGAGTGGCTAAGTCCTTTTTCGACCAGGAATGATTTCATAGTTTGAGGGGAAAACCAGATGAATATTCTTGATAGTATTGGTAGACCGTACTGGTTCTCCATATTCCTTGCATTTCTTATTCTCATATCACCATTCACAGTTCAGGCTGGTGTCACTGGCAAGATCAGTGGCAAACTCACTTCCAGTGAATCTGGATTGCCTGTTATCGGTGCAACAATCCAAATAATAGGAACTAATTTTGGAAGTGTTTCAGATAAAAATGGTAGATTTGCCATCCTCAACATTCCACCAGGGACATACACTCTCAAATTCTCATTTATTGGTTTTGAGAGCATTCTACTAAATGATGTTCAGGTGACTGTTGATTTGACCACCTGGCTAGACCTCACAATGGATCCCTCAGTTCTGGAGGGTCAGGAGGTCATTGTCCATGCCCCAGTTGATGCCATTGAAAAAGATCTGGCAGGTACAAGGTCCGTGATGACCCAAGAACAATTTGAGGGACTTCCGATTACCACGATGACTGAGGCACTGAGCTTGCAGTCAGGAGTAGTCGGTGGAAACAATCTCATCAATGTCCGTGGGGGGCGGTCCAATCAAGTAGCATATCTCATTGATGGGGTCTACGTGCAGGATCCATTTTTAGGGACTTTCTCCTATGATCTCGGAACCAATGCTATCAAGGAGCTAACGCTGCTCAGTGGTACTTTTAATGCTGAATATGGAAACGCCCTAAGTGGAATAGTGAACATCCTGACAAGAGAGGGTGGACGCACCTGGAGATCCCACCTTCAAAGTCAGTCTGGAACATTTCAAAATGCCCATGAGAATAAATCCGAGGGGAACCGCATCAACTGGTCTCTAGGTGGACCGCTCTGGGGTGAAAACCTGAGAATTTTCATTTCTGGTCAACATAATGATAGAGATAGCTATCTCCCCTGGGGATTTAACAATTCAAACTCCTATACAACAAAATTGACATATACTGGTATATCTAATATAAAGATCAATACTCTATATAGGGATTCGTGGAAGAGCTGGAAATATTACCGCCATTCCTGGGCTTATATCCCTGAGCAATACTATCAGTATGAATCAAGCAGGCAACATGTAAACCTGAACCTCACCCACACCCTGACTCCCCATCTTTTTTATGAAGTGAGGATTTCGCAGTACGAGCAGGATTACCGCAAAGGTATCTGGATAGATTCTACCTCTCGCTGGAAGGACAGTACGGAATATTCAGCCTATGCGGACTACGACTGGAATCATGAAGCAGGAAACGGATATGAGTTTTACGCCCGACGTGACCCACCTGAATACACAATATCGAGCACCAAATCGTTTGATCTACGTGGTGATGTGATCTGGCAGATAAATTCCTGGAATGAGTTAAAAGCGGGATTTCAGTATAAAAGCCACAACTTGATACTTTCCAACCCTTATGATCCCGGAAGAGACATCCCCTATCGGGATGAATACAACCTTACGCCAATAGAATCAGCAGCCTACCTCCAGAATAAAATCGAATTTCCTTTTCTGGTCATAAATCTGGGTTTGCGCTATGATGAATTTGACGGGAAAGTGAGCTATCGTGAGAACCCCCTTGACCCGGCTAGCATCACTACGGCTACTCCCAAGCACCAGATCAGCCCACGGCTGGGAATTGCTCATCCCATTTCCGACAGGACGAAAATGCATTTTGCCTATGGTCATTTCTTTCAAAACCCACCATATGGATATTTATACAATAGGCTTAATTATGATTTGAGGGTATCAGCTCCCGTTTTTGGTGATCCTGACATGGATGCTGAGAAAACCATCGCCTATGAAATCGGTCTTACCCATCAATTCAACAAGGCATTTTTAGGTCGATTTAATGCCTTTTATAAGGATGTCACCAACCTGGTAGGTACGCGCTATTATGCCCCCTTTGCAGATGATGCCCCAGATAGATATGTTGGTTATACCCTGGTTATTAATGAGGATTATGCATTTTCCAAGGGTGCTGAGATCAATCTTGAATACAATCCCTCCAAGGTGATTACAGCCAGGCTCAGTTATACCTACTCCATTGCAAAGGGTAGTTCTTCCAGTCCTGCTGAACAGTATCCCAGCAGCACCGAAACCACCACGCTATATCACCTGGATTTTGATAGGACTCATGGTTTAAATATTTATGGTTCCATCAAGTCAGGACAAAAACAGGGATGGAAAGTCTTCAATACCTACCCCTTCGCAAAATCTGATCTTGGATTTGTGTTTAAAGCCAATTCAGGAACTCCTTACACGCCATACGCACGTGACATTAGTGTGATTGAGATTAATGCGTTACGAAAACCTTCTACCTATTCCCTGGATATTGTTTTGGGCAAAAGAGTCAGTCTCCCAGGCAAACTTAAATCCCGAATATTCCTGGAAATACTCAATTTAACCAATGCCAGAAATGCCATTGGAGTTTTCACCAGTTCCGGTGAACCAGATTATACCCTTGTCCCTGGTCATAGCCAGGAGTACATGGCTTATCCATCTCACTTTGGCCCCCCACGCACCTTTCGACTTGGTCTAGCCCTGGATTGGAGATAATGATGAGCTCAAAAAGTATTCAAATCCTATTGATGATCCATTTTTGTCTTTGCGCTATCAGTTTTGGATTGGACAACTCGCTGGTTGAGGGTAAGAATTCATCCTCTCTATCAATTCATCGAGATCTCTCGGACCGGGCATGGGGAATCCATAATGCCAGTAACATTGGGTTATACTTTGAAAATGTCGGTAGAATTTCACGCGACTACGGTTATGGAGATGGGGGCGAGTACCCCATAAATAGCTCACATAACTACCTCTTTCGCTTAGCTCCCATGGTGGCAATTGCGAGAGACCTGGTGACGGGGCGTCCTACGAACGTGATGCAAAGCTTGTATGTTGACTATAAAGAGTTGGAAGCTGTATCTGGCTACCATGGGCCACCAGCCAAAATAGCCTTTAGTGATGATATCTCAACCTGGCCAGAATCAGTCTGGTTTTTCCAGAACGAAGATGGTGAGGATCATATTGTCTCAACTCAGGACAGCTATTGTGTATATGATGATGCCAACAACCTTGTTGAAGTTTTAGGGATTCAGATAGCTCAAACGGGATATGCTTTTGGATTAAAAAATATTGAGGATATGATATTCTTTACATTTGAGATTACAAACACGTCCATGGCTTCCTACGATAGTGTCTATTTTGGATTCTATCATGATTTTGATGTTGGAAATAACCCTGATGGGGATGCTACGGAATATCTAGATGATCTGATGGGCTTTGATCACGCCAACGATTTTATCTGGGCATACGAGGCAGATGATGTGTCCATCGATTGGAGAACAACACCGGGGATGATGGGAATTGCCATGTTGGAATCCCCGTTGATCGATGGAACCATGGCCGGTATCACGGACATGCATCTGGGCAAGATCGCCTTTGATGATGCTACCATGATGACGATTTTTTCAAGTAATTTAGATTATCTGCCACCTGAGATCAATCCCGATGATTTTTTCAACCTGGGTGGTTCTGCAAATATCCATTATGATAATCTGGAAAGTCTGAGCTCGGACGGTCTGGACGTTTATGGAACCATCTCTTCAGGTCCATTCTCCTTATCACCTGAAGATACGCTAAAATTTATTATTGGTCTCATCGCTGGAAATGATTTGGATGATCTATATGCCAATTTAGATGAAGCGCATATTTTGCATTCCAATAATTTTGAAACAGCCAAGCCGCCAGCTATTCCAATTCTAAATGGTGTCGCAGGAGATGGAGAAGTAACCCTTTTCTGGTCAAATGAGGTTGAAAGTCTCATTGATAAGGTTTCCATGATTCAAGATTTTGAAGGGTACAACTTGTACCGCAGTCAAAACAAAGGACTTTCCTGGGATCAGGTTGATAGAAATCAATCGCCTGATGCTGGTCCAGATGCCATCCCCCTGGCCAGTTATGATCGGGTGAACGGTATCGGAGATGATCTGGGTATTGCCTACTCATACAGAGATGAAACTGTGATTAATGGGATTGAATACTGGTATTCGTTGACTGCATTTGATCAAGGTGATGCCAACATTGGGAGTTTGGAAAGTCCTATTGGCAACAGTATACATGCAGTCAATGTTGTCAAGACAATTCCTGTTTCTGCAGCTGTGGATTTTGTGCCAGGAAAAATTGCAGGTTTGGAGCATTACGGTGGGAAGGCCAATTATACTCTAAGTGCAATTCCATCATCACCTGAGCAATTGAATGACTATACTTATGATCTGAGTTTCCATTATGCTATGCAAAATGAAATTGGCAATTCTGGCATATGGGCTACTATTGAAATAGTCGACTCCAGTCTCGTTCCCACCTTACATTTTGGATTTAGGTTTACGGCTGAAGATCAATTAGATATTATCAATATTGATAGCCAGTTATCGTACTGGTCTGGCGGCTTATCTCTCGATGTCCCATATCCATTTGAGGATTATTTTACGGTTACCTTTCATCAATTGAATCCCTTAACCCATCCAAGCTCAGGTGATCTGTTGAGCCTTAATTTTTGTGCAGAATTGCTACGATTTGACGGTCAGGACACACTTGTTGTGATTCCGTCCCAACGATTTGATCCAGGTACAGATTTGGTTTCTGATGATGGACTCATTCTTAGTATGAATCCCCAGGCTACTATTCAGAATATTAATGTACCTCCCATTTTGGATTTTGAGATTGAATTCGACGTGGCGGATTTGGATTCGATACAGGAAATGGACTATCAAATAATTGTAACCCAATCAGGAATCGATGAGGATGGAATCTCTTATCTTGTTCTGAGAACCACGGATGAGAATTCTACTGAGATTGGTGTGGCTGATACACTCTATAACGGTTGGAGTATCCAATATCGAGGTTGGACCGCCCAGGTTAGGTTCGATCCAGCACATCCACCACCACCAGGGTCATCTACAACCTTTTCAACCCTGCCAGCAATTCGTCCAACTATTCAGGACTATTACCAATTTGGAATAATTGATGCGATCTCAAATCCAGACATACTTTCAGAGGATATGAATGAGATTCGGGTGGTTCCAAATCCATATATGGCAGGGTCGCTTTGGGAATCTGAACAAGGTAGTTTTGTGAGAGAACCTGTCCGCCAAATACAGTTCACCAACCTGCCTGTGGACTGTGAAATCAACATTTTCACATTGTCTGGCGAATTAATAAAAACTTTGGATCATGCTGCCCTGCATGGAACAGAGACCTGGGACTTAAGGGCGGAGGGAGGCCGTGAGATCGTCTCGGGAATTTATCTCTACCAGGTAAAAAGTACCGGCTTCGAATACATAAATAGATTCGCGGTGATAAAATGAATCTTATCAAACAGACAATTAAGTCTTCATTACTCATTTCATTTCTCGCGGTAAGTATCTTCGCTCAAAATGCCAACCTGGGAACAGCAGGGGCTCAGTTTCTGAAAATTCCCATTGGTGCTCGCTCTGCTGCCCTTGGCGGGGCCGTGACAGGTATGTCTACGGATGCGACAGCTCTCTTCTGGAACCCGGCTGGGATCATACATGATCATACTCATGCCCTGCATGTATCTCATATCCCCTGGATGACCTTTTTCGATGTGAACGCATTAGCATATACCCTGAATCTAAAAGAGCTGGGAGCCATTGGGATCTACGCCCGTACACTTGGGATGGAGAAGATGGAGATCACCACTGAATATGAACCTGATGGAACAGGTGAGTTTTTCGATTCCCAGGATCTTGAAATGGGCGTGGTTTATGCCCGGAAACTCATCGATCAATTCAGCTTTGGAATAACAGCCAAGTATATCAGGCAACGCATCTGGAACGAGATAGCTTCAGGTTTTGCCTTTGATTTTGGGACTCACTATACTATTGATTTTCAGACTTCCACTATTGCCATGTCATTGAGGAATTTTGGGCCCGACATAAAAATGGATGGGCCAGATCTGCTGGTTTTTTACGATGGTTCTGATGAGTATCAAGATCGACTCATTCCTTCAAGTAAAAATACAGAAGCCTACCCCCTCCCTCTGACCTTCCAATTTGGGGTGGGAATGGATCTGATGAACACCAAGTTCTTCCATTCCAGAATAGCTCTGGATGTTATTCATTATAATGATAATGATGAGCAGGCTCTGATCGGATTGGAAACAACCATTGCTCAGAGATTTATACTGCGTGGTGGATATCGATTCAACCAGTCGAGGCAACAACCAAGTCTGGGAGTTGGATTACAGCAACGAATTGAAAAAATGGTCATTAAACTGGATTATGCATTTGTCATGCATGAGTATCTGGGAGAAACCAAATTTCTATCTATGGATATTATCTTTTAATTCTGTAAGTAAAAGGTTACTGGTATTATTACAATAAGTGCAAGCCGCGAAGTTAACTCGCCATCCTTGAAGCTCTCGAACGGAGGGATTGCTAGCACATAAGGACACGCAATGACCCAGGGTGGGGTTAGCCCCGGGCTTCTGGCAACACCTTCCGCATTACAGTAAAATCGCCAGGATCGTGGTCAAAAGGGATATAGCCCAGTCCAGTACCACCATGCACTACATCCACAGGACGCTTTTTTGAGTTAAATAATTCCTCAATCACTATTTCTACAGTGTTGTCAGGTGAAATTACCTCTATAGTTTCTCCCACTCTGATCTGATTTTTAATTTCGAATTCAAGCAATTGGGCAGTTTTATCCCATGATGTTACCATTCCTGCATTTTGGTGCGTGAAATCCTGTGAGGATGGGTCAACATAATTTTGCCCATATTCCTGTGGATTCTTTGTGTAAAATCCGGAGATGTAACCGCGATGGGCAATCCCAATCAGGTCCTCAAGATTTTTTGAGTCAAATGGACGACCACCTTCCATATCGTCTATGGCTTTGCGATAGGACCTGGCTGTCATAGCTGCATAATAGACTGATTTGGTACGGCCCTCAATCTTATAGCTGACAATCCCTGCGTCCCGCATTTGCTGAAGAAGTTCTATAGAACAAAGATCCTTGGCATTCATCATATAGGTACCGTGTTCATCCTCTTTCATATCAAAATACTGACCCGGTCGTTTTGGTTCTTCCAGAAAATAACCATCTTCAGGAGGTGTGTAGGGAGCCTCGATTTGAATGATATCCTGGCTTTCCATCTCTAATAGGCTGGGCGACTTCTGGCCAAAATTGTAACCCCAGCGGCAGGAGTTTGTGCAGGTTCCCTGATTTGCATCCATGTTATTCATATAGTTGGTAATGAGACATCTTCCTGAATAGGCGATGCAGATTGCTCCATGAACAAATGCCTCGAGTTCCACATCTGGGACTTTTGCATGAATTTCTGAAATTTCCTTCAAGCTCAGTTCTCTGGAAAGAATGATGCGAGTGACTCCTTGATCCCTCCAAAAATCAGCACTGGCCCAATTGGTGCAATTTGCCTGGGTTGATAGATGAATATCTAATTGAGGAAATTCTTTCCTGGCAAGGTGTATGAGCCCTGGATCAGCCATGATCATCGCATCCGGCTCATATTTCAGCATCCGCTCCATCTCTTCCATGAAGCCTTTAATCTTTGTGTTATGAGCATAGATGTTCATCGTGAGATAAAGTTTTTTACCCAGATCATGGGTATATGCAATTCCGTCAAGTAAAGATTCTTTGCGAAATTCATTTTCCCGGGTTCGTAAGGAATAGCGTGGTACACCCGCATAGACAGCGTCTGCACCATAAGCGAAGGCATATTTCAATTTTTCAAAATTACCTGCTGGGAGTAATAATTCTGATGTTGTTTTACTTGTAGATTTATTCATACTGATATTCACCTTGGTAACGTTTCATTGCCCTCAAATAAGCCATTTTGAACAGGATAAAGCAAACACATTATTTGATTGATCAATCTCACTCTATACTAGATTGATAAGTCCAATTCAAGTATAGGTGGGAGTAACAATTTTCCTACGCTTGCCTAATCAATTGGCAGCTGGAAAATTAAAAAATTTTCACTCGGTTTTAGCACGAAACGATTTAAGCTTATAATGCTACTAGAGCTAATCTCTCTAAGCTCTAGATATACAACATATTGGGTTCATGTATGTGATAACCCCTAATAGTTGTGCACGTATAACATTCTAGTGGAGTATAACAGAATCCTAACAAATTGGTAGTTGACAGGCAAAAAATGCGAGTATATCTTGCGCCGTAATGGATGGAGAAATTTAAGTAAATTTATGGAGTTCATTTGGGATAAAATTTCCCGAGGGACCCATTCATCATGTGATGTCTGTCACAGTCATTACAAATATCGTATGTCCAATAAAAGGAGGTAAACAAGAAGATGAGTAAACGTTATCTAGTTACTGTATTGCTCGTTATGGTAATGGTTCCGGCTCTCGCCCTGGCACAGGGTACTATTTCCGGTTCAGTTACTGACGGTACTACAGGAGACGCCCTTCCAGGCGCTAATGTGATCGTTGATGGCCAGCCTTATGGTGGTGCATCAGATCTATCAGGTGCCTTTGTTATTGAAGGTGTCCCTGCCGGTAATTATACCGTCACAGCTTCAGTCATTGGTTATGAATCAGTGACCATGAGTGCACAGGTAGCAAGTGGTGTGGCCACAACCTTGAATTTCGCACTTTCCAGCCAGGCTCTTGAAATGAGTGCTTTGGAAGTTTTGGCTTCTCGTGCCGATGCCAATACGCCTGTTGCTTATACAAATGTTTCAAAAGAGGAGATGGAAGTACGTCTTGGTTCACAGGATATTCCACTCGTTCTTAACACAACTCCTTCAGTATATGCCACCAACCAGGGTGGTGGTGCTGGTGATGCTCGTATCAATGTGCGTGGATTTAACCAGCGCAATGTCGCCGTTATGATCAACGGTGTTCCGCAGAATGATATGGAGAATGGATGGGTCTATTGGTCAAACTGGGATGGTGTTGGTGATGCCACATCTTCAATCCAGATGCAACGTGGACTCAGTGCAGTTAACCTGGCAACACCTTCCATTGGTGGAACCATGAACATCATCACGGATCCAACAGCTCTCGAAGCTGGTGG
>JAERTG010000049.1 GCA_016845065.1 Fidelibacterota bacterium | reverse complement strand
GTCAAGAATTCCTTTCTTTCTTATCCAGATTTGAGAAAGCATTTCATTTTAAATAGAAATCAATAATAGTTAAGCAATCATCACTATAAGCCCATTTTTTTCTTGACCCTTCAAAACCTCTGTAATACCATTCGCATTAATAATGGGAGGGCATGTGTAATTGAATGATTTTGAAAAATCTTTTTTTGAATCGTTTGATTCGGCCCATAAAATCTCATGAATCTTTAGATCAAGGAGGTCAGGACTTTGGGAGAAGGCGTTGTAAAATGGTTTAGCGACCAAAAAGGATTTGGTTTTATTTCACAGGAAGATGGGCAGGATCTGTTTGTTCATCATACCGGCATTGATATGCCTGGATTTAAGACCCTCAGCGAGGGTGACCGAGTAAGTTTTGAAATTGAGGAAAGCGATCGCGGCCCGAAGGCCAAGGACGTCGTCAAGCTTTGATCCACTAAAATAGATATTTCACCACAAAAGGCATTTTTTCCTGAAAAGGAAAAGATGCCTTTTCTATTGACGCTTCCACTTTCAAGCCACTATATTCGCCCCATGATCCAAACACCCCTCACCAGTGAAGATATTTTGGGCCCGGACGGCATGCTGAGCCGGCGCATTGATGGCTTTGAAGTCCGCCCCTCTCAGTTGGAAATGGCACATCAGATCGAAAAAGCGCTCAACGACCGATCCTCCGTTATCGTGGAAGCGGGAACAGGTACAGGAAAAACCTAAAGCGTCATTTTACGGTTGGATTGTTTAGCTTGTGCCTCAATGCAATATGCGAGGAGCACGGCTACTGGCTGCCTTCTTGATGCGTTGATTCATCTGATCCGTCCTAACCAAGCGTCTATCTGCTGGTGATAAAGATGCTGTAGAAAGCTGAAGCTCCTTTTTAAGATTCACAATTTCTTGGGAAGGCAGCCATTTTTTCTTCCTATTCCGGTTTTCCATATCTAATTGCGCAAATGCAAGAGGAAGCTGATCGAGCGATCCACAAACTATATTGACGTAATCGGCGTGTTCCAGATTATATACCAGAGCCGCTTCCGCCGGAAGATGTTCGAGATCTTGTCCAAGATTTTTTCGTCCACTGCGCCGTCGTTCACCATGCTTCATTGTTCCAAAGAAGTTTTCGAGAAGTTCGTTGGTTCGACTCATAAGCCGTATGCCGCCCCCCGTTCTTTCCGGCAAGCTTATGCTGTGGCCCCAAAGATTATCACCATGCGTGTCAACATGTTTCAGGATAATATCAATAGCATCCCGAATATTTTTTCCCGGGCCTCGTTTTGGGCGACGATCTTTAAGGGCAGTCGTCCATGCTTCGAACTGATGCCGCATTTCGTCAAGGTCTTCTATTGATTCCTTATCCGGGAGTTCTTTTGCCAATCGCAATTCATCTCGCAGCTCATCGAATAAATCAGCACGGCGTTGCAACTGTTTGACGGTTTGACGAAAAGGCACTTCACAAGAAACCTTTGAAGCGATCCTCCTAAGCCGATGAATCATGCGTACAACATGCTTATCATCCGGAGGAATGCGAAGAAATGCATCCATTGCTCGCAGACCAACCATGCACCTGTTGAAAAAACTCAAATATGGTCTGTCAAAAGGAAAATCCAGGCCTGAAAGATCTGCCTTATAGTCGATTATCCACTGTGCTATGTTTCGTACAACGGCAAGGCCATCTCGTCCCGGTGGGAGACGATAGTCATCCCTCTCTTGCCAATCCAGAACCGCTTGCCGTGTCTCATTGATCTCCAAGCCTATCTTTCGCCCGATTTCACGGATTAAGTTATTGATTTTAGGACGTACTTTTGTACGCCGGAAATGCTCCCGCAAAGCAGAATGGTCAGGTTTTAAAAGGTCTTTACCGATGTCGGCAAGAAAGTGTTGATGGCAAGCTAACACGGGTATATCCAATTGCATCTCAGATACGAGTTCGTCAATGGCCGGCGATACCGCGCGTCCTAAGTCACGCATGGCTCCGCAAGGCTGGCCGAATCGCCTGACCGTATCCCGCATGCAGGGCAATAAAAGATCGGCTCGTTCAGTTGAAATTTTCCAGGCGCCAAGCACCCATTTTCTCCAACCAGCCATCACAACAAAGAAGGTCCCCCGGCCAGCTTCTCCAGTCGCATCCACTTGCATCGGCCAACCCCCATCCGCCTCCAGGACCCCTTTCAATTGGTCAGCCCGCATGTGATGAAGTCTGAGTAAATATTCCAAAAAGTGTCGTGTCAGATTGCTAACCTCACCGCAAGACACTTTGATGCCGTGTCTTTCCTCTAATTCTGCTTTTATTTCCTCTCTCTGTTTATAGCCGAGCAGCCTATTGAGACCCACATAAACCATTACGTCATAACCGACAATGCCGTTTGGCATAATGGTCCGAACGACCGATCCTGCTCTCTTGGTAAATAATGTCCCATCATCATTATGGCACCGCTCCGAACATACATGTACCGTTTCCCTAACATTAAACGTACCATGCTCGATGGTCCGTCCTTCATGCTCAAACGTTTTTTGTACACGCATCGGTCCATTGCAGAGATCACATACCCCAACCTCATCCTTAGCAGATACAACGATATCCGCTAATCCGACGACTTGCTTAAAGCAACTATCATTCAAAAGATGCGCCTGCTGCCTCAAGTAGACCAGCGTTTTCAGCGGAACCTTGACGTTTTTTTTTCTGCTTGAATCCCATGTTCGGAAAAAATCCGGTTCACCTGCTCGACAGTGACGGCCAATCCCCGAACGGCGAGGCGCGCTGCTATTTCAGATTGAGATACAATAACTTGGCCCGCCTTCAGCGCTTCCACAAGAACAGCAATGGTCGTTTCCATTGGGACCGGCCCAACAATTTGAACCCCTCTTTGTATATATACGCGACGCGCCTCTATTTGCACTTTTCCTTTATCCGGATCTCCATTGGTATATAAGGAAAGCCCTTCGGATCGGTGCCGACTTATCTGGTGGGATTGAACCAGCCCATGAAGCGTGTTGTGCAACGTGTTGGGAATCCGAATCTTCAACAAATGCAACAGCTCTTTCGGTGTGATTCCGGCATTCGATAAATGCACAATTTCCACTACAGTCGCTTTTAGCGTGCCGGCTTTTGAAAAGCCGATTCCCCGATAAAACCACAAACCCCAAGAATCAAACGAAGGAATATCCCCAAGGGTGTAGTAACGACCGGCATCCGTAAAGCTTGTCAAGTATCCGATGAGTTTAAGCCTCCGGAATACACTCATCCGAGAACTTGTTTTCAGTACATGGAAGAGCTGATTGAGATCTGCGATGTATTTCTTCCGAAACCATTTATATAAGGCTTTTTTGGAGTCTTCAGGCGATAACATGTGACCTCTGATACATTTATTTGTTTGGTGTGGCTATTTTCAAATAAATGTATCATAACGCCAATTGCCTGTCAATCCTCCAATTCAATAAAATCAGCTGGTTACTGAAATCTAAGGTTTGTTTTCAAGCGTTTGTGTGGTACAATTATGAAAAAAACGGCAAAGAAAATATTGTTAATTCAGATGTTTACTGAATCCAACCGTATCCTGACGCTGTAGGAAAAAGGTGTTGCTCACGTTCGGATTGCTTTCCCCCAATAAAGGTATCGAAAATGTATTGCAGGCGCTTCCGGCGGTCGTCAAAAAGCACCCTGACGCGGTCTATATTATCTTGGGCGCAACACACCCGAATATCCTAAAGCATCATGGAGACGCATACCGGATTATGCTGCAGCAGCTCGTGCGCAAACTCCATATGGGCGAGCATGTCATTTTTCAAAACCGTTTTGTTGAACTAAAAGAGTTAGGGTGCGGCTCTATTGGATAGGGCAGAGAAGTCATCAATTATGAGAGGTTAGCGGATCTACTGTCCAAGTTCCGGGGGATTTTTGCGGTAATATCATTTCAGGAAAAGGATATGTCTGCATTTTTGTGCTCCTGAACAGTG
>JAERTG010000048.1 GCA_016845065.1 Fidelibacterota bacterium | reverse complement strand
CCTCCTCGGAGCCGTTGACATTGAATGTCACCGCCAAAACTTCACGTCGGGTCAACCCGATCTGAGATTTTACTTCATCTCCCAATACTTGTGTCATAGGTTCCTCCTGCTGATTGGTTGGGGGCATTTTATAAATTGTCTATTATGATACATTGTTCTATTCCGTTGCAAACTCTCACTCTATTTCCGGCTTGCTGGATGTTTTAAAAATCGGATTTCCTGCTACCCTGTGAATAATTCCACGCCAGAAATTCTTGTCATTGAAACTCTTCTGCGATTTCCATGCCACAGTAAATGAAAACGGTTGGGGCGAAAGACCGCGAAATCGCCCAAAAACCAACAGATTCACAGCGTTGAGAGATAACAACTCGTGGCCGTTCGGTATCGACTAACCATTCAGTTGTACAGATGAAACCATTTGTTTCAATAACCTGCTGTCCTACCCACCGAATCAGGAAATCTCGATAAACCAACACACCTGAAGACCGCAACGACCTCACCCTGAACCGGAAATTCCATCGACACCTGGCATATACCATGCAGAATCAACAACATGGCATCCACGACAGACACACTGGGCCGAAACAACAACCAACCATCCGGGCAGAAGACAGCCTTCTTTCACCCTACAGCCAGGTTCTGTCAAAAATTCTATGAAAACGGGGAAGTAAAATGAAAATACCAATCTGACTTAGGAGTTATCGCTTTTGCTTTATAAAACCAATCCGTCGGTCGGCCGGTCTTGTCAAGGCCAAGCCTTAACATGGTGCTACGCAGCCCTGACAAGACCGGCCGACCGACGGAAACGGCAATCAAGGCAAAAGCAATAACAAGTTACTCGGATCAAAGCAGAGAGATCCGGGATGCTGTGACGAGGTCGTAACGGACCTAATTGTTCTTTGACAATACAACAGAGATTTCAGGCAGCAGCCTGTTCGAGCAGTGACACCCATTTATCGGGCATTAACGAGTGCTCTTCAAGTGGTGTTAAAGATAACGGGGGTCTGTCGTATCTGGATGAGTGGGGGCGCATGAAATTGTAGTAGGCGACGAAAAGTGTTGTCAGCGCCACGGCGCCGTCGAAGCTTTTGAAGCCGTATCTGGGTCGAGTGTGGAACTTATACGTTCTGTTAAGTCTCTCGATCAGTTGTTTGAAGCGACGATACTCGCTACTCTCCTCGTCCAGATTTTTCAGGCCGATCACCGTTTTCTTGGTTAGTCCTTCTTCTTTTTCTTCGCTTTCGATAAAGGCGTTGTAAGCCATGACGGCGGAATCATAAGAAGGATTGCCGTCGGTGATCAGTTTAGGATAGGTTTTGTCCCTTTGCGGTTTACCGAAGCAATCATGCAAAAGGGCTAAGGCAGGCATCGTGTCACGGCGCTCGGAGAGGTTGTAGCCGGAAATTGCCCTGGTTTTGGGATCAATGACGAACCAGGTATAGATCCATTTCCCTTTAACGATGATATAGGTTTCGTCTGCCGCACACGTGTTTTGCGGCGGCGGACTGTTGGCATCGATAAAAGAAGATAAATGGCCGGCGGCAGCTTCGACATAGTTGAGGACAGTCTGATGTGACAACAGGATTCCGAAAATACCTTTCAACGCATCTCTGGTCGTTCGGGAGCTAAGTCCAAGGTTAATAGTGAATACCAGGACAAGTCCCAGCGTATGGTAGCTGTGATGGATGTTTTTCAGATTGACGGTTGTTTTAACCGGCCTTTCGGTTCGAAGATCCTGCGGGGAGATGTGGTACTCCCGGTATTGATAGTGGAGTTTGAAATTGGGATCGTATTTTTGAGATTCCCGCATCGCCTTCGCCTCATCTGGCAGTTGCTTTTTATTATGCAAATAGTGTGGACACTCGTAGTTGGGGCATTTGTAGATCGTGGTGTGTTCATGTCGCTTCCACTCGTAAAGCGCTTTCGAACAATGAGGACAGCGATATCTGGTTTTTCGTTGTCGTTTGGTGTCATGAGTGGGACTGGTTTTACCGCAGATCTTGCACTTGACCTGAGACTTCAGTTGTCCGTTGTTCAAGTATAGATAACGGGCAGGAGCGTCGCATTGATGGCATCTGCAGCCGTCGGGCGGTTTCCTGCCGTTGCGATGTCGAACCGGTTTGATTGGTTTTCCGGACAGCTGTTCCTTTTCGGCTTTGATGGTTTTCCAGTCGTCGGTTTCCTGCACAACCTCAGCCGGTAGCGGCGGGGCTGTATCGACACGGAAATCTCTGTAGTATTTGGGTTTGTCTTCTGGTTTTAAAGAGATATCGGATCTTGAATAATTTAGCACTTCAAGAAAGATAACGACAGCAGAGGCAAGCTCGTTAAAGGTCAGTTGACGACAAAACCATTTAACAATTTTTAAGATTGATCGATTCATGGGGGTGTGTGGGCTGGTTGCAATTAAATGCGATGGCTATCGCAGTGACTAGCTCACACACTTTTAACCCCCAAAACCCCGGTCTTAACAGGGGGAGATCGAAAGAAATAATGTAATAGATTGGTATTTAAGTTTTATTAACCCCGTTCTGCCAGATATTTTTGACAGAACTCACTGCTATGTAAGGATACAATTATGATTCGGATTATCAAAACAGTTGATACCCATACGATGGGAGAACCAACTCGCATCGTAACAGGAGGCGTCGATGACATACCAGGATCAACGCTACTGGAAAAGAAAAAGTATGCGGTTGAACACATGGATGATATCAGAACATCACTAATGCACGAGCCCAGGGGTCACAAGGATATGTTCGGGGCCATCATCGTGCCATCAGTGACGTCTGATGCAGACCTGGGTGTGATTTTTATGGACACGGGTGGTTATCTGGATATGTGTGGCCATGGCCTGATTGGTGTGGTAACAGCTGCAGTTGAAACAGGACTGCTACCGCAGAATGATGGTCTGCAGTCACTGAAGGTCGAGACGCCTGCAGGTGTCATAGGCGTAACAGTTGATATCATTGATGCGAAAGCGGAGTCCGTATCTTTTCAAAACGTCCCCTCCTTCCTGTACCAGACAGATATCCCCGTTCAAATAGAAGGCAGAGATCCGATTACGGTGGATATATCATACGGAGGGAACTATTTTGCCCTGGTGGATGCAGACGATATGGATCTGGTAATTAGTCCGGAGAACAGCAGCGAGATTGCTGCGACCGGGATGGTTATTCTAAAACAGATTAATAAGCTGACTACAATTAAACATCCACAAACAGGAGAAATAAATCTGGTGAACCTGGTCG
>JAERTG010000047.1 GCA_016845065.1 Fidelibacterota bacterium | reverse complement strand
GGTTATCGTTCTTTTCATTATGAGTTGCGAGCTTTTTACCCCCCGTGATTCGGAACCTCCTGTGGATGTTCTTGATCCCTATGCCTGGGTCCCACCAACTTCTCCTGAAATTGTCCTGCAAAATCTTTCAAATGCCTTCCCCGCCCAAAAACTCAATTATCATCTTGATGTATTAGGTAATTCAGATGAAAGGAGCTTCGCCTTTATCCCAGATCAGGGTGTCGCCAGCTCACAGCCAGGAGTTTTTGACAATTGGGGTTTTGTGGAAGAAGAGAATTTTATCACCAAACTTTTTGAGACCCTCAACCATGAGGGTTTACAACGGCTGGAGTGGGAAATCGAGCAGTTATCACCCATTGATGACAGCTATGAAATCATAACCGATTATCACCTCACCCTGTCCTATGGTGAAACCGAAACACCCATGCCGGGACAGTTTCGTGG
Source organism: Fidelibacterota bacterium (assembly GCA_016845065.1). Classification (GTDB taxonomy): domain Bacteria; phylum Fidelibacterota; class UBA8477; order UBA8477; family JABMPR01; genus JABMPR01. Next base: position 23,708 of record JAERTG010000047.1, on the reverse strand, counting down.
ACAGGCGACCCTGACGCTGGTTCAAAACATTGATCAGCTCTATGAAATATCAGTTTGGCAAGACCTGAAGGCCGATACTCTCCCCTGTTGGAGTGACCTTAAAACCCTGGTTCAATAAGCTGTGAATCCTCCCCAAAAAACAACAGCCCTCTCGTTCCTAACCCTGGTCTTGCTGGTTGGCTGTTGGAATCCTTTTGCACCCACTGAAGGTATCCTTGAGGGTGAAGCAAGTCTCATCCTCACAGAACAACGATCTCCAGATGAAGTGCTACAAAATTTCCGATATGCCTATATCTATCGCGATAGTCTGGTCTACAGTGAACTTTTCGACACAAGCTTTGTCTTCCTTTATTTTGACCCGGATATTGGTGGTGCCGGTGGTTATGATTATTGGGGGAGAGATACGGAGTTGAGGACGACTGGACGACTCTTCCGGGCTTTTGATCACTTTACATTGGTCTGGAATGCTACCATTGCCACAGACACATCTCAAAGTGGTGGCATTAGTCTGACCAAGACCTTTGATCTATCCATTGGTGGAGAGTTTTTCCTCTCCGGTAACGCTGTTTTCGATTTTGTGAGCGATCCAGAGGGAATCTGGCGGATCTCCCGGTGGCAAGACGAGTCTTTCTTTTAAAAAATTAAAGCGCCAAGATAATAGGGTGCTGTTCGCCTGTTGGTTTGACATTGAGACCCCCAACAATAAATTCAGCGCTATAGTGAAGGAATCGAAATGATTGTTTTGAATAAAGTTTTCCACTTCTGTGCCGCCCATCGTTATGGCAATCCTGCCATGAGTGACGCTGAGAACCTAGCTGCCTTTGGTGAAGACCTCAATATCCATGGTCATAACTATATCTTGACTGTTTCTGTCACTGGAGAGGTCAATCCTGCCACTGGATTTCTTGTGGATCTGGGTCATCTCAAAGAGGTTGTGAAGGAACATGTCATTCAACATGTCGATCATTCTCAGATAGAAATTGATATTCCCTGGTTTAAGGGGAAACAACCCTCCACTGAGAACATGGTAGTCTGGATGTGGGAACAAATTGCCAATCAATTAAAGGATGGAAAACTGCAGCGTATTCGGCTTCAGGAAACCCCAACTATTTTCACGGATTATTACGGTCCTCAATAACAATCGACTCACACACCTCGGTGTGTCTTTCAAAGTCCTCAAAAGGATGATATATGACGACATTCAACGCCAACCCATCGCCTGAAATAATTCAGAGGAGAGAACGGGTCTTTCTCGTTTTAGCGGGAATCTTTCTGGGTACACTTGCCATGCTCAACGTGCTGGGTATCAGCCGTTTTATAAAATTATTTACCCTGAGCTTTGAAAACTACGGTAATGTGGTTTTCGCTGTAGCTGTTGGGGTGTTGCCCTACCCCATAACCTTCTTGGCTACCGATCTCATCAGTGAATTATATGGCCGCAAGCGCGCCAACTTCGTGGTTTTTGTTGGGCTGATACTGAATCTGTGGGTCATGTTTATTCTGTGGTTGGGGGGTGTTATGCCTGGCTTTGAGACCCTGACAGCCACCGGTGAGATTGCCTTGGATGCTGCAGGACGCTTGCCGGTATTTTATGAAGTGAGAGCGCTCACCTTTGGTGCGGTCACGGCATCCATGATTGCGTATCTCGCAGCTCAATTTGTGGATGTCTATATGTTCCACTTCTGGAAGAAACTCACCCACGGCAAACACCTCTGGCTAAGAAACAACGGATCAACCCTGGTGAGCCAGCTGGTTGACACCGTAGCCGTCATTCTGGTAACCCACTATTATGCAAAAGCCTTACCCGTTGATATGGCCAAACCCATTGTGAATCAACTGCTCATTTTTATTGCATCTGGCTATGCCTTTAAATTGATTGTGGCCCTGTTGGATACCGGTCCTTTTTACGTCGGCGTGCACTATCTTTCACGCTATCTGGAGATTGATCCTCTAGCCGAGATTGAATCTGAATTATTGTCTTCAGGACAGGAGAAATAAATGGAAGAATTGAAGAAAATTGAATCCCTGACCCAGGAACTGTTGACTGAGATAGGTGAAGACCCTTCACGTGAAGGGTTAGTCCGCACACCTCATCGCGTTGCCAAAGCCTGGAAGTTCATTGCCCGGGGGTATGAGCAAAACCTGGAAGACGTCCTGAACGATGCCATTTTTGAGGATAAGTGTTCTGAAATGGTGGTGGTAAGAGATATTGAATTCTTCAGCATGTGTGAACACCATATGTTGCCCTTCTTTGGAAAAGCTCATGTTGCCTATATTCCCCGCGGGAAAGTGATCGGGTTGTCCAAAATCCCTCGGATCATTGAAATGTATTCCCGTCGACTTCAAATCCAGGAACGGATCACCCATCAAGTAGCAGAAGCACTGAATGGTCTGCTAGACCCTGCAGGTGTCGCTGTGGTACTGGAAGGTCGTCACCTCTGTATGCAGATGCGGGGCGTGGAAAAACAGAACTCATTTGCCACGACCTCGGCCATGTTGGGAGAATTTCACGATGAAGCAGAAACCAGAGCAGAGTTTTTGAGTATTATCAGCCTGAGAAACCTTTAATAAGTAGAAGAGACCACTATGTCCGACCAACTAAAAGAGCTGTTTGAAGAACATTTCAAGGAAGATCTCACAAACCTGGATCCCCTGCCAGCCCATGGATCCAACCGTGAATACTTTCGCCTGAGTAACAACAAGCGCTCTGTGATTGGTGCAAAAAATATGGATCGGCTTGAAAACGATGCCTTTATAAGTTTTTCCAGACACTTTCTCTCAAAAGACCTAACGGTACCAGAAATATATGCCGAAGACCTGGATCAGGATATATACCTCCAACAGGACTTGGGCGATGTCACACTTTTTGACTATCTACTGAAAATACGTGAGGGTCGGAAAGACTTTCCAGTTGAGCTGCTTGAAACCTACAAGCAGGTCGTAGAATTATTACCACAGTTTCAAATCAAAGGGGGTCAGGGGTTAGATTACAGCAAGTCCTATCCCCACCACAGTTTTGATCGCCAGTCCATGATGTGGGATCTGAACTATTTTAAATACTATTTTCTCAAACTAGCCCATATCCGTTTTAATGAGCAAAAACTTGAGCAGGATTTTCGGACATTTACCGATTTTCTACTTCAGGCTGATGGTAACCATTTTCTGTATCGCGATTTTCAGTCCAGAAATATCATGCTCAAGGATGGCAAGCCCTGGTTTATTGATTATCAGGGAGGTCGAAAAGGAGCGCTCCAATATGACATCGCCTCACTGTTGTTTGATGCCAAGGCTGACCTGCCCTTTGAAGTAAGAGAGCAACTGCTGGATCACTATTTAAAAACTGTATCCGGTTTAATATCCATCGACGGTGAAGCTTTCACCAAGCACTACTATGCCTTTGTGCTTATCCGAATTATGCAGGCCATGGGGGCTTATGGCTACAGGGGTTTTTATGAGCGCAAAACCCACTTTCTTCAGAGCATTCCGTATGCCATAAGAAACCTTGAATACCTCGTCCGTAAGGTTGATCTGCCAATTGATATCCCCGTGATGATGGATGTGTTTCAACAGCTTATTCAATCCTCGGCACTGAGAGAATTTGGCAAGGCAAACTTGCGGCTCAAGGTACGTATCTCCAGTTTCTCATATAAACACGGGGTTCCTGTGGATGATCGTGGTCATGGTGGTGGTTTTGTTTTTGACTGTAGATTCTTGCCAAATCCCGGTCGTGAAATAGCCTACAAAAAACTTTCTGCTAATGATCAGGAAGTCGTTGATTGGTTTGCCGATAAACCTGACATGGATCGCTGGTTAAAACGTATGTTCACTATGGTGGATGCAGCTGTAACAAGTTATGAAGAGCAGAATTTTACTGATTTGATGATTTCCTTTGGATGTACGGGCGGCCAACATCGCTCTGTGCATTCCGCCAACAGGCTGGCAGCCCACCTGAATGAGACCCACGATATTGACGTAGTACTTCATCATCGGGAATTGGAAGCCAATTCCAATTGAAAGCGATGCTTTTTGCCGCAGGCCGAGGCACGCGTCTGGCCCCCCTCACGGACAGACATCCCAAATGTCTGGTTACAGCTGGTAATAAATCCCTTTTAGAGCACAACATCATCAAGCTCAAGGCAGCTGGAGTAGAGAATCTGGTAATTAATGTTCATCATTTTGCCGAGCAGGTGAAAGACTTTGTCCTGTCCAAAGACTTTGGCTTAGAGATTCATATCTCAGAAGAGCATGATTTGTTGGGCCAGGGGGGAGGCTTGCTGCATGCTTCAGGACATTTTAAGGACGAAGAAGCCTTCCTTGTCTGCAATAGTGATATCTACTCAGAGCTTGACTTGAATGCGCTGAATTCTGCCCATAATGCATCTGGAGGATTAGCCACATTGGCTGTAGCCAATCGCGAAACTTCACGCTATTTAAGATTTGATCAGAACAACAATTTATGTGGTTGGGAAAACAGGACATCTGGCGACACGGTGTCATGGGATTCTAGAGGTTTTGAAAGCCTGGCCTTCAATGGTGTCCAGGTTGTTTCACCGAGAATCTTCGACTATATGGTTGGTTTAGGGGAATCCTTTTCTACCATTCCTGTTTATCTGCACGCAGCACAGTCTCATGAACAAATAAAAGCTTTCCCCATGGATCAATCCTACTGGATTGATATTGGTACCGTTGAAAAGCTGGAAGCTTTAAGACAATATTTGCAGGAGTAAGAATTCACTCCCTGTCGGGATTGGATACCTGGCTTGGAGGTGTGAAATAAAGGATTTAATATGACACAGACACATTATGACATTGCAATCATTGGTGGTGGACCAGGTGGGTATGTCGCAGCTATCCGGGCAGCTCAGCTGGGCAAAAAAGCAGTGGTTATTGAGCGCGCAGATCTTGGCGGAGTGTGTCTGAATTGGGGCTGTATTCCCACCAAAGCGCTTTTGAAAAGTGCTGAAGTGTTGCGATCCGCTCAAAAAGCTAAAAAATTTGGCGTTGTGGTTGGCGGTATTGATGTAGACTTCCCATCTGTTATTCAGCGCTCTAGACAGGTTGCCGGTTCCCTTTCAAAAGGGGTTGAATTCCTTATGAAGAAAAACAAGGTAGATGTAATTAACGGTTCTGCCAGACTCCTGGGAAAAAATCTGATTCGAGTTAATAATGACCAGCAGGTGAGCGCAGACTACATTATTGTGGCGACGGGAGCTCGTCCACGGCCCATGCCTGGTGCAGCCTACGATGGGAAAACCATTATCTCCTCCAAGGAGGCCATGAGTCTGGATACTATCCCGGAAAAGCTTGTTGTGGTGGGGGCTGGAGCAATAGGTGTTGAATTTGCCGACTTCTATGCTGCAATGGGTAGCCAGGTAACCATTGTTGAAATGTTGCCACACTTACTTCCCATTGAGGACGAAGAAGTTTCCGTTGAACTGCAAAAAATGTTCAAGCGCAAGAAAATCAAGGCTCACACCGAGTCCATGGTGGAGAGTATCACTGTAGCATCCGGACGTGCCCTTGTTAAGGTAAAAACGAAAAGCGGTGATGTTCTGGAGCTGGATGCAGATAAGGTATTAATTGCCATTGGCGTTCAAGGCAATACTGAGGATTTAGGTCTGGATGAAGCTGGTCTTCAGCTCGAAAATGGTTGGATTAAGACTAACGGGTATATGCAGACCAGCGCTGCTGGCGTCTATGCCATCGGGGATGTGGCAGGTCCACCCTGGTTGGCCCATGTGGCCTCACATGAGGGAATAACGGCTGTTGAACACATCGCCGGGTTGAATGTGAAACCCATGCACTATGATAACGTACCTGGATGTACTTACTGCTCACCACAGGTTGCGTCCATCGGACTCACAGAAAAGGCTGCGCGAGAAGCTGGCTATGAAGTAAAGATTGGAAAATTCCCGTATCGTGTATCCGGAAAGGCCATGGCTGCTGGAGAAACAGAAGGGTTTACCAAGCTTATCTATGATGCAAAATATGGAGAGCTACTTGGTGCACATATAATTGGATCTGAGGCAACTGAGCTCATCGCAGAAATTGGCATGGCTCGATCGTTGGAGGCAACCCACGAAGCAGTGCTTGAAACCATTCACGCTCACCCAACCTTATCAGAAATGATTATGGAAGCTTCCGGTCTGGCTCTGGATCGTGGTATTCACCTTTAAAAGGTGATGAGGCCTATCCCATTAAAATGGGATAAGCACGAGATGTTGATAATAATCAAGAGTTTCCCCCTAGAGACAGTGCATTTACCACTACCCTAATAATTGGGATACTTGATTTTGTAAAGCACGGTCCATCAAGATACAAAAGGGAAGCTTCTTGGTATGAGACCTCAAATCGCTTAGAATGCGAGCTGAATAAAGAGGATATTCATGAGTAGGCCATTTCCCCATATAAAATCTTTTCTGGAGTCTGTAGATGATCTCATTCACAAGTTGGATTCCAGGGATGAAGTTCTTCTAAACATTGCTGAACTACTTTCCACTCGTGTTGGTCACTATAACTGGGCTGGTTTTTATATTGTCGATGAATCAGGAAAAAACCTCATTTTAGGGCCCTATGTTGGCGCTGCAACAGATCATGTGAAGATCGCTTTTGGTAAAGGCATTTGTGGGCAGGTAGCCATCTCTCAAATGAGTCGTATCATTCAGGATGTGTCCCTGGAGGACAATTACCTGTCATGTAGTGCCAATGTTCAATCCGAGGTTGTCTTTCCAATTATGAAAGATGGCAAGTTCGTGGCAGAGTTGGACATTGATTCTCATGCCATGGCACCGTTCACGGATCAGGATACAGAATTACTTGAAGCTATCTGTGAAAAACTGTCAGTGTTGTTTTGAATCATAGACTACTCACGCTTTCTGGCACACTTCTACAGGCTCAGCAACACGCTCCATGTATTCTTCCGAGAGTTATCCTGAGCGAAGTCAAGAGACAGGGCGAGAAGACAGAAGCTTTTTATTTAGCAAAATGAAACCACTTCAAATCAAAAAGATGGGCCTGGTTCCTTACGAGGAAGCCTGGGAATATCAGCGAGAAATGCATTCCAGCAGGCTGGCTGAAGAAATCCCTGATACTTTGATTCTGCTGGAACACCCCCCTGTTTACACCTTTGGAAAAAATTCTGATCAATCAAACCTTATCAATCCACGTGATGCGCAGGTAATAAGAAGTGATCGCGGAGGCGATATAACCTGGCATGGTCCGGGACAACTTGTAGGATATCCCATTATCAATTTGGAAGATCACAAGAGGAGTGTCAGTTGGTATATGCGTGGTCTGGAAGAGGTCATTATCCAAACGCTCAAGCATTATGATATTACTGGAGATCGCATCTCCGGCATGACAGGAGTGTGGGTTGGAAATCAAAAAGTTTGTGCCATGGGAGTAAGACTTTCCCGATGGGTAACCATGCATGGATTTGCCTTGAATGTGAGACCGGATATGTCATATTTCAACGGCATGATCCCCTGTGGAATCAAGGGCAAGGAGGTTGTGAGTATGGAGAATTTACTGGGTGCTGAAATTACCATTGAGGAAGTATCTCAACCCCTGATTCAGGCCTTCCAGTCGGTATTTGAATTCGAAAAAGTTTTAGATTAATAGTGGAGTCATTGCGTGTCAGCAAACCTTAAGGGATTTCAAAAAGAAGAGTTGCTCAGCATTTTCAAAACCATGGCGACATCTCGTCGCACGGATGAAAAAATGCTCACCCTTCTGAGACAGGGAAAATCATTCTTTCATATTGGTGCATCTGGACACGAAGGTGCGCAACTGGCTTGCGCCATGCAAATGAATTCCGAACAGGACTGGTCCTACCCCTATTATCGTGACCAAACCATGGTCATGGGTCTTGGAATGACTACAGAGGAACTCTTTCTGGGGTTTCTTGCCAAAGCGGATGATCCAGGTTCTGGTGGCCGTCAATTGCCTCAACATTATGGCCAAAAAGATTTGAATATTGTTTCCCAGTCAAGCCCAACGGGTACCCAGTACCTCCAGGCTGTGGGAACTGCCATGGTGGCTCAAAAGAAGGACAAAAAGGCCCTTGTATACGTATCCTCTGGAGAGGGAACCACAAGCCAGGGAGAATTTCATGAAGCTCTCAATTGGGCTGGTAGAGAAAAACTGCCTGTCCTTTTCCACATTGAAGACAATGGTTTTGCCATTTCTGTTCCCAAAGCATCTCAGACTGCTGAGGGTTCGGTTTACGATATGGTCGGTGGTTATGGCAACCTGAATCGTTTTGAAACAGATGGAACAGATTTCTTTGAGTCCCATGCCATATTCAACGAAGCCATACAAAGCATTCGGTCTGGAAAAGGTCCAGCTATTGTAGTATCAAATGTAGTTCGTCTTTTACCACACTCCTCTTCTGACGATCATCGAAAATACAGAGATGCCGAGGAGTTGTCCGAAGAGCAAAAGCGCGATCCCATAGAAAAATTTAGAGCTATTTGTGAGCAGGACGGTATTATCACTTCAGATGAATTCCAGCTGGTTTGGGATGAGGTCATACATGAAGTAGATGAGGCTGCCGAGAAAGCACTCGCGGCTTCCTATCCAGAAAAATCGGATGCTGATACCCATGTAGTGGATAAAGCCGTCATCGATATTCCCTATTCCGATCCTGTCACTACAGGAGATGATATCGTTATCGTTGATGCTGTCAATCACGCCCTCCATGAGGAAATGAGACAAAATGACAACATGATCATATATGGACAGGATGTTGCAGATGGAAAGGGTGGTGTATTTACCGCTACCAAGGGACTTTCTACAGAATTTGGAGACAAGCGCGTATTCAATTCTCCCCTGGCTGAAGCATCAATTGTAGGAACTGCAGTTGGGGCCGCTGTTGCGGGAATGAAGCCAGTGGTTGAAATACAATTTGGTGATTATATCTGGACCGCCATGATGCAAATTAGAAATGAAGTGGCCACCATCCGGTATCGAAGCAACAATGCCTATTCCTGTCCCATCGTCATTCGAACTCCTGTGGGTGGATACATTCATGGAGGTTTATGTCATAGTCAAAGCATTGAAGGTTTCTTTATGCACCTTCCAGGCATCCATATTGTTTATCCATCCAATGCAGCCGATGCAAAGGGATTGCTCAAATATGCCTGTCGTATTGATGATCCCGTTCTCTTTCTGGAGCACAAGGGCATGTACCGTCAGGGTTTTGCCAAGCGGGCTGAACCAGATGAAGATTACCTCCTCCCCTTTGGCCAGGCTGCAGTGGTTAGGGAGGGTCGGGACCTCTCAATCATCACTTATGGTCTGATGGTACATAAAGCTATTGAGGCAGCCAAGTATTTGGAAAAACAGACCAGCGCCACCATCGAAGTGGTTGATTTGAGAACACTCAGTCCACTTGACAAGGTCACGATTGGACAATCCTTACAAAAAACCAGCAAGGCCCTCGTGGTCTACGAGGATACGCTGACAGCTGGTCCGGGAGCTGAAATAGCGGCCATTATTGCCGATGAATTTTTTGAGCTACTGGATGGTCCGGTTTTACGTGTGGCCGCCAAAGACGCACCCGTGCCTTTTAACTGGGATATGGAAGATGAAATCTTACCACAGACCGGGGATATCCGAGTGGCAGCAGAGAGATTGTTGGGTTATTAATGCAGTATTCATATTGTGTCACACTGAGCCCGTCGAAATGCGGCACAGCCATAGCAAAAACATTACCTCTCCTACGACAGGCTCAGGATGACGGCAATGTGCACAGAAGGTAAATAAATGATATTCGATATTGTCATGCCCAAAATGGGTGAGTCTTTAACCGAAGGTACGGTTCTTGAGTGGAAAAAAGCTATTGGGGATACCATCGATAAGGATGAGACCTTGTTGGAGATCGCCACAGATAAAGTGGATGCAGAAATTCCCAGTCCGGTTTCAGGAACCCTGGTAGAAATCATTGGCGAAGTCAACCAGACTTATGATATCGATACCGTTATTGCCCGCGTGGAAACTTCCGATACAGTAGAGTTTTCGTCCGCTTCAAACGAGACTCCTGTTGAGAAGTCGGCACCTCAACAAACCACAACAAGCTCAAGACCTGCAGTTACTGTTCAGACACCAGTGACCTTTGATGACAACAGGATTTATTCACCCCTGGTAAGGAGTATTGCTACCCAGGAAGGAATCACACTAGCAGAGCTACAACAAATTCCAGGAAGCGGTTTTCGTGGTCGTGTATCCAAGCAGGATGTGCTGTTCTATCTTAAAACGCGTGGCTCTGGCAGATCTCAACCTGCAACAAATACGGGACTGGAAGAAACCGGTCTTGCTGCAAAGGTTAATCCCGAGGATGTAGAGATCATCGATATGGACTCCATGCGGAAGAGTATTGCCAAACACATGCGTCAGAGTATGGATACATCAGCCCACGTCTACGTCGTCAGCGAAGTGGACATGTCATTCATAATGGATTTCCTGGAGGAACATGCCGCAGAATACAAATCAGCAAATGGACACTCCCTGACTGTTACTCATTGTCTCACCACAGCTGTTCGGGATACGCTCAAGGAATACCCCCTCCTGAATGCCTCGCTGGATGGTGCAAAGATTATCAAGCATAAACACCTGAACATAGGTATCGCCGTGGCAGTTGGAGATGGACTTGTGGTGCCCCCGGTGAGAAATGCTGAAGCGCTTGGTTTAAGAGAAATTGCGGCCGAAATCAGTTCTATCGTAAAAAAGGCTCGGGATCGTAAATTAAAGCTGGAAGATCTTGAGGGCAGTACTTTCTCTATTACAAACTTTGGGGTTTTTGGCTCAATGGCCGGTTTCCCCATCATCAATCAGCCCAACGTTGCTATTCTCGGTGTGGGAGCCATCAAGAAGAAACCCGTCGTTATGGAATCTGATATGGGTGATGAGATTGTCATTCGTCAAATGGGCACCTTAACCCTGGGTTTCGACCATCGCCTCATTGATGGAGCCATGGGAGCTAGTTTTCTCGAAACTCTGGTGAACCACCTGGAAGGTTTTGATACGTCAGAGTTGGTGACCAAATGATTCCCAAAAACGTTGGTAATATAGATGCAATCCTACGTTCAATACTGGCACTCTCGCTATTTGTTCTGGGATTAGTCGTTCTTGAAGGTTTCCGTGGTAATATCCTGGGGATTCTGGTCGCCCTCACCGGTCTGATTCCAACCTATATGGCAGTGACCAGAAGATGCATCGTATTTCATTGGTTTAATATTTCCTCGAGAAAGTCGGAACCCGAAGCTTAGAGAGATGTAAAAGTTAACCATGCCCAAAAACACCTCAAAACCTACCTGGCTAAAGACCAAGCTCCGCAGTGGACCGAATTTTCAAGACCTGAAGAACATCGTATCTGACAATAAGGTCCATACGGTCTGCCAGGAGGCCATGTGTCCCAATATCAGCGAATGCTGGGAGCGACGAGCTGCCACAATCATGATCCTGGGAGATACCTGTACCCGTTCCTGTGCTTTTTGCGCTGTTAAGACAGGGCGACCATCGGCTGTTGACCTTGATGAGCCCAGACGTACGGCTGAAGCTGTAAAAAAGATGGGTTTGCACCACTGTGTTATTACATCAGTGGACAGAGATGAACTGGATGATGGCGGTGCCAGTATCTGGGCTGAAACCATTCGCCAGATTCATGCAGAAGTGCCAGGTTGTTCCATTGAAGTACTCACACCAGATTTCAAAGGTGATAAGAATAGCATTCAGGTAGTTCTGGATGCCAGACCTGAGATCATGAGTCACAATATGGAAACCGTGGAAAGGCTTCATCGACATATTCGCCCCCAGGCCGCCTATGAGCGCTCCCTCGATGTTCTGAGACAATCAGTTGCAGGCGGACTACAAACCAAAACTTCCATAATGGTAGGAATTGGTGAGGAAAAAGCAGAGGTTTTTGCCCTGATGGATGATGTGAAAGCAACAGGTTGCCAGATATTTTCTTTGGGGCAGTATTTGCAACCCACCAAGGAACACGAACCAGTTCATCGCTTTGTTCATCCCGATGAATTTGCTGAGTATAAAGCCTATGGAATGAAAATTGGTTTTAGCTATGTAGAATCTGGACCCTTGGTGCGTTCCTCCTATCATGCTGATGAGCAAGTTTTACACAACGAAATTTTACACCCCCCTGAAAAACGAGAACCCATTCTGGGATAGATGATGACGGCGGTCAAGTATCGTGTTATGCTTCCTGGTGATCATCAGGCGCTTTATAAAATATGGAAAGACACAGCAGGATTAACTATCAGAAAGGCAGACTCCCCGAAGGGGTTTTCAGCGTTCCTGAAACGAAACCCCGGATTCAGTTTTGTGGTTGAACACCAAGACCGCATTCAGGGCGGGATATTAGGTGGTCATGATGGTCGTTTTGGATCCATTCATCATCTCGTTGTCTTACCTGAATTCCGCGGTCAGGGAATCGGCAAAAAACTCGTTTCGCTAAGTCTTGAAAAAATCGAATCAGCTGGAATAGAGAAGTGCCACATCTTCATTAATAAAGACAATCAGGCTGGAATCAAATTCTGGAAAAACATTGAATGGGTAGAGCGAGTCGAACTCACCATGGCCTCATATGTTTTTTAGTAATGTGTGAAACCCCAACTCAACCCAAACGTTTTACCGTTGTAAATAATGATTTGTGCAAGTAAACTGAAGCCGCTTTACGATACCTTTTAGAAAACAGCAGAAAAAAAACAGGGTGGTATTATATGAATTTTCCATGGAATATGTTTCTGGATCTTGGCGTTATTTCAATGGCTTTGCTTATGGCAACCTTTCTCAGAGCACGCATTAATTTCTTCCAAAAATATCTCATCCCCAATGCGCTGACTGCTGGATTCATACTCCTTCCATTTTACAATTTCCTGGCTCCTGTAGTGGGCATGTCAGAAATCGGTCTTGGGGCTATTGTCTATCATCTTTTGAGTATTTCTTTTATCTCAATGAGTCTTCGTAAGCCTGCTTATACCAAGCGCAAAGGAGACAAGAGCGTCTTTGGTACTTCTGTTTCAATTATTTCACAATACTCGCTCCAGTCTCTGGTTGGTCTGTTGCTGACCTTCTTTTTTATGAGTACAGTTATGACAGAGCTATTCCCAGCCTTTGGTTTTTTTATGCCCCTGGGATTTGCACTAGGACCGGGACAGGCTTATGCCATTGGTGAGGGCTGGGTCAGCATGGGTTTCGAGGGTGCACCTGATGTGGGTCTCACCTTTGCTGCTGTGGGTTATATGTGGGCTTGTTTTGGTGGTGTTATTTTAATCAACATGGGCATCAAGCGCGGCTGGCTGGGAAAAGGCCAGGTCGAAAAAATCAGTGAAAAACGATTTCGCTCCGGTGTTATGGGTCGCGATGAAGAGTTGCAAGTTGGTTCAAAACTGACCACCGAATCTGAAGCTATTGATTCAGCCAGTTATAACATGGCTGTGGTGCTCATGGTCTATCTTTTCAGTTTCTTAATGCTCAAAGGCCTGGGTGGATTGCTCTCATTTGCTGGAAATCTGGGAAACGATCTTGCTGTCAACCTCTGGGGAATCAGCTTTGTTTTTGCAGCTATGGTAGCCCTCATTGTGAAAACCATCATGATTAAGCTGAAACTTGAACACACCCTGGATAATGGTGCTCTCACGCGCATTGCAGGCAACAGTGTGGATATTATGGTAGCAGCCGCGGTTGGGGCTATTTCACTGACAGTTGTTGCCCAGTACTGGCTACCCATTCTGGTTATATCAGTGACAGGTGGATTTGTCACCTTTATTACAGTGATCTGGATAAGCTCCCGTATTTTTGAGGACTATCAGTTCCACCGCGCTCTGATTATCTATGGCGCTTGTACTGGAACCATGCCGACGGGCCTGGCACTATTAAGAGTGGTTGATCCAGACTTTGAAACCCCTGTTGCCACAGATTACATGTATTCGGCGGCCTTCACCTTTTTCCTGGTGATCCCCTTTATCCTGTCCATAAACCTGCCGGCATATAGCATCACAAAAGCGAACCCCATGTATTTCTGGGCAGCAATTGGTGTTGCACTGGCCTATGGGCTCTTTTCGCTTATTTCTCAACGTGCCATTGGTGGCAAACGGGCGTTTGCCAAAGTTTCAACACTGTGGTACGAGGATAAAAACTAGGGGCGCCACCACTCGTCGACTGGACCTGCAAAGCCAAACCCCAGAGAATAGAAGATATTGTCTGGATCAGTTTCATCGCGGTGCAATCCAAAAAGGGGTGAGAAAACATAGTCATTATCTTTCATGTGGAAATGATGTCCCAATAAAAGGTCCTGGGTTTTCAAAACACGAGCACTGGAGCGGATATTATTATACTGCACCACGCCAAACATTTTTCCATTCCCTATAATGAGTGATGGGTGATAGCCTACAGAAGCAAGAATATCAATATTGGACCAGTAGGATATGCCAAAGTCCAAGGAAACCATGAGTGGTTTTTGAATAATTTGCCACTTTACATCTGATAATATGGCACCACTACTCCATGGACGTCCGGCGAACTTGATACCGATTTCGGTATTATGATTAAAGCCCCTGCGGAATAGTATGCTACCATCTGCAATGAAGGCCTGTTCATTGCCTGAACTGGAATCCTGGAGTGATGAAATATTGGTCATCCAACTCACCCCCACTCCCATGGTCTCCGTTCCCACGGGTAGAACTTCAGGACCCTGGAAGGTTCCAAGCGGATAACAAGACATGAGTAGAAATACTGAGAATGGCAGAAGCAGTGATTTTTTTAACATTTTTTCCCCGAATTAGATGGATAAAGTTATTTTTTGCATGATTCACTTGAAATGGAATATTTGGAAACACAAACAAATTTCGAACAGGATGGGGATTGATCAATGATTGGTATCCAATTTACACAACATGGCTCCAGCGAAGTTTTAGATATTTCAACCATGGAAAAACCAAGTCCTGATGTTAATCAGGTCCTGGTTGAAATCAAAGCCGCCAGTCTCAACCATCTCGATCTCTGGTTGCGACGGGGTTTGCCAGGACTAAGCATTCCAATGCCGCACATTCCTGGGAGCGATGCTTCTGGAATTATTGCCGAGGTTGGGTCAGGAGTAAAGGATTGGCATGTTGGGGATGAAGTGGTTGTTCAGCCAGGTACTTTTTGCGGAGCCTGTGAACAATGCCAGTCTGGTCATGAAGATTTGTGTGCATCATATGGCATATTGGGAGAAACCCAGAGTGGAGTTCAGCGACAATATATGTGTCTGTCTCCTTCCAACATTGGGCCTAAACCTAAAAACCTTAGTTTTGTTGAGGCAGCTGCTCTGCCCCTGGCTTCTCTCACAGCCTGGAACATGTTGAAGAATAGAGCTCAATTGCGTTCTGGTGAGACGCTCCTGGTTCTGGGAGCCGGTTCAGGTGTAGGTAGCATGGCTGTTCAAATGGGTCGTTATTTAGGTGCTCGAGTAATAGCTACAGGTGGTTCAGAGGAAAAACAGAAGCTGTCCTTCTCCCTGGGAGCAGATGAAGTCTTGAATCATCGCCAGGAAGGCTTTTCCAGCCAGGTGAAAGCGCTGACAAATGGTCGCGGTGCTGATGTGGTGTTTGAACATATCGGTGCAGCAACATGGACAGATTCCATGAAATCGCTGGCTGTTGGGGGGCGGATTGTTACCTGTGGGGCTACTACAGGAGTTAAAGGTGAGCTAAACCTCAGACACTTGTTTTACAAGAGGCAATCTGTGTTGGGGTCCACCATGGGTTCGGTTTCTGATTTTAATGAATGTCTTCAACTTGCTGAACAGAAAGCTCTGATTCCCGTTATTGACCAGGTCTTCAACTTTCAGAATATTCGAGACGCACACGATCACCTCGAATTTGAACATGCTTTTGGAAAAGTGGTGTTGGAGGGCTGGGACTAATTGGGATCAGGAGGTCCCGAGTAATGATCATCGTCATTCTCATTTTCCCGCTTTTCTTTGTGGTATGATTCCAGTGCAGCACCGATAGCCAGACCAACAGCTATCCCTACAGCAATGTTATCCAGGGCAACACCAACTCCTACACCGATGACCAGGCCTGCACCAATATATCGTGGAGGTCGTTTTTTCGGTTTATCTGTTCCTTGATCTTGATTCATATATGACCTCGCGCTTATTGATTTAGAATTTCTATGTTTTTGTATAATTCGAGAGATTCTGGGTTGGCCAGGGCGGATCGATTCTGGACCTCTTTGCCACCGATGATTTTCTTAACTGCAATCTCTACCTTCTTGCCATTAATAGTATAGGGAATATCTGCTGTCTCCAGAATGATTGCTGGAACGTGTCGGGGACTACAGCTCTGACGAATCGTCGTCTTGAGCTTCTTGATTAAAGCTTCATCCAAAACACCATCCTCGGGAAGTTTCACGAAGAGAATTACACGCTCGTCATCCTGCCAGGATTGACCGACCACCAGACTGTCTGCTATCTCAGGCAGATTCTCCACAACGGTATAGATTTCTGCTGTACCGATTCGTACGCCGCCTGGATTAAGAGTTGCATCTGAACGACCGTAAATACGAATGCCACCGTGGTCATTGATCTCAATAAAATCTCCATGGCGCCATATTCCAGGATAATCAGCAAAATAGGCGGAGTGATATTTTTGTCCATCGGGATCATTCCAGAAAAAGACCGGCATGGATGGAAAGGCCTGGGTACAGACCAGCTCGCCATTTTCGTTAAACACTCCTTCTCCGGAATCATTAAACGCCTCCACCTTCATCCCCAGACCGCGACATTGCAACTCCCCTTTGTGGACTGGAAGCGCTGGATTGCCCAAAACAAAACAGGAAACGATGTCTGTCCCCCCAGATATTGAAGCGAGAAGAACATCATCCTTGATATGGCGGTATACAAAATCAAAACTCTCTTCAGAAAGAGGTGATCCAGTAGATAGGACTGCCCGCAAAGGAGACAATCCAAAATCCTGGCCTGGTTTACACCCGGCTGATTCCAAAGCATCTAGATATTTTGCACTGGTTCCGAATACTGTGATGTCCAGCTCGTCAGCCATTTTCCAGAGACTTTCTGGTCCGGGATAAAAAGGGTTACCGTCGTATAGTACCAGGGTTGCTCCCACAGCAAGACTGCTAACCAGCCAGTTCCACATCATCCAGCCACAGGTAGTAAAATAAAAGATGGTGTCTTCCCGCTTTAAATCGCAGTGTAGCATCAACTCTTTCAGATGCTGGATCAGGGTTCCCCCTGCAGAATGAACAATGGATTTTGGAAGACCTGTGGTCCCTGATGAATACATAATATAGAGGGGATGGTCAAATGGTAGGGGTGTGAAGCCTACTTCAGAAGCCGTATTATCGATAAATTCTTCCCAGCGTATACTGTTTGGGACACCAGAAATATCCGCAGGTTGTGTATAGCTGATTACCACCACTTTTTCCACAGAAGGTAATTCATGTAATATGTTCTGAAGTTTCTCCAGAGAATCAAATCGTTTACCCCCGTAGAAATAACCCTCAGCAGCAAAAATAATTTTGGGTTCAATCTGAGAGAAACGATCTAGGACACCCTTGATACCAAAATCTGGAGATGATGACGACCAGATAGCTCCCAGACTGGATGCAGCTAACATGGCAATAATGGTCTCGGGTAAATTTGGAATAAACCCGGCAACTCTGTCACCCCTGGCAACTCCTGCGTCCCGCATGGCTTGAGCAGTTCTAGCTACCTCTGTGTATAGTTCCTCATATGTCAGGGATCTTTCCACCTGGCTTTCACCACGAAAGTGAATGGCGACCCGATCATCTCGAAAACGCAGCAGATTTTCAGCATAATTGAGGCGCGCTCCACGAAACCACTTTGCTCCAGGCATTTTTCCAAGATCATCAACAACCTCAGTTGGTTTGGTGCTGGAAATAATACCGCCAAGCTTCCAAACCTCTGACCAGAAATCTTCAGCATGGCTGAGAGACCACTGATAAAGCTCATCGTAGGAGCTAAGCTTGAGATCATATTTAGAATTCATATCAAGACGAAATCTAGTCATTTGAGCTTGATTCAACTGGTGTTGTCCAGGAGTCCACATCACTTTACTGGTCATATCTGCCTTCCTTATTCATCATCTGGCTTGACACGTGTTCTTAGTTGTTTTACACGGCTACGTTTGGTCTTGGTTTCCAGTCGTTTTTGAACCGAGGCTCGTGTTGGTCTGGTGGCTTTGCGTTTTTTTGGTGTTGCCTCAGCCTTTTGGATAATTTTTTCAAGGCGATCCATGGCAGCCAGACGATTGGCTTCCTGGTTTCGGAATTGCCGGGCTGTAATGGTAATTATTCCTTCAGCATTGATGCGCTGGTCATGCATTCTTAGCAGGCGTTCTTTGATATGATCTGGCAGACTTGAATTTTGACTATCAAAACGGAGTTGGATGGCTGTGGCTACCTTGTTGACATTCTGTCCTCCAGGTCCACCTGATCGTATAGCTTTGAGCTCTAGCTCGCTTTCTGGGATTCTAATAGAGGACAATGTGCTTTACACCACTGTGGTTGCAAGTGTTCCCAGCGCTTGAATTTCAACACCAATGTTTTGTCCACTACTTAGCACCAGATCTCTTTTGGAGGGACTCCCAGAGCATAAAATGTCGCCAGCCCCAACATGGCTTGACTTTGAAAACTCAAGCATATCAACAAAACTGAATTTCATGTCCTTCAGGCGGGTGTCGATTTCAGACTGGCCATTCAGACTGATTTGCATATCCATATTGAAACCACTACCCATCTTCAATGAATTAACCTGATCAGCCGTAACGAGATATGGACCTATGGAAGTGGCCTGCCCCAGGGCAACACCGTTTTTACCTAATGCCTTTTCCTGAGGAGCTGTCCAATTGTTTACAATGGTGTATCCGGCGATTTCAGGATTCTCGCTATTTTTGCCTGCCGCCACGATAGCAGCAATTTCTCCTCGAGGCGAGAGTCCTGTAACCGTGAGCTCCTGTCTGTGGCCTCGCAGGGTCTGAGTTTGTCCAAAATCAAATGTATCTGGGGAATCATCCACGAAAGTACTGAAAAATCGAATGCTGGGCGGGTCAGGAATTGGCGCAAAAAACACAATATCCTCTTCAGCCAATGCTATTGGGCGAGCGTGAACTGAAAGACCTGATGTATCGATACTTTGGAAGGCTGCTTCCAGTTGAGAAAGTAGTGAAAAGGACTTCTGCCAGTTTTCCAAGGCTAGTTTCATGGATGAGGCCAGAGTCAAAAATTCCTGAGCATTGCGGTCTTCCTTCATCCACAGTGAAGCTCGCATGACATCAATAGCTTGCCCCCCTAGGGAAAAGGCCAATCTGGGTTCCATGCGATAATCCAGCGCATAAGAGAGTAGTTTCATAATAAGATCCTGCGTTAAATGGTCGTAAAAGATGCACCGTGTGATCTAGGGCTGAAAGAAAATTTAACAGATTTATTTGTTGCCACCTGACTTAAAAGACATGTTAATTGGAAGTGGTAACAAGTATCTTTTTCGACGTTTACTGATACGAATTAACCAGGACGAGGATGAGAACGCATGCTTAAATCAGCTCTATTGCTTATAGATGTACAAAAAGGATTTGACAGCCCTTTATGGGGAAAACGTAATAACCCTGAGGCAGAAGCGAATATCACAGCCCTGCTCACCGAATGGCGTAAACAGAGTGCGCCAATCATCCATGTGAAGCATTGTTCAGTTTCTCCACAATCGCCACTCCATCCTGATCACCCGGGGAATGCATTCAAGGATGAAGCATCACCGGTCTCAGGAGAACCAGAATTTACCAAATCGGTGAACAGTGCTTTCATCGGAACCGGCCTGGAAGATTATTTACACGATAAAAATCTGAACTCTCTGGTTATTGTTGGTCTCACTACAGATCATTGTGTATCCACTTCAACCCGGATGGCTGGAAATCTTGGCTTTGATGTGACCCTGGTTTCAGATGCTACCGCCACTTTTGATCGTAAAGATGCCTGGGGTAAACATATCAGTGCCGAGGATATGCATCGTGTGAACCTGGCCAGTTTGAATGGTGAATTCTGTGTGGTGAAAACAACCGATGACGTACTTAAGGCCATGAAGTGAAAACCAGGGGGGCGTTCAGTTTTGAGTAAGCAATCAACCGACAATTTGGATCGTTGGACCGAGCATTTTCAGAAGGGATGGCTGAAAAACTTTGTTGATACGAAAAGCATCGATTGGAAACTCTACAAATATGTGAAAAATGAGCATGCCGTGTTCGGTGCAGGTCTTGATTTATCACAAGCCAAACTATTGCTTGTCTCCTCGTCAGGTGCCTATTTACCATCTAAGGACAAGCCATTCAACGCAGCAAATCTCCTGGGTGACTACACCATACGTACCTTTCCCTTGTCAACACCCTTTTCGGAGATTGAATATTCCCATGATCATTATGACCAGACTGCAGTGAGGACCGATACTCAAGTACTCTTGCCGTTGAATCATCTTCGAGATCTGGTAGACAGTAAAATTATTGGAAGTTTGAGCGAGACGGTTGTCAGCTTTATGGGTTACCAGCCCTGGGTTGGTCGCGTCATGAAGAAAACGCTGCCCCCAATTCGTAAGATTATTAAGCAGGAAGCCATAGATGCCGTTTTGCTGGTGCCTTCTTGACCTCTGTGTTCTCAATCCGTGGGATTGATTGCCAGAGCCTTGGAAACAGAGGGGATAAGAACAACGTTAACTAGCTGGAATGCTGGAATCATTCGAGGAGTTAAACCCCCTCGTGGTACCATTACTGCATTACAGCGAGGTATGACTCTCGGGCATCCCCATGATGAGGCCCAACAAAAACGGGTTCTCATTGAGACGCTTAAATTACTTGAGCAAAACGCGCCATTAGAACTTGTGCGTCTCGACGAGAAGTAGAAGTAGCTCGTGAATATTAGATTTGCCCATAAGGTGGATCTACCCACTCTGGTTGAAATTTACAATCAGGCTATTTTGAGCAGGACCATTGCTGCTCTGGAGCAAACGACACTGGAGGAAAGGATATTCTGGTTCGAACAGCTTAAACAGGATGAGCGACCAATTATTGTAGCGGAATCTGAAGACAATGTTGCGGGCTATTTATACCTTAGTTCCTATCGTCGCGGACGCTCTGCTCTGAGACAAACAGTTGAAGTGAGTTATTTTGTACATGAAGATCATCACCGTAGAGGTGTAGGGTCTCAGCTAATGAAAGCATGTATTGAGAGCTGTCCTGACTGGGGCATAAAATCGCTTTTTGCCATCCTTCTGGAAACAAATACAGCGAGCATCAATTTATTGAAAAAATTTGGTTTCCAGCAGTGGGCACACTTGCCAGAGGTTGCGGAGATTGATGGTGTGGAAGTAAGCCAGGTTTATTTTGGACGTAAGGTCTAGCAGGTACAATGCGAAGAAGGAGTCTTATCATGAAAAAAATTCTGGCGATGATTATTGCTGTCTTTTTTGTGAGCAGTTGTGTTGAGCTACCAGAGGGGATTACCCCGGTTAAAAACTTTAAGGTGAAGAAATTCATGGGTACGTGGTATGAAATTGCTCGGCTGGACCATCCATTTGAGCAGGGCATGAATAGCGTTACCGCCAACTTTACTCTGGGATCAGATGGTAAAATAACAGTTCAAAACAATGGTTATATGGTCAAGTGGCAAGAGTGGAGATACGCCGAGGCCACAGCTGCTTTTGCGGATGAAAAGAAGACGGGCTTCCTTAAAGTATCGTACATATGGCCATTCTATGATCCATATGTCATTTTTGAGCTGGAACCGGATTATGACTATGCTTTTGTGTGTGGCAAAGATAGATCCTTTCTCTGGTTGCTTGCCAGAACAGAATATGTGCACCGCCGAGTGATCGAAGATTTTGAAGCAAAGGCCAAAGAGCTGGGCTTTGATACATCACAACTGATTTATGTAAACCACATGTAACCAAAAACTTTCCTGGATGATTCAGGAACATTAACCAGGCTACAGTATTGAATTCAAGCCTGGTGTTTGAATACCAGTAACATCAAATTTTGATAAGAGGGGCATATAAAATGAACGAAATACTACTAGCCGGATTTATGCTTTTTGGCGTTACTCTTGGAGCGCAGGCTGCAGCAGAGGTTGGAGAAACAGCCCCTGATTTCACTCTGATGGATCAGGATGGAAACCCTCATACCCTCTCAGCCTACCACGGCCACAAGGTTGTGGTCTACTTCTATCCCAAAGATGACACCCCGGGCTGTACCAAAGAAGCCTGTTCCATCCGAGATGATTTTATGAAGTTTGAACAGAAAGGTATAAAGGTTTTTGGTGTGAGTTATGACGATACACCAAGCCATAAGAAATTTGCAGAGAAGTACGACATTCCCTTCTTTCTCCTCAGTGACTTGGATAAATCCGTGTCCAAGGCTTTCGGAGCCAGTGGCCTCTTTTTCCCCTCAAGGAAAACATATCTTATCGATGAAAAGGGAGTTCTGGTAAAGGTCTATGAAAACGTAGATGTTACCACCCACGGATCACAAATACTGGATGATTTCGCATCCATGGCTACACCAGTCAAGGACTAGGACCCTCTCACCAATTTATGGAAAAGAAAAATGATCAAACCCAGATATAATATATCAGTAGCTCTTCTAACCCTTTTTCTGTCCCTGTCGGCACTCGCAGGCACCTCAATTGATATACACAAAAGCCAGGTGGAATGGATGGGTGAAAAAGTCACCGGTCAGCATAACGGAAATCTTCAACTCAAAAGAGGTGAGGTTGAGATTAAGGACGGACGACTCACTGGTGGTAAACTTGTTTTTGATATGAAGAGCATTAGAGTTCTGGATATTGAGGACAAGAAACGGAATAAGAGTCTTGAAAGACACCTCAAAGATGAGGATTTCTTCGGTGTCTCCAATTATCCCTATTCTGTATTTGAGATTACTTCAGCCCATCCAATAAAAAAAGCAGGGGATGACGCAGAGAATTATGATCTCAGTGGTGAGTTGACCATCAAGGGCATCACCCATACAGTGAGCTTCAAAGCCCGGGTGGACATCAAATCGAGACACTCCAAAGCCAGTGGAATGATCCTGGTAGACCGTACCCGCTATGGAATCAAGTACAAATCTGGAAAATTCTTTGAAGGATTGGGTGATCGGGCCATTTATGATGACTTTGCAATCAGCTTTGAGGTTGTAACTAAGTAATTTTCTCTAACTTGCTAAAAGATTCCTTTCTGATCCAGTTTTAGAAAAAGACGTTTTACTGTACCGATTCTTCACCTGAATGGTTAATATCTGACGTTTTCTTGTGAGTTAAGAGCTAGTGAATCCAGACTGGAGGACCTTCATGGATCTAAATATTGCAGTTCTGATAGATGGTGACAACATTCCATCCGCACATGTAAAAGAAATGATGGAAGAAATAGCCAAATATGGTAACCCCACCATCAAACGGATCTATGGGGACTGGACCAAGCCCAATCTCTCTAAATGGAAAAACCTCCTTCTGGAAAATGCCATCACCCCCACTCAACAGTATGGATATACCACAGGTAAGAATGCCACTGATTCCGCCATGATTATTGATGCCATGGATATTCTGTATTCAGAAAAGGTGAATGGATTCTGTCTGGTCTCCAGTGATAGTGATTTTACACGATTAGCTACCCGGCTTCGGGAGGCAGGCATGAAGGT
>JAERTG010000046.1 GCA_016845065.1 Fidelibacterota bacterium | reverse complement strand
TGACTAATGATCAGGTTCAAGCTTATCTGCTTTATTTACTTAAAGAAAAACGTCTGGCCTGGAACACATGTAATGTTTACTTTTCAGGGATTAAATTTTTTTATACCAATGTCCTGCATAGACAGATCAATCTATCCATTCCACCCAGGCCGAGACAAAAGCAGATTAGCCTTGCCCTTAGCAGAGACGAAGTAGAAAAACTAATATTTTCCTGTACCAATCTTAAACACCGTACGCTTTTATTAACAGTTTACAGTGCAGGGCTCAGAGTCAGTGAAGTAGTTAAGCTTGAACCAGTCCACATAGAAAGATCCCGCGGAATGCTCAGAGTTGAACAAGGCAAAGGCAGAAAGGATCGATACACGCTTCTTTCAGGCCAGCTTTTAAAAGCTCTTGAAGAGTACTGGAAGATCTACCAGCCAGGTAAATGGCTCTTTTTTGGTAAGACAAAATCTAAGCCCATGCCAATTGAGACAGCCCAGAAGATTTACTACAAGGCCAAAAAAAATGCAGGTATCACAAGGGGCAGAGGTATCCATACATTGCGCCACTGCTTCGCCACTCACCTTCTGGAACATGGTACCAGCAGTCATGTAATTAAACGTCTCTTGGGACATCGATCCATAAGGACAACGGCCAAATATCTTCACATCACCAATAAGACTATATCAAAGGTAGTGAGCCCTTTAGATATGGTGATCCAATGAAGAGTGACAGCTGCAATAAAAGCAGCAGACCAGAACATGATATTGCCGATATTTTCAGACATTCAGGAATAAATTTTTTGAAAACCCACAGTGCATCCCATGAACAGGTAAAAGTAATGAATCAAATCGTTGCTTGCAGGACAGCAGCTCTTGGAGGACATGTTGATTTTTGCACCCATTGCAACCACCAGCAAAATTCATACAACTCCTGCAGGAACAGACATTGCCCTAAATGCCAGACAATGGCAAAGGAAAAGTGGCTTGCCACCCGGCAGTCTGAACTCTTACCAGCCACTTATTTTCATCTGGTGTTTACACTGCCCCACGATCTGAATCCGATCATCCTTTGTAATATGAGAGAATTGCTGGACCTGCTGTTCTCCTCAGTCAACGAAGTAATCAAAATATTTACCACTGATCCCCAGTGGAGGCTTCAGGGACAGGCAGGGTTTATAGGAGTGCTGCATACATGGAGTCAAACCATCCTGGATCATTTTCATCTACACTGCCTTGTTCCCGGAGGTGTTTTGTCAGATAACCGTGAGACATGGACTCCGTCCAAAAAAAATTATCTTTTCAGAACCAGTTCAATGGTAAAAGCATTCAAAACAATTTATATAAAAGGCCTCAGGCAATTATATAATGAAGGTGCTCTCAAGTTCCCCGGCAAGACAGCAAAATATGCAACATCTGCCGGGTTCAACCGCCTGATAAAAACCATTAAGAAAAAGAAGTGGTCAGGCTATGCAAAATCACCCTGCTCCGGCCCTGAGAAAGTTCTTGAATACCTCGGACGGTACACACATAAAGTGGCCATTTCAAATTACCGCATTAAATCTTTTGAAAATGGAAAAGTTACTTTTACATGGATAGACCGTGCTCAAAATGACACTATAAAAGAGATGACACTTGATGCAATAGAATTTATCCGCAGGTTTCTGCTTCATGTTCTTCCCAAGAGATTTAAGAAAATCCGGTATTTTGGTTTTCTGTCTTCCCGGTATAAAAAAGATAACATAAAAACAATCCGGGAACTGGTGCCAGATGATTGCAGGGAATTTGTTCATCCCGTTGATGAATCCCTTCAAGATATGATGTTCAGGCTTACTGGCATTGATATCACAACATGTCCGAAATGTGGAAAAGGACGTATGGCAAGAATATTTAAACTGCTACCTGAATATATGGATTACATTCTTCCAACGAGAATGAAACCTGCATGGGATACCTCTTGAAAAAGCATTTTAAATTAAAACAACTTGTGGCAAATATAATGGCAGCAGACCATACCAGAGAGGCACGTCTTCCAAGCTGCATCACTGCTACTGCTCAATCCAGTAGAGTCAAAACAGAAGACATGAGACAAACAAAAGACACTATTTTTAGCTTTTCCTCCAAAAAATACTTCAATTTTTCCTTGCACAGTAATAAAACAACCGATATAAACTCCATAGTTAAAATAGACGTTTCGGTAACTGATCCGCGGCATTGTTCAACAACATTTTATCAATAATCCCGCGTATTAGTACAACCGATTCAATAGTTTTGAAAAATATATTAAATCTGACAGTTGTGGTTTGTTTGAAGGCGGGACTATTGATAAAACGCTTTTAGTTATATGGCTTTAAATTATGATAATTGGAGTCACATATTTTTTATTTCAACAAGCCAAATGAAGACGGGTAAACCGCTTATTTGGAAATGTTGTACATTGTTTAAGATCCCTAAGTCAGTTTAGCCAAAAAACCGGGAATAATAGAATCACATGGGGTAACACAAAAGAATCAGACTGGAAGCGTGATGGAGAAAAAGTCACTTTCCGATTTACAGCCCCTGAATACAGGAAACTTTTTATTTCGGAAGCAGAAAGGCTATTGCCGAGGGACTCCTGGCTAATCAGCGCTCAGAGTGACAATGACCCGGCCAAGCCCGCAAAGTAGATTGCCGAATTGTCATTCAACTTAAATTGGATGTAAAATCAGCATAGACAACGATAATGTAATAAATAAATCGGTAATAAATGAACATTTAGAATTACTTGCAAATAATAAGCAGTCTGTATAAAGTTCGCACAAGCAAGACCATTTTTGAATATATGACTAAAGACGGAATAACAGGAATAAAATGAAGCTGACCGACAGTGAAATAAGGGACATCAACCGTTATCTTGAAGCAGGCAAACCATTGCCGGAGAAATACCGGTTTTTATTGTTTGAAGATAAAAAGGAAGTCGAGCTGGTCTGGAACGGGAAGACCGGGGAGGTCTGTAACATTGTTCTGCCCTTTCAGGTGATTGAGCAGGTGGATGAACCCCGTGCCGAAGAGAACCGGGCATTGCAGATGGATATATTTGATCAGCAGACCGGGCGGCAGATCACGGGCTGGAACAATAAATTGATCTGGGGGGACAACAAGCTGATCCTGTCCTCTTTGAAAAACGGGCCGCTGCGCGAAGAGATCGAAGCCCAGGGCGGCATCAAGCTGATCTATATCGATCCGCCCTTTGATGTGGGCGCTGATTTTTCCATGGATATTGAAATCGGCGGTGAAACCCTTACTA
>JAERTG010000045.1 GCA_016845065.1 Fidelibacterota bacterium | reverse complement strand
TAAAAGATGAAACTTTATACATATAGAAAGCACCATCTTGGATTCATTGCATCTTGCTATTATTATCTACGCCTAAACTGAGTAAAGGGAAAAAATGAGAGAATTCGGTATAATATTATCCATAATTTCGATTCTGATTGGAATACTGCTGTTGTTAGCTCCAAAACTGCTGGTCAAGTTGGGTGAGCAAAGCAACCGTCTTTATAATATTGATGGCCTGATCTACCGAAATCGCTATGTGTTTGGATTGTTCCTCATGGCAGCCGGTGCATTCATGGTTTATACAACTCTCTAGGAGATGAGGATTACACATGCAGGGATATGATTTTTATATAATTTTTGTTGCTGTCATAGCAATTGTCACTGGACTACTCCTCATGAGTTCCCCTAAAACCTTGATTAAAGCTGGTGAACTATTTAATCGGGTCTATAACGTCGAAAGTCTTGTTTATACAAAACGCGTCCCCTTTGGGTTTGCCTATATTGTTTTTGGTGGGATACTACTCTACATCCTTTGGTAGGACGCCAATAAAATTTACACATAAAAAAAGGCTGGAATTTTCCAGCCTTTTTTTATACAAATTGATTTTGATCAGATCTAAGCCAAAGCCTCGGTCAAAATGGATCCGACCTTTTCGAGGAGTGTATTCAGATTTGAGTAGTTTTCATCTTTGATATTATTGCATATCTCTGCACCGATCTCACTCAAATTCTCGAAACCATAACTGGTTCCCGTCCCTTTTATGTTGTGCCCAAATTTATACACATCAGCGTATAGTTTATCACTCAGATTACTGTATATCCCGGGTAAGGCTGTATTCAAATAATTCAAATATTCTTTTATTAGTTCCTGAAATTCAGGTGAATCCATGAAATCATCAGTCATATCGCAACATCCCTTCTAGGTCGATTAATCGGCACTAATATAAAAATCTCCAATCCAATCAAGTGAGTTTTTTTAATTATTGAAAAATGCCTATTACTGACGGGAAAATTGCCAAACGCTAAGCGACAACCTGGAGTTTGTGGGATAGATATACTTCCTCATTTATCCGTCTTTATACTTGGCAAGAGATGTATTTTATATGTTATTACCCTGATGTTGAAATGCGAGCCAAAGGAATCCTCATGCTGAAGCACTCAAAGCAGAAAATAATGGCCAATCAGAATGCTCCCAGCTACCCAAACCTTGAGTTTCATCTTCGTCAAGCCCTAGACCAAACTTACGCCCTCAATCTCCCCATGTTTGCTCTGGAAAGCGGAAAATTCAAGATTGATTTTCATGAGCTCCAAAATCTGATACATAAACTTGGGGAACTCGAACCAGATCATGGATTCAGTGCAAGTGAATTACAGGGAATGGGCTTACTTTCCCTGCTTTCACACAAATTGATTCGCCTGTATCGCAATCAGGTCAATCCCAGTTATATCAAGGATCTCACCAACTTTCTTGAAACAGAATTGGGCTCGACAGCTCTTGACGAACTCTTGACCAATTATCTTGGAGCACTACCCTCTGAGAGCTTCAAATCATCTTCAAAAAGTATCAAAGCCTATCTCAAGGCTGAAACAGAGAATGTACCAAATGCACACATTGTAGTCGAAGAGTTGTTGGTCCATATTCTAGCTCTGAACAATCCTGCCTTCAAAAAATATGAAGTGGTATTCAAGGAAGAATTTCATGAGGCAATTAAAGCTTCAGATAAGCTATTAAAGCGCATTCAAAAATGGTCTTCCGATACAAAGGGCTTTGGGAGCGCCCACCAGAATGTCATCGATTTACTCATGGAGCCAATCCTGGCTGCACCTGATTCCATTGAGGACCAACTAATCTACATCAGAGAAAAATGGGGCAACTACTTGGGGTCTCATCTATTGGATCTACTCAGAGGTTTGGACCAGTTTGAGGAGGAGAATCGCTTTCGTGGTTTTGGTCCTGGTGAATCGCAGGTACCCAGTTATTCCGGTGAACTCCAGGAAGGCGAATTCTACAGCGAGGACAGCGATTGGATGCCTCGGGTGGTCATGATTGCCCGGAATTCTTTGGTCTGGCTGGATCAACTATCAAAAAAATATGAACAGGACATAAAAACTTTAAGGGATATTCCAGATCAGGAGTTGGATCTCCTGGCCCAGCAAGGCTTCACCGTTCTGTGGTTGATTGGTCTCTGGAATCGTAGCAGTATTTCCAAAAAGATCAAGCACTGGTGTGGGAATCCAGATGCTGAATCTTCTGCCTACTCGTTAAAGGAGTACCAGATTGATCCAAGTATTGGTGGACCAGATGCGCTTGAAAATTTAAAGCAGCGCGCCTGGGATCGGGGGATAAGATTGGCCAGCGATATGGTACCCAACCATACTGGGCTTGATTCAGAATGGCTAAAAATCCATCCCGAATGGTATGTCAGTACGGATCACTCTCCCTTTCCCTCTTATCGTTTTGAGGGTGGTGATTTATCTGATGATCCAGATCTCAGCATACATCTGGAAGACCATTATTATGATCGTTCCGATGCCGCTGTTGTCTTCAAGGCGCATGACCATCGCGATGGCAGCACCAAGTTCATTTATCATGGGAACGATGGTACTTCCATGCCCTGGAATGACACGGCGCAACTTAACTATCTCAATCCAGAATTAAGAGAAGCCATCATCCAGACCATTCTGGATGTAGCCAGACAGTTTAAAGTAATTCGATTTGATGCTGCCATGACCCTGGCCAAGCGTCATGTCCAGCGCCTGTGGTTCCCAGAACCTGGCTCCGGTGGAGATATTCCTTCCAGAGCGAATTTTAGTATGAGTGGGGTTGATTTTGATGCAGCCATCCCAGCTGAGTTCTGGCGCGAAGTTGTGGATCGCGTTGCCAAAGAAGTTCCAGATACCTTGTTGTTGGCTGAAGCTTTCTGGATGATGGAAAGTTACTTCGTACGGACCTTGGGAATGCATCGTGTTTACAACAGTGCCTTCATGAATATGCTGAAGATGGAAGAAAACAGCAAATTCTTTGAAATGATCGCCAAGACCCTTGAATTTGATCCCCGTATCTTGCAACGATTTGTCAATTTCCTGAGTAATCCAGATGAGGACACCGCCATTGCACAGTTTGGGAAGGGTGATAAGTATTTTGGAGCCACCGTCCTCATGGTGACCCTCCCTGGTCTCCCCATGTTTGCCCACGCACAGATTGAGGGTTTTGAAGAGAAGTACGGCATGGAATATCGTCGTGCTTACTGGAACGAAAGTCCTGATGAGGAACTGATCAACAGACACAAGGAGATGATCTTCCCCCTCATGAAAAAACGATATCTCTATGCTGGCGCCGGCAATTTCAGGCTTTTCCCCTTCATGAATAACGATGGGCTCCAAGTTGAGAGTGTATTTGCATACACCAATCATAGTGGGACAGAGCGTTCCCTGGTTCTTGTGAATAACTCTTATACCAGTCAGGCCGGCTGGATAAAGACATCAACACTTTTCAATACTGACCCTGCAGCAGATCAACCCCATCTTATCTCGGAAGACTTGATTGTGGCACTATCATTGGATGTGGAGGGTAGCTATTACATTATTTTCCAGGAACAGGTCTCACAATTGTGGTATATCCGAACTGTTGCAGAAGTTCGCAACCAGGGTCTTTTCTTGGAGTTGTCCGGTTACGAGTCTCAGATCTATGTGGGATTTCAGTTGGTCAGCGATACAGAAGCCATTCCCTGGTGGAATATCCATCAGGACCTGGGTGGTCGGGGTATCAATGATTTTGCACCTCTCTTTCATCGTATTGAGCTAGAGCCCGTACACCGATTATTCTGCAGTATGATGAAATTTATTGTCGACGAACCAACTTTTCCTGACAGTAAAACCTTGTTTATGAAATTCGCACCACTCCTTGAAGCCATGCTGGAGCTGGAAAATATTTCGCTTATGATTGAGGATGTCGAAGACTTTGCCAGTAATTATGAGGCATTACTCAAGCAGTCCAATCAACGTGTTGATCAAGTGAATCATGATGCAAGCGAGCAAAATCGATTTGTGTCTGCCTGTATATATTTTGCCCGTCAGATTCATGCTGCTAACCCTGAGTCCACTGCGAGTATGGTTCATACCTATGGACTGGAAGAACAGATAAATAAGTGTCTTGATACAGCAAAGGCAGTGAATTTATCTGGTCTACTGGCTGTCCTTGAATTTGCGGATAGGGCAAGAGCATTGTTAAGGCGGGATATGCCTACCTTCTTTATCAGTCTGTTTAATCACAGTGAGGTCCTCGACTTCTTCCAGGTAAATGAGGATGAAGACAATGAGTGGTATAACAAGGAACGCATGGATATTTTTCTAGTGCATTTCTTGAATATTTTTGGATCTGAATTGACAAGTGAGACCGTATCAACCATTAAATCAGCTCACGCCAAATCCGAATACAAGCTAAACGTCTTTTTGGAACTACTCACTTCAGCGGATTAGCTGCCTAACAGTTTCCACCCCGATTGTCTTGAGGGTACTCTGGTTTTGTCTCACTGAGGGTACTCGAAGTGTGCAGGGTCTCCGGTTTTGTCTCGCTGAGGGAACTCGAAGTGTGAAGGGCACTCCGGTTTTGTCTCACTGAGGGACCTCGAAGCGTGCAGGTATCTGAGACATAACACTATAGATTCCAACAGTCTTGTATATATCGCTCGTTGATATATCTTTACTCAACCCCTTTTAAAATTGGAGACCATATGAAAACAGGTAATGTTTATATCTTGCTTTGTTCTGACAACACACTCTATACCGGTGTCACCAGTGACTTAGAGAATCGATTATTTCAGCATCATGAAGGACTACTAATGGGTTACACTCATTCCCGTCGACCACTGACTCTGCTTTGGAATTCTGAAGCAATGGATATCCAGGATGCTATTCTGCTTGAGAAGCAGATAAAAGGATGGGGGAGGGAAAAGAAATATGCGTTTATGGCGGGAGATGTTCAAACACTGAAAACACTCTCAATCCCGTATCGGGATAAAAAGTAATGTTTCATATCTAATGGCCTTTCTAGCTGCAGAGCACTCAGGTTACGTCTCACTGATGGAACTCGAAGCGTGCAGGGCACTCCGGTTTTGTCTCACTAAGGGCACACGAAGCGTAAAGGATCTCTGGTTCTGTCTCACTGAGGGTACTCGAAGTGTGAAGGGCACTCAGGTTATGTCTCGCTGAGGGCACTCGAAGCGTAAAGGATCTCTGGTTTTGTCTCACTGAGGGAACTCGAAGCGTCTTTACGCTCTGTATCAGTATCCTTCGAGACTGCCCTGCGGGCACCTCAGGATGACCATAGGATTTATTTGAGGCTTTTCAGAATTTCCGGTAATATTGTCACAATCATTTTATCAGCTGCAGTGTTGAATGCCTTATTGGCAGCATTTGGGTAGTTCAGATCAATTCCCTTCTCTCGCGAGAGTGAATTTTTGTAGATTTC
>JAERTG010000044.1 GCA_016845065.1 Fidelibacterota bacterium | reverse complement strand
TGGTGCCAGAATTCGAGGCCATTGTCTCCACTGTCTTCTATTCGCAATTCAAAACATCCGGGCCACAACAAAAATTCATCTTCATATAAGGTATTGTCACCACAGTTGTCACGTTTGTACAACTGAGTACCCGAGCCATCTCTCAAGGTATAAGAGGATTGGTGCCCATAGTTATTGGTCAGCAGGCGGAAGGTGTAATAGCTTCCATCCGGATGTACTGGCAGGTCTTCAAATGTTGAGGACATGCTGTTGTTATAGGCATATTCATCATCCTGACCATTGGGATTGCTGATGGTAGCCGAAAATGTATTGCCACCACTCATCCAGAAATTCAGATCATCAATGCTAATACTTACAGTATCCTGCTCCAGAAATTCCAAGGAGCCGGTCCAGTTATGATTCACCACCATACCGCCTTCCACCTGAATCGCAATATCCAGACTGCTCAGGGTGGCAGCACCAGTATTTTGGATGACTATTTCCGGGTTGGAACAGGCCGGATTAAACCTTTCTTCACTGGCATCTTCACTGTTTGGTTTTAGAATTCTTGTGATAGCAGCATCCACAGTAAAATTAGGTGCTCCGTAGGTCACCAGTTGGTTGTTCACAATATAATTGGAAGTGCCACTGGCATATTCAAGGCCATAATCAAGCATATGAGTTTGTCCCGGACTTACATGCTCTGTAATATCGTATTCATATAAATCACTGGGTGTTCCCGGACACCATCCGGCCCGGTCATAAATCCAGGTTCCACCCTGAGGATAAATGGCTATCTCAGAACATTCTGTCCATACCTTCCAGGTATATTCCGGATCTCCCTCATTTATATTGAGAAAGTGGTAGCGACCAGTGAATTCTCCTTGTTGGCCGTGTCCGGTGATCACTGATCTAAACTTATATTGATCGCCATCGGGAAGGAAGTAAAACTCCCTGGCTTCGAAGGATCTGTTATCAATGATACTGGTATATCCTCTACTGTCGGGGCGCCATACCTGAGCAATATCCAGAACCTCATGTGCCGGAGTTCCCACAATAAACAAAAATTGTATGTCCATATCTTCCTGTCTCTGCCCGCCTCTTTCAATGGTCATACGTTTTTGCCCATTCAAAATCGGGGTGTAGTCGGTAACATCGAAGAACCAGGTTTTTCCACCCATACCCAGATCGAGATAGATACCATAAGGGGTGACGAAAGACATGATTTCAAACTTGGAAGGATATCGTTTGAAATAGGTTAACTCCTCAATTTCGATGGTGGCTGTTGGTGCAAGCATAAAGGAGTCGATGGCTATACCTTCCGGATCGAAAGTTCGCTGGTACTGTGTTTCCCAAAACTCATCCACTGATACCTCGTTGATGCTGTCATGCAGCATGGTTCCATACCTGGGTATGATCTCATACTCCCTTACAATACTTGGGGTCAACATGATCGAGTCTGTAATGATCTGGTCCGTTATTGTCAGGTTATACTCTCCTTGTGCAAAAGTGATATTTGGTCTTTCAGTGGTCGCGGCAAAACCTTTGTCGATATCCAAACCACGCTCAAATAACCAATATAAAAAATCAACTATGTCGGCTGTTTCTGCATTTGCTGAAGCATCAACAGTAGTGTTACCCATACCTTCATCCATCATATAGTAGGCTACAAGGTTGCTGTAATGGGGATGACTTGCATCCAGTGAACGATACATCCAGTCCTGAATGCTTGCCTCAGACAACTCCACATCCCAAAACCTGAACTCATCGAACTTCCCATACCAGGATCTGTCAGCATTTCCACTGGTAGCCAAAATCAGTTCCTGAATATCAATGAGTCTGTTTTTATCGGTTCCAGAATGCCACAAACTGCCATTGAGATATATCTTCATATCTCCACTAACTGCATTTTTGGTAATGGCCCAATGGTTCCAGCTTCCTCTGAACTCTTCCGGCGATGCTGCTTTATTGATCCTGTCATAGCCGGAGCCATCATTACCACAATCAAAATAGATGCTAGAATTTCCCCATGGATGATGCAAATTAAGCTGCCGCTTGTTATCACTATCCACTCCATGAATAATACTGTTGTGAATGGGCTGGACTTTTTCATTCCCATAACTCCAGAAAGAAACCGTTAATTCCTCTGAAATACTAGAAAAAGCTGTGGTAGGCACTTCAATTTTCCCATTTACTGAATTGATATGGTATCCGTTATGGGCATAAATTCCCATGGCACTTCCCACATCTTGACCCTCCAGACTCAGGGCATTGCTGGCCTGATTATTTGTAAAAGAAAGCTCTACTACAATATTATCCGTACCGTTCCAAACAAAAGGATTGTAAAACTGAATTCTATTGTTTGCCGGGGTAAAGGAATAGTCATAAAAATAGACTTCTGTAAAATCATCCATATCCGGGTCGTTGGGATCGAGAATCGTTTTGGATGAATGTTTCATCCTAAGCTGGAAGTAATCTGCATCAGCGTTTCCACTACTCACGTCCAAAAGCAGGGCATCAATATCTCCTGCCTGCAAACCGGCTGTGGTTAATTCCGATGCGAGGAATAGGTATTGTGATTTCCCTGAATTATTATCCGCAGCTATAGGATGAGACAATGATAGACTGCCGTTGCCCACAGTAGCAGTAGTTTCAGAGGTGGTGCTGTTGAGAACCACCTCTTTCTGTCTGTACTGATAATAATCGTACAACGGTGTTTCCACATATTCGAAAGTGGAACCACTGTAGGCAGAAATGCTGTGAGAAGCAGTATAACTGATCACAGAATCAACTCTGCTGGAATCAGTTATATAAGTATTACAGGAATAATCCCATTCACCACAACCACGGTTGGTATTGCCAGGGACCGAAACGAGCCCATCCTTACATCTCATATTGTATCGCATGATGACCTTCTCAAAGGTCAGGTTGGGATCATCCGGAAAGTCAATCATGGTATCCCGGATTCCGCTACCGCTGGTTTGGGTATAGTTAAAAGTAGGAACAACGATGGTATCTCCTACTGACTGTGCAATAATTGCTGAGCCGATGGCCAGCAAAATAAGGGTAAAAAATATTCTCATAATATTACATATGTTGTTGGTGTCAAGACAAGATGACTGCTGAAAAAGTTGTTCTAAAAATAGTCAAAATACTGACAAAAATTCTGGAAACTTCTATGAGCAGTTTACAACTTCTGCAATAACTACTACATAAGCTGTCGTGGGGTTTCAGTATCGAAACAAGAAAAAAGGTTTTGTAAAATGCAATTGCTACCTATAGAAGGCATTTTTGAATGACATTCAGCAGCGCATCAAAACGAATGGGTTTTGCAATAAAAAAATCAGCTCCGAGTTCAAAGCTTTTTTCCTCCTCACCGGAAAACACATAGGCCGTCTGTACAATTACTTTAACCTCCTTATTGGTTTTTCTTATATGCTTCAGAATTTCAAAACCACTAAAGTCAGGCAAGTTGATATCAAGTAAAATTATATCAATGGCTTTATTCTCATCGAAGGTGGCAACAGCATCTTTACCATTGAGAGCCCATAGTAATTTGGCATGTGTACCTTTAAGCGCAGCCTCATAGAAGCGGTTACTTGTTTCGACGTCTTCAACAATTAGAATGGTGGTATCGGATAAATCGATTTGTTGGCTAAAGGACATAAGCTGTTTCAATTAGATTCATAATACCATAGCTGCCAAGCAGCGGTAAAGCAAATGTAATATTTTATTTGTTGCGATAAGCAGCTAAGAAACTACTTGCCCAAACTGAATATAAGGCCGCCTGAGAAATCACCTTGTGCAAAAGTGGCAAATGAATTTACTGACAGGCCAGAGCCTCCTGTACCCATATAAAAACCTACGCCTCCAAAGTACATGGGTAAGAGTAATCTTCCGCGTAGAATAATGCCAATACGATCGGTCAAATAGATTTTTGCTCCTGCTCCCAATGTAATGGAAAATCGCCAGGCATCTTTATAATCAACCTTAGGGCTAAAGATGGTGGTTCCAAGTGAAAACGAACCAAACGGTCTGACCATATCACTGGTCCCAAATGTTTTAAGGGCACCGATCTGGATATAATTAATTCCTACATCGAAGGACTCATCGTCGAAG
>JAERTG010000043.1 GCA_016845065.1 Fidelibacterota bacterium | reverse complement strand
ACGGACCTGTCCCGGTTATTGCTGAGATGGTTGATCCGGCGATAACCCG
This sequence comes from Fidelibacterota bacterium, assembly GCA_016845065.1. Classification (GTDB taxonomy): domain Bacteria; phylum Fidelibacterota; class UBA8477; order UBA8477; family JABMPR01; genus JABMPR01. The sequence goes on along the minus strand of JAERTG010000043.1, from coordinate 2,597 downwards.
CCAGTATTCGGAAAACATTGAGCAGAGCCAGGTTACTCATCCCTATTCCACGTAATCTCGGTGGACCGTGTTTTTCCATAGCTTGGACAATGCCAAGGTCGTTAACAAACTGCGCCAGGATGAGCGGTCCGGGATCGCACAAATGATAGGAATGGGTGCGCATTTTACCGCATAACTGTTCAAACTGACGGTTAATCCGACGGGACTCCAAAAGGGATGCGTCATTGTAAAGATGACAGGCGGGCATGACAGGCTCAAAGGGCTTTTCGCTGTCGGATTCGGCGGCACAATACTGGTCCAAAGCAATGGGCGACCGGTTCCGGTCTGTCAGCGACCAACGGGAAAAAACACGATTGACGGCATATCTTGAACAACGCAATTTCAGCGTGTTGACCATCTCTTGAGCAGAATAGCCGGGATAGCGGAGCTTTTTTAAAATGATGTTCAGTTCTGTTTCGTTACTCATGGTTTCTTTGCCGGGAAGGTTCCCCGGAATAATCGACCATGGACCCAAGATCCCGTAGTCTTTGATCAGCCGATAATAGCTCGTCGGAGAAACGCCGAATTGCAAACAAGCCTCCTTAATTCCAACGGATGGATGGTAAAAAAGGTGTCTCAAAAGCTCCAAACGTTTGTGGAACAGATCCTTGTCATTAAAAAAAGTCCTCCGGCGCTTTTTACGGTTCCGCCCTTTGATGCGCGTTTTTTTAAGCCGTTTCAGCTGATCAAGACTGCGCTGGATCCGAGACCAGAAGCCTTTATCACCGGGTCGATTTGACACGGATCTCCCGTATGATGCCAGGATTTGCGAAACTGCCTCCATGTCAGCGGCCTCTTCAGTTAATGGGACCGCCTCCCCTATTCTCAGGATGGCTTGCTGTGACAAGGAAGGACTTCCTTTACTGACCATGACGACCAGACGTTCCAAATCCTCTGATAAAGGGAGCGTTCTGATTTCAGGATACAGGCCTGGGAAACCATGATTCACGAAATCATCTTCTTTGTCGTAATATTGTGAACGGGAAATATGATACTTTTCGCATACCTCTTTAATAGATGAATGGTCTGCCCATACCTCCCGGATAATTTCATAGGTTGTGATGACCGGATCATCTTCCAGGTAATAGGGGGTATGGCTCCCATGTCGCCCCATGGCCTGGGCAACTTTTGCCTGTAACAATTCGAAGTAGGATCTTGCGTTGGGTGTTAGAATCATGGCCCATAAAGTACCACCCTAATCGCAACAAATCAAGCAAAAAAGCACCACGCTAAACGCAACAATATTTTGGGCAAAATCGGCTGATTTTTGACGTGCTCCTTGTTTTTATATGTGACGTCTGCATTTATTTGTATCCTATTCAAATTCTCGGGTAGTTTCAGCAAGAAAAGATGAAGAAAAGGAAAAAAAATGAAAAGGCGGCATTTTTTGCGGGACAAATGGAAAATATGATGTTACATTCACAATATGAGCCGTCAAGAGATAAAAGAAATTCTTCACAACCTGGAAGTTCGCCCGGATTTTCTCGACAAGGAGGCCTTGTCTCGCGCACTAACAGTTTTGATCAATCTTGTGGAGAAATTGAGTGAAGAGAACGAAAAGCTTAAGCTTGAAAACCAGAAACTGCGTGACGAAAACAACCGACTGAAAGGTGAGAGGGCAAACCGAATATTCGTGGTAATAAAGGAGGCGGCAAAGGCGGAAACCTCTCTTCGGAAAAGGAGAGAAAACGACGGAAAACAAAGAAGAAGAAAAAGTCGAAAAGCAAGAAGGAAAACATCCGGATTGATCGGACCGAAATTTGTAAAGTCGACCCCTCCAAATTGCCCGCTGATGCCGAATTCAAAGGCTATGATCCTGTCCTTGTGCAGGAAATCCTGATCACCACAGACAACGTCGAATATAGAAAAGAGGTCTTTTATTCAGCTTCCGAAAACCGCACCTATGTAGGAGAATTACCTGCCCACGTTGCTGGGGAATTTGGTCCCGGAGTAAGATCATTGGTTTGCACGTTAAAATACGTTGCCAACATGAGCCAGCCAAAAATTCAGGAACTGTTTGAAAATTGCGGCATACACATTTCTCAACCGACCATTTCTCGGATTCTCACCAATGATGAAACCGGGTTCAACCAGGAGAAAGAAGATATTTTTCGAACCGCTCTGGAGCATACGCCTTACCAGCAAATCGACGATACCACAATAAGGGTAAACGGCAATAATCAGTATTCACAGATTTTCTGCAATCCGTATTATACCGCCTTTTTCACCGTCCCGGGCAAGGATCGCCTCACGATACTGGACTTGTTGCTGTGCGGCAAGGAAAGAAGATACCGTTTCGACCTGAAGGCGTTTCGTTTGATGAAGGATTTCAATATCGCGAAGAAAGTGCGCAACCAGCTTTCGGAATTGACCGAAGACAAGGAAATCTCTGAATCTGAAATGCAAACCCTGCTGCAGAAGGTTTTTAAGAACGGAAAAAGGAAAATCATAAAGACCAGAATCATGGAGGCCGCTGCCATAGCGGCCTATCACCGACAAACAGATGTTCCGGTTGTGGACATCTTATTGGCCGATGATGCGCCTCAATTCAAAAAAAT
>JAERTG010000042.1 GCA_016845065.1 Fidelibacterota bacterium | reverse complement strand
ACTTCATTGAATAGCGTTTTATCAATCATTGCCCTAAAAAACAAGGATGTGCGTATTGCGCATACACACCATTGGAAGAATATAGAAAGTGTCATCTCAGATAGGCAATGATTGATAAAATGATGAACTGTACCGCTTGTTTGGGGATTGATTTGCAATTGCACGATCTATGGGGATTGTATGGATGGCGGGTAATCAAATGAATAAGGTGGAGTGTTAGTTTTGCGAGGATGTGATTATGCAATATGTTATTTGGCATTGTACGCATAGAGAATATATCTCAAATCTGCTTCAAAATACCAAGTATGGACAAACCTATCCGGTAGTACCTGGAGGGCACTTTTCTACGCGCAGAGACTGAGCATAAAGTCAGACGCCGCTGCTATGGTGAATATTCCGATTGGTTTGGAAATTTCTTGATTCTTCTCATTTTGCCTTTTCCGCACTCAGGGCAACATGTAATATCAGTGCCTGTTAATCGTAGCATCATCTCTTCAATCGTTTCATTGGTTTTTTCCGGCAATTCAGCCTTCGAATTGATCAATCTTCTTATGAGTGGAATGGTTTGCTTTTTGTTTGTGTTAGCTAAAAACCCGAAGTACCTAATTTTCATGAAGCCCTTGGGTAGAACATGCAAGAGAAAGCGTCGAACAAACTCATCCGCCGGAAGAGACATTGTTCTGGTTTGGTTTTTTCTTTTCCGGTCTCGGTAGATAAAGATGACTTCATCATTGTCAATCGAGATGATCCGATTGTTTGATATAGCCACACGATGAGTATAGCGGCCCAGATACTCAAGGACCTGTTCGGGGCCGGCAAAGGGACGTTTTGCGTATGCGATCCATTTAACCGTGGAGAGTGACTCCATCAAACGATTAAATTCTTGATCAGATTTGAAGACAGAGGTATTTCCCGGGAAGATGAGTTTCCCGTTGCTATAGGCCTTCTTCAAACAACGCAGATACCGTTTTCTAAACTCCTTTGCCAGAGAGCCAATAGCAAAGAGGTATCTTGCTCTGGATGGCACCCATTTGTCTTTTGTGAAAGAAAGCGCACCTGCTGGGATCAAGCAGTGAAGATGAAAATGGTCAATAAGGGTTTGAGACCATGTATGCAAAACTGCAATCATGCCAAGTTGACCTTCCAAACGCCATTGCGGGTCCTTTGCAAATGCCTGCAACGTCTCCTTAACTGCGGCAAACAAGATATCCAAAGTGATTCTCTTATTGCACAAGATAATCGGGTTAAGATCATGAGGCAGGGTAAACACCAAATGAAAATAGCCGCAGGGCAGCAATTCAGCCTTGCGATCGTTGAGCCATCGTTCCTTGACAAGAGTTTGACATTTCGGGCAATGTCTATCCCTGCAAGAATTATAGGATATGCGCTCGAACTCACATTGGTCGCATTGCTCAGCATGACCGCCTAATACAGCCGTTCGGCATATTTCAATATGGTGCATGACCTTATTTTGCTCGTATGATAGAGAGTTGAATTTCCTATAATTGTCACCGTGGAGATGAAAGATATCTGCAACTTCCAGTTTCTCTTTGCCATTTGTGTCTGTCGGGTCAGTATGATCCTTTTTCATTGTATTGCCCCCTATTCGTCATAAAGCGTATCAAGAGGACTTTGGAATTTTATGAACCGTTCAGGTATCAGGTGCAGATATATGATTGTGGTCTTTATGGATGAGTGGCCAAGGAGCCGTTTTATGGTATATAGATCAGTTCCCTGATATAGCAGGTGGGTTGCGAAGCTGTGTCGGAGGGTATGAAGGCCTGGACCTTTGGTTATGCCGGCTTTTTTTTTGCGTTGATAAAAGCCATATGAACAGCGCCTGCACTAATATGTTTTTCAGCTTTCCGTCCGGCGAACAACCATTTACCGGGACGATATTTACGCCAGTAAACTTTCAGGTCTTCGAGTAGCCTTTTCGCAAGGATAGTATACCGGTCCTTTTTACCCTTGCCCTGGTCCACTCTGATCAACATTCTGGAAGGATCGCTCTCTATGTGATGAGGCTGTAGGCGAATCAATTCGCCGAGCCGCAAACCTGCGCTATATGCGGTCTTCATTAATACCTGGTGTTTTATGTTGTCCGTTGCAGCAAATAAGCGCTTTACCTCTTCTATGCTGAAGACAACGGGAAGCTTTCTGATCCGGGGCCGAGGGGGAATCTTAAAAGTTGTCTCTTCCCATTTGCACACATTCCTATAGAAACTAGCGATACCGCTAAAATAGTTGTTGCATGTTCCCCAGGAATATTTGCGATCTTCAAGAAGATGCCGAAAATACTCCTGAATCTGATCGTTTGTCAGTGTTTCCGGCGATTGATTATAAAACATCGCCAATCCCTTAACAGCGGTAAGGTAATTCTTTTTGGTGTAACGCGAAAATCGTTGCATGGTCATGAAGTTGATAAATTGGGTTCTCAGTTCGCTCGCCATGATAATACCTCCCTATTAAAAGTTTAAAAAAATGAAAGGGTCCACCTGGGAGATATTATAGCCGATGATCGCGAAACATGGATACTAAATTTGGTTGACTGTCAGGGAGGGTGATCTGGTGGGATTTTCTTGATTATATTCCGCGGAGCGGTTCAGTTCATATGGTAGTATGTATAAGACAGTTCATGAATGGTGTTGAGATTTGGGCGAATTATAGGATTACTGGGAAATAATGATTGTGATTTAACTTTTCAATCAATGCTACACGTTGTCTGGTTTCTAATCTTCACCTTTACGATAGTACTTCTGGCAAAAAAAAGGGGGAAATAACTTTTGGGCAGGCTTTGGATATTTGTTGCCGATCAAAGCTTTTGTCAATACCGGTGATAAGA
>JAERTG010000041.1 GCA_016845065.1 Fidelibacterota bacterium | reverse complement strand
ACCAGAAAGTCCTGTTAGCCAAATAACTTTCGCCTTTTGGTTAAGCAGTTTCTCCTTTTCTTTTCTTTTTGAGCTATTATTTCCCAATTTATTCAAGATAGGTTACCAAAAATATATCTAGTGTGAGCAAAAATAGTATGTCTTGCGGAATGGGGAGGAAATAATGCGAAAATCATTATGTGATATGAGAATATATAATCACAAAGGAGCCACTGCGTCTGAAGTTACTATTGCTACTGTAGCTGCAATTGTTTCGTTGAAACATAAAGATTGCTTCTCCTGACTCTCCTAAAGTCGGTCAGGATCGCAATGACGCGGTTATTTTTGAATGAAACGTTTAGCTTTTTCTTGAAACGTGGAAAATGGAACTTGGAACTTCGAATGTTCTTCGTCACTTTGTCACCACTTTAGTGGTCACTCCGTCACTTGTTTAAAGGATCAATGGATCAGAGGACCAGTGTTACTGTATTACAGTTATGCTGTGATTCTGTGAGCTTCGCATCACAATAGCTTTGTGCCCTTTGTGTCTCCTTTGAGAAGCTTTGTGAAATAGCTATTCTATAGTTGGAAGATAAGATTGCTTCTCCCGATGAATCGGGATCGCAATGACGAGTTTGTTTTATGGGAAAGGTTTATCATTGCATTTCTTGAAACTTGGAACCTGAAACTTGGAATGTTCACCGTCACCTTTTTTGCTGTGATTCAGTGATATGGTGATCCAGCAACCAGAAACCGGTAACCAGTACCCAGCAACATGACTACTCAGGTCAACCTCCATTTACTTTTTTCTTGTTTCTTGTCTCTTTTATCTTCTTCTGGCTACAAACCACGGATTCAATAAATCCTCCTTATTATATCTCAATTCCTTTTCATAATCAGATTCCAAACTTACCTTTCCTCCTGAAGCATTAACAATTGCATGTCCGGCAGCAATATCCCATTCCATGGTAGGTGCAAACCGAGGGTAGATGTCTGCAGTTCCTTCCGCTATCATGCATAGCTTTAAGGAACTACCCTTTGAGACTATTTGTGTATTAGGATTATCCTGTTCGAGCTCTATTATGAAGTCTTGTGTTTCCTGGTTTTGGTGTGAACGACTGGCAAGGATGGTATAAAAGCTACTATCATTTTCTATGGGGAGTTTTTTAGCATTTTCATGATTTGTTGTTACAGTTTGTGAAGCCTTGAGCAACCTGAATGCCCCATCTGAAGAACCAAAATACAAGATATCTAATACAGGAGCATAGATTACCCCCAATTTGGGTTTTCCATTTTCAATCAAGGCAATGTTTACAGTGAATTCATCATTTCGATTGACAAATTCCTTAGTTCCATCCAGTGGGTCGACTATCCATAGTTGTTTCCAGCGTTTTCGTTCAGCATAGGGGATGCTTCTTCCTTCTTCAGATAATATAGGAATCCCTGTTTTCTGTATGTACCCTTCAATAATTGCATGAGCTTGTTTATCGGCCATGGTAAGAGGAGATTGGTCCTCTTTATAAGCAACATCAAAATCTGTTTTGTATATTTCTAAAATAGCCTGGCCGGCTTCGATGGAGGCTTGAATCGCAACGGAAAGTAAATTTTTCATTTAAAAAGATATGATTTCGCTGATGCTATTATTTGTGAATGAGATTATAAAATCCTTTTTTTCGGTGTCCTCATGTCGGACAGACATTTCCTTTTCTCCTTGATGAGAAAAGGAAACAAAAGAATCAAGAAAGAACGATGCTATCCACCCTTAAAACCCTCCCACGCTCGCCGTTCTTTCTGGCCAGCGCTTTTTACGCTTCGCTTGTTTTGCTGTTGGGTTGAAATGATAAAATGAGAGCTTAAAAAAATACCATTTATAAAACTAATTTCAATAAACCACAAAACTCATCCTCTATGTATCTATATTTCAAAACATCGGACTTGAAACCTGAAACATTACGCCTCTAGACAACTCGACAACCGACAACTCTTTTAAAACTTAGATTTACACCTTTCAAACTAGTCTCAGTTTATTCTTAGGCACCTGGACCAACAACGTCTGCCCAACCACCTCTATTTCAACCTTCACCCGGTGTTTTCCCTTGGATTCTACCAATTGCCCGTACAAGCCTGTCATACCCCCTGAGATCACCTCTACCAGACGGCCTTCTTTCCAGTCTTCCTCACTAATCTTTTCCGGGTCTTTTTCATTGAGGTAATATCTGATGGCTTCTATCTGTTGGGGAGGAATGGGAACCGCCTTTGACTCAAATGAAATATACATTACCACTCCCGAAGCTTGCAGCACTTCATAATATTGTGATGGTGGGATATGCACAAATAGGTAAGATCGAAACAAGGGTTCCTCTACCCATTTTCTTCTGTCGCTCCACTGTTTGAGCCTTTTAATCAATGGCAAATAATGATCCACCCCAATATGCATTAATTCCTTAGCCACTGATTTCTCAGCGCGGGATTTTACGTATATGGCGTACCAGGTTTTATCGGACATAAGTTGCAAAATAGAATGTTACAAATCTAAGGACTTGCTGTTAGAAATTGAGGTGGAGATGGAAAATAATTGAAATTGGTGGAAATTGGCAGAAATTCTGTTG
>JAERTG010000040.1 GCA_016845065.1 Fidelibacterota bacterium | reverse complement strand
GTGCATATTCCGACGCATTCCGGACACCCATTCCGATTCATTCCGGACAGTGATTCCAATCCATTTCGGACACCCATTCCGATTCATTTCGGACACCCATTCCAATCCAATCCGGACAGCTCTTTTTGCTTGTTTGGATTAACAGATTTAGAGGCCTCCCAGGCTTCCGGATCGAGCATTTTTGAGACGCTGGATAATTAAGGATTCAGCCACTATTCTCCCCTTAAAATAAAACTGGGAGAACAACAATGGCGAGAAGGAGATTATCCATGCGAAAAATCAAAGAAGTTTTAAGACTGAAATTTGAAAATGGTTGTTCAATACGGCAAATAGGCAAGAGCTGCGGTATAGGTCGATCAACGGCTGCCGACTACATCGGGCGCGCTGAAAGAGCGGGTTTAACATGGCCGCTCCCTGCCGATCTTGATGATAAGGCCATCGAAACCCTTCTTTATCCATCTGTTAAGAATGGTAGCCTTGAGAAACGTTCCATGCCTTCCATGGAATATTTACACCAGGAGCTTAGGAAAAAAAACGTTACGCTAAACCTGCTTTGGTACGAATACAAACAGGCAAAACCGGAAGGGTATCAATACAGTCGCTTTTGTGATCTTTATCGAGGATGGCATAAGAAAATAGATGTTTGCCTGAGGCAGGAGCACCGGGCTGGAGAAAAGCTCTTCATTGATTATGCCGGCCAAACAATGCCGATAATCGACCGAGTAACAGGAGAAATCACTCAGGCCCAGATATTTTTGGCTGTTCTCGGCGCCAGCAACTATACCTACGCAGAGGCTACACCGTCCCAAGAGTTGCCCTTCTGGATAAAATCACACGTGCATGCCTTTGAGTTTTTTGGTGGTGTGCCCCAAATCCTTGTGCCGGACAACCTCAAATCCGGTGTAACCCATCCTTGCCGGTATGAGCCTGATATTAATCCAACATATCAGGATTTGGCCGAGCATTATGAGACCGCCGTGATTCCAGCAAGGTCCAGGAAACCCAAAGATAAAGCAAAGGTAGAAACGGGAGTCCTCATTGTTGAGCGTTGGATCCTGGCTGCCCTTAGAAACCATACCTTTTTCAGTATCGCTGAACTTAACAAAGAAATTTCACAAAGATTGCCTGATCTGAATAATCGGAAATTCCAAAAGCTTGACGGCAATCGTAAGAGCCTGTTTGTGAAAATTGATCAACCTGCCCTTCAACCGCTTCCCGCTGCTGCATATGAATACGCCGAATGGAAAAAAGTCAGGGTCAATATCGACTATCACATTGAAATTTTCAGGCATTTCTACAGTGTGCCCTATCAGTTAGCGAGACAACAGGTGGATGTCAGGGTGACGGACAGCACCATCGAGGTGCTGTTCAAAAATCGGCGAGTGACCAGTCATGTTAGAAGCTTCATAAAAGGCGAATTCACCACGTTATGGGAGCACATGCCAAAGTCTCATCAAAAGCATCTCGAGTGGACTCCTTCGAGGATTATCAACTGGGCTGGAAAGAATGGCCCCAAAACCAAGCGGCTTATTTCCCATATTCTGGAATGTAAACCCCATCCTGAACAGGGGTTTCGATCCTGTCTTGGCATCATGGGATTGGTGAAACGATATTCTCCAGAACGACTCGAAGCCGCATGCTATCGTGCCCTTATGATCAAGGGCTATTCGTACAAAAGCGTAAAATCGATTCTCAAAAACGGACTGGATCAGCAGCCTCTGCTTTTCGAACAAAAAGAAACAGACCCCCGTTTGCTCAACCATCCCAATGTCAGGGGTAATGCATATTACACTGGGAAGGAGGCCTGCCATGCTTAACCAGCAAACCCTGGAAAAACTCTATGCCATGAAGCTGGATGCCATGGCAGATGCGTTTAAAGAACAGATCCAACAACCGGACATGAACGAACTTGCCTTTGAAGAACGCTTTTCCCTTCTCGTAGACCGGCTTTGGACATGGAAAGAAGAGCGACGGATGAATCGCCTTCTCAAAGGTGCAAAACTGAAAATCAATGGTTGCGTGGAAGATATCGACTACCAAGCTCCCAGAGGCATCGACAAATCCGTCATTTTTCGGCTTGCCGGTTGTGATTGGATCAGAAGCGCTCAGAACATTATTATTACCGGTCCTACCGGGGTGGGGAAAACGTATCTGGCTTGTTCATTAGCCAACAGGGCATGTCGTATGGGCCTTTCAGCATTTTACATCAGGATTCCAAAACTTTTTCAGGAACTGGGGATTGCCAGAGCCGACGGCAGTTATCCCAAAATCATGAAAAAACTGGCAAAGGCAAAAGTTCTTATCCTTGACGATTTCGGTCTTTCCCCCATGACCGCGCCTGAAAGAAGGGAGCTATTAGAGGTAGTTGAAGACAGGCACGCCTTTTGTTCCACCATCGTCGCCACCCAGTTGCCCATAGAAAGCTGGCATGAGAATATCCGAGATCCAACCATTGCAGACGCCATCCTTGATCGTCTCATACACAATGCACACAAAATCAATCTCAAGGGAGAGTCTATGAGAAAGCTTCTGGGAAGGGGGAAAAATGATACCGAAACAACAGATTGAGGCGGCCAAACAGGCAAGTCTGCCGGACGTTCTTAAATCTTTGGGTCTAGAGATTGTTCATTCCGGAGCTAATTTTCAGTCGAAAAACCACGACAGTCTGAAGTTTTTTCGCCAAAACGGTGTTTGGTTATATAAATGGTGGTCCCGGAATGGTGAGGTGGGAGATGGCATTCAATATCTTATGCGCCATTGCCTCATGAGTTTTCCTGAGGCAGTTGCGGCTTTATCAGGTTCACCGATTACACAACGAAAGGCGCATGCGGATAATAAACGGTACCGCCATATATCCGAACCTCACAACTGGAAGACGCCGAAGTGGCAGACTGAAAGCGAAAAACTGATCCAATTTTCTCGGTCCTGTCTTTTTGGGCCTAATGGAAAGGAAAGGTTATCATATCTCGTGCAGGATCGGGGTCTTCAAACCGACACGATCCGGCAACAC
>JAERTG010000039.1 GCA_016845065.1 Fidelibacterota bacterium | reverse complement strand
GGTTTCCGCTCTGGATGTTTCTGTTCAGTCCAAAATATTGAACCTGCTGCTGGAACTGCAGTCATCCATGGGGTTGACCATTGTTTTTATTTCCCATGATTTATCCGTTGTCAGGCATGTTTCAGATAAAATTGCCGTGATGTACATGGGGAAAATTGTCGAAACTGCAGATGCCGAAACTCTGTATCAAAAGCCTTTACATCCCTACACAAGGGCGCTTCTCTCATCTATCCCAAGACCGGTTCCAGGCGGTTCTAAAAATCGGATTATCCTGGAAGGTGAAGTGCCGTCAGTGGAAAATCCACCCAATGGCTGCCGGTTTAATACAAGGTGCTGGTCTGCAAAAGATGCCTGTTTTAAAATACCGCCTGAACTGTTGAAAAACGAGGACGATTCCAGTCATTTCACAGCGTGTCATTTTTTTCATTAATTCAGCCCGGGAAAAACCGGTTTCAACAAACCACCCGTCCCTAATCTAAAGAACTTTATTTGTATCTGTTCAGCATCATCGTCGCATATCGTCGCCCTGGTGGCTGGTTGCTATTTTGTGTTCGAGGCTTAACGCTTAACCTCACTAAAATAGCAATCAGCCACCAGGGCTATTGGGGTTAGTGGAAATTTAGCGTTGAGTAGTTCCCTTTATTTTCGAATGCCTTGTCCCCTGTTTTTTTTAACAGGCTTGAGTATTCAGATTCTGTCGGAATAGTTACTGATCGATTAGAGGAATCATTTTTCTGACACTTCGATTATATAGCCTGCCCTTGAAAGGGCCAACGATCATTCTTTCATTTAGAATTACATAGGAAGTTTATAAAATGGATAATGTATCTCTACATTGTCACGGTAAATTTGTTCTAATGAGTACAGCCCCGGGGGTGGCTATTCTGGCTCATTTTTAAATAGTAGAAGACAGCCCTTGTATTCAAAAGCAACTGGCGCATCTTTTGAGAAACACTTTTGACCTTTCTGCTTTTAATGAGCCCCACAGCAAACCGTCTGAGTCGTGTCAAATTTTCAGGCCCTGACCCAGTTCTCACTCTACTTCTGTCTTCATCATAATTCCAGTCTATTATATAGTGGCAGCTGTTCTCTATCACCCAGTGTCCCCGGTTTATTTGGAGAACTTTTGCCGCATCAGCCTGCCTCGAGCTTAAGCTGGTTACACCATAGACAGTTTCATGGCTGGTTTTGCCACTTTTTTTGTTATAGGCTTCACGTTGGATCATGAATGCCTGCCCTACATGTGGGAATTCAAGGTAATCGTTTAAATCCACATCGACCCAGATTTTGCGTGTCTCTATTCGTCCATGTTCTATACCATCAACGGTTTCGTGATCCGGCTCTCTGTTTTGTTGGCTAAAATGAAATTCAAGATCTTCATATAAATTTTTTTGGTTGCCCTTCACAATGAAAAGGTAGTGTGCGAATCTTTGATCAACCAGATATTTTGCGAATTCTCTTTGGGTAAGTAATGCATCGGCGGTAATGGTTTTACCTGAGATATCAATAGCGTCTAAGAGAGGAAACGCTATTTTGATTTCGTTTGTTTGCTTTTCCTCTTCACTTCCCTCTACAGGGAGTGTGCCAACTTTTTTTGGGTGTAGCATTGCCCGCTCTGATGGCCTACTGCACTCATGATATGGGTCTGACGACCATCCTTATCGATAGCATTACACATTGTTTTACCATCTATTGCCAAGCTTTCATCTACGGCGCCATAGGTCTCATTCCATTGTTGCAAAGCACGATCAAGCTCTTCAGGATCAACTTTTATCAGTACATTTCGAATTATGCTTTCGCTGGGAACAATGTATTTTTTATTTTGGCGGCGGCATCGAAACCGGCTACGGGCTTTTTGGCCTAAACTTTTTGCCCAGTCTGAAATTTCTTTATATCCAGCCATACCGCACAAAACTGCTGCTGCAGATATCGCTAAAACAACGTGTAGGCTATGTCTTCTTCCCTGGGCTCTGCGAGGGTCTTTAATGTTTCGAAAAAAATCAGGTAATGATTTCATTTGGTCTGCGCTGAGTTTCATGTTCTGCCCTCCGGTATGATAACATTTCTCTAATATCGGATGGGACAAAATTTGGGTTGCATCTCGTTGCAAGGGGCAAACAAAAACCATTTTGCCAGTCCCTTTCTTGTCACTATAACTACCACGAATACGTTGATATCCTTTGGTGTTACCAACAAAATCCCAATTTGACGCTTTATAAATAGTCCCATGAAATCGTGTGGGGTCAACAAATGTTTCAAGAAGCAGTAATGGATATCCAAAATGCGTTATCCAATCATTCTGTATTCTTCGCTGACATAATGATAAAATTTTTGATGCCAAATTTTTAAAGTGATAGTCTGGAAGAATCAAAAAACGAGAGTTGTTGGCCAGTAGATTTAATCGGTCATATTGGTATCGGAATTTCCACCCTATCCAATTGTCCCTTGCTCCGCATTTCAAGGCAGCTGCTGAGAATACAATCAAAGATAGCCAATCGCCCTGGTAGGTTGCAACGTACCGGATAGTATTACCTATTTTGGGTAAGGCCCCAAGGTAATGATATTCTTGCATCAATTTTTGAAACCTTGATTCTTCTGCAATTTCTATAGGCCGAACGACTATATTTCGAAAATCCATAACTGCCTCAGTCTCTTATTGAGGCAATTGTAGATGGAATTGATGGGATTGTCCAGAAATAAATACAACCGATTATATTCACATCGTAATTTGATCAGAAGAAATTCACCGTGTTGAGCACCCCTGTCTACTGGACACTGGTTTATCATTTATGCTAATTAAACACTTTGAAGATAACATCACTTCAAAAGGGAGTTTTCAAGATGGCTGCAAAATACGATTTAATTATTATCGGGTCGGGTCCAGGCGGTATTGCCGCCGGACTGATGGCCAAAGAACAGAATCGATCCTGCCTGATTATTGAAAAGGGTGCCAATACCATGCAGGGAATTATTGATACCTATCCTAAAGGGAAGAAAGTGTATCCCACCATTCCCAAGAGATACCCGGATCCCTTCCCCATA
>JAERTG010000038.1 GCA_016845065.1 Fidelibacterota bacterium | reverse complement strand
CTCAATGCCGTTGACTTAACGGATAGGTTTATAACACGGATAGAAGCCCCTTCGCTGTACTTTGGCTTTCCGTGGGAATTTACGTCCCGGCCGAACTGCTTCGACCAGGGTTAGAAAAAGCTGATGCAATCTTTCAATATGGTTCTCGATCAGCGCAAGTGGCTCGGAAAACAGCAGTACCACAGTATCCTTCATCCTGGATAAAGCCTGAGTGAAGTTCAGCTGGTAGTCGTAACTTCGGTGACCATACTTCTTTTTGATTCGGCTTCTCAGGGGATAAGAGATAGCAGCAGTCAGGTTCTTTGAAAATATTTTGGCGTGAAAATCCTGGTAGACCGATAAAACGGACTTGCCGGAGAAGTTTTCAACCTCTGCTCTTCGTTTGATGGTTTTATAGTCCTCTTCCACCGGCCATCTACTGTGATACAGGTCTGAAAACTCACGATGGGGATAGCTGATGCTGTTTAAAAGCGAGGTGATCAGAATTTCGGTTTCACCAGTATCAAGTTCGATTCTGAGTAGACGCAGCTTGAGAGGCTCAATATCCAATCCCATCTCTTTGCATTTGTTGCGAGCAGGATAGCTGGGATGAATGGTAACGATCTTCTCCTGTTTGCCGGACTTAAAGAATCGATTGACAGCCGTCCATTTGGTATTGGAGATACGGGCACAAAAATGCGCCCTCTTTTTTAGGATTTGCTTGAATAGCCAGAAAGCAGGATATCCTCTGTCAAGCAACAGAAGATCGTTGGAACTGAGCAGACTGAGGTGTTGTAATGCCAGTTCTCTTTCACCAGTTGCCTTCGGGCTGATAATAGCATCCAATGTCAGTTTGTTGGATACATCGAACAACTGGGAGATGCGTGCCATGGGGCAGGGATCGCCAACCCTGGGATTCCACGCGCCGAAATGCTCTGCTACCGCCTCTTCTTTGGGGACTTGAACAGTGGAACCATCAACGGCCAGCAGATTGTAGCCGAACCAGGTGTCTGTCCTGAAGGATTGATGGAACTGGGCATTAAGATGGCGATTGAGAGCAATAAACGCATGGTAGTCCAATTTATTACGGGCTCTTGAGAGAGCTCCCTTTGTTACCTGATGCTCATCTATGTCCAGCCCATCAAACACTCTGCAGAACGAGTCCAGTTCATCCTGATAGGCTCTTTTGTTGAGGTTGAGGAAGAAGAGAACCAGTTTGGAGAAGGGAAGTTTTCGCTCTCTGGTGAAATCCGTAGAAGAATTGCGGTACTTGGCGAGAAAGTCGTCGGAATGGATAATATTTTTGATGTTTTCAACGATTTTGGCACACACCTGGAAAATCATGTGCTGTGCCAGAATTCGGACCACTTTGATAATCTGCTGACATTTTTCCTCCGAAATGAGGTTAGGGTCAATAATGTATCTATTTGTTTTGGTTAACTTATTATACATGATTGCCATGTTGGTTGCAATGTCAAAGTGGTCCATCTTAAACGCTTAAGTCAACGGCATTGATGTAGAATATGCTGTAAATATTTAACTATTTTTGTCCTCATAATAATTCTGCTCTTTTGGAGCGGACTTTGCATCGCAAACAAATACGAGTTCAATTGTAGATACATAATTCCAGAACAACTCTTCGATATTCATTGAGGCGTAAACCTGCACTTAGAAGTGCGATAACACTCAACCGATCAAGCTCGAATATATGAAAATAGTGAACACACTCCGAAAGCAGGTTGAAAAAGAGATCAGAGTTTTGGTTGTGGATGATGAGAAGAATATTGTCTCAGCCCTTAAACGAATCTTGCGTGATGAGAAATACCCTATAGACTATTTCATCGATTCAGTCGCTGCCGAAAAAAAGCTGGAAAGCACCAGCTATGCACTGGTGATCTCAGATAATATTATGCCCGAACGTACTGGAATTGAACTGCTCTCTGAGGTAAAAAAAGTATCCCCGCATACCAGCCGGATTCTGTTAACCGGCCAGACAGACGCAACAGATGCCATCAAAGCATTCAATGACAAGATAATACACCAGTATATTGACAAACCCTGGGACAACGATGAGTTGCTCAGGCAGATCAGAAAATCCCTCGATTCATTTCGATATTACCGGCTGAAGCAGCTGCTTGAAGAACTTAAAAGTCAATCTGTTGAAACAAAATCCGGAGAGAGCCGGGACCTTAAGTTTGAACTTCAGCAGGCACAAACCCAGCTGGAACTGACCCGGTTTCTGGCAACCGGAGGGAATCTCAGTTTGGAGTCGCCGGAGTCGCCCCTTTCCGCGCTGATTATGAGCAGAAATAAAGAATCCGCCCGCCTGCTGGCAGTCGCTCTAGACAAGGCAGGTATTACCAATTGCCGAATCTATTCAAATCCGGAAACTGCACAAGGTCACTTCAACAATATCGGGTCTGTTGATTTTGTCCTTTCCGAATGGGAAAAACCGGAGGGGGCAGGGGCCTCTCTTATCAAATCAATAAGATTGAAGCCGGGTCTCAATCCCCGACCAATATTTATTGCACTGATGAATTCGGATAATCTTGCAGATATCGAAAATGCCTTAAGCAAAGGGGTTGATGAATACCTGGTTTTACCATTTAAAATCAATGAATTAGCTAGCAAACTACAGACAACCCTGAATATTAGAACGAACGAAAAAAACCAGGAAAGCGCCCTGGATATGTCGGGCTACAAGGCGTTGATCATAAATCGCGACCCCAAGGTTGTTGTTCGGATTCGAGATGTTCTGGCTGCAGAAGGTTTGACAGATATCCAATCAACAAAAAGAGGCAATTCTGCGATCTCAATCATGCGAAATACAACCTTCAGCATGGTGTTTTATGATGTCAGCGTTACAGACCCGTACTGGCAGGCGTTTCATGATCAACTGATCCTGAAAGGCATAGATTGCGACCAGTTCATTATGTTTATTACCGGTAGGGACGCCAACCCGGTTCCAACAAATCCGGCATCCGGACTCAGAAGGATTGCATTTATGCCTGAACCTTACTCTGGGAAACGATTTCAGGAAATCATGCAGTCATTCCATGAAGAAACATGTGAAGACTCTCAATAGAACAAATAGCTTTTCCGTCATTCGTCAATTGGAATTTAAATCGTGTAGGATATGATATGGTAAACAACAGAATCCTTGTTATAGATGATGAAGCTGAAATCAGGTCTATGTTTGAGGGAATCCTGTGCCCGGTAAACACCGATATTGATATTTCAGGACAGCATCTATTTGAAGACATCCCAAGTGCCCCCCAACAGGAAAGCTACAACGTCAAGACAGCTTCGCAGGGTCCGGAAGGCTATGCCATGGTGAAAAATGCAGCTGCAGAAGGCACCCCTTTTGCGACGGCTTTTATAGACATGCACATGCCACCGGGATGGGACGGTGCCCAGACAGCTGCAAAAATCCGTGAAATCGATACAGACATTCGGATTGTATTTGTGACCGCATACAACAATAAATCTCTTGAAGAGATTTATGAGCAGGTAGGCAGCACTAGCCGGATCATATACCTGAATAAACCGATCACGTATTCAGAGGTCAGATCCATCGCTGCCTCACAGACCCAATCATATGCGTTACAAAAACTTCTTGAACAACTGGCAGAGGAAAGCAATTCCTGCAAGGAAAGGTTTCTGTCTAATATGCAACACGAATTACGAACCCCTCTCCATCACATTCTCGGTTTTTCCCGCCTTGGACACAATTTGTCTCAGGAACTCGTAAAACTCTCCAAATCGGTGGAGGCAACAGATCTGATCGAATATTTCTCACATATTAAGAAAGCGGCAAATAGTCTGAATGGTTATATTGAGGATATGTGTGACCTGTCCTTACTTGAAGCCGGCGAGATCGAGCTGGTGTTGTTTGAAAGCAATATCATTTCTCTGATTGAAATGGCCCTGGCCAACATTGGAGTAGACCCTGATATAATTGATCTGCTCCAATATAACAAATACCAGGACACAATGAACCTGCAATGCGACTCGAAGCTGGTGGTCAATCTATTTCGGAAACTCATCTCTAACGCCAAACAGTATTCTCCACAAAACGAAAAGATAACGATCCTGGTGGACAGGGATGATCAATCTGAGGGTCCGGACATGCTCAAGGTGACTGTAGCTGATCGAGGCCCGGGAATTCCGGAAGAAGAGCTTGCAGTAGTGTTTGACAGCTTTACCCAGAGCAGTAAAACAAGAGACGGTTCCGGAGGAAAGGGGGTTGGTCTGCCTATCTGCAGGCAAATTGTTGACCTGCACAACGGGAACTTACATATTGAAAACAATCCGGATGCAGGAATAACAGTGACTGTTTTATTACCAGTTCAGCAGAAAAAACGCTGACGAATAGTCAGGCTTCCTTCGTATTGAGA
>JAERTG010000037.1 GCA_016845065.1 Fidelibacterota bacterium | reverse complement strand
TTACTGAACGCTACAACATCGATCCTGTGGAAGTCACATTTGATGTGAACATGTCGATTTATACACTGATGGAAACATTCGATATGAGTACTGATTTTGTTGATGTTGCTGGAAACTTCAATGCCTGGGGTGATGTGCCTATGGTTCTTGATGATCCGGAAGCAGATAGTCTATATACCATTACTTTGACGGATCTTTATCCTGGCGAGACATTGGAATATAAGTTCAGGATTAATGGTAGTTGGAGTGATGATACGGCAGAATTTCCATTCGGTGGTCCTGCTCGAATCTATGTTGTACCAGACACCAATAGCACAGTATTCCATTGGTACAATGATGTGGATGAATATGTTGGAACTGCTGGTATTCTTATTCCAACGGAGTATGCCCTGCATGACAACTATCCTAACCCCTTCAACCCCATTACGAATATCAAGTATGATATTCCCGAGAATACGCATGTAACTATTGCGGTATACAATACACTCGGTCAGCATGTGATCGACCTGGTCAATGAAGAGCAGGCTGCTGGTTACTATCACTTGCAGTGGAATGGTTTGAATAAACGGGGTACACCAGTTGGTAGTGGACTTTATTTCTACCGACTAACTACCTCGGAATTCACTCAGTCTGAAAAGATGACTTATCTGAAATAGCATCATATCAACTGAATTGATTCATATGGCACCTCACTGAAAAGTGGGGTGCCTTTTTATATTTTGAAATCATGAATATTGTTTTCAGCAATATCCCATCGTTTCAAGTTGTTCATTCCCGATTAGATTAACTGCCACCCAGATGGTTAAGTCCATGCTTTATTTATAGTTTTCATATGACACGAGAGTCAAAGATTATCAAACAGAATAGGTTCCGTTTTTTATGAGTGAAATCACGAGTAACAATCCAGCTGTGAGATCCATGTTTCTCCTTGAGGGAAACATTGGAGCAGGGAAAACGAGTCTTGGCAATATTCTCAAGAGTTCACAGGACTTTGAATTCCTGGAAGAGCCAGTGGATACCTGGCGAGATGGGTTTGCCGGGAATCTGTTTGAAATGTTTTATACGGATATGCCTCGCTGGTCATTTACCTTTCAAATTATGGCATTTACTACAAGAGCAAAAACCTGGTCGGAAATTCTGGAAAAGGTACAAGGCGATCGCGTTGTGTTGGAAAGATCCATCTATACCGACAGAAATGTTTTTGCTAAAAATCTGTATGCTGGTGGTGCCATGAATGATGCTGAATGGCAGGTTTATCAACAGTTGTGGGAATTCTTAGCGTCCAACTATTGTGAGAAGCCTCAAAAAATTATCTACCTCCGTACACCTGCGGAACTCTGTCTTGAGCGAATTAAAAAACGCGGCCGTGACGAGGAGAAACAAATGCCGCTGGACTATTTGAAAAATCTGGAAAATTTGCATGATGAGTGGCTCATGAATCATCCTGATACCATTTTACTGGATGGCACTCGTCGTTGGTCAACTGCTGAAGTTGAGGACGTGCTCAAGACTTAACACACCGATTGACTCTCATATAGGTGATTTCTTTTCTAGTGAAAAATATCGTTTGTAACAGGACAAAAATTATCTTAAATCAAATCTTGTGCTCCCTGCCTTCGAGATTATCTTCTTCAATCCAAAAGTGGGGATAAAGTCACTTGATTATAACAGGTTAGCGATCGATTTATAGCACATCTGCCAGTGGGTATTAACGCTACAGGGAGTTCATGGAAAAAACAACAACAGCGTTGGGGAATCCAATCCTGGACAAATTACCTGTCCATTTAAAACAATTTATCAAGCCACAAATTTATAGTGATTACACGGCAATCGATCAGGCAGTGTGGCGTTTTGTCATGCGGATGAATGTTCGCCACCTACAGACAATTGCCCACCCCAGTTATCTGGATGGACTGGCCAAGACTGGCATCTCAGTAGATGATATTCCTGACATGGAAACCATGAATGAAGTTCTGACCAGTATTGGATGGGCCGCTGTATCCGTTGATGGATTTATTCCACCTGCTGCCTTTATGGAATTTCAAGCGTATAATGTCCTCGTGATTGCGGCAGATATTCGTCAACTCCAGCACATTGAATACACACCTGCCCCGGATATAATTCATGAAAGCGCAGGTCATGCTCCCATCATCGCTAATCCAGAGTATGCGGAATATATTAGACGATTTGGGGAGGTAGGTTCCAAGGCAATTGGCAGTGAAAATGATCATTTGCTCTACGAGGCTGTGAGACACCTCTCAATTATCAAAGAAGCGCCTGGCACACGTCAGGATGAGTTACTCATAGCCGAAAAACGTATCAGTGATCTGCAGGCCAATATGGGTGATCCAAGCGAGATGGCCTTGATTCGCAATCTACACTGGTGGACTGTAGAATACGGATTGATTCAAGTAGGGGAAGCAATAAAGATATACGGCGCAGGTTTACTGTCATCCATTGGAGAGAGCGGTACATGTCTTGATGATCATGTGGAAAAGCGGCCCTATACCCTTGAGGCAGCCTACCAGGATTTTGATATTACCAAACCACAGCCTCATCTATATGTCACTCCAGATTTCGCACACCTCAGTCTTGTTCTTGAAGAATTAGCCAACAAGATGGCACTTCGAAAAGGGGGGTTGGAGGGTATTGAAAAACTGGTTGGGTCAAAACGACTGGGTACCATTGAATTGAGTACAGGATTACAAATTTCAGGTGTTTTTGATGAAGTTGTTACTGTAGAAGATAAGCCAGCCTACATCCGGACCGTCGGTTCTACTGCACTGGCCTTGCGTGATAGAGAATTGGTAGGACACGGTAAAGCATATCACCATGAAGGCTTTGGATCTCCTCTTGGTAAATTAAAAGGTGTAAATCTTGCCATTGAAGACATGAGCCCAAGAGATCTCATGGCCTATGATATATATGAGGGTAAAAAGACCTCAATTGAATTTGAAAGCGGTGTCCTGGTTGAAGGAGAGGTAGTTACAGGTAAAAGGAATTTACAAGGAAAAATTGTTCTCATCAGCTTTGAGAACTGTACCGTTACCCTGGGAGACCGTATTTTATTTGCACCTGAATGGGGTGTTTATGATATGGCAGTGGGGAAGGATGTTGTTTCTGCATATGGTGGTCCAGCTGACCCTAAAAGTTTTGATCAAATAATCCGAGTGCCAGAAGAACAAACCATTCAAGTAGAACCATCCCAGAAATTTAAAAATCTGAACCAGCTTTATCACGAAGTGAGATTATCTAGAGCAGATGGAATATCGATTGACATAAAAGATGTCCTGGTCAAACTAAAAAAGGATCATCCCGAGGATTGGCTGCTCGCACTTGAATTACTTGAGATTTGTGATGTGGGGAGCGAACTGTCCCGGGCTCTAAAAACTTATTTAGACCAGCAGGGACAAAGATACCCTAATATGAAACATTTAATTGAATTTGGAATGAAGCACCTCTTGCAGGATGCTTCCCCGGAACAAAGAGGGAATGAATATGTCTGATTCATTGGGAATCCGCAAATATGATTATGTCGAGTTTTATGTGGGCTCCGCCAAAATGGTGGCTTATTGGTATGCCAAAGCCCTTGGACTGAAAATTGAGGGGTATTCGGGACCTGAAACAGGTCGTCGAGACAGGATATCATACTATCTCACCCAGAATAACTTAAAAATTGTGATTACTGGAAGCTTGCAGCCAACCACAGTTGATGTTACAAATTTTCTAAATCTACACGGCGACGGAATGAAGAGATGGGCCATGGAAGTAGATGATGTTGAGAAAAT
Source organism: Fidelibacterota bacterium (assembly GCA_016845065.1). GTDB lineage: Bacteria > Fidelibacterota > UBA8477 > UBA8477 > JABMPR01 > JABMPR01. The sequence continues at coordinate 34,160 of JAERTG010000037.1, read as the reverse complement.
ATTTGATCATGCAGTCAAACATGGTGCCGTCATTCAGAGACGTCCTCAAAAGATTGAAAATGAGCATGGCTATATCACAGAAGCCGCCATTCGTTTGTATGATGATACAGAACTGGTGTATATCAACAGGGATAACTACAAACACATATTCCAACCTGGTTATGACTCACCAATCCAGGATATCCAACTGACTGGTGGGGATGCTGGTTTGATTGGTATCGATCATATCGTTGGCAATGTGCGTGAAAACGAAATGGATAAATGGGCAGATTATTATGTTCGTACCATGAATTTTGAAACTTTTATTGATTTTAAAAAGGGAGATATCGGCACGAAATATTCTGCCCTTTTATCAAAAGTAGTGCGCTCCGAAAAATCCACCATAAAGAATCCAATTAATGAACCCTATGAAGGGGAAAAGAAATCCCAGATTGAAGAATATATCGAGCAATATCATGGCACAGGGGTCCAACACATCGCCATACAGACTGCGGATATTATCCATACGATTCGTACACTGAGAGAAAATGGAGTGGAATTTCTGAATGTCCCGGATACCTATTATGACACACTGAGAGCTCGGGAGGACATCAAGATCAAAGAAAATATTGACGATCTTCAGGGACTCAAAATACTCTGTGACAATGAGTCAGGTGGATATCTGCTCCAGCTATTCACCAAACCTATTGGAGACAGACCCACCTTCTTTTTTGAGTTTATTCAGCGAGCCGGTGCTCAAGGATTTGGTAAAGGCAATTTTCAAGCCTTGTTTGAAGCCATAGAGGAAGATCAGGAATTACGAGGTAATCTGTAATCAGTATGTGGTCACATAACCACAATCACTAAGGAGTAGAGGGAGCGGGGTATGCCATTTTACCATAAGCTGGGTGAGATTCCCAGGGTCAAGCACACCACATTTTATAAAACAGATGGAAAAGAGCTATACCGAGAGGAGTTAGTATCCAGCAAGGGATTCTCAGGCATATACTCAAATCTCTATCACCACCATCTACCATCTGCCACACAAGATATCCGAACTGTCTCACTAGGTAATTCTCCAACCCTGGATGATGCACCTATGGTTTATACCCATTGCGATACGGATAAGGACCCACTGGGAGGGGACTACATTCATAGTCGGGAAAAATTATTAGAGAATGGTCACTGCTCAATTGCTACAGCAAAGGTTACCGAGAACTCCGGTCTTTTCTACAGAAATGCCAGAGCTTCAGAGCTGATTTTCGTACATCATGGTTCAGGCGTTTTAAAAAGTTCCTATGGTGTGAACCCCTTTGGATCCGGCGATCAGATTGTAATCCCCAAGGGTACCATCTATTCCATGGAGTTTGAGGATTTCACCAACAATAAACTACTGATTGTCGAGTCCAGCTCTGCCTTCGATATCCCCAAACATTTTCGCAATGAATATGGACAATTAAATGAAGATGCTCCGTATTGTGAGCGGGATTTTCGACCACCAGAATATATGGAAGCAATCGATGAATCAGGTGAGTTCAAGCTAATTGTAAAAATGGACACTCAATATTCAGAACATATTCTTCCAAATCATCCCTTTGATGTGGTGGGATGGGACGGTTACCTCTACCCCTTCACCTTCAATATCAAAAATTATCATCCCAAAGTGGGACGAATCCACCTGCCCCCACCGGTTCATTTATTGTATACCACTGAGGCCTTTGTCATCTGTAATTTTGTACCAAGACCATTTGACTTTCACGAGGAAGCCATACCTGCCCCATATTTCCACAACAACGTGGATAGTGATGAAGTGCTATACTATTTGGATGGGGATTTTATGTCTCGTAAGGGCGTAAGTGCGGGATCATTGACCTGGCATCCCGGTGGTATTCCACATGGTCCCCAACCTGGTAGGACTGAAGCTTCCGTCGGTGTAGAACGAACAGATGAATATGCATTTATGATCGATACTTTTGAGCCTCTCAAGCCCACTCAAAAGGTGCATGAATGCCAGGACATCGAATATCCCAAATCATGGTTATAATTAGATATGATTAAAATACCTCGTTTTGTAGAACAATTAATTCCCTATAAAGCTGGGAAGCCCATCTCTGAATTAGCCAGAGAGAAAAATTTAACCCGCATTGTGAAGTTAGCCTCAGCCGAGAATCCACTAGGATCTAGCCCCAAGGCACTGAAAGCAATTGAAGAAGCACTTTCCGGTCTCAATCGATACTCAGACCCTGCGTCCTACGATCTGGTGCAAGCAATTGCAGAGAAGTATTCGGTACAACCCAATCATATTATCTGTGGACACGGAACAGATTCGCTACTTGCTTACATCGTTTCGGCATTTACCGAAGAGGGTGATGAGATCATTACCTGCGAAGGAACCTTCATAGGCATCTATGTATCCATCAGCAAGACAGGACGAAAACTCATCAAACTACCACTTAAGGACTATGGGTTTGATCTTGATGCCTTGTGGAATGCCATCACTGAGAAAACCAGCATGATCTATTTGGCAAATCCCAATAACCCAACAGGGACCATGTTTTCTAGTGAACAGTTTGAGGCCTTTATGACTCAAGTTCCGGATCACATCATGGTGATTCTCGACGAAGCCTATACAGATTATGCCAGTGAGTTTGAGGACTATCCCAATGGTGTCAGGTATGATTATGAAAACCTGGTGATTACACGGACGCTATCAAAAGCTCAGGGTCTTGCTGGCCTGCGAATTGGCTTTGCAGTGGGTCCTGATAAAGTCATTGAGGCTCTCTATAAGGTAAAGCTGCCTTTTGAACCAAATCTTCTTGCTCAGCAAGCTGGCATTGCCGCTCTGGATGACGTGGAGTTTTTACAGCAGACGATAGATTTAAATCGTCAGTCACTGAACATGTTAAAGGAAAATTTTGACCGCATCGGTATTCCTCAGGTTAAAACTCACACCAATTTTATCTTAACATTAATGCCGACGCAATCTGATGCGGCTCTATTCGCTGAGGAATGCGCCAATCGTGGATTGATCGTTCGTCATGTCGATAAATTCGGTGTGCCCAATGGAATCAGAGTAAATTCAGGGACAGTGGATGAAACCGAGTTTGCTGTAAAAGTCATGGAAGAAGTTTATCAATTGATCATGAATAAAGGGGAGAAAAAGCGTTGAAAATAGTTTCATATAAATCAGGAGATTCACACCGAAGTGGACTCATGATTCGTGACCAGGTTTATGATATTCAAAAAGGAGGGGAGACAGTTGGCCTTGAGTTGCCTGTAACTGTCTTGGAACTTCTTAATCTTGAAGAATCGGGAATGGAGTCTCTCAAAATATTGGATCAGCGAATTAAGCGTGGTCTGGGAGTTTCAACGGTAAAAGATGCTGACTTACTTGCACCAGTGCCTAATCCACCTTCATGTCGCGATGCTTACGCTTTTCGTCAACATGTGGCTACAGCTAGGCGTAATCGTGGTGTTCCCATGATCCCCGAGTTTGACCAGTACCCTATATTCTATTTCACGAATCACAACGCCATTTTTGGTGGGGGAGCTGTTCAAGTTGAAACCGATCATGAACACAAGCTGGATTTCGAGCTTGAAGTAGCTATTGTTATTGGTAAAAGAGGCAAGAATATCCAGACCCGGGATGCAGATAGCTATATCGCTGGATATACGATAATGAATGATCTTTCAGCCAGGCTCTTGCAGATGGAAGAAATGAAACTCAACCTTGGTCCTGCAAAAGGGAAGGACTTCGCCACGACTATAGGTCCCTGGCTGGTCACTCCTGATGAGTTAGAAGAATTCAAGATTCAAACAGATTTTGGCGCGACCTATTCCCTGGGAATGCAGGCTTTTCATAATGGAACCCAAATCTCTGATGGCAATATGAAGGATATGACCTGGACTTTTGCTGAGATCATTGAACGGGCTTCATATGGTGTGGAGCTATATCCTGGAGATGTCATTGGTTCAGGAACGGTTGGGAGTGGTTGTTACTTGGAATTAAATGGAACAGCAGCGATTCAAGCAGATGAAGCTGGTGAAGAGTTTATTCCAACCTGGTTGGCGAGCGATGATGAAATTGAACTCCGAATTGATGGTCTGGGCATATTAAATAATACCATGCTATCAACGGATTCAGACCACTCCATTTTAGCTAAGAAAAAGGTCCATTAGGGGATAGTTGCTGTGAACGAGAATACAGCCAATGGATTTATCAGCGTTGACCCCCGCCAAAATCCCTTAAGGGAAGTTCACAACTTATTACTTAGCGGGGTGAGTCCCAGGCCCATAGCTTTAGTATCGACTATCTCAGAAGATGGAGTGGATAATCTTGCTCCTTTTTCATTCTTCAATGCCTTTGGAGCCAATCCACCCTATATCGCATTTTCCCCAGCCTATAGTGGCAAGGATGGTTCTGCCAAAGATACACTCCTTAACCTGGAAAAAATACCAGAGTGCGTAGTTCATGCAGTACCTTTTGATTTGGTTGAGCAGGTCAGTCTGGCTTCAACTGCCTATGGTCCAGAGCTTAGCGAATTTACCAAAGCAGGTTTTGAAACACTCAATTCCGATGCGGTTAGACCAAAACGTGTCAAAAATTCTCCATTCCATATGGAATGTGAGGTAGAGCAGATTATTCCTCTAGGTGGTACGAAGGGATCTGGAAATTTGGTCTTGTGCAGGGTCGTAAGGTTTCATGTATCTGAGGCAGTTATGGAAGACGGGAAGATGACACCAGATGCCTTAGACCTGATTGGTCGTAATGGCTTTAATTACTATACGCGTGCTTCCGGAGCAGCTCTTTTTACTGTGAATAAACCAACGGGTCAGGGCATGGGTATTGACCAACTTCCAGAACTTGTCAGAGAATCAAGCGTTCTCACTGGGAATGATCTTGGTAAGCTGGGCTCACTAGAGACTTTCCCAAACTCTGCTGAGGTTCAGAATTATGTATCCGGGCTTAAGAAGCATGCACCTGAATCTAAATATCATAAGTTATTTTTACATGGACTGGAGGATATGGATAAAAATCCTGGCCAGGCCAAAAGAGATATGGAAGTCGCGGCGAAGGTAGCTCTCAATGAGGGGGATGAGAAATTTGCCATTCATGTACTCCTGGCGTTAGCAGAATTATAAATCCTACAGATCAATAAATTCTACCAATAAAAACAGGCAGAAGGTTCTGCCTGTTTTATTACTAGATCCTTTCTCGGGCTTCTATACGTGCATCCTCCAGAAACTGGATATGTTTCCGAATGTAGCGCATGAAATAGATGGCCTTGTCCTCAGCCAGAAAGGTGGCATTTCCAACTTCAGTTCGGTTTTCTACAGGTACTGGGAATTCAAAACCATTGTCCGTGATATACCACAAACTCCCTCGGCTATAAAAACTGATTCTCACTTTCTGTCCTTGGTTTACCATGTCTTTCAGGTTCATGTCTAACCCCTTTCTTGGTTATTTGGTTTAAGTTCCTGAAATGAAAAAACCCCGCTATCTCTTCAGATCAGCGGGGTTTTGAATATTCAAAAAATATGTAAGTAATTTATCGTACTATGATAAGAGTTGTCTCCATAAACGTGCTGATCCAGGGGCTTGAATGCCCACGGAATCCTGGAATAAAGACTTCATATTTATGTTCCTCATCATCACGGTGGGATGATAAATACGGCTTATGCTCATGCCAAATACTTTCTGCTGTACGCGAATGATTTAAAAATCATCCCCTTCAGCACTCTCTCCGTTCATACCTTCACCGTTACCATTTCTATCTCGAGAGCGGTAATTGTTGAAGTTGTACTTGAGGGATGCAGAAACAATAGGAGCGGCTCGATCAGAAGCCTGATAGCGATACCACCCATCACCCTCACTGATGAACTCATGATCACCTGTATCCAGAATATCCCTCACATTGATGGATGCACTGAGCTTGTTCTCAATGATGTTGATGCGTGCACCTGCATTGAGGAAGAACATAGCTTCTCGTTCACCCTGTGACGTGACGGAGGCGCTATTGTACATGGCGTTCAATTGAAGCTTGATCATCTGATTCAGTGTGAAATTATTGTTAAATCGGATGCTGTAATTGTCGCTTTCAACATTTTGATTGAAGTTGGCTGGTTGATCATTGATCTCGTAGTGATAGAGGTTCCCCATGAGGTTAAAATCCCACCACTTGAAGGGCATTACTCGAAGGGATAGTTCACTACCAATTGACAATGAGTTGCCCACATTATCAAAAGTGTGAAGAATGACATTCTCAGAGTAAACTTCTTGTACGCGCTCTACGAGATTGGTGGTTTCCCTGGCATAGATCTCGGCGGAAATCATGTTCTTCCCAAAGTACTTCATATAACCACCCTCAAAGGCATTAATGTATTGGGGGAGCAATCCAGGATTACCAGTTCTCACATTATAGGCATCTGTCCAGGTTTCAAAGGGTTCCAGAAACCATCCACGGGGTCTGCGTATTCTTCTTGAATAGCTGGTCATGAATTTCTGGGTTGGCGTAATATTGTAGGAAAGGTGAAGCGTAGGGAAGTAGTCCCATCGATCGATCTCAAAATTTATGCTATCAACGACAGCAATATCCCTGAAAGTATATTCAGCTCGAAACCCACCCTGGATCCCTAATTTTCCAATGTTTGTGGATAGGACGCTAAACAGAGATTGAATATTGCGCTGATACTCAGTTTCATAATCGTAGGTGGGCACGGTTATGTACATTGTTGTTGTGGAATCCCAGTCCTGAAGACCACTTTCATCAGTTGAAATCCCAGCGCGGAACTGATATCCCGCTTCCAATTTACCATCACTGGCAAAAGGTTGCTCGTATTTCACCTCAAGTCTACTGCGTGTGGTGGGACCATCCTCCGTGGTGATTCTACCACTTACTTGATTGCCGTTGATGTCAAATTGTTCTGTGAAACTTTCTTCATCAGATTTTCGAAGACTGTGGCTCCCGTCAATCGCCACTTTATGTGTAGGACCATTGAATTGATGCTCATAGCTAGCACCCAAGGTGTAATACCTGCCGCCCCGTTCAGAATTTGCTTTAGAAGTAGTTATCACTGGGGTTAGGAAAAAATTGGTGTACTCAGAAAAACTCTTGTCACCCCCATGCTCAAAACCACGGTTACCATAGGAGAGTTTTATACCAAGGATGTCTTTATCAGAGATGTTGAAATCGATGCCAGTTCGAATACGATAACCACCATGTTGAAAACGCCGATCGCCAGACTGTCCAACATAATAACTTGTATCACCGATGGTGGTTATGCTCATACTGGTGTCCAGTCCCTGATAGACCCGACTGTGATAGGCTGCACTGATATAAGCAGTGTATTTATGGTTTCGGTAGTTTAGCAGAATGTCACCACCACGTTGTCCCAGGCTTCCTGCGCTCAAATTGGCAATACCGCTCACACCTTCAAGTTTGCTCTTTTTTGTGATGATATTGATAATACCAGAAACGCCATCAGGATCATACGCTGCCGATGGATTGGTTATGATTTCGATGTTATCGATGGTACTGGCAGGAATGGTTTGGAGTGCTTCATTTCCATCTAAAATGGAAGGACGGTTGTCAATCAGGACTGTGAAATTACTACTGCCGCGAAGTTCAACATTTCCATCAATATCTACTTGAACAGATGGTGCATTTTCCAGGACTTCTACAGCTGTCCCTGAACTTGAGGTCAGATCCTGGCCAACATTAATAACCTTTTTGTCGATCTTGTATTCCATGGTCGTGCGCTCGCGTTCAACAACAACCGATTCTCCAGAAACTGTAGCAGGGACGAGACGTACCTGTCCAATCATAGCTAGTGGTGTGGCCATGGTAATCGTGAGGCTATCTACACGTAATTGTTCAAATCCCATAAATTTGATGGTCACAAAATAGTTGCCGGGTTTCACAGGGGTGATTCGAAAACGTCCCCTTTCATCTGTGATGGTACCGGTCATGGCTTCATCAGTATCACTATTGTGCAGCATGACATTTGCATACTGAATGGGCTCACCTGAGACATCATCAAGCACTTTGCCGGCAATCCCAGAGCTTGGTCTATTCCCACCACCTCGACCCTGACCATGTTGAGCCTGCAAGAGTGCTGAAGAGACACTGAATAAAATTAATATGATGGGAAGCGTAAGTTTTGAGAAGCGAAGCATGTGATATTCCTTTATGAGATCGAAACCGACCAGCGGCCAACGATTACCATTTATATTTGGCCGACAACATAACTGAGACTCTATATAAGTAAAAAGGTTAAGAATGAGTGAGAAACACTGAATTGTGTGAAAATTATAGACTGGAATACCATCCCCAACAGATGATCCTGTGTGAAACAATAAGTTTAAGGTGCTTCGATGATCAGGGCATACTCGGTGGCTGGCTTATCAACTGCCACCGCAGAAGCAAAGGCTTTTGCGCTCCAGCGGAACATCTTTACCTGATTAGATCCCCAAATAAATGGAATGTTCACATCGTTTACCGAAGCCACGGCATTTGCCAAACCATTGTCATTCAAGAATTGAACAAGCTCCCTCTGTAAAGATGTATCTGTACTCGCTGTTTCTGAAATCACAACATGGATGGGATAAACGGTCACCTCAAATGGTCCTTTTAATTGAATGAAGATAAGGGTAAGAAGATAAAAGCTATAAGAAATGTAAAATAAACTTTCCATTATGTACAGTTTATTGTATATTGGTATATGAGACCTAAGTATGATATCACAAACAATTTGAAGTTGTGTCGACTGAAAGCGGGGGATTTAACCCAGGAACAGCTGGCTGAAAAAGTAGGTACAACACGACAAACTATCCTTTCTATTGAAAAAGGTCGCTACGCCCCATCTGTGGGATTGGCATTGCGCCTTTCCCAGGTTCTTGGTGCAACTGTCGAAGAAATGTTTGAATTGAAGGAGTAGGATGATGATCAATAAAATATTCAGTCGTTTGGATTGGCAACCCACTCATGCAACGCTCATTGCCGGGGTCGTAGTGCTCCTTGGTTTCGGACTTTCAGAAATTAGCTGGACTTTTTTATCGCTGGCTGCCCTGGGCACCTTTGGTCCCGGTATCCTGAGAGAGCTCAGTATCTTAAATGATCAGGATGAGTTTCAACGACGAGCAGATCGCCAGGCTGGTTATCATGCCTTTCTCACAGCTGGTTTATTCACTTTTTTGCTGGTGTCCTATTTACGCTCGGGTGACCGTAATGTTGAGGAACCTGAGGTCGCTGTATCGCTGATTCTGGCAATACTCTGGTTTACCTGGTTTTTGAGTTCCCTCTTATCATACTGGGGTCCCCAGAAAACTGTTTCTCGTGTTCTTAATGGCTTTGGTTGGGTTTGGCTGGTATTCAACATCGTTGGCAATCTTACAGATCCCATCGCCCTGATTATGCAATCACTCCTTGCAGCCCCTTTTTTCCTCCTGGCTTATGTAGCTAAGAGGTGGCCTAAGATTGCTGGTGTAATTCTAATAGCTGTTTCAGCCTTCTTCTTCTACTTCTTTAATCTCTATGAAATCTTTGGTCCTAATCCTCTTGAGAAAGGTAGGGGAATGGTCATCGTTCTCTTTATGGGACCACTCCTGGTAAGTGGTATCATTCTACTTCGAAACCGGGTTATTGAAACTGAATCATAACTGATAGGACTTTTGAATCCTATAAAGGACATAAAATGAATTTGAAAGTAAATATGTTAACCTTACTCTTCCTAAGTCTTTGCACTCAGGCGATTGGCCAGGAGGACTCAACTAGCTTTGAGCAATTTGTGGGAGACTGGCATGGAGAAGGACGCTTCTATAATGTGAATCTGGCAAGTGAAGTCGGGATGGTTCGATTTACACTACGGGTTACAAGAGATTTTGAGATTACAGGGTCAATTGGCAACGCAGAAATTATTGATGCAGAAATTGAAGTGGATGATTGGAATAAGGGATACAGTGTTAGGGGGAATATAGAAGGACAAATATTTCCCAATAATGAGTTTCACAAAAAACGGATAACCTTACTTCTAAAAGAAGTTGAGGATGATGTAAGCATTGGTGATTTCCACCTTGCTAATAATTTTATCTTTGATTTTAGTATGAGACCGGGAGAATTAACCATCCGTAAAGATCCCTAAATCATTCCAGGGGTTACCTCTGGCTTGATCGTCAATTCATAAGTTTATTCAACAGCTCTTGAGCTCTTATAAAATCAGGCACTTCCTGGACTAAGTTGGTGAGCACTACAGCTGCTTCAGATGGCTTCTGAAGTTCCACCAGAAATCTCGCATAGGTAAACCTAACATTAGCTGATTGTACCCGTGTAAGCTCTGGTGCTTTTAGGGCTTTCTCAATAATGGTGGTTGCCTTGTCCAAATCGCCTGTCATTCTATACGAAATGGCCAGATTATAATTGAACATCCCAGTTGCACTTGTTGTGGTTAGTGCCTTTAGACAGGTCTGTTTGACGAGTTCCCAGGAGTGAGCTTGCTTGGCGCATTCAACCAGTTTAGAATAGTTTTCAGTAATTTCAGGATATACCTCAACGATAGCCTGGTATTCCTGACATGCCTTTTCAAACTCCCCTTGCTCCAGGTAAATTTCTGCCATATCGTTATGGGCTTTGCCCCAGACATGATGGTTCAAAAGGTATTCTTTGGCCAGTCGGGCAGTTGCCTCATTATAGAGGGGCGTATAGTCGGCATAATCCACACTACTGTTTCCAAATGGCCAGCGTTGCATCAACTTGAATATCTGCATCGACCCGATTTCCCAATCAAGATCCGAAACCAGCAGTGGTCGCTTTGTAGAATCCTGGATTACGGCCATGGGAAGGACATCAGTTCTATCCATGGCTTTTCGATATTCCCGAGCCATAATGTGGTATCCAATGGGATTTGGATGCAGGTGATCACAAAATAAATCATTACCAGGAATTGTTGAAATAGAAGCATGCCTGAAAGCAGATTTCATATCCACAATGGGTCGAGCGAATTTACCTGCCTTGACCTGCAGGATCTCGTTGAGATAATCATTCCCACGAAAGGGAACCTGATCATTATTTTTTGCACGTGTAAACGAAATATGAGCAGTCGTAGTATCTCCCTGACGAAATTCACGGAGACCTTTGAGATATAGTTTATGCGCTTTGCTCGATGTCTGCTGTGGATTCGATGTCACATCCAGGGGTACTTGATCCTTGATATTGCTAACCAAGTTACTTAGGATTACTGGTACACCAGCAGTCTGACATGCCGAAAGGATGACATCTAGATTGGCTGAAAAGTTTTCCCGCGTTTTCATCCTGAGCATAGAATTGGTTTCGATGAATCTATCATCGATTACTTTTTCCATGAGAGTAGGTTTGCCGCCTGTGGACGGAGGATTTGTAAATCCCCGTATAATAGAGCGGATCATTTGGACAACTCGAAATTTTTGAAATTTTAAGACGAGACGAATAATTCTTCCATCATGTCCGAGAGAAATGGTTGATCCAGTCCCATAAGCCCCATAAAATTCATTGTGACCCATATAGAGCAGTATCAAATCAGGTGCCTGTTTAAGAATTTCAGGAATCCAGTCCACAATGGTGAAGCTGTTGATTGCAGAAAGACCCATATTGATAATTTCGAAGTCATGAGTGGGGTAATCTGTTTTTAGTAGAAGATCCAACTGCTTTGGAAAAGGTGCTGTCATTTCATAAGGGAAACCTGCTGTTGTGGAACCCCCAAGACAAAATATGCGTACAGTTCCATCAGGTTTCGTTGAACTAAACTTTTGTGGATACAAATTTGGTACAGGCATGATGGCCTTATCGAAATAGCGCTCCCCTACCTGAGAGTTAATTTGAGTGTGGGAGGTGTCACCATCAGTAATATCGAGAAAAAGAGGAGGTTGTGGGTAAGCATCCACAATCCATAGGGATAACTCAACTAAAGCAAGAAATGCAACTGGAATCAGGGCGGCAATTATACTAAAGAGTATTTTTTTGATTTTCATTAATACCTTACATGCTCAAAAAATGGAGTAGTGAACCGCGGTTACGATCTTCCTTCTCCATGAACGAATCAGTTATCCAGAATAACAACAGTTGATTCATATCCTCATCCTGGCAGTCCCTTATTTGAGCCTGAATACCAGACCAACAGGGCTGAATATAAGAAAAAAGATATACGTGTGGATAATTCAAGTCATAATAATTCCACTAATTCGGGCAAAGCGCTTCCTTGAGACAGAAACAATATAAAGGATGCCATGAAACAGGCATCCCGGGGTAAGATGGTCCTCGTGTCCTTGTAGTGCCCACTATACTTATTCTCATTTATCGGTGATGAAAAACTCTCTGGTTTGTATTAATTGATTTACGAACATATCTGAAATGAACGAAATAAGTATTAAATTATATAAAACGTAAAATATTTCTTGACTCGTTCATATTATTGACGATATTGCATACGTTTATTGAATGAAATAACGGAAAGCGTACACTATATGCCACATCGAATACTTGCAGAAGTCCAATTACCTGACTTTAAGGATCGTCCAACGAAAGAAGGGGATATCCTCAGAACTGCTGAAGATCTCTTCATGCGGTTCGGGTATGACAGGGTGACAGTTGAGGAGATTTGTCGAGAGGCAAAAGTATCAAAGGTCACTTTTTATAAATATTTCTCTAATAAATTCGCTGTTCTGGAAGACTATATGACTACGCGTCTTTCGCTGGGAATGAAAACTTTTGAGCGTATCAAAAATGCTGATGCCAGCCTCCAGGAAAAGATGCAGGCTTTTATTGCTATGAAGGAATCAGCAGTGAGCCACTTCACTCCCGTCTTTATGCATAGTCTCATGAGCGCTGATGAGGCTATCGTAGATCTGATGAATCGTTGGACAGCAATGTCAACCGAAGCGATGCGGTCCTTTTTCGCCGATGCCCAGAGCAAGGGTGAAATACATCCCAGTTATAGTGTGGATTTTCTACTACACATCTGGATGGTGCTTGGGGCTGATGCAAGATCGGAAGCCATGATGGCCATGTATGGGGATGATATGGTTAAGCTTTCCAAAGATTTTCTGAATTTCCTTTTTTATGGAACGACAGGACCACCTCAAGAGGGATAAGTTGAAGCCAAAAAGTGTAATAGTATTCTTGATTTTGCTGGCGGCTAATGTTCAGGGAGCTCCCTTTCTGGGAGAATTGTCCTTAAGTGCAGCTGCCAATGGAGCAGCTAAAAGTGACATCGCTATGATCACCCGGTATCTACCTGCACTTGAGTATCAGAGCACACTTGCAGAGTCGTGGGATTATGATGTGGAGGTACGTTGGCAGCTTCAGTGGGGTGGACAAGTGGATACCCTGGACAATAGTGGAATCATTACAGACCCCTATCGTGTAGCCCTCAATCTTCAAAGCGCCAACTCCGAATATGTCATTGGTCTGCAAAAAATTAATTTTGGTCCGGCTCGTTTGTTGAGACCGTTAATGTGGTTCGACTCAATCAACCCCACAGACCCACTGGCTCTGACAAGTGGTGTCACGGGCATCAGTGCAAAGTTTCATTATGATTTTGGTTGGTCCTCTCAAGCTTGGCTCTTCCTCCCAGGTGATCCCATCGGATGGGAAGGATTTCCTGATCAGGATGGCACCTTTGAGACTGGCGGCAGGATAAGCATGCCTAACAACATGGGGCAGCTAGGTATCAGCACGCACTGGAGAATTGCCGATGCCTCATCCATTTCGCCAGATGATCCTGACCTGTATGAAGGCCGAATCGGAGTAGATGGGTTCTGGGATGTTGGAATTGGGTTGTGGGTTGAATCCGTATATAAAAATCAACAGTTAAGTGACAGCCCCTTCATGCAACAGCTTCAGACCACAATCGGGGGAGACTATACTTTTTGGGTGGGAAATGGTGTCCTCCTCATAACTGAACATATGTTAATAAATATCTGGGACAGCCCAGTGATAGATGATACGAATAGATTGATAAGCACCGTGATGACAAGCTATTCACCGACCATGTTTGATCAACTTAGCCTCATGTTATTCATGGATTGGGAAACAAATACCCCCTTGGCATATATGAGCTGGGGACAAACCTATGATTCATTTCGATTTACCCTGGGAGCGTTCTATACAGACGTCGATGACCCACAGGATTCAAATACGGGTTTAAGTTCAAACTTCTCAGGGAAAGGAATTCAACTGATAGTGGCTTATAACCACTAGACAGAAATTAAACAGGAGTCAAAAATGACCGAAGTAAAACTGATTCACGCTCATGATCTTGTAAAAGCATATCCAGTCGCTGATCGTGAGTTTGTAGCTCTTAAGAACATCAGCCTGGAGATTGGAAAAGGGGAATTCACGGGACTGGTTGGTCCCAGTGGCTCTGGGAAGACAACCCTCTTGAATGTCATTGGATCGCTTGATATTCCCAGTAGTGGTTCTGTAACAGTTCTGGATTCTAAAATTGAGGCACTCACACACAAACAGGCGGCCCAGCTGAGAAATCTTCATATTGGTTTCATTTTTCAGACTTACAACCTGCTACCAGTCTATACAGTAGCCGAAAATGTAGAATTTCCACTCCTCCTCCTGGGTAAATCAACTGATGAACGGAAAGATATGGTAGCAGAAGCTCTGGAATGGGTGGGTCTCACAGAGAAAGCTGAAATGCGACCTGCTCAACTCTCTGGTGGCGAGTCACAGCGAGTAGCAATTGCTCGAGCCATGGTGAAAAAACCTGCTCTGGTCCTTGCTGATGAACCGACTGCCAACTTGGATGCCAAGAACTCTCACCATATCCTCCAGACCATGGAGAAGCTCAACGCGGAACTGGACACAACCTTTCTCTTTGCAACTCATGATGAGAAGGTCATGCAGTATATGAAACGGATCATTTCCCTGGAAGATGGAGAAGTGGTTAAAGACGAAATTAAATAAGGAGGGCGTAAAATGGTCATCCTGAAATTAGCATATCGAAATTTAAAAGGGGCTGGTATCAGAACCTGGTTGAATATCTTCGTTCTGTCCATTGCCTTCCTGGCCATTGTTTATCTGAAAGGTATGTACAACGGGATGCAGGATCAGAGTATTCGCATCTCGGAAGATACAGACAAAGGAAGTGGTCAATACTGGTGTGAAATCTATGATCCATATGATCCACTCTCTCTTCCTGACGCACATGATGTCATCCCTGCTGTTTTCGATCCACTCAGGGAAGCTGGAGTCATGACACCCGTCATGTTCTACCAGGGAGCCATCTATCCCGACAATCGTATGAAGAATGTCATGTTGAGGGGAGCAGATCACACCCAAACTGTCATGAACATGCCCACTTCTAAAATGAATGTGGAAGCAGATGGTTATTTACCGGTCATGCTAGGGCAACGCATGGCGAAGAGCATCAACGTCGAAAAGGGTGATGTATTCACCATGCAATGGCGTGACGGCAACGGAGCCTATGATGCCAGGGATGCTAAGGTCGTCCATATCATGGTGACAGATAACTCCACCATTGATGTAGGAAGTGTCTGGATGGACCTTGCCTTGCTTCAGGATATTACACGTTTGGAGAATCAGGCTACCATGATGGTTGTGGATAAGTCCTACACAGGCGAATTACCTGAAGCCAATTGGTCATATCACAGCCTGTTCGACCTCACCGCTGATATTCGAAACATGGTGGAGATGAAGAGCAGTGGTGGCAGTATTTTCTATGGTGTACTTATGGCGCTGGCCCTGCTGGCGGTGTTTGATACCCAGGTCCTCTCCATCTGGAGAAGACGCAAGGAGATGGGAACGCTCATGGCCTTAGGTATGACACGTATGACCCTCATAAAGTTGTTCACTCTTGAAGGCAGCATGTACGGCATCTTTGCTGCTATCCTGGCCACCCTCTATGGTGCCCCCCTCCTCTATTTGAATAACATGAAGGGACTGACCATGCCTATGGATATTGACAATTTCGGGATGGTGCTCCCCCAGACACTTTACCCCGAGTATTCAGTAGCTCTCGTTGTTGGCACTATTGTAACTGTTATGATCACGGTAACAATTACCAGCTTCATCCCGGTGCGAAAACTGGCACGTCTGAAGCCAACTGATGCGCTGAGGGGGAAAATGTCATGATCAAATTTCTAATTGCAGGAGTGCTTCGTGATCGCTCTCGAAGTCTGTTCCCCATCCTTACGGTTTTTATTGGAACTGCTATCACAGTTCTCATGGCCGGTTACATAGGTGGTGTTATGCCGGATATGATCCGCATGAGTGCTCATCTGGATGCTGGTCATGTCAAAGTAACTTCACAGGGTTACTTTGAGGACCGTACTCAGATGCCCCTGGATATGGCTCTAGAAGACGCTGAAGAGATTATTGTACGCCTGGAAAATCAGTTCCCGGATATGATGTGGAAAGCAAGGACACGCTTTGGTGGTCTTCTGGATATTCCAGATGAAAACGGTGAGACCAAGGCTCAAACAACAGTTTCAGCCCTGGCCGCAGACCTCATCACCCCAGGAAGCACTGAACTGGACTATCTGAAGATCAGATCCTCTATCCAAAATGGATCCCTCCCATCGGACGCTTTTGATATCATCATATCACAGAGTATGGCAGAATCATATGGATTGGCTATTGGTGACCGTGTCACTCTCATGAGCTCAACCATCAATGGTTCCATGTCCTTTCAGAACTTCAGGATTGCAGGTACCGTTGTTTTCGGCGTAACTGCTCTGGACAAGGGGGGTGCAATATTCACTGATATTGAGGGTGCCCGCATGTCACTTGATATGGAGGGTGGAAGTACAGAGATCCTGGGCTTTTTCAAAGATGATGAATATACAGGCGAAAGAGCGCAGATTGTTACCAACTGGATCAATTCAAATATGAGTGTTGAAGGAGATCCCTATTCACCTATTGCATTTCGCTTTGAAGATGTGAATGAGTTCGCTGCAATGATGCAATGGGCAGGTGCCTTCATATTCATTATCTCCGGTGTATTCATTGCCATCATGTTCATTGTTCTCTGGAATTCTGGATTGATGAACGGTCTCCGTCGATATGGTGAAGTTGGACTTCGTTTAGCTATCGGTGAAGCCAAAGGTCACGTCTATCGTAGTATGCTGGTGGAGTCAACCCTCATCGGGACAATTGGGACCATTTTTGGAACAATCCTGGGTTTGTTCTTTGTTTATCTGCTCCAGGAATACGGAGTGGATATCAGTGGTATGGGGATATCAGATACAGGCAATGGTATTTATTATCCAGATGTGATCCGGGGGAAGATCATTCCAGCCTGTTTCTACATTGGATTCGTGCCTGGTATTATCGCTCCATTTCTAGGCGCACTGGTATCAGGTAGAGGAATCTATAAACGGCAGACCGCCTCACTATTCAAGGAATTGGAAACATGATGAAATACAGAATATTGCTTGTTATTGCATTCATACTGGTTGCCTTCCAACCAGAAGTGGCATTGGCACAAGACTGGCCGGATGGTTTGGAGATCATGAAGCGTATTGACCGGAACATGGTATCTGAAAACCAGGTAGTCGAATCAACGATGATCGTTCATGGTCGGAGGAGCAGCCGTACGATTACTTCTCGTGGCTACATGATCAGTGATGAGAAATCCTTCAGCGAATATCTTTCACCACCCCGTGAAAAAGGTACAAAGATGTTGAAGCTTGAGGATAAACTATGGATCTATTCACCCAGCACCAACCGTGTGATTCAGATTGCTGGTCACATGCTGAGACAATCTGTCATGGGTTCTGATCTGTCCTATGAGGACTTCACCGAGGCTGAGGAGCTTGAAGAGGCTTATAGCTGTACTGTCGTTGGGGAAGAGCAAGTCCGTGACCGTCCTGCTTACATCGTTGAGTTGATTGCAAAGAAGGACGACCTGGCCTACGCCAAGCGTAAAGTCTGGGTTGACTCTGAAAGATGGATTGCTCTTAGAGAAGAGCGCTTTGCCCGTAGTGGCAAGCTTTTGAAGACAACAGACATCACAGAGGTCTTCAAGGTGCAAGATCGATGGTATCCAAAACATATGATCTTCAAGGATGTGCTGAAGAAAGGGAAAGGAACTGAGTTCATTATCGATTCCATCCAGTTTGATCAAGATATACCTGAACATCTTTTTACAAAAGCGGCTCTCAGAAAATAAGAGTAAGCTAAGTTTTAATGAAGAAATGCCCGATCAAAGCGATCGGGCATTTTTTTATTTGAGATGAAGTAGACGCCGCACAGAAGTTCCTGAACCGCTATGGAAGACAAGAAAATACACACCAGAGTTTACGGATTTCCCAGTATAATCTTTCCCCTGCCAGGTTAATTCGTAAGTACCTGGAGCCACCAGAGAATGCTGACTTAGAGTTTGCACCAATGAACCATCAATATTGTAGATTTGGATATCAAGCTCAACATTGTTTATCACTTGATATGAGATAATTATCTGGGCATTAAATGGGTTGGGATAGGTTTGAATCCCCATCAAGAATTTTTGGGGACCCAGTTTTGAGCTTCCCTTATCTATCCCGGTGATATTGTAACAGGGACTCTGGTAGTCTCCGATTATCTCAAAACCATTTCGCAGACCTGAGATAGTGAACTCAGGGTAACCATACTCTCCATTCCAGAAATCGAGAGTATATGTCCCTGGTGGAAATGGAGCAAATGAAACCTCTGAAACAAAAGGACATATGCAGTCAACAGGTGGACCAGTATCCACCATTGTTACATGAAAGGTATCTGAAATGATCCATCCATTCCAAACAGGCATGAAAATGCAATTCAGCAGGGGTGTATTCCAAAACAGATTCAGGGTGTCGCCGTAAACAGATAGTTCAACAAATGAAGTATCATCTCGTCTGGTGAGACATTCAGATTCATCTTGTTCAACAGCTGAAAGATTTCCCCAGTCCAAATTGAGAGAACCATGAAATACCGGATTAAAACCAAGATCATCACTCCACACATCTATCTGATAGGATCCTGGATCCAATCCTGTCAGGCTGACTTCGAGATCGAAGTAGCACATGCACCAAGCTTGATCTCCAGTATCAACCTGGGTGGCAGTAATGAGATTATCCACGATCTCAACATCCCAGGTAAAAAGTGCAGCGCAGTTGCGTTCTGTTCCATCATGATGAATGGTCAGTGTATCACTATTAACTGTTGTATAAAGAGTATCCTGAGTATAAACCGGTAAGAATAGAATGAGTAATATCAGAGAGGTAAGTATTAATATTTTATTGTACATATAACCCCCTTTATTCGGAAGAATCTACAATAAAGTCAAAGCTCAATCAATGACAAATAGCAAACAATTATTTTTCAGGAGTTTCTGGCGATCCAGTCAGGGAGTTCTCGGTCACCTCGGGGGGAGATGTCGTATACACCTTTCCCTAGTCTATCAAACCATCCATAGACATTGTCATATAGGATGTTGCGGGCTTTTGGCTCTTCCAACTCCCCAGCTATGATCGATGCTTTAGTTGCTCCATGCTTCAACAGGTAGCTAGAGATGGCAATAGCCTTCTGTCGATAGGCAGTCATGATACCCCGTTGCATGCTTGTGCCACCATAATTAGGGTCCCCAACACGCTCCTGGAATTCCTCTAACAAACGCTGAGTTTGTTTTTTTACCTGTCTTGGTTTGTACTCACCGATGTCACACAAAACATCTACATTCCCAATTCTTGATCCCGGGTCGATTACGATGAGTCCAAGACCCAACATGCGCATAAGCTTTACTATTTGTTTGCGACGTTTTTTGAGGACTGCCAAACCCTTGGGCACACCGATGTAGATTGTGTTGGAGATCTTGAGCCTATCCACGGCTTGTAGCAAAATGGTCAGATTAAGAGATAGTTTGAGCTCTACAATAACAGGTGCCTCATCTTTTCGAACAGCCATCACATCACAATTGAGAATCTCGCTTTTCACCTCAAAACCTTGCTTTTCCAGATAGGTCTTTAATGGCAAGTATAAATCTGATTCCTGCATCTTTCTTTCCAAGATTCTCCAAAATTCGAACGACTCTGATGAGTGTGGTTAGCTACCCCCAATTGTGACCTTAAAATTTGGAAATGTCAATCCTCTAATAGTCTGGTTGTCAAAAGAAAATATATCTCAGAATAGCGATAGACACTTAGATTATCCTGCTGTTAGTGTTTGATTTCAAATCAATCAGGAGGGATATCATGCTCGCATATCTGAAGACCAATCCAGCAAAAAAACTCACCCGGAATATACTCATTCTCGGATTACTTATTTTCGTCCCGGTTTACACCTATATTATTCAACTTTTTGGGAAGATGGGGGTTGCTACAACGGAGTTTAACTCAGTCTGGCTTTCTTTTGATGCATCAGCCTTTAAAGTCTTTTTCCTGAAACTGGAAGATATGGGTCAACTACAAACTTTTATTTGGACATTTAACTTGAACCTCATCTCCATGACCGGGTTTATGCTCACCTTTTTCTCACTGAGCTTAATGCTGGCTCGTCAGTTACCTGAAGGAACAAGATTGGCCAAATATTCATTTGTGTTTCCCATGGTGGCTATAGTTATTGGAGTACTGGATATTATTCCAACCCTGGTCTTTTTACTGTCATCCTCAACCATCCCTGATTTATCTACTTTGGTCATATATTCCATAAGTGGAGGCTACATCACTAGAGTTCTTCTATTATACATTCTACTTCTTTGGATGATTATTGCCGGGATCTCATTGTTGGTAGCCAGGATCCGAGGTGAAAGAATCGGATAAAATTCAAGCGCTGTTTGCTGGAGCAGCTCAGTCTAAAACACCAATGTTTACATTGCATGCACAGGGATTATAAACCTTAGAACATTCATATATACGGGTTACCAGAGATATTTACATCCCACCCTTTAAGATGACTAACCAGTTGCTGGTTCGCTGATCAGGTCAGCGTAGAAAAATGACTAGCCCATATTGACCAGTGGGTAAGTCTGTGTGCAAACCACGTTGATTGATCAGACTTAGTTGAGATAGTTGTAGACAGCACTGGCACGACTATCTGCATGACTGTTCAGAGTTGCGATGGAAGTCTGGAACTGACCAGAGTAATTCAAGAAAGTATATCCTGATTGTTCTGCGTATACAGACTCCTCGATCAAAGCAGAATATGCAGAGTATTTCATTTGAGCAGCATTGACCTCAAAGGCACCATCAACCGTCTTTTGCAGATAAGATTCATACTTAGCTCTATACACTGGGTCTGCATAGATGTAACCTATCAGGGGCCAGGAGCTTGAGCTGACATCAGAAAAGTTCAAATTAGGCGAACCACCCATTTTGCCCTCCTGCAGTGCCTCGTTATTATCCCAGGGAATCCAGGTGAGCTTGTCTGTCTCCGGGTTGTTATAAAGAAAATAGTTGTGTGTCATACGACCATAGGTATCCCAATTCTGTACAGTTGTGTTAACTGCGAGATATTCTAGAAAAACATCTGTGTCAAAGATGGTATCCAGATCAGCTCTCCAGACACTTGGATCACTGGTTCGTGTGTTATCATGGAGGACTTCGAAGAGTTTCTCTATATCTGACCAGTCACTTGCATCTTCATTGGTCTTTTTTTCAAAATAGCTTTCACTGAAACTACCAGACCGGAAGCTCGCTCCTGTGCCTTCCGGTTTGTAGAGATTCCCACCTGAGCTGGAGAATTGAGTTTTAATTACGGTGTCATCTACTTCTTCAACCATGGTGTAGAGACCAAAATATTCAGGACCCTCACCGCTATTAAGATATAACTCGTAAAAAGCGGTGTGGGATACTGCAAGACCGGCAGAGCCAAAGAACTCTGCAGTTACTTTTTCTCTCAAGAAGGAAGTATCATCAAAGTTGTTCTTCATGCTGAGTTTTTTAAAACCATAGAAGCGCT
This sequence comes from Fidelibacterota bacterium, assembly GCA_016845065.1. Taxonomy (GTDB): domain Bacteria; phylum Fidelibacterota; class UBA8477; order UBA8477; family JABMPR01; genus JABMPR01. Next base: position 12,267 of record JAERTG010000037.1, on the reverse strand, counting down.
GGTTGTCGATCTGTGGGTAGTCATCTTCAAACTCATCAAAGTCAAGCTTGAGGGAGAGTTTTAATATTCCAGACATCCAGCTATTTTGTAAACTGGAGTTTCCCTTAAAGCGGATACCAACCTTATACCACTGCTTATCATTATAAAATATCTCAGCTGGGACAAACATGGGATCTTCATTGTTATCGCTAGCAGGACCTGAATTCCGATTGCTACCAAACGAACCATACAGCTGGGTCATATCATCAAGCATTGCCTGCCAGTTATCCTCAGTGATCACAATATCGATACGTTGAACTTTTGAATCATCAAAGATTTGATCATAATCGGGTTCGGCACTATTGCTATGGGTGGTCGTGGTCCAATCCTCAGCTTCAAAATCCAGGTCATAAAGCGATACAGATGGATCGAGTAGGTAAGCATCATCGCAAGCGATGAATGCACTGAGCAAGAGAACTGCCAGAAGCGGAATCTGAATGTATCTGTTTTTATTTTGTCTTCTATGTTTGTATCTTACTTGTGTTGCCTTCATAAAATTCCCTTTTGAGCATGATCTTTTGTATATACTTCCTAGCAATTAAGACGCTTTCTGATGTGTATCCTAGCACCTGAATTGATAGAGGATAAATCTTTACCTCACTCACAGTTTTAACTTATAGGTTAGACTGATAATATGTGTGTTCTTGTTATCGTTGGGAAATGAATCATATTTGTATCTTAGCCCGAGGTAATTTTTCTTGAACAATTTGTAATTCATCCCGGTAGTATATCGCGTCTTATAGAGTTGATAATCATTGAGCTGTTGAAAAATCTCAACAGCAACTACAGGTGTGATCTTACAGTCTGGCAGATCGTATTTAATTGTTGGTCTGTATCTGATGTAAGCCTTGTCTGTCAAACCATCATCTGCATAATTGCTATAAAACAATCTGAATGATGGCTCTAATCGATCATATGATTTTTCGTAAGTCGCCCCAATAGCAATACGGTTAAGGTACTCAGTGTTTTTTTCATCTCGCAGGTTTCCGATAAATCTGTATGTCGCACCAAGAGTCACCATGTCCGTATACGTATATGAGACTCCTACATCAATGAGGTACTTGTCAAGTGATAGGTCACGGTCATATCTTAATTCTGGGGACAATGAGAGTTTCACTTGATCATTAAGTTTGTATCCCACTTCAAATCCAGTTCTGGTTTCTATGTTTGTTTCCTGGTCCTGTGCATCCACAGTGGATATAAGGAATACCAGAAGTAAAAAAACCAGAACAACAGAAGAACTATATTTACTTAAACTCATACGCGTCACCTTGAACCATTTGCTTGTTATTCCCATTGGCACTGAAGTACAAAACGAGATGTGCCACATCCTTCAGATAGTCGATCTTCTTGATCTCATATCTGTTGATGTCGATCCCTGTACGATCTTTCAGGTCAGCCAGAAGAACGACATCATTTAGACCGTTAACCTTCTCGATCTTTTCATAGATCAATTTGATGGAACCTTCTTGCCTGAGCATAAGACGTTTCTCAAGTAACCAAAGCCCAGAGATCAAGACGCCATTCGTAAATAAGAGCTCAGCATAGCTTATCTTGGTACTCGCCAACGCGTTCATAACAGAAATGCCAATGACAATGAAGAGGTAGGTCATTTCCTTTATGGGGATGGGAGAGGTGCGGTACCTGATGATCCCGAAAATGGCGAAGAGACCCAGGGCGAACCCAAGTTCCAGTTTGACATTATTGAGCATGAAACTCATAAGGAAGACAACAACACCGATAGATAGATAGCTGAAGTAAAAATCCTTGCGTTTGCTGTATCTGGCATACATGAAATGCACGACAGTGAATATCAGCAGTGTATTGAATGTGAACCTGATGAACAGGAAGCTAAGATCACCCACATCAATGAGTTTTACACCGAGGAATCTGACTTGATTTTCCCAGGATGTAATTTCAACCCTTGATATATTATTGATTATTAAGTTTTGAAGGCTTTCAATGATGTCATTCATTTTTTCTGAACTTCCTAGTTGAGGCTTATGAATTCTTCTGTTTTCTGGAGAACTTTGTTTATACTTCTGATCTTTCCCTTAAAACGGTTACGCTTTAAATCCGGATCTGTAAGGGTTCGTCCTACACAATATTTACTGAATCCTTTTGATTGTATTCGTAGATCCCTGAGGGCTATTACCAGTGGTGAAGCAGGCTCCCTTCCACTTGATTTTATCTCAACGATAACCATGTTTGAAACTGGGACGATCTTCCCATCCATATGAAATTTGAGCTCCAGATCGATCGTGCATCGCTCTCTAAAGTTTTTGTTTACGAGGGTGATCCGAGAGAACTCATTGTACAATGCAGGATGTAGATCGGTATACTCGAATGGAATAATATTCCCGATGAATTCCAATTCATACGGCGTAAACTCATTCTGTTCAAAGTCCGTCTGGATTCGTCTTTTGCGGGTCTTGCCTTTGTTGGATTTGATCTTTATCTCAAGAAAGCTGATGCCACTGTTGAGATAGCTTCTGCGTCTGATCTTATAGCGATTCAATTTCCCATTGTGATGCTGAGAAAACATAATGTTATTGTCAGTATCATAATAGGTAGAGGCATATGTCTGAACTGTCTTACCATCAATATTCAGGATATAATAACTTTCCTTGATCGACGCAAGCAGCTCGCGCAAACGATCAATATGAAACCAGTATTTCCTATCTGTCCGGTGCATCAATTTCACTTGGTCCATATCTGAAAGTTCAATTGAGTCGAAATAGTCTGCTATCATTTTTAACTCCATTTATCAGGTTTTACTCTGCTTCTGCTACTCGTTAAGACGACAAAAATTCAGTATCCTTTTGCATGAATTATTGAATCTTTGAGTAGGCAAGAAGAGTTCTGAGTTTTAATGGAATGACTGCATTTTGCATGCAGCGAAAAGTTCTCGGGAGAGAGTGCTGCCGCGTTTTCCAGCAGCACTCGCTTATGAGGGAATATCTGATTACGTGCTAAATGGTTGCTTCTCCATTTGCATGCTACCGTCCTTACCTTTAAAAATGTTGATCCAGGCTTCCCAGTTGGTCCCATCCATTTCAGGATAATCCAGTCGATAGTGACTGGCGCGACTTTCCTTACGCATGATGGATGCTCTGAGTTTCATCTCTGCAGAGATGATCATATTGGCAGTTTCATGTGCCAGTCTCAACTCATGCATATCCGCAGCTCGAAGCATGGGTAAATGGTGATCCCTCAACTCTTCAATGTAGGCCAGCGCTGCCTTAAGCAGGGACTCCTTTTTGATGTAGAGTATGAAATTGGGGATCATGATTCCCTGGAGTGTCTGTGTTATCCAGGCAGGGCTGTAACCTGCATCCCGATTCAGTGGAGCCAGGATTTCAGCTTGAACTGATTCGAGTGTCTTCTTTTCAATGATAGGCATTTCGACATTTCGAGTATACTCAGCCGCTGCCACAGCCGCAATAGCTCCTTGAACGGCAGACCCTGCCAGGGATGAACCGATCTGGGTATAAATGGCACCTACCATGTAAGAGCCCAAGGCATCACCAGCTGCATAGAGACCTGGAATGTTAGACTCACACCTATCGTTGATCGGTACCAACCCCTCTGATTTATGGATGGCCATACCTGCGGATGAACCGCCAACTGAGCTGCCACCCATACCAGGGGGGCCACCACCCTTTTCAGGTCTCTTACCATCACCCGGGGGCGGACCATTTGGTCGATCGTTCTCTCCGGGTGGCTTATCGTCTCTAGGTGGACCTCCGCCACCGGGTCGATTCTGACGACGGAATTCATCAGGTGTATACGGACCACCGTCCACTTCCTGTACCGGTCCACGGCTACCAGGACCTCCCGAGACAGGATTGCCCAATACATAGGCCCGATAGTTCATGTCCACACCCAGATCGTGATGGATCTCAACACCTGTGGTCCCGGGGGAGCGATCAAACATCCCTCGCCAGCCATCATAACAAGCTGCTGGATTCTCTGTTCGCCCAGAATGACCATCATTCCATTCCTTACCAGTGACCTTGGCACCGATATTATAGGCCATGATGGTGCCGTCATGGGTAAGATCACAAATCGGAAATCCGTTTGGCTTGAAGCCACCCGCACCAGTACACAGGATCACACTTTTAGCCGTGAAGATATGTACCGTTGCGTCATCCAGGCTGAAACCAGCAGCACCAGAAATTCTACCATTCTCTTTGATGAGATTGGTGATCATGATACGCTCCATGATGGGGATTTTACGCTCATCCATGGGTGTGCGGAAAGATTTGTTGTAAAGGGGCGAGTTAAAGAATCCCCAATCCCTGAGCTCATTCACCCTGGCCAGGGAGTGTTCAGCTACCTGGCGGGTATAAACTGGGTTATTTGTCCCCAGTGCTGATCGTGATACGGCATCAACAAACTCATCTATGCTATAGTCCGATGTTTCTGGATCATAGGCGAATATGCCTTTTGCGAAAGGTGTCTGGCCGGAACTACCGAGACGCCCCTTCGAGACCATGAGGGTTTGGGCACCAGCATCATGAGCCTTCACTGCAGCGAATAGACCTGCTATTCCACCGCCGATGACAAGCACATCACTTTCAGTGTTAGCATATTTGATTGTTTCTGGATCCATCGTTGGTTCATTTCGAGTCAATCCGATCAAAACACCCATTGAAGCAAGGGCGGCTACACTTGCAGCACCTCCGGCCAAGCCAATGAATTGACGGCGGGAGAGACCTGGTTTCGATTGAGAGTGTTTTTTTTCCATTCTTTGATCACTCCTTCACAGGGTTGACCAGATAGGTTCTAGTCAATACGATTATACTTAGACTGGCGATTGTCAGCATATATATGGACATGCTGGTATCCATATGTCGTCCCAGCATGAGTACATGCCATGTTGCAACCGGCACAAACAACATGACCACTACACCATGGAAAAGTCTCCAGGTGGTATACTTGAAGGGAATGCGCTTCCTGATGAATGAGGTGATGCCAACGAGGAGCATCAGGGCATAAGCCACAATTCCAAGGATCACACTCAGGTTGTCAAAACTGGTGAAGATCTCCCAGAATGCATCAAGGGGTTCAACACCTGATTCAAAGAATCTGGGAACCACCAGCAAAATCGGATGAGCCATGAAAATGGTCACGGCGAGGTAGGCGAGGAATTTGTGGATTCCCACCACCCTGCTCATCTTGATATCTTTCATGAGTTTCCGATTGCTTCTGGAAAGAAAGAACAGGCCCAGCATCAATGAGAAGGCAACAATGAACAGCAGGGAGAACGACTCCTTAAGTACTTCGCGACGGGGGTGGTCGCCCAGAACATAGAGGAGCAGTGGCAAGCCACAGTAGATGACAAGGCCTGTAGTGATAGTTGAAAATTTTATATGACGCTGCATGACCCTATCCCCACGAAATGACCACCGGAATATTTTTCTCCGGTGAGATCGTTATAGCGTCTACGGGGCAGTACATTCTGCAGAGATGACAGATTTGACAATCCTGCGGATACTTGATGATCGCTTTTTTGGTCTTGGGGTCGATCCGCAAGACATCTGTGGGGCAGGTCTCTACACAAGTCCCACACCCGATGCATCCATTTATTTGTTCAATTGACATGATAAGACCTCATTGACATCTAAGATTGTCCTTAGCGACGTCCACCTCTTTGTTGTGGACGTCGATCCTCTTGAAACTTTTGATATGCTTTGATCTGAGATTTTGAGAGCACAGCTTCAACTTGAGATTCGAAATGTTTACGCATTGTTTGCATGGTCTGGCGTGAAACATCGCCTCTCTCCATCAGTTCTTCGACCTCCTCAAAATGAGTATTGTAGAGACTGCTTATTTTTACCCGCTGAGCTTTAGACAGATTCAGGGTAGCATCCAGGTCTTCGATGATATCAGCGATCTGAGCCTTGTTTGGCATGGGTGGTGGTCCCTTACGGTCCTGACCAGGTTGTGCAAATAACATGGAGGTGAGCATGAGCAGGCTGAGGGGGACTAGAATTTTTCTTTTGATATTACGTGGTTGCATGTTTTTCTCCTTTCGGCTATTTACTTTCTTTTGATGAGACGCCAGGCGTCCTCATTCCTTGCACTTTTATTTTTATTTTTTTCAGCAAAAGGTTCAGGGAAAAACGACGTCAGAACCAATACACCACGACTGGGATGATCGAAAGATGTTGTGTCGGAAGTGTTAGAGGACTCTATATTGAGGTAAATCAGGATTCTGGAGTGATTACGGTAAAGACAGCATCTGAAAAGAATGAATTTCGCAGGGTGGTGCTCGATCATCAAGAGCGGGTATATAGTACTTGCTATCGTTTTTTGAGATCCCGAGAAGATGCTCAGGATATTTCGCAGGAAGTGTTCTTACAAGTCTTCAAATCTCTGGATGATTTCAGGGGAGAGGCCCAACTCTCCACATGGATCTATCGTATCGCAGTGACTAAAAGTCTTGATCTTATCAGAAAGCAGAATCGAAAACGACGATTGGGTTCCGTAAAAAGTTTGCTGCGAATCGGAACTGAAGATGGTGATATCGATATTCCAGATGACAGGACTCCTGAAACAGATCTGATGAGGGAGGATCGCAAAGAGGTCCTCGCACAAGCCCTGGCCAAACTGCCTGAGAATCAAAGGGTTGCCATAACCCTGAGTAATTATGAGGATTATAGTAACCAGGAGATTGCAGATATCATGAACACTTCAATATCAGCCATCGAAGGTTTGCTTCACAGGGGAAGAAAGAATTTAAGAAAACACCTCACGGGATATTACACCCATTGAGGATGAGATATAGTATTGTAAACTTGAGGTAACAATGAAAAAACGCCACCAAGATGAAATTCAAAAGCAGGTAAATCGTACTCTTGAAGCATTTCAAAAGGATAAACCACCTGAGATGGATCCCTGGTTCTACGAGCATCTACAGAATCGCATTGAGGCCGAGCAGGCAAATGAAGCTCCAGCCATTGAGACCTGGTGGAATAGAGCATTGAAACCAGGACTCCTGGTTGGTCTGGCTGCCGTGAATGTGATTATGATGATCTGGATCGCTACACCAACTGATACCTCTGCTAACACTCAGACCAGCTATATTGAAAGCTTATCATCACAATATGGGTTGAACTATGCTGATACCTATTTGATGAATAACACTGGAGAGTAAGAAAATGACCGATATTTTCCAAAAGAGACGACTCGGCCAGATCACCATCGTTTTGCTAGTGTTACTAAATCTGGCTCTCATACTTACCATGATCATTAGCAAACCCCCACGTCGGGGTAATGAAACACCACAGCAGGGTCTTGAGGGATTCCTGAGAGAGGAACTTCAACTTTCTGAAGAACAGATGCAGGCATTCGTGGATATTAGAAATGGGCATTTTAATACATTGAAACCAAAAATGGAAGCACTGTCAGACTCAATGGAGATACTGGTAGATGCTGCCTTCGACCCAGATGTTGATTCACTTGATGTAGCTGAACTGACCAAAAGTATGGCCGTTATCCATACTGAGATGGATCTGGCCCTTTATCGACATTTCGCCCACTTAAATGAGATCTGCTCACCAGAACAGCAGGTGCTTTTAAGGAAGCTGGCTGACCAGCTCATTAGAGGCAGCACACAGCCACCTCCACCAGAACGTCAGAGTATGTCCGGTCGTCCACCACATGGTGAAGAGAGAGGTAGAGGTCCAGGTGGACCACCACCTCGTGGCAAGGGACCCGGTCCAGGTGGACCACCTCCCAGAAACAGATAACGCTCAACAGATAAACAACGAAAGAATAGAGCATGAAAAACCTCAGACTATTGGTCTGCTTAATAATCATCACGTTTATCCCCATATCCGGTCAGGACCTTTATGATATAAATACGATAACTGAAATAGAGATCACCTTCGCGGAAACCAACTGGGACTATCTGCTGGATAGTTATGTCAGTGCAGGTAACGAAGAACGCTTAATGGGTTCTGTGAGCATCAATGGAATGATCTTTGACAGTGTAGGTGTACGCTACAAGGGTAACAGTTCCTACCGGGCTACACAGGTGAAAAACCCACTTAACATAAAGCTGGACCATATCATTGATGATCAAGAGTACCAGGATTATGGTACTCTGAAACTGGCCAATGTCTACAAGGACCCCAGCTTTATCCGCGAAGCGTTGGGATATGAGATTGCCAGACAATACTTCCCCGCCAGTCAGGCCAACTATGCAAGAGTGAGTATCAATGGAACCTATCTGGGTCTCTACACCAGTGTTCAGGATGTGGACAAGCACTTTGCCCGCAGTCATGCCTACGATGATGATGCTACGAGGATTAAAGGTGAGATCACAGGGAATGCCCACCCAGGAAGCATGGGGGGTGTCTGGCAGTATTTTGGAACAGACTCCAGTGACTATTTTGCTAAATATGCCATGGAATCTGATGTTGGCTGGACTGACCTGGTAGATTTTCTGGATACTCTGAATAATCACACTTCCGAAGTGGAAAAAGTCCTGAACATCGACAGACATCTCTGGTTTCTGGCTTTCCAGAACCTTCTCGTAAATCTGGATGGCCCCATCAATAATCCACAAAACTACTATTTGTTCAAGGATGAACTTGGTCGCTTTAACACCATTCCCTGGGATCTTAATGAATGCTTTGGTGTGTTCGCTACATTGCAGACAAGCGGACAACTTGGCACCTATCAGATGCAGAGACTCAGCCCCTTCGTGAATATGAACGAAAGTGATTATCCTGTCATCAGTAAGGTTCTAACCAATGATACTTATAAGAAGATGTATGTCGCACACATGAAGACCATGCTGGAGGACGTCATTCTCAGTGGCTGGTACTCGCAAAGAGCTTTTGAACTTCAGGATATCATAGCTTCGGAGGTGGCCGCTGATCCGAATAAATTCTACACCTACGCCAATTTCCTGGCGAATATCAATGGTAGCGTGTCTTCTGGTGGACCGCCTCCAGGGCAATCCATTGTTGGTGTCGCCCAACTAATGGATACCCGGGGTTCATATCTGTCAACCCTGACAGAGTTCTTGGCGCAGGCACCTGAGATCACACAATCTTCAACAAACCCCATCCAGGTATCAGCGGATTCAACCCTGAACATCTTTGTTGAAGCAGAATATGCCTCTTCAGTCTTTCTCCTTTATCGGGAAACGGTATCAGAACCCTTCCATACGTTGGAAATGCAGGATGATGGGCTCCACGCTGATGGGGCATCAGGTGATGGAATATTTGGCTCTGGAGACTTGCAAGTGAATAGTGATTTGCAGTACTATTTCTATGCAGAGAATGATGCCGCCATCAGCTTTCTGCCTGAGCATGCCTCAAATGACTTGTATTTGGTTTCTGTTGTCGGTGACATAGTCATCAACGAATTCCTGGCCATAAATGACTTGTCAAACGCTGATCAGGATGGTGAGTTTGATGATTGGGTAGAGCTCTTTAATAATACCAGTTCGGACATTCCTCTCGCCGGTTATTTCCTTTCTGATGATGGAACTGATCTTACCCAATGGAGTTTCCCTGATACGGTGATCCCAGCCAATGGCTTTCTCACTATCTGGGCTGACAATGATGAGGAACAGGAAGGGCTACATGCCAACTTCAAGCTTTCTGCAAGTGGTGAGACTCTCTACATGCTGAATCCAGATACGATGATCATCAATGAGATCACCTTTGGTGAGCAGGTGGCTGATTCATCATGGGGTCGTAATCCTGATGGTATGGGGAGCTTTGAGCGCATGCTGCCCTCCTTTAACGGGACGAACAATCCGCTCACCAGTACGGTCAGCGAACCGCGCGTTCTGCCCAATGGGTTTATTCTCTCGCCAAATTTCCCCAACCCTTTTAACCCACGTACAACGCTTCGATATCACCTCACAGAGTCAAGTGATGTTTCCCTGGTGATCTATGATGTTCAGGGACGCGAAGTCAGATCGTTTGAGGTTAGTCATGAAGCCCCAGGCTGGCAGAAAATTGTCTGGGATGGTCTGAGTAACACCGGATTGCCTGTATCCACGGGAATTTATCTGGCCCAACTCCAGGCTGGCAATGAGGTGGGTGTGGTGAAGATGACCTATTTGAAGTAAAATATTGTATTGTAAAACAAAAGAGCCTCCACAATTGGAGGCTCTCTTGTTTTAATAAAGGCCTTACTGTTACTTCAGAAGCACCATTTTTCTTTCATCCTGGAATGACCCAGACCGCATCATGATGATGTAGACTCCAGAACTCAGATCCTGTCCGTTGAACTGCAGAGCGTGCTCGCCAGCAATCATTTCACCGCTAACTAGGGTCTCAATTGTCTGGCCACGTGTATTGTAAACGGTGATTTCAACATTTGCCGTTTCAGGCAGGCTGACCCTGATCTGCGTCGCAGGGTTGAATGGATTTGGATAGTTTTGACTCAGGGTAAAATCCTGAGGCAACTGACTCGTAACGTCCTCTTGAACACCTGTGGGAATCACCAGGGGTACATTACCCAAAACGCTGGGATTGTGCCATGCATTATCAGCTGTAAAGATGGATGCTACAGCACATTCACGATCGCCTCCGTTGTCATCATCGTCCACGGCTACATCAAACCCGATATAGTCAATTGAATTGACGTTTACTCCCAACAAAGTCCATGGAAAGGCAGCCTCCAGATTATAACCCACTGCTGTGGCATACTGGTTATAGACAATACCAGATGTGTTATTCACTGAGTTGTTACCCAATCGAATGACACTATCATTCCAGCGGAATCCAAATTGGAAATCATTCACGCCATCATAGACACCACCACTGCTGTTATCCGCATCAATAAAAATCTCAACACCATCATCCATGTACCAGCCATCGCCTGAATCATTGATCAGCGATTCATCATTGACCTCTACCAGGAGGTAGAGGTTGGTGTCGTCATACAGGCCTTTCCACTGAGCCTGGAAATCTGCAGTGCGAACACCGACAGTCACATTGTTAATGCCCATTTCAGGTGTGTTGAACCAGGCTTCCTCAATCTGATCATCGATGGTGATGGCTGTGCTTGTTTGGTAGAAAGCTGGTGCTGATACAGGTAGATTCCGATTCACCCTGATCGTGAGAGCATCACTATCCTGACCTCCATCATCGTCAGTTACAGTCAATATGATCTGATGAATACCTACATCCAGATCGGTGGTCACATGCACTCCAGTGGCAAATTCAGTTCCTGCCTCTGACCAACTGTAGCTGACTATGTCACCATCGCTGTCCGTGCTGGAACTGCCATCCAAAGTGACGGTTTCATATCCATTCCCGTCCATATCAACCACAGTCAGATCCTCACCGGCAACAGCGAGGGGGAGGTAATTATCTATAACATTGATGAGCACATCATCGGTATTCGTATTACCCTCATTATCGGTGACTTCGAGAGTAATGGTGTAGACACCAAGCGCCAGGCTCACCTCAACGGTTTCACCTGTAGCCAGGAGGGTATCATTATGGAACCAGTCATAATCTGTAATACTGCCGAATCGATCCTGGCTTAATGATCCATTCAGTGCAACACTGGCCATTCCATCACCGTCATCATCAAGGACGACCTGGTCTGATCCAGCATTGGCAATGGGTGGGTTAGCGACCCCACCGCCTTCATAGTAGATGTCGTCGAGACCAAACTCACAAGCCGCTCCATTTTCTTCCAAGATGACAAAGGCATAGGTGAGCATGCGCATATCGATGGCAATGCCCCGGAGGTCGGTTACAGGAATGGTGGCTTGTCCCCATTCACCATCACGAACCAGCCCGAAGGTGGTCTGATGGGCAGGGAAAGTCACATAATTCTGGTTACCCCAGGTATCCAGGATGCCGATCTTGAAGGTGACATCAGCAGGCATCTTGATCATGAAATTGAGGCTGCCGTCACTGAAATTAGAAAGATTCAAGGGCTGGGTTGACATGATGCCTGCACCAAACCAACCGCTGCCAGCTGATTGCCAGCTAAGTACGTTTTCACCTTCATAGGGTGCAATGTTGCCGCCAACCAGGGTTCCTTCCCACACGTAGATCTCAGATGAAACACCGGGTACAAGCTCGTTACTTGTGGTTGTGTTATCCGTGAAGATACCGAAGGTACCACTCTCTGGATAGGGAGGTCCCATATTTACGTGGCCCTGACCATTCCACTCATAGACCTTGATGTAATCCACATACATATCTGCTGGGAAGGGCATGGTTATAGGCTCACCCG
>JAERTG010000036.1 GCA_016845065.1 Fidelibacterota bacterium | reverse complement strand
TCACATCTGTCCAAAACGATTGATAATCTGGATGTAATAAAATAGAATGGCCCCGCAACTAGAAGGCGGGGCCTCAGAAATGTCTCTGCCATTATGTAACCCAAAAATGACGGAGCCAGTATGAATGTAACCCTATTTAGTCAAGTAATCAGCAAATTAAATCGAGTTTCTTTTAATCGGATAGTCACCAGGAATGCTTCAGATAAGCATAGCAAGGGCATTAATAGCTGGACTCATTTTGTATCGATGCTCTTCTGCCAGTTTGCCAAGGCCAACTCCCTACGAGAGATCAGTAATGGTTTGCGATCCTCTACAGGGAACCTGAATCATTTGGGTATTACTCTTGCACCTAGTAAATCATCCCTATCCTACATCAATAAACACCGTGACTGGCACATTTTTCAAGAATACTATTTTGAGCTACTGGACCAACTCCGCAAAGATGCCAAGTTCAAGCGTATCAAGTTCAATAAGATTCAGAAGAAGATCTTCATGTTGGATGCTACGGTAATTAGCCTCTGTCTTTCACTCTTTGACTGGGCCAAGTATCGCCAGAAGAAAGGAGCCATCAAGTTGCATGTCCTCCTTGACTATGATGGCTGCCTACCCTGTTATGTGAACATGACAGATGGAAAGGTGTCTGATGTGAGAGCTGCAAAGCTAATGCCTATACCAAAAGATAGTGTTGTGGTTGCAGATAGAGCCTACATTGACTTCCGAATGCTTTACCGATGGCAGAAACAGAATACAGACTTCGTCATCAGGCTGAAGAAGAATATTAAATATATCAGCAAGACTGAGTTCGAACTTCCCAAGGACAAAGATCAGCATATTCTTATGGATGAATCCATTATCCTAGAAACTCCTGGGAGCTATAACCAATACCCTAAAAGATTACGCCGTGTGGCTGTGTGGGATGATGTGAACAAGAAGACCATTGAACTCATTACCAACCAAATGTCTTGGACAGCAGCCACTATTGCTGAGCTTTATAAGCAGAGATGGCAAATCGAAATCTTCTTTAAGGCTATCAAACAGATCATGAAGATCAAGACTTTCGTAGGAACTTCTGAAAATGCAGTTCAGATACAGATTTGGACAGCACTCATCTCCATCCTGATCCTGAAGTACCTGAAACAAATAGGAAAATACAACTGGTCAATGTCGAATCTCATCGCTTTCCTACGAATGAACCTTTTTGTTAAGATAGACCTGACAGAATGGCTCAATCATCCCTTTGAGGAGAGCTCACGAGCGGAGAACCCAGCACAGGGGGTCTTCGCATGGTGACAATTAGGGGATTAAAATGAGAATATGGCTAAACCTGTCCAAAAACCCTGATTTAGACTGGACTACACCTCAACTTGAAAACGTTTTGGACAGCAATGGCGCTGTCTCATCCCACTATAGAATGAAATTCATTTGTAACCGTTACTGATTTATGGAAAAAGTTACTGAATGCAGAGAATTGATCATGTTAGCTATCACACTTATGCGTCTATGACTGGAAACCGTTGGGGGACCCTGGGTGGGGTTGAATTAATATTATAGACTTCTCTAATCCTGACCACTAGCAAACTTGTCAGTTTGCTTACTTATGGATGCTGGTGATTTGGAGCTGATGTCTTGGCTGTCCGGTAGGCTCCATATAAATCTGCTGCCCAGAACAAACTCATAAGACTGACATTAATTGCCATGCGATTCTTATTTCCTGCAAGGCTATGCTGGTAAGCATTGTTGCCAAAAGCTGCAACAAAAATGAAACTTAGGAAGCCATCATAGGAGTGACCAGCATATGCTCTTCCCAGACCAGGCATAATGGATAGTGAAACAGCTAAAGCGGGACTTTTTGCTGGGTTTTCTTGACTGACCCAGTCAACGGGCTCAACCAAGCGACCATCATACTGGATTCGAGCGTTAGGTGTTTGAGCGTGGTAACGACGTGCTGCCGGGTTGCAGCGAAGGACCCTATCTGTGCCAATTACAACACCTCGAAACAGACCTCTCTTTTGGATAGCCTCAACCATGAAATTAGAGCATGAACGCTCAAATTGACAATTCATGTGCTCTGATGAATAGCTAAAATGTTGCCACCACTGAATAGGTTTAAGAATAACCCTTTTGCTAAAATTGAGGGAGTCACTGGCATATAAAGAGTCCATGGGTGTCATTACCTGGCCATGGGTACCAATAGAGGACATCAAAATGATAAATATAAACCTTGCAATTTTTGAGTGTTTGAAGTGAATTAGTCTTTGACTCCATTCATAGTTTGCGTGAGATCATAAGCTGGGAAACCAGATTCAAGAAAAAGGCTTACCAGTTCATAAAAAATCATTCTCTTATGCTTCAGTTCTTCCTCCGAATTAAAACTTTTTTTCAATTCTAGACCATAACTATCTCTGGAAACTGCTCCATAAATAAAGCCGCCTATCACACCAACTGGCGCAGATATGAGTGAAAAAAACATGGCATCATCATCACTGGTTATCACCGTTGCCCCTAATGGGATTGCAAGCCCTAAAGCACAGCCTGAAATAATCCCTTTCATGCCACCTGACAGGCCATTTCGTGGTCCTTCAAACTGAATATTCTGAATGTCCTCATACTTTATCAGTTTCTGTCCAGCTTTGCCAACGGTGGTCTGAAAAATCATGATACCATCACTTCTTATATCCACAACCTGGGTTATACCATTTGTCCCGTTAAGTGTTGTAACGTATAATTTCTTTGAAAGCAGCTTCGATTGTTGGCCTACTGTCAGTAAAGAGTGAGGGGCTTCAATATTGGTGGTGACCACAACTTCCCCTGACGATGGATCATAAACATGCTCACTTTCAGGTAAAACAGCCTCGCCAGTTACAGGGTTAAATTTTTGTGTATTTTCAGGTCTGGAGGAAGCAATAAATATCCCAGAAAATGGGTCATAAGAACCTTCCATTGATTGAATCAAATCAGTTGACCTTTTAATGGTTCCACTACGTTTTCTTCTTGAGGGTGTTTTCGGTGTCGCGATATGTGCCGCAACCCCAACAGAGACAACCAGTCCTGTATTATCAAAAGCATATGCTCCCCAATTATCT
>JAERTG010000035.1 GCA_016845065.1 Fidelibacterota bacterium | reverse complement strand
CTGATCGGCATGATCCTGCAGGGCCTTGAGGTAGTCGAAAGGATTGGTGCCCGCTTTTTCACAAGTGTAGATAAGGCTCATGAACATATCAGCCACCGCAGCACCACGCTCGGATTTGAAAAATAAGGAATTTTTTCTGTTTAGAATTACCTTTTTTAAACTCGTCTCACAAATATTGTTGTCGAGTGGCGCCCCTGGGACTCTTAGGAAGGCAGTCAGTTTTTCCCAGTGATTGCGCATGTAATTAATGGCGTCACCAAGACTTGAATTTGGCTCCACCAATTTTTCATCGAATTGTTGATCCAGCCAAGCCTTGAGGTCATTCATCAGCTTTGCACTTTTTTCCTGATGATACTTTAGACGTTGATCCGGTGTCATGGACTGTTCTTTTGCTTTTTTGTCAAATTGATACACTTCAGCCAGAGTCTCAATTACAAATTCACATTCCTCCGGGAAATTCACCGCTGCATCTACAAAGTGCCTTCTGTAATGGGAAGCTTCCCATTACAGAAGTAATGAGAAGTCAGATAAAATGGGAAGTAGCTGCTGAAATACTCCTCTACCCCAGCGATTTACTCATATTTACTTCCCATTAATATCTACTTCATTTTTCATAAACAAACCCAAAAGTTTAAAAGGAGGTTGTTTATGAAAACAGAAGCCACACAACACAAAAGCACTTTTCATTTAATCGAAAACGTTAAGAAAGAATTATCCGAAGTGGGATACAAGCCAGGAAGCATTCGTGTTTTTCAGAGATACTGGGATGCACTACTGGTATTTGAGGCTGCCAATAGTATTGGGTCGTACTCATCGAAGGTTGGTCTAGAATTTCTTGAAGCCATTTACGGTATTACTGTTTTTAGTAGTTTGAGCAAGCAGGAAAAGGTGTGTGCTCGGTCAATTACACTTTTAAATGATTACAGCAGAAATGGGATGTTATTCCCGACTGATGGTAATCTGCCAACAGTCAGTTTCTTGTGCTGTTTTGGTGATCTTCTTGAATCGTTTAAAAAGAGCCAGGTCAGTCGATTCCAAATTTCGAAGACTACTCTTTCAAATTACAACAGATATCTTGGAAGGTTTCTCCTGTATCTTGAAAAACATAACATCCGTGATGTGAACCAACTTACTCCTGGCATTATATCGAACTATTGCTCTAGCCATTTTACTTATTCATTATCAACACTTTACAACTCATTTTGCGCTCTACGTGTATTTTTTCGATACCTAAAAAGGGAAGGATTTCTGGAAACTGACTTCTCAAAAATAGTTCCTTCAGTTTCCTACAGAAGGGCCTCGAAAGTCCCTTCTATATTTTCGAAGAATGAAGCTGAAAAAATATTCCAAGCTGTAGACAGAGCTAATCCGATGGGAAAGCGAGACTATGCAATCATGATGATTGCATACAAACTCGGTCTTCGATCAATTGATATAAGAAATTTGAAGTTTTCAGAAATTCGCTGGGAGAAAAATACCATTGAATTAACAATGCAAAAGACAGGAAAACACATTGTGCTCCCACTATTAGAAAATGTCGGCAAAGCCTTGATTGACTATATCAAGTTTGGAAGGCCTGCTTCAGATTGCAGTGTTATTTTTTTACGACATATAAGTCCGATCAAGCCGCTGAGTGCCCCTGGGATAACAACAATTGTAAAACGTTATGCAAATAAAGCTGGAGTAAACTGTGCCCCTGGTCATGGGAAAGGCCCGCATGCAATGCGAAGTTCTCTCGCCAGTGTGCTGTTGGCAGAAAATGTCCCCTTACCAATTATATCAGAAATTTTGGGTCATAGTAGTACACGCACAACAGAAAACTACCTGAAAATCGACATCAATCAACTAAGAAACTGTAGCCTTGAAGTCCCAGAGTTTGACTGGAATATTGACCGTGGGGAGGTGTTCTGATGGACGATACTATTATCTTAAAACATCGCCCTGTTGGTGAATTAGCAGGAATCATAACCACTTTTATCCAGTTTAAACGCTCTTTGGGATATGTTTATAGAACTGAAGAGGGTATCTTGTACCGTTTTTCGGTATTTTCTCTTGATTATACCGTAGGTTACCGGGAGGTCACTCTTGAATTGATTGAAAGCTGGCTAGCACTGCGAAAAAATGAAACGGCCAATAACCAGAGGACACGTGGTCTGGTTGTATTGCAAATGTTAGACTTTGCCTCTAATCATGGATATACCGTCCATTTTCCTGTGATGTTGAAGAAAATCCATGTACCAAAGTATATTCCGTATATCTTTTCCGAGAAAGAGCTAAAACTGTTTTTTTATGCCTGCGATCATGTTCAACCGTATCCCGGCACCTTACGACACCATGTAATTCCAATACTGTTTCGGTTGATATTCAGCTGTGGTTTACGTGCCTCAGAAGCTGCAAATTTGAAGTGCAGTGACGTAGATTTCACTGGTGATATTATAACAATTCGAGGAGCAAAGAATGACTCAGAACGAATCATACCGCTTTCTGAATCAATGGCTAAAAGTATCAAACAATTCCATAACCGTTACCATGTCATTGATAACTACTCTGAATATTTTTTTAAGGGGAAGTATCGAAGTAAGCTAAATAGGCACAGGATATATCAATGGTTCAGGATATGTTTGGAGGCTGCTGGAATAAATCATTTAGGCAAAGGCAAAGGTCCTCGTTTGCATGACCTACGTTATCCAAACCTAAATAAAATCCAAACCTTTCGTGGAGATAATTGATATTTAAGAACTTTTACCGAAAAAGGTTTGGATTTTATTTTATGTTGTATGACCTTCTTATAAACAGGAGGTTATGCAAATGAATGTACAAAACTTACGGGATAATTATCCCAAACTCATTTTCTACATGGAAAGCAACGATTACTCAAAAACATACGTTGCTAGGTTCAAACGGGAGATAGAAAAAATTTTGGCAGCTGTGGAGGCAAAGAAATGGTCATGCTATACAGATTTTTATCTGGAGTACACCAAAAAATCATATTCCCCTGATACTCTTCGCGATAAACGGACCATCATCGGAGCCATTGAGCAGTTTGATGTTTATGGCAAGTACCCGGATGGAAGACGCAGGCATGAACTTTTCGAAAGGGGTTCCTATCCCTTGTTATTATCGGAATTCAAATCCATCATCGACTTTTACTGTGAAGCAGGAAAGAAACAAGGCAAAAAATCTACTACAATCTACACAGAATCTCATAATGCATCCACATTTTTCCTATCCCTCCAGAAAAAGGGAATTACCTGCTTGGAAAAGATTACAGAAAAAGCTGTGCTTTCTATATTTATGTCTCCGGATGGAACACAGCTCAGGAGCTGTTCTTACAAAAAAAACGTTGCTGCAGTACTGAAGGCATGTATCCCTTATCATCCAGAAACATGCCCTCGAGTTTTGGCATTTCTTCCCGCTTTAAGGTCAACCAGAAAAAATATACAGTACCTTACACCCGAGGAAATTCAGAAAGTTAAGGGTGCACTGACTGATAGTAAAAATCTACTTACGCTCCGTGATAAAGCTATTGGAATGCTTGCATATTTCACAGGGCTTCGCGGCTGCGATATTGCAAGATTAACACTTGACTGCATTGTCTGGGACAGGGATTTGATTTATATCAGACAGCAGAAAACAGAAATACCTCTTGAGCTTCCTTTAACAGCAGTTGTCGGAAATGCCATTTATGACTATCTGACATCAGAGCGGCCCTACACAGAAAGCAGATATATTTTTGTTTCCCAACTTCAGAACTCTTGATTCGTGAAGTTTGCCAATCAGCGGAAATTCTTCAGTAACTTACTAAATTGTAAATGGAAAATAATACTGACGTACTTCATATTTTACTCTTGCCCTCGGAATATAAAAATGGCACCCTGCTCTTGGAATTGCACACAGATTTCACGAAGAGGAAAGAGCCATGAAACAGCAAATGATACTACCGTGTATTCCGATGGGTGCGACGGAAATCAACAGTCGAGTTGGCGTTTGGCGTGACGATAGTCACTGGACCTACTTCGTTGGAGGTCATCCTATCTATTCACATAAGGCGGATGACCGTCGTATGTTCAGGATTGTTACCGCCCAGCTTATCGAAAGTGGAGCATGTCGGCAGGTTGATGTCATTCGGACATTCGGGGTTCCCAAAAGAAATGTCATTCGCGCCGTCAAAAAGCTTCGCGAAGAGGGAGTGGAGGGATTCTTTAAGCCTCGTCCTGTCCGTCGGGGAGGGACAATACTGACACCACCGGTACTTGAAGAGGCCCAGCATTTACTTGATGAGCATTACAGCAGATCAGAAATCGCTGATAAACTTGGCGTGAAGTATGATACTCTTCGAAAGGCGATAAACAGTGGGAGGCTTAAAGAATCAAAACCACGTCCTACAAGCACAAGCAAATCCTCCCGTGATAAAATAGATACCGAAGCGGCGGAGCAATTAGGGACGGCTTGTACGAGAGTAGAGGAGCGTCTTGATGCTGCGTTTGGAGAAAGCAGCGGGGCAATTATCCGCTTCGAGCCCTGCCTGGATGTGCCTAAAGGCGGTGTTCTCTGCAGCTTGCCCGCTCTGTTAGCCAATGGTCTGCTCGATGGTGTGAGCTCCATGCTGGGGGAATTGAAGGGATATTATCGTACCGTACATGTTCTCTTACTGCTGGCTTTTATGTCGCTGTGCCGGATAAAAACGATTGAACAACTGCGAGGGCATTCTCCCGGTGAATTCGGCAAGTTGATCGGATTGGACCGAGTGCCGGAAGTTCGTTGTTTGCGCAATAAACTGGACCAACTCAGTCTGGATCATGGGGCTGAAAAATGGAGCGCACACCTCAGCAGGCAGTGGCTGCATGGTGATTCCGAAGCTGCCGGCACGCTCTATATTGATGGTCATGTGCGCGTTTATCATGGCAAAAAGACAAAGTTGCCGAGAAAATATGTCTCTCGCGACCGTCTATGTCTTCGAGGGATTTGTGACTACTGGGTCAACGATGCGGTGGGTAATCCATTCTTTGTTGTGGAAAAGACAGTTGATCCGGGGATGATCAAAACCTTGGAAACGGATATTGTTCCACGCCTGTTGCGCGATGTTCCGGACCAACCCAGTCCTGAGGATCTGAAATCAGATCCGTTTCTGGGCAGAATGAATCTCGTCTTTGATCGTGAGGGATACAGCCCTGCCTTTTTTAAACGTATGTGGAAGAAACACCGGATCGGTTGCATTACTTACCATAAGCACCCTGGTGCAGCATGGCCGAAAGAGTGGTTTGTTGAACATAGTGTCACTATGCCGCAAGGGGAGACAGTTACCATGCGCCTGGCGGAAATGGGTAGCCTTGTCGGCTCCGGCCGAGACTCCGTCTGGATGCGGGAGGTTCGTAAGCTGACGGATTCCGGACACCAAACCAGCCTGATCAGCACGGCCTATTCCTTGCCACATCTCGATCTTGCTGCGCGCATGTTCAGTCGTTGGTGTCAGGAAAACTTCTTTGGCTACATGATGCGTCACTTCGCCATAGACCTGCTTGCCGAACATGGTGTGGAAGAATTACCTGCCGACATGAAAGTGATTAATCCGAGATGGAGGGAACTGACAAAGAAGAAAAACTCACTTATAGCAAAGCTTCGATACCGTCAGGCCCGTTTTGCTGAAATGACAATACATCCAAAAGCAGAGGAAGATACCAAAAGATACCGTGACTGGGTGGGAAGAAAAGCGGAGTTGCTGGAAGAGATCCAGCATCTGGAGCATGACATTGGAAAAATCAAAGCCAACCTGAAGCAAACGGAGCATTATATCAACTGGGAAGACCTTGAGGAGGGTGATACGTTTCAGCAGTTAGTTCCCGGTCGTAAGCGTCTTCTGGATACAGTGAAAATGATTGCCTACCGAGCGGAGACTGCGATAACAGCTTTTCTGATAGAACCGTCCGTGGATACACCGATGGCCAGAAGATTGCTTCAGGATTTATTCAAGACTGAGGCCGACATCTTCCCTGATGCAGAGAAGAACCTCTTGCGGATCCGGGTTCATTCTGCTTCCAGACCAGCAGCTAACAAATCTCTGCAAAACCTCTTCGATCAGCTCAATGAATCCAAAATAATTTATCCTGGTACCGATATGCGGGTTGTGTATGAG
>JAERTG010000034.1 GCA_016845065.1 Fidelibacterota bacterium | reverse complement strand
TGTATCGTATAATACTGAAAAAATATTAGAAAAAGCACTACGCGAAGTTTTTGCACAAACTGAGTTCAGTGATTTCGAAGTCATCGTTGTCGATAATAATTCCTGGGATAGCAGCTGTGACATGGTTGCACGTGAATTTCCGCAGGTCAAATTAATCCGCCATGATAAGAATGCTGGATTCGCCGCTGGGAATAACATTGGAATTCAGCAAGCAAGTGGTGATTATATACTGCTTCTGAATTCAGATGCATATGTATTCAGTGACACCCTGAGAGATAGTCTTGAGTATATGGAGGCCAACCCCAGAGTGGGGATCATGGGTGCCCAACTTGTCTGCGAAGATGGAAGTCCCCAACCCTCTGCTCGTGAATTTCCAACACCGTGGAAAAAATTTAAGGTCATTACTGGCTACGAATCCAGGCATCCATCTTTTGAAACTCATTATGATTATTTTCAGGCAACCGAGGGTCAAAAGCCAACACCGCGGAAGGTTGGCTGGGTGCCAGGAACGTATTTCATGATACGCCGAGAACTCGTAGAAACTGTTGGGCTATTGGATGAAAGATTCTTCATGTATTTTGAGGAAGTTGATTATTGCTATCGTGCCACAATGGCAGGCTGGGATATTGTATTTAATCCAATAGTAACAGTCATTCATCTGGGTGGTCAAAGTAGTATTGCTAGCAATAAAAAGATCAGCAGGACAAGTAAGGAAATCTTAGATATCATGGTAAATAGCGAATACGATTATTATCGGAAAAATGCCGGATTGAGAACCATGCTCTTGGCAGCAGGTGTTGAGATATTTTGGAAAGGTCTGATCTGCATCAAAAATCACATCGTTCCGGGAACACAGGCACGTCTAAAAGCTGACGAGGCCAAACAATCTATCAGATTGGTAATGCGTAAGATGAGGAGTGAATTGGTCTTTTCCAACTAAGCGCTATCCGATTCAAAACTTAAAGCTATAAAAGTGGCCATCTTCAAGTCGGAGATGGTCACTTTTCGTTTTGTTTCAACATGAGACAGTAAACAGATTGTCTCAATTTGAGATATCATTTGATTTTCCATTCACCCACCTAAAATCCACCTATATCCTTATTTATCATTGATTTACACGTGTGCCATTAGTTTGGCATCAAGCTTGAAATATAGTATACCTGAAATTGCTAATTGTGAGAAACCAGAGAAATGAGATATCAATGATAAGAGAATTAAAAAGACAAATGAGAGACAATAAGTCAGGACTGCAGAGCAGAACTATCCTGGCTGCTTTCTGGTCTTTAATCGGTAGCGGCGGTGCTGGCCTTATTCGTTTTGCCAGTAATCTCGTACTGACTCGTCTACTCTTTCCTGAAGCTTTTGGACTCATGGCTACAGCCATGCTCATAATGACTCTGGTGCAGATCTTTTCCGACACTGGCGTCAAAACCGCTCTCATACAACATCCAGAAGGTGATACCCCAGCATTTATCAATACCTCATTTATCATCGCCCTGGTGAGAAGTATGCTCCTCTTCCTGATTTTGATCATCAGTATTAACCCAATTGCCAATTTTTATAGCCAGCCAGAATTGGTTTCCATTCTCTGGGTTATGTCGATTGCCCTTCTCTCAGAAGGGTTTATCAATCCGGCCTTGCCCCTGCTAATAAAAAAACTGCGTATTGAAAAGCAGGTGATTTATTCGATCGGGACACAGTTTGCCGGTTTTCTGACCACACTTGCGCTGGTGTTTGTCCTCCGCTCTGTCCTTGCCCTGGTCATAGGATACGTGTTTACTTCAATTTTTCGAGTAATTGGCTCCTATTTGATCATTGCCTATCGACCAAAATATACCTGGAATAGAGAAGCAGGCCTCGCCCTCCTGCATTTTGGCAAGTACATCATTGTAAATACGATGATCGGATGGGCCGTTTTGAATTTGGATCGCATGGTGATCGGCAAAGTCCTGGGGATGGAGCAATTAGGGTTCTACAATATTGCTCTATTTATCGGGATCTTTGTGTCTGATGTCCTGGTGCAAATATTTTCTCAGTCTTACTTCCCGGCAGTCAGTACCATTTCAGAGAATCTTTCAAAAGTACAGATGGTGTTTCAAAGGGCAAATTCCACCATCATTGCATTGGTGGCACCCTTTATCATGCTGCTGGTATTGTTCTCCGACGAGGTTATATCAATTTTGTATGACCCGCGTTATCGGATTGCAGGTACCGTCCTTTTCTGGATCAGTATCAGAAGTCTTATTCAGATGATAAGCAATATCCAGAGTGGGACTCTACTGGCCATGGGAAAGCCAATCTACATCACGCTTTCTAACGGTCTCGGTCTTGTATCTATGTTATACTTTTTGCCTGTCCTAACTACGGAATATGGGCTGGCAGGAAGTGGTGTGGCAGTAGTACTTTCCAGTTTAACAATTGGTGTGTCACAATCCATCTTGCTCATCCGATTTATAAAATTAACGAGTCGCAGTGTGCTCATGCCCTGGGCCCAGCTTGTCTCCATCATGTTTTCTGTGTACCTGGTTTACAGGCTTTTGCATGGGTATTTCCACGCATACACCGGTCACAACCTGACCTTTATGTTCCTGATGGTATGTGCATCCGTACTCATCAGTACTATCAATTTCTGGTGGCTAAATCGACACCCTTTCAGAGCAAATATTGCAGCAGAGGTTGCATAAGATGAAAATTCTAATGGGTTCAATCTTGAATATGGACATCGATATGAATGGTGTAGTGATTACTGCCAAGGAGCAGCAATCAAAGCTGATGGGCAGAAATCATCATGTTCAGCTCCTCACCCCATACATCTATCCACATCAGACAATACTTTTCACATTGCTGAGATGGACATCAGTTGCCTTTACACGGACTGGGTTGACCATTTTCACATTGTTGAACCTGACTGTCAAGGCTTTGATCTTAGCGCGACTGACACTCAGATCGCAACAAAATTATGATGTATTTCATGCACATGATGTAGTGAGTGCCATGGTCTTTGAAATGCTGGCTCGTGGAAGCAATGTGACGCTTCTAAATGCACATTTTTATGTTGAACCATGGGAAGAATTCGTTGCGGGTGGTTACGTGAAGCGCAATGATCTCACTTACCATATATTGAAATATCTGTTTCTCCGGACACTTAAATCCAGCAATTTACGATTTATGCCTGTATCTCAGCGTAACTCAAATTTGCTCGCTGAAATGGTATCCAATCAGAAATTGCCCTCCATCGTTCTCTATCCTGGCATCGATTCTACCTCGAACCACAATCCAACACAGATCGATACGCCATACCTGATTAATGTTGGCAGTATGGATGTGAGAAAAAACCAGATAGAACTGATTGGGATTCTTGCTGAATTAGAACGACTCGGGTTCTGCCTGCCTCTGGTCCTGGTTGGTCCCGAGAATGCCTTGGAAAAAGAACGGATTAATAGACGAATATCAGCCCTGAATATCAAAACCCCAATACACTTTTTAGGTCAGAAAAGTCCTGAAGAGACCTTACTGCTTATCCAGTCCGCGCAACTCTACCTCCACGTTTCAAGCATAGAAAGTTTTGGTCGCACATTGGTGGAGGCTATGAGTACAAAGACACCCGTTGTTGCCCGGGAATATGATGCAGTACATGAGATACTTGATGAGGCTGCAATCATTAAGTCAGAATGGAATACTGCCCGGGCGGCAGCATTTATAAAAACGCTCCTTGAAAACAAGGTTCTGAGAGAAAATTTACAAAAATCACAACACGCAAAATATTTGCGATCCTTTACCGGAACGCAGATGGTTAATACCTATACAAACGCCCTGGAAGGGTCATGGAGACTATCATAATGAAATCAACCAAAACTCACAGACCGATGATTCATACCTTAGAGACATCTGAGAGTAAAAGTTCTGAGTTATACTCCAGGTTTGCAGCCAGAGATGCACGGTATATTCAGCTTAAGGAAAGTCTGGGACGGCTAAAGAGGATCATGTCCTGGAAAACCGTTCTGCGGGTCAATACAATCCTCAAAAGAACGGTGGACATTGTGGGATCAGCTATTTTCCTGATCGCCTTCTCCCCTATTTATCTCCTCACCAGCCTGGCAATACTCATTGAAGATGGCCGCCCTATATTCTACAGCCAGACACGCGTAGCCAAACGGGGCAGGCACTTCAAGATGTGGAAGTTCAGATCGATGTACAAGAATGCCGATAGCATGAAAGCCGATCTTGAATCTGACGACATGACCGGCGGTGTGATTTTTAAAATGAAGCATGACCCTCGTATCACTCGTACAGGTCGCATTATCCGCAAACTATCCATAGACGAGCTGCCTCAATTATGGCATGTATTTACAGGTGATTTGTCATTGGTTGGGCCACGTCCTCCCATTCCTGTAGAAGTCGCTGAATATTCTTGCTGGGACATGAAACGGCTAAAGGTCACTCCAGGTTTGACTTGCACCTGGCAAGTAAGTGGGAGAAGTGACATTGATTTTGAGACCCAGGTAAACTTAGATATTGATTATATCAAACGGCACTCATTCATCATGGACCTGGTATTGCTCCTACGCACCATTCCTGCTGTTTTGAGTGGCAAAGGAGCGTACTAAAATGGAGCAACCAAGATCAGTACTCCTCGGAATCCCAGTAGATAACCTGGATATGGACCAGGCACTGGAACGAATATTCAGCATGGTTACAGCGTATCAGAGTGATTTAAAAACACGGTTGGTAGCTACCGCGAATGTGGACTTTATTGTAAATGCCCATGACACCAAAGATGCTGAGAATGCGAACAAATTATTATCGATCCTGCGCAAGGCAGATATGGTGACTGCAGATGGGATGCCCCTAGTCTGGTTGAGTCAATTACTGGGGAAACCACTCAAAGAAAGAGTGACTGGAGCAGATATGGTCCCCGCTCTGGCCGAGAAAGCAGCCCATGAAGGCAAAAGTGTTTATTTTTTTGGTGGAGCCTACGGATCGGCAAAACAAACGGCAAAGATATTTAAGAAGCTCTACCCCAATCTGAAGATTGCTGGTTTCAGTGCGCCCATGATCGATATGGATGATGAGATTGAAAATATGGTTGAGATAGCCCGAATCAACATTACCGAGCCAGATATCCTCTTGATTGCATTGGGTAACCCCAAGCAAGAGTTTTGGTTTAACCGCTATAAAAAATACATGAAGGTGCCTGTTTCAATGGGTGTTGGTGGAACTTTCGAATTTATATCTGGTGTCACTTCCAGAGCACCCGAGTGGATGCAGCGTACAGGGCTTGAATGGATTTTCAGAATGTCGCAAGATCCTAAACGGTTGATAAATAGATATGCCAAAGGATTATTCAGGTTCAATCGAATGGCGGTTCCGTTACTGCTGGTGAACGCCATCGCCAACAGGATGGCATCGAAACAATTGGTTCCTGATATTTCAATGAAGCCAGAGGCCACTTTAGACAATGACTCAGCCATTCAACATCATTTCTCTCGGGTTCCAGGTATGGAGACATCTGTTTCACAGTCTGAATCAGGCAGGGTCATTAACATGGACTTCAAAAATGTTTTTGTGATGTCCACGACAGACATCTCAAACTTTATGAGTCTATTGCTACTGGCCAGTAAAGAGAACATGAGAATTAACGCATACAATTTGAGGTTTTTAACCAGGATGATGATGAAGGTTTATAAAATTCATGATCTTCTGCACCCTGGCAGCGAATTTTTTAATAATTCAGAAGCATATAGTGCCTGACCCCGGTCATGGACAATTGTAATAAAATGAGGATATGACAAATGAGAGTAGTAATTATCGACCGCCCAATTCGTACAAGCTATACAAGATTGAATTCAGATTATTCCGGCATTTATTCACCTGTATTTAACACCCCACTCTTGGTACGATATATCAAAAATTTAAAAGCCCAGGGTATCAAACAGATTGATGTGTTGACTGAGCAAATTCCTCCACAAGAATTGAGCAGTGGTGATCCCTGGGGTGTAGAGCTCAGCTATTCGAGGGAATTTGCCTTATCCAATGTTGATGGTGGGCAAGAGAACCTGCTAATATTACCTGGAAATGTAATTCTAGACATGGACTATTCTAAATTCGAGCTCTGGCACGTGAATGCTGAATCCAATATCTCACGCGCAGCCCCCTTCAGAGCTGACGGGTCTATTCCGGCACAGTATTTCCCCCCCACTCTGATTCGCAGCAAAATTATGCATAGTAGAATTACATCTAAGGATTCCATCTCGCCTCTGGCACTCCTGAACCTGTGTAATCGGCTGCATGACAGACGCTTCGTCGTCTCGCTCGTTGAAAACGTTGGAGCACTCATTTCACATCAGGATTATTGGAACATTCATCAATCAGCAATGAAATCGACCCTGCCTTCAGAAGCAATTCAGGGGTTTCCTTTGAGTGATAACTTATGGGTAGATCTGAACACGAAAGTTGACAAAAGCATTGTGGTAGAGGGTTTTGCTATGGTTGGCAAAAACTCTAAAATTAATAAGAATGTCACATTCAGGGGATTTGTGATAATTGGTGACAACGTGATCATTGATCAGGATGTTATTATTGAAGATAGCATCATTCGAAGCAATACCTACGTGGGTACGGCCATACATGTGAAAAATGCACTCGTCACCCAGAATAGTCTGTATCGGGCAGATTACAATACCATGATTAAAATAGAAGAACCCTGGCTCATGGGAGCCAATAAGGTAACTAACTCAAATGGTTGGTCTTACAAAGTCACAAATGATCAAGCGATATGGGGGGTCGCAGCTGAATAGCTTCGGCTTTATGTCTCCAGATCGTATTGCTTTAATTTGCGGTACATGGTTGCACGACTGATTCCAAGCAATCGAGCTGCTTTAACAACATTTTGATTTGTTGTAAGGAAGGCATTTTCAATCGCCTGACGTTCCACTGTTTCGAAGGGTATCACACGCTCTTGCCCCTCAGCGGGTTTCAGTAGGGAGTGCTGCAGTTGGGCTTGATCCGAATCAATATTTGAAAATGTGATCTCAGTGATGGTCTCTTTCTGCTCACGGATTGCCGCACGACGAACGACGTTTTTCAGCTCCCTGATGTTACCCGGCCAGTGATGGTTCCTGAATTGATCAAGTACACGATCATCGAAAGACATAGGTTTGAGTCTGTTTGCCTGACAATACTCATCTAGGAAACTTTGAGCGATTAGAATAACATCATCGTGACGATCCCGCAGTGGCGGAAGATATATGGGATACTCTTCAAGTCGGTAATAAAGATCCTTGCGGAATTTCCCCTCCTTGATGGAGAGTGCCAGATCACGATTGGTCGCTGCAATCACGCGAAAATTCACCTCGCGTTCTTTCTTCTCGCCTACTCGACGAACTGCTTTTTCTTCCAAAACCCTTAAAACCTTGGCTTGAATATCAGTTTCCATATCACCAATTTCATCCAGGAATATTGTCCCGCCATCCGCCTGTTCAAAATAGCCCACTCGATCATCTGTCGCTCCTGTGAAGGAGCCTTTCTTGTGCCCAAAAAGCAGGCTGTCAGAGAGCTCTCTGGTGATGGCAGCGCTATTAACCGGTACAAAGGGACCTTTTAGTCGATTGCTGCCTTCATGTATAGCCTGGGCTAATAATTCCTTACCACTACCACTTTCACCAATGATGAGAACGCTGGCATCACTATGGGTGACTCGGTCA
>JAERTG010000033.1 GCA_016845065.1 Fidelibacterota bacterium | reverse complement strand
TCATGCCGAGCCAATGGATGCCTGCAGTTTGGGGAGATGAGGAAATTGTTTGGGATTCTATGGAGGAAGCTCAAACAATCCTCAGTACAATTCACCGGTTGATGAACCAGATAATTTACGGCTTCGAATTGAACCCTATTGACTTTCAGCCTCTGTTTTATGAGTCAACCCACAAGGGTAAACGGGTCGTAATTTATGATGAATGGTGTATGGGTTTTGTCAGGGGCATGTTATTATCCCCAAGAGAGTGGCAATCAATAAAAGATGCAGACCTTGATCCGGATCCTTTGGGGCCTATTATTTTATTCGGTACAAAAGAGGGATGGGATATACTAGAGAATGGTCCTGCCGCAAGTGTTCCTCATGAAGACTGGGAGGAGATGATTCATCTGGGTGTGAAGAAGGTTTATGATTATTGGCTCCCTTATCGCAAGGCAGTTCATCGGATCACTCTGCATACGGCTGAACCAAAGGTCGGACGGAATGAACTCTGCCCCTGTGGATCGGGTAAGAAATTTAAGCACTGTTGTTTAAATTAATAGTTGGGCTGGATTTTCCTCTCACCTTCTTAATTAGAAAATTCTACTTTTAAACACCACTCTTTTTAGGGGGGATTACAACATGTACAATGGAAAGAAGGAGGAAATCTTAACACAGAGGCAGATCACAAAACAAAAAACGCTTGCAGAACGCAAGCGAATTAACCTAAAATCACACTGCCAAGAGGTGCTAGGATAATGAACTGGACAACTCGAAAGTGTCTCTTAACTTTGAGCTAAATGTGTCCGAAATGTTCTGACGACTTACAGTATCAATCAAAGCCGGTTTGTAATCATTAGGGGGAGTCATGCTGCTGAATCCACACCAACACTCACTTCAACATCAAGATCAACAATTTCAAGAAGTTATTCAAAAGACCATCGCCTTTTTTGAAAGCAAGGGTCTTCAAAAGGTAAAAGACGATGATAGTAACCGTGTGTGGTATGCAGACTTTCTTCAATTCATCAAAGAAGAGAAGATATTTGCTAAATTGTTAACCCCCTCTGACTATGGAAAAAAGGGTTATCGCTGGGATACCTGGCGAATTGCTCATTTCAATGAAATTCTTGGGTTCTATGGCCTGGCCTATTGGTATACCTGGCAGGTCTCTATCCTTGGTCTGGGGCCCATCTGGATGTCTGAGAATGAGGTCCTGAAAAAGCGAGCAGCTGACCTGCTTGAAGCAGGAGAGGTCTTTGCTTTTGGCCTGTCTGAAAAAGCCCACGGAGCAGACATCTATTCCACAGAGATGTCGTTAACCCCTCAGGGAAATGGGCAATATCTCGCCAATGGTTCCAAGTACTATATCGGTAATGGCAACACAGCCAAGATGGTGTCAACCTTTGGTAAAATGTCTGATACTGAAGACTATGTGGTTTTTAATGCCAACTATCAGCACGATAAATATACCTGCGTAAAGAATGTGGTGAACAGTCAGAGCTATGTGGCTGAGTATACGTTGGATGACTACCCTATCGCTGATGAGGATATTCTCCATAGAGGTAAAGAGGCCTGGAACGCCGTTCTGAACACAGTCAATATAGGTAAATACAACCTTGGATGGGCTTCCATTGGTATGTGTACACATGCTTTTTATGAAGCTCTGCATCATGCGGCCAACAGAAGGCTCTATGATATGCAGGTCACTGATTTCTCACATGTGAAACAGATGTTCATGGATGCATATACCCGTCTTGTGGCCATGAAACTTGTGGCCTTGCGTGCTGCAGACTATATGCGGGTTGCCTCAAGTGAGGACAAACGCTACCTGTTATACAATCCCGTGGTGAAAATGAAGGTTACCACCCAGGGTGAATCTGTGATTGATCTCTTGTGGGATGTTATTGCCGCCAAGGGCTTCGAAAAAGACACCTTTTTTGAGATGGCCGCCCGGGATATTCGAGCGCTACCCAAGCTTGAGGGAACGGTTCACGTAAACATTGCGCTGATCCTCAAGTTTATGGGGAGCTATTTCTTCAGGACCAAAGATTACCCTGACGTGGAGACACAATCACAGGCAAAGAGTGATGACTTTTTGTTTAACCAGGGCCCTGCAAGGGGTCTCGGGAAGATACTCTTTCATGATTACAGTAAAGTTTATAAATCTGTTCAGTCACCCAACGTAAAGATCTTTAGACAGCAGATTCGCTTGCTGAAAATGTTGCTCATGCTGGCAAAACCAGACAAGGAACAGCGTAAGGATATTGACTTCCTTATGGCTCTTGGTGAGTTGTTTACGCTGGTTGTTTATGGTCAGCTTGTCCTTGAAAATGCCAGTATCTATAAAGTTGATTCAGACACCATCGATCAGATATTCGATTTTATGGTGCGGGATTTTTCACAGTATGCTCTTCAGCTCTATTCCAAGAGCACCGCGACGAAAGCGCAGATGCAATTGTGTTCTATGATGATTAAAAAACCAGTCACTGACAAGGCCCGCTGTGGAAGGGTTTGGGAGAAATCGGTTTTCCCATTGAGAGACGAATACATGATGCAGGCATAGTTACGAAGGACAACCAGCGAACAGGTCAAAGATGGCGATGACATAAGTATGATTTAGTGTATCTATTCATCTATCATTTGGTTAATATCAGACGTTTCCACACGCTTCAGAATTACCAACAACCAACTGGAGGTTGCTTATGGATTTGAATATTGCGGTATTGATCGATGGTGATAACATCCCGTCTGCACATGTGAAAGAGATGATGGAAGAGATCGCCAAATACGGGAATCCTACCATCAAGCGCATCTATGGTGACTGGACAAAGCCGAACCTTGCAAAATGGAAGAACCTCCTTCTGGAAAATGCCATTACACCCATCCAGCAATATGGGTATACAACAGGGAAGAATTCCACAGACTCAGCCATGATCATCGATGCCATGGATATCCTGTACTCGGAAAAGGTGAATGGCTTCTGCCTGGTATCCAGCGACAGTGACTTCACACGTCTTGCCACCCGCCTGAGAGAAGCTGGCATGATGGTCTTTGGTATTGGCGAAAAGAAAACTCCAGGGCCGTTTATTGCAGCCTGTGATCGCTTCATCTATATCGAGATATTGAAGAATCTTGCTGAGGAAAGTGAGTCGGAAACTGCCGAAGACAAACCAGCAAAGCCTAAACCTGTTGATAAGATCACCCCACGAGTGATCAGGCTGATTTCAACCACCGTCTCTGATCTTGCAGATGACGATGGCTGGGCTTTTCTGGGTGATGTTGGCAACCTCCTTCAGAAGAAACAACCCAACTTTGACTCACGAAATTACGGCTTTGAGAAATTGACGCCCCTCATCAAATCAACAGACAGGTTTGAAATTGACAATCGTGAAAGCCCAACAGGTCGTTTTAAGCTCATTTACATTAAAAACAAAGAAACCAAGCGTCGCAGTCGAAAGCAGGTGAAGAAATGAAAACCATACTAGCCTTCATATTGGTTCTATTTACTCTTATTGGT
Source organism: Fidelibacterota bacterium (assembly GCA_016845065.1). Taxonomy (GTDB): domain Bacteria; phylum Fidelibacterota; class UBA8477; order UBA8477; family JABMPR01; genus JABMPR01. Next base: position 2,496 of record JAERTG010000033.1, on the reverse strand, counting down.
TGCAGCAATAAATTTGAAGAATATGAATATCTGCTGGAGCCGCAGATCTCAGAGAAAGCTCCACAGAAAATGCTGGTCTATGAGGCTGAAGGTGATCCCAATGAGACTGTTGGGAATGCTTTTGGTGCTCTGATATCCACCTTTTACAAGCTGAAGCGAACACACGATATGGAAATGACGGCACCTCGGGCACGCTGGCCCAAGCCAGCAGACACTCCTAAAGATGAATGGCTGGGCATCTATGCCATCCCTGTGGCAGAAACTGTCACTGAAGTTCCAGCAGACATTCTGGAAGAGCACCCCGAATTGAAGCTGGAGACCTGGGAATACGGAGCAGTAGCGGAAATCCTGCACATAGGTCCCTATGCCACAGAAAAACCAACAGTGGATAAGCTTCATCAATTCATTACTGATAACGGCTATGAGATCGTTGGTCCACATGAGGAGGAATACCTCAAGGGTCCCGGTATGTTCGGGCCAGGAAATCCAGATAAATACTATACAGTTATTCGCTATCCAGTCGCCAAGGTTCAACCAGCACCAGAGGTACCTGTCGTTGAACCTGAAGAGGCTAATTTGGACTCAACAAAAAAGGGATGAGAGGGGGCCTTTAAGTCTCACTTTAGATTGATTTCTGTCTCCTTAACAATGAAATTAGGGTAACTCAAACCCAATCATTCCAAGGAGGTGTCGTGGCACACCATACCATCAAGTCCAGTTACGCACAACTAACTGAAAGGCTGAATCGTTTTCCTCTTGGAGCGCCCCCTTCAAAGCTCCTTTTTGAAATTTTGAAGATGCTTTTTAGTGAAAAGGAGGCAGAGTTGGTGGCACTGCTGCCCATTAAACCTTTTAATGCAGAAAAAGCCAGTCGGATCTGGAAAATGGACCTTCCTAAGGCCCAGCATATCCTGGATAAGCTGGCCAGCCGAGCCATTCTGGTGGATATGGAGCAGAACGGTGAGTCTGTCTATGCTTTACCGCCCCCCATGGCAGGCTTCTTTGAGTTTTCCCTCATGCGTATTCGGGACGATATTGATCAAAAAGTTTTGAGTGAACTGTTCTTCGAGTACATGAATGTGGAAGAAGATTTTATCAAAGACCTCTTTACTCGCGGCGAAACACAACTGGGTAGAGCCTTTGTTAACGAGCCAGCGCTGTCAGCCGAAAATGCCCTCCATGTTTTGGATTATGAACGGGCAAGTATGGTCATTGAGGAAGCCAGTCACCGGGCCATCGGTTTGTGTTACTGTAGACATAAAATGGAGCATGCCAGCAAGGCTTGTGATGCTCCTCAGGATATCTGCATGACCTTTAATAATTCTGCTGCTTCATTGATCAAACACGGACATGCCCGATCTGTGGACAAGAAGGAATGCCTGGATCTCCTTGATCTGGCCTATGAGCATAATCTGGTGCAGTTTGGAGAGAATGTCAGGGAGAGTGTCAATTTTATCTGTAATTGCTGTGGATGTTGTTGTGAGGCGATGATTGCGGCCAGACGGTTTGCCTTTGATCATCCTGTACACACGACCAATTTTCTACCAGATATACAGATGGAAACCTGTAATGGCTGCGGCCGGTGCGTGTCAGTTTGTCCCGTTGAAGCCATGACCCTGGTTTCCGCCAACGATGCAGACAAACCTAAAATGAAGGCAGCCAAACTGGATGATGAGCTCTGTCTGGGGTGCGGTGTATGTGTGCGGAATTGTCCCCAGGAAAGCCTCACCTTGAAATCCAGAGAAAATCGGGTCATCACACCCCTTAATGGCACCCATCGAATTGTGGTCATGGCCATCGAGAGAGGAAACTTCCAGAACCTTCTTTTTGATAATCGTGTGTTGTGGAGTCATCGAGCTCTTGCCGGAGTTTTGGGGGTTATTCTTCAATTGCCCCCAGTGAAACAGATTATGGCCACCCAGCAGGTGAAATCACGCTATATGGAAACCCTGGTCAGGTATATGGCCAAATAGGAGCTTAGGATCAGCGGTCAATGCAGAGCGGTAGTATTCCCTGCCCCACAAATTGTTGGCTAACTAGCTGACGTTAACAACCACATTCCCCTTTTTATGACCCTGCTCTACATAGTGGTGAGCTTCCACTATATCCTCCAGGGAATAACTGCGGTCTATGACAGATCGCAGGACCCCTTGTTCAACAAGCCCCTTAAGATCAACCAGATCCTTCTGGACCAACTTGATGTTGTTGGATGATGACATGACATTTAAATAGACACCTCCTGCTCCAAGGGTCTTTTTAGCCTGTTTTCCTGGAAATTTACCAACAGCATCAAACACAACATCGTAGAAACCAGTTTTACCAGTAAAATCTTCCCTGGTGTAGTCTATGACGGTATCATGCCGAGCCAATGGATGCCTGCAGTTTGGGGAGATGAGGAAATTGTTTGGGATTCTATGGAGGAAGCTCAAACAATCCTCAGTACAATTCACCGGTTGATGAACCAGATAATTTACGGCTTCGAATTGAACCCTATTG
>JAERTG010000032.1 GCA_016845065.1 Fidelibacterota bacterium | reverse complement strand
CTCTTAATCAATTGGTTCCAGGTTCGAGTCCTGGGCGGTGTACACCACTAAAACCCTTGCTGGCTAATGCTTGTAAGGGTTTTAGTTTTTCTGGATGACTCCGAACTGCGTAAAAAAGGACGGTATATTAACGGTATATTTTGATCAGACCCCTTCGTCAGCCCTTGTCTCGTTGCAGTTCTGTCTAAAAAAACAGTCAATTGGTCATAGCAATGGCATCTGTATGTCGCCTCGCTTGTTTTGACCCATCATGCAGGATCTATTTCAGTTCTATTCATTGATTAAAAGAGCAAAATATATATTGTATGGTTATACCACCCATGTGTATGTTTATACCATACGGAGAATGATATGAATATGCTTGCTGAAATCCTGTCATCAAAAGTTAGAGCGGAGTTCTTTCGACTCCTGTTTGGTATCAATGATCATGAATATCATCTTCGCGAAATCGAACGGCAATCTGGGTTTACAATTGGAACTGTACGACAAGAAGCCGAAAAGCTTTTAAGGAACGCTTTGATTATTAAACGTATCGATGGCAATCGAACCTATTACTCGGCAAATAAAGAGCATCCATTGTACTCTGAGATCTATTCGCTCACACTGAAAACGGTTGGTCTCCGGGATATTCTTTTAACCAGATTGAAACCTGCGGAGATCCAGTTTGCATTTGTTTTTGGCTCTTTTGTAAATGGTACAATTCGTGCAGACAGTGATATCGATCTTTTTGTAATAGGGAATACCGGTTTGAGAGAACTGAGTGCTCTGCTGGGAGATGCAGCTGATATAATAGGCAGAGAGATTAATATTCAGGTTATGAATTTTAAAGATTATTCTAAGAAATTGGCTACGAAGGAGCATTTCATAACGTCTGTAATGGCATCGCCAAAACTGATGATCATAGGAGCAGAACATGAGCTTACAAGCCTGGTATGAGAATGGGTGGTTGCGTCGCCATCAAACCAGCCAGGAAGAGATCGGGAATTTACTTGGAATTGTTTACAGAGACCTTGAAGATGCACAAGAAAAATCCCTTTCCAGTGACTGGCAATTCGGGATTGCCTATAATGCAGCACTTAAGCTCTGTACTTGTCTTGTTTATGCAGAGGGTTTTCGTCCGGAAAAGAACCTGGCACATTACAGGACTCTACAGGCTTTGCATGTGGTCCTAGGTGATAGACACAGAAATGATGCAGCATATCTGGATGCATGTCGTATGAAGCGAAACACGTTGGAGTATGACATCGCAGGTGTTGCAACTCAAGCCGATGCCGATGAACTCCTGGCCTATGCTCAAGAACTTCGAAAAACTGTCATTGGGTGGTTAAAAGAGCAGTACCCTGACCTATTGCCATAACGCCACTTAATTACCCACATCCTCACAAACCTTGAAATACATCCAATCCAACGGGTAATCTATCCAACAGAATATACCATTAACGGTATATTTGTCCCAATTTGTCACAAACTGGATAGGAAACATGGACTGGGAATTGGATAGGATACCATGAGCTCCATCTTGCGAAAACCTCTGCTCGGTAACATTTGATCCGATTCGGAGCGAGACAGAAACTGGCGAGAAAACAATAATAACTCACCGACTCTTAATCAATTGGTTCCAGGTTCGAGTCCTGGGCTGTTTCTTTATGTGGTTCAAAGCACGAACCTGGAACCAATTCCAAAGCAATAAATTGAGTCCTGCCTGTCCCGCAAAACTCCGAGCTTGTCGAGGGGAGGCGGGAGGCGGTGTACACCACTTAAACCCTTGTAGGCTATCCCCTGCAAGGGTTTTGCCATTTTAGGTAATTTACTCCTAGTAAGAAGTAACCTGGTCATTCGTGGTCATAGATAGTCATAAATTGTCACATTAGAGGGATATCCACGGGATACCGATTTATTGATCAGTCGCCATATCAATGCATTCTTGCAGATAATTATACCCAAACTTACAAATCTTCATTTGTAAAGGTTTTGTAGGGGTGACAGACTTTAATAATCCTGTACATTCTAACATAAAAAGGGGAACAGAACATTCTAGAAAGGTCGGATACTCATTATCTGCAAGAACAACAAGTTCAATTGTAATGGGAAAGTTTTGGGTGGAATAATTGAGAGCTATATCTGGATGTGCTGGCAATACTCAAGCTTGGGACCTTATACGGTTATCACAAGATATTACTAAATAGAAAGGAAGCTTTTTTGAAAGAATACTACTTCAAGTGCATGCTTGTTTTGCTCATGTTAAACGTCCTGGCCACTGCTCAAGATTCACATGTTTTCACCCAGGTTGCCAGGACTACTGAGTATGGATATGCTTATGGTATTGATGTGGGGTCAGACGGTACCGTATTTTTAGCAAATGGCGATGGCGGATTACGTGCCTACAGCCATGATGGGTCGTCTTATATCAACACTGCCAACATTAATGATCTAGAAAAGGCTCTTCATGTAAGTGTGGGATTAGATGGGGCGGTATTTCTGGCAGGTTGGGGTGGCTTACACGCTTACAACTATGACGGATCATCTTTCACCAATACAGCCCAACTAGGTAGTGGAGCAATTTCTGGTGTGGCAGTTGGCTCAGATGGGACGGTATTTGTAGCAATGACGCATAATGGTTTATACGCTTACAACTATGATGGCTCATCCTTCTCGAACACAGCCCAGATCTATGAGGGAGGTGTTGCCTCTGGTGTAAGTGTGGGGCCTGATGGGACAGTATTCTTAGCGAATTGGTATGATGGATTAACCCATGGGTCAGCTGGATTACTAGCATACAGTTATGATGGCTCATCTTTTACCAATACTGCCCACATAAATGTTAATGGAGCTTTTGATGTGGCCGTGGGATCAGATGGGGCGGTGTTTCTAACGACTAACATTGAAGGCGAGGGCGATTTAATAGCTTACAGCTATGATGGATCGTCTTTTACCTACATTGACCAAAATGATGGTGGAGAACCTGCTGATGTGATCATTGGCTCAAATGGGACAGTATTCTTGGCAAATTGGTATGATGGTTTGCGTGCTTACAGTTATGATGGCTCGTCTCTTACCAATACTGCTCATATTGATGATGGTGGTGGCGCTCATGAAGTGGCCGTGGGTTCAGATGGTACAGTGTTTCTAGCAAATTTTGATGATGGTTTACGAGCCTACAGCTATGATGGATCATCTTTTGTCAACACTGTCCATATTAACGATGGAGGAGCTGCTTGTGAAGTGGCCATGGGATCAGACGGGACAGTGTTTTTAGCAAATGGCAGTGGTGGATTGCGAGTATACAGTTATGATGGATCATCCTTTACAAATACTGATCATATTGACGATGGAAATGCTTCTCGTGTAAGTGTGGGATTCGATGGAACAGTGTTTTTGGCAGGTTGGGGTAGCTTACGAGCATACAGCTATGATGGATCGTTTTTTATCAATACTGCCCATGTCGATGATGCAGTATCTGCTGACGGAATGGTAGTGGGCACAGATGGAACTGTTTTTCTAGCGAATGGCTCAGATGGATTACGAGCTTATAGTTATGATGGATCGTCTTTTACCAATACTGCCCATATTGATGGTAGCGGAGATTATACGGATGTGGCTGTAAGCTCAGGAGGGACAGTGTTTGTAGCATGTGGGACAAGTGGATTGCGGGCATACAGTTATGATGGGTCATCTTTTACCAATACTGCCCACATTGATAACGGAGTAGTTGTCAGGAGCGTAGCCATAGGACCAGATGGAACGATTTATACCGGCCTGTATGATGGTTTACGAGCTTACAGATATAATGGATCGTCTCTTACCATTACCGCCCATATTGATGATGGAGGAGATGGTAATGATGTAGTTGTAAGCTCAGATGGGACGGTGTTTTTAGCAAATGGCTCTGGTGGTTTACGTGCCTACAGCTATGATGGATCGTCTTTTACCAATACTGCCCATATAGGAGTAGGTGCTGTCCGTGTGACCGTGGGGTCAGACGGAATAGTGTTTATCTCGCAAATATATAGAGGACTTATAGCATACTCCTATGCACCTTTAGTAGGAATTGAGGATGAGAAGAATAACTATCCAGATGGGTTCTTGCTCCAGCAAAACTACCCCAACCCCTTCAACCCCAGCACAACCATCAGCTATGATTTACCAGAACAATCTACTGTGAGTTTGACAGTTTATGATATTGCTGGGAGAGAGGTAACAACTCTGGAGCAATCTGAAAGACCTCCAGGTAGTTACGAGGTTCAATGGAACGGTATTGATGACTCAGGAAATCCTGTAAGCACAGGTATGTACTTCGCTCGTCTCCAGGCTGGAGATTACAGCAAGACGATTAAGATGGTGTATCTCAAGTAATGACCTAAAACAAATCGAAACTTGAAGCCCCTGAGCTAATAATCGGGGGCTTCTCATTTATAGGTGTGTCAATTCAGATCACTTAATTGCCCATCTTCTCCAAACCCAGAAATACACCCAATCCTATGACTTATCTATCCAATAGAATATACCATTTATGGTACATTTGTCCCAGTTTGTCACTAATTGGATAGAAAACTTGTGACGAAAACTGGATAGATTAGCGTTAGCTGAGATGTGACTGAACCCTTACTGGGCAAGGCTTCATGCCGATGACGAAAGATACAGAAACTCGCTAGAAAACAATTCTGACTCATCGACTCTTAATCAATTGATTCCAGGTTGGACACGTGAAGTAGAGGCAAGGGACACTGAACTTGTCAAAGGGGTAAACTGGGGTGGTGTACAAATTCAATTGATACCAATTACCGCTTACGGAATCAAACACCCGTTTAACATAGCATAGGGTTTACTTATTGATTCAGGATATGAGTCCTCCTCATGTGCACTATTTTCCTCTGTCAGACAAATTGGAGGTATCATGACAGCGGTTCTAAAACTCGTATTCATTTCTTTTATCATGAGCGGTATGGCATTAGCACAAAATCTTTTCTCAGGTCCCGAGTGTATCATGTTGGACGAACCGCGCGACAGATATTTGATCTCAAACTACTACGATGGGACCATCCTCAGTTTAGACATGGATGGGAATCAGACACTTTTCAAATCGGGACTGACCAACGCGTTGAGCTTTGACATGCTTGGAGACTCTCTGTTTATCTCCACAGGAACCTCAGTAACCATCGTGGACCTGAATACAGCTGCCACCATTTCAACCATTCCCATTGCTGGATCCGTTGGATTGGATGGCCTCCTGTACTATGAGGACCACCTATATGTCCTGGGGACGAATAGCACAGTATTCAAAATTCGTCTTTCGGATGAAACCTACTGGACCTGGGTGCAGGGTGCATTTCCTGGACAACCCCAGGATATCATTTATGACCCAACGAATGACAGAATGATCCTGTGTACCTATAATGGCAGTAAGACCCTATGGAGCATTCAAATTGCCGATTCAAGCGTTTCACCTATCATTGATACTGAAATAGGTGGGTTTGACGGTATGGCAATGGACCATGAGGGGAACCTGTATATTTCCAGCTGGTCAACGGAAGCTATCCACATGTACAATGATGAGTTTGTGCACCCGCCTATCACCGTATTTGATAATGGTTCGGGGTCAGCAAATATCTCAATTATAGAGAGGGATACCTTGTTGGCAATGCCCTTCTTTGATGAGGATACGATCCTCATCACACATTTGCCGAATGACTATATTGGAATCCGCTTCACTGCAGAACCCAGAATCGGGGAAACCCCACTTCTAGTCCAGTTTAGTGATCATACCTATGCGGCTCCTTCTATCGACAACTGGTATTGGGATATTGATTCAGATGGCGAAGTTGATCTAAGTGGTCCAAACCCAATCGGGACCTATACATCTCCTGGTATTTATTCTGTCTTAGTAAATGTAGATAATGCCAATCGAAGCGATTCTCAATTGGTGGAAGATATGATCCATGTCTACGATTCTGGTGAGACAGGTCTCTTTTTTAATGGACGAAACAGTTATTCCATAAGCGATACTATGATGAGTATAAATCCACAGAATGCCTTGGGCGTTACAGCCTGGATATATCCTTTAGGGTGGGGCAGCGACAATGTCTATGGAGGGGGTATCATTTCGAAGGGAGCATTCTGGTTTTCAATCAGTAAAAATGCCACAAGTCAGGATCAGCATACCTTATTCCTGCAACTATTCCACGAAAGTGGTCCCCCGAGCTATCACCAGGCCTCCTTAAATGTCATCTGGCTGGACAACTGGATGCATGTGGGCATGAGCTATGATGCAGCGACCAGCGAGGTGAAGATGTATGTGAATGGTGATTCGGTTGAAGTTACGTCTTTAGGTTCTGGTAATGGTCCCCTGATAGATATGTCACTCAGTCCAATAACAGTTGGGTCAATTGGGAATACTCGCAGTTTTCATGGTGTACTGGATGAAGTATCTCTGTGGGAGATGGTTCTGGATGAATCAGCTGTCCAAACTCTCATGAACGGTGGAATCAATGCATCTGCTGAAGGTTTACTGGCTGCCTGGGACATGAACCAGGGGGCAGGTTCAATCGTTGAAGACCTTGTAGGTGATGCTGAACTTCAATTGTCCGAAACCACCTGGAGTATGGGTACCAGCCACGTCATGACATCCCATGATGGTTCTGACAAGATTACTCATCCAGAATCACCCTTTCTATTCAACGTTTACCCCAACCCCTTCAATCCAACTACAACCATCAGCTTTGACCTGCCAGAGCTATTGGATGTGCGTCTCACCATATACGATGTAAAGGGGCGAGAGGTGTTAACACTCAGGAGTGAGGAACAACTAGCAGGTCAGTACCAAGTCCAGTGGAATGGAGCAAACGAATCAGGAAATCCTGTTAGCACAGGAGTTTATTTTGCTCATCTGCAAGCAGGATCATTTAGCCAGACGATTAAGATGGTGTATCTCAGATAGATTTGATGCATAACCGGGGATACCAGTGGGATGCCAACTGTTTCTTTATATGGCTTATGCTATCGAACCTGGTTTGATCCTTTCCTATATTTAATTCGAACCGATGTACCTTGTATTTCATGACTCCGTTTGGGGTCGAATTGGTTTCTAAGGTGACTGATTGATGATCTTTCACTTATCTGACTCTATGCGCGCCTGACGAATTCCCAGACCCCTCGTGGAAAATCACACTACGGAAAAGTACACCCTCCTTACCTTGTCTTAAGCAAAAACAACACAATGGGGGAACCTATGCTTATCAAATTAATTAGGACACTTGTCTGCCTGCTCCTGGCAAGCTGCGTAACTGAAAAACCTGAAGATCCCAATCTGGTTGATCTAACACTACAACGGTATTTAAAAGTTAGTGGTAGCACCGATGCCCTGAGCGCCATAGAGACCCGAATGATCAAGGGAGTCTGGAAAGATGACCGACCCTACAGGGGAGACCCAGTGTTTTCTGAATTCACCCTCGTTGCCAATGCTGATGGTCGCTGGAGATACAACTCAGAGTACGAAGTCTATGGCGTCGACACAGCAGGTGGCTGGTGGATGGAAGAAGGCTATATTCGTCAGGATCCAAGCCATGAAAAATCAAAGTTGGAGTTTCTTGTCCTACCCCAATCTCAGCTGAACATCGATGGGTATTTCAAAGACTTGAGGTTTGGCCGAAAGGGAAAATTGAACAACCATGCCATGACAGGCTTGTTCTCAGATCAGGATACAACCTATTTTTCCCTCTGGTTTGATGAACACTCAGGGTATCTGGCTGGAATAGGTCATTACTGGACACTTATGGATTACAGGGATGTTGATGGCATACGGTTTCCACATCGCATCGAAATGAGTCGTAAAGGCGGTGTCACTTCTCTGCAGATCGATACCATCATCCACAATCATACATTTTCGGATTCACTGCTTGATCGACCAACGCGCCTGCCGATGAAAACAGATGTAGATAGTTAACGAAAAGAAATTTGTTAAAACGCTTCATCCTCCCAGCTTTTCAAGATACTGCTCCTGAAAAACAGGCATTTCCCATCAGGATAGACCCAGCGTTCATGGATGGTATATTCAATTTCAGTCCGATTGATCCGTTCTGGTTCTCCAAGACTCTGGCGAGCCATTTCAGTGGTCATGCCCCGCCACAATGCAGCATTCGATGATCGGTTTACATCGACCCCAGCATAACCTTGTGGATCTTCCTCGGTACTCTGAGCATGATAGGTGTTATCCTCATATCCGGGAGGGTTTTTTACACAGCGAATTGCTAGACCTGCCCGTTTGCTGGCATGGTCACGATAAACTCCGGACTGTTTGTTACTCAAGCTACGGTACCAGGCGCTCCCTGGATGGGGTGCAGAGGCTGACCAGAAATAAGCTGAGTTGCCCCAACCACTGAAACTACCATTGAGATAACCCCTAAAACCACTGGGTAGAGCCGAAAACTCCGAATTGGCAATCCGATGGTCCTCTGTTAATGCTCCTTGCTCCCAATTGGCATTGCCAACTGAAAGTTTGCTTGCCACTCCGTCGCCTCTGAAGGTCCCCGACTGTTGAGCTTCATAATTTTCCATACCCAGGGCTTGCTCCATAACGGACCACTCTTCATCAGAGGGGATGTGCCATCCATCAGGAGCTAACCCCCGAATGTCAGTTGCAGCATACCAATTATATAAGATTCCGTACGTATCCTTTTGATCATATAAAGCCATGGCTCCCGACTGAGCAGCAGTCCACTCTTCTTTCTGTGTGAGCAGGGGAATGGGAGTTCCATCACGATAATGGGTTACCCTGAGATTTTCTGCCATCCAGGTTTGAGCCCCTATTTTAATTGTCCGATAGGTGTTACCATCTACATCCTCAACATCTGGACTCCTTTCGGAGGTTTTATCCCCATCATAGTCTGCTTGTTCTCTTAAACGTTTACCCATGACAGACACAGTTCCTGGTGCAGGCAGGTTGGATCGCAAGGAGTCAGGCGTTCCAGAAGGAAAAACATCAAAGGTATCAAGGTACCTGTAATAGCGTCGGTTCGGGATACCGGGACCAATAATCTCTTCGCCATTTCCTAAAACAAGTCTTTCGATTTTCTCAGTTGGGATAGCAATTTGTAGACTGGTATCATTCTGGAGAAACAGGGAATAGGACATGGCGTAAATAACCTTGCCATGATAAACATCCGTTTTTGTAAATACAGAATCAACCTCTGCGCGTAGCGCAGAACAGCATACAATAAAAATCAGAATGATTCTAAAAATATCCACCCCCGTAGATCAACATTAATAAAGGAGCTAAAAAACTAGTCTATTCCTATCAAGGAATCAACGAGCTTTTTGCTATTTGCACCTATCATGGTTTTACTGCCCAAGCCAAATGAACCCCCCAGATTCCCCCTAATTGTTAAAGTTTAACCCGCCTGTGTTAGAGGGAAGCCTGGCATTTGATGTACTTTTTGTCCAGATATCACAGCAGGTTACAGTGGTGCATAGTTACCAATGGGATGGTTTGGACCGGGCAGGACAGCTGGTTGACCCTTAAAGGATTTACTGTTTCAGTTAGTGTTGAGATTCGCAGCAATATTATCGAGGATGGAAGGTATCTAGCTCTTTCGGTGATGTGCTTTCTTACCCCATTTCTTCTGGTTCCAACGCTTGATCTTCTTGGGGAAATCATAGTCTTCGCGATCACCAAAACCATGGTTCCACTGATAGTAATTTGGATTTTCAGCATCCAGGAAATTGATGTCATCCCAAAGATAAACTGACTTGGCCAGAACGGGTCCTGAGAGGTTACCATTGTGTAGCTCAATACTGCCTGCGCAGTAGATGGCTCCAATAATGGTTTCAGCTTCATTATCACTATACATTTCAAAATTTTGCTTAGGGTGGGTGAAAATCAAGGCTGGCATGGCTCCAGTTGAATCAGCAGCCGGGGCGTTAATGACATTGTCACCACGGAAGGAAATCTTCTTACCAGTAAACACCAGGGTGCCAGAATTCAAATGAATGTTTTCAACCTTGATGTTGTTGCCAGTGAAAACATGAATGCCATCTTGTAGGTAGATAACATCATCGTCATAACCTTTTTTATTCTTCTTACCTTTTTTCTTGTCCTTTTTACTCTTCTTTGGCTTTACTGGTTTTTTGGAAACACTAACTGCGTTATCCATAAAATAGTCAAGATCTACTTCAGGAAGAAATCTCACTCTCAAGAAAGTCAAACTGCTCTGGACAATATTTTTTCCAGAAATCCCAATCATGACCACCAGCGTGTTCGTAGTACTCGTGGTTGATACGCTCCTCATCAAGCTTATCATGCAGCTGTTTTAACTCCCACAAAACTGTACCATCGCTTGTTCCAACATCTATTCGGATGCCGTGACTCCGAAGATTATTAAAAATTATCTGATTGTAATAGGTCCCGCTAAGTGATCCACATGCAGTAAATAGATTGGGGTGTCGACTCGTGAGATAAACGGCTCCACCACCTCCATTGGAGATACCACACACTGCACGATTTACATGCTCTATTTCAATGCCATACTCAGCTTCGACCCCTTCCACGATTTCAAGAACATAATCTTCATAATTCTTTTCAGGGTCTGAAGTGCTGTTCATATACAGGTTCGATTCTGCACTCAGGGAAACAAACATGATGTTGCGTTCATGGGCTTCCTTGGCCAGGTCTATCCCCGTTTCCCAAGCAAAAGCATCTGCGCCCCAGCCATTCAAGAGGTAGATCACAGGGATGCTCGGGGAATAGTCCTCGGGATAATAAACAGCCGCTACTCCCGTAGCGCCAATAGCGGTACTCTGAAAGGTGTAGGAGTCAGAAACTCCCGTTTCAGACTCGAAAAGCCCGCAGGAGTTGAGAAGTATTGCCAGAACTGACAGTATAGAAATTTTTGGCATCAGAAATATTTCCTCTCAATGGATCATAAATCAATGAATTACCATCTAATATCTGATGATATTCCTTGAGGGAGAAATAATTTCGTCAGGAGGCGTTATACCTCTTTAAAGGGGTTCAAAGACTTGAAATTATAATACGCTTTGCTTAGCTCGGAGGAGCTTCCCCCTGGTGAATGACAGTTTTTTCCACTTTCCCGGCCATGGGTTCCAGAGATTGAAGATAGCGATAGAGGGCTTTCAATTCGACCTCAGTCATGCGGGCAAAGGCTCCCCAGGGCATGGGCGAACCTTTGTGGATACGACCAGTACGAAAGCGCTTGATAAAAGTAGCTTCATCCCAATTTGCCATGATACCATCATTTAAATGAGGCGTGATGTTGGGAGAGATAAAGGATAGTCCCTCAATAGGCGGATCTGACTCCATGGGCATGCCACCTGCGAAAGGTACACCTGTATAAGCTCCAGTTTTAAGATCTCTTAATGAATGACAACCCCGACAGTTAGCCACACTATTAGCTACATATTCGCCATAGGTAATTGATGTGTCTATTTGTACCGATTTTGGCGGTGTTGAAAGGGGACCCTCTGGCGTGATCAGCCCAAAGGCTGAGATGGCCTTTCCTAGGAAAGAAAGTTCTGTCTCCTTAAGGTCATTTCTAACTGGTGTTTGAGACCGCAAAAATGAAATGATTGCAATAACATCTGCATCGCTCATGTTCTGAAAGGGCATAAAAGGGAAGAGTGCTTCACCATTTTGGCGGACAGAATATCGCAAAGCTCTTGCGAGTTGTCCATCACTGAAAGATCCAATCCCGGTTTCCACATCAGGTGTCAAATTGGGCGCACGAAATGACCCTGGAGGAATGTTGAGCTCCCAACCACCAATGAGTGGCATAACCAACCCCTGCTCGATTTCGTCGAATTTATCCATGGGAGCATGACAGGAGGCGCAGTGTGCTGGACCAAAGGCCAGATATTGCCCCCTGGCAATGACAGCAGAGTCTTGACTTGCCACAAGATCGGGGAGTGGAGCATCATAGGTGCGATTCCCGCGGATATTGACAAAGGTGACCAGTAACAGGATCAACACTCCGGCAACAATAGCGATCCATTTGAGTATATTTATCAAGGATTTCATAATAAATGCTCCTTCTCAGATAATTCAATTTTAATCTCGGAGGATTTCCATTTCACCTCAGAGATGTACAAGCAGGGGTAATCAACAAAGTCCCCTCGTGCCTGGTAAATTCCCGCCTCTGTGTAATTGATTCAGGTGATAATAATTATCATGTTTAGCTAAGGCAAGTAAAATCAGGCCTTTAAATTTCACGATTGATTATAGCTTCATTCCAGTTTTGGCATCATTCGATGAACATGGCCTCAAAACATTTTCGACTCATAAGCGTTAAGATTTAGCCCTTGTTTAAAGTTGGTTCCTTCTCGATACTTTCTGACTGATCTATGAGTACTCATATAGCAAATCGCATATCTTATTTCAGGAATCTATCAGCAATTAGATCCTGTATATTTCTATTTATAACTCTTGCTTCAAACCTGCAGGCTTTGGATAAAATGCGTCCGCGTACTACGCTAAATTTTTCTGAAGAATCTGTTGTTGTAAACCTTGACTTCAGTCAAGTTCAGGATGAGCAATGGTCAAAATTGTTGACTCATCCCGATCTGATTCACCAAGCTGGCTATGGTTTGGCAGGCCGTGCAGGAGATGTTGCTCTTCCTATTTTCACTGAGCTCATACCCATTTCCTTACTCAACGATCCCCAAGCAACTATCCTTAGCTACAACAGCCATCCGATTCGTATAAGCACACTAAAACAAACCCCCCAGGGTCAGCGAGAAAGCGACCCGTCACAAATCATTCAGGATTTTGACTGGTCCAGGGTCGAATTAACCAGGGAAATGGATGTGCAAATCGGAGAACCCGTCACTTTGATGGGGGAAATTTTTCTGCCACTCAGCATCTCACCATTGGGTGTCGACTTTTCTCGGCGGGAAGTAAGTATTCCAGATCACATTGTAATTGAGATAAGCGGGGTGTTACCAATTAGCGATGATCAGACAAATGAAAATGCTTCAATCCTTTCAATTATTCCCAATAATGAAATCTACACACAGCTGGGGCACTATCTGATTATCACCCCACCTCTCTTTGAACCTTATCTGACTTATCTGGTGGACTGGAAACGACGCAAGGGACATCCTGTTACCGTTACATCAACCGATGTAGCAGGTCAAACTCCTACAGCCATAAAAGCCTATATCCAGGAGGCTTATGATACCTGGAATGATCCGCCGAAATATGTTTTACTCATTGGAGATGAGGACAGGGGGATTGGTGGATTCTATGTATACAACCCTGATAACGAAGCCCTGGTAACCGATCATCCATATGTTTTGCTTGAGGGAGATGACAGTTTCCCCGAAGCCTGGATTGGTAGACTTTCAGTTGATACTATTGGTGAGTTGGTTGTGGTGATGAGTAAAATTTTATCCTATGAAAGTCAGCCACTCCTGGATGATCCAGGTTGGTTTAAAAGAGCGCTGATGGTGGGCACAGTTACCGCTGCCATATCTACTCAACACGTCAACAATTGGGTCAGTCGGAAATTAATTGAGAATGGATTCACCCAGGTGGATACTGCCTATTATCCCATGCAGTCTAGTCTCTCCAGAATCAGCACGCCAATTAACAACGGAGTCGGATTCGTAAATTACCGAGGACTGGGAGCCTGGGACCATTGGATCGGACCCTATTTTTATAATTCTCATATTGAAGATTTGTATAATGGTCACAAACTCCCCATCCTGACCAGCATTGTTTGCGGTGGTGGTAATTATGCCGCTCCAGTTGATCCCGTTTTTGGTGAAAAATGGCTTCGGGCTGGTACCTCCTCAGTTCCCAAAGGTGCAGTGGCATTTATCGGTCCCAGTGAAGTGCACACTCACACCCAGTTTAATAATGTCATCGATATCGCCTTGTATTCAGGTCTGTTTGACCTGGGGATGAATGAGTTGGGTCCAGCACTGGGGTACGCCAAGTTGGAACTATGGAGAAATTACCATCAATCTGAATTTCTACCCTTTGGTCAGTCTGCAGAATTCTACCAGAATGTTTATAATATTTTAGGCGACCCGGGGATGGCTATCTGGACGGATACACCAAAAATGCTCGTAGCAGACTTTCCTGATAGTTTGAATCAAGATGACGACCACGTCGTCATAACGGTGGAGGATGAGGCAGGTATGCCTATTCAAGATGCCTTTGTTTTTGTGAGTAACTCTGAAAATGGTAATGGTTTACTCACAGATGTCACCGGAACAGTCTTTTTGCCCTTCACTGCAGGTGAATCTACCGAGCTCTTATTAACAATTACCGGGAAAAACATGAACCCGATATTAACCAGTATCCCCATTGGCTCTTCTCAGAACCCATTAAGCTATGAGGTGTGGAGTATTGCCCAGGGCGGTGTAATTGAAGCAGGTGGCTTGCATAATCTGGACCTGACAATTGCTAATGGGGACATGACTCTGGAAAATATAGTGCTTTCACTCCATTCCAGTTCTGAATACGTGAATCTTATAGATTCGATCCTCATCATACCATCTCTTCACTCGGGGCAAACACTTAACCTGAGTGATCTCTTTTCTTTCGAAGTAGCTGCAAATTGTCGTCATGGCGAGATCATAGACTTAAGTATTGATGTAGATCTTGGTTTAGAGGTATTGGTATGGCATAAGCAGTTTCCAATCCAATCTCCTGATCTGCAAATCACAGATGTGCTCATTGAGACAGGTGAGCTCATAGCTGGGGATTCTTTAGATATCCGACTGTTGGTGGAAAATAGGGGAGGCGCGGCATCACAACATATGACGCTGGAATTTCAGGATAGCGATCTGGTTTCTTCTGGTAATGGAGTGCAAGAGTTGCCTATTATCAATTGGGATCAAACGGTAGAGACTGAAGGCACATTCTTTCTGCAACTCTCAGATCAGATATTCGCAGGGGAAGCCATACCACTGGTATTTGTAGGAGAAACTGCCGGGCGAGTGGATACCCTACGGACTGAGATAATAGTGGAAGAGATCAATCGTTTTTCACCCTCGACTCGAGATAACTATGGATATCGAGTATTTGACAATCAGGATGTCTCCTACTCCATGGCTCCAGAGTATGATTGGATCGAAATTGATCCTAATTACGGGGGAGTTGGCGCTCGCTTAGGTCTTCATGATGATTATGAAGAGGATGATAAGACGGTCAATTTTAATTTGCCTTTTGATGTGAATTACTACGGACAATCCTATGACGATATAACTATTTGCTCAAATGGTTGGCTTGCAATGGGACATTCACCAGAGGTTAGTTTCTATAATCGTGTCATCCCATCTGCTTCAGGACCTACAGCCATGATCGCACCTTTTTGGGATGATTTAATCACCCAGCCCGGAGGTGTTAGTTTTTTCATATCGGTCGATCAACTCATTATTGAATGGGCCATGATGAGCAATATGGAAGTGGGGTCATCCCTTAATTTTCAGGTGATTATCTATAGTCTGGACAGTCATCCCACTGAAAGTGGTGATAATCTTATCAAGTTTCAGTATAAGGATTATTTCAACTATGATACTTTTGCAAATTTTTCCACATCTGGAATTGAATCACCTGATTATTCCACGGGAATACAGGCAAGTTTTAATAACCTTGCGGACCCAAGCCTCGGGGAAATAAGATCTGGTCAGGCTTTGCTGTTCACGACAGAACGGGGACAGCGATTCGAGGCTCCTGAAATTACCCTTAGCCAATCCGCTTTAAGTTTCGTCCAAAATCCCTGGTCTACTGATTCGGATTCTATTGTGATTGTGAATTCTGGTGGTTCAGACCTGGTATACAATATAGTATCACCAGAAGAGGTCGATCTTACTCCAGCTGATAATCCGCTTGCAGGATACAATTTCATCAAGGGTGGAGCCGAACCAACTGGCGAGTTTTATAGTAGTTCGCTTCGTGATATATTCGACTACGAGTGGCTTGACCAGGATGATCCTCATGGACCCCAGTTTGATTGGTTGGACATCTCTGAGACTGAAAACGAACTCATTTTCCCAGGAGATCCTGATGATTCATCTATAGGACCTTTTGATATCGGGTTCGATTTTCCATTTTTTTCTGAAACCTATACAGATTTTATGCTTAGCAGCAACGGGTCGATTTCATTCACATCAGCAGAATATCCATGGAGCAACCTGCCGTTGCCAAATGGAGCAGCTCCTCCTGCCTTAATCGCAGTCTGGTGGGACGATTTAAACAATAATGATGGTGTGCAGGGGAAACCCTACTTATGGACCAATGGGCAAGACACCACTGTGATCACCTGGGATAACTTTCCAAAATTCGGAACAGATGATCGGCATACTTTCCAACTGATCCTTGTGGCAAACGGGAATATGATATTACAGTATTTGGAAATGGAGGGAATCGTCACCAGTTCCACAGTAGGGATTCAGAATGTTTTCAAAAACAAAGGCCTTCAAATTTGTTACAATAGCCCAAACTCTATTGGAGATGGAACTGCTATTCTCATTCATCGTCAATCCAGCTGGCTCCGTGTAAATCAATGGACAGATGTGATAGCCCCTGGAGAATCCAGTATTTTCCGAGTTGAAACAGATACCAGAAGCTTGAATCAGGGTAGCTTTTCAGTACCCCTTGTCCTCACATCAAATGCTGGGAATCTGAGTGAAATACCCATAGATATTCATCTGGAAGTCATCCATGGTACTCCACCTCTGGGAGATGCAAACGCCGACTATATAATCAACATTCAAGACCTAACGGCACTTATTGATTTTATTGTTCACCTGGAAACACCTACAGAAGTACAAGCAGAGAGCGCTGACCTCAATTTTGATGGGGATCTGAATGTTTTGGATGCGACCCTCCTGCTGGAGCTATTGCACAGCCAATAATTCATCATCTAATTCAGGAATAAAGTTGCTGCTTTGATTTTGGGGAATGGAGTGCCCTGCCTCCTCTTGTCAGGAAACAGGACACTCCACTTTAGTTAGTTTGAGCCTTTAAACCAGTTAAACACCTTTGCCCTCATCGCAGGTAGGTCTTCATCAATCACCAGCAAGACTGCCGGGAGCATGAGCAGAGTCAGGAAGGTTCCAAAGACTACTCCAAAAGCCACAGAAACTGCCATTGGTACCAGAAACTGACCACCTTCAGATTTCTGGAAAATCAGTGGTGCCAGACCGGCAGCAGTAGTTAAGGTAGTCATTATGATTGGGCGAAAACGCTGGAGACCTGCTCTGTAAATGGCTTCAACAGGCGGTAGATTCGCTTTACGTTTTAAATTGTTATATCGATCAATCAATACAACAGAGTCATTAACAATAATTCCACCTAATGCGATGATCCCCAGGAATGACAAAAATGAAATGGGTAATCCCATGATGGCATGTCCCGCAACCGCTCCAACTGTTCCCAGGGGAATCAGCCCTAGCACTAAAAATGACTGGGCATATGATTTCATGAGAAACATGAGGATTGTAAACATGATGACAAAAGCAAGGATCAGAGTGAACTGGATGGATTCTGTGGATTTCTTGACAAACTCATTCTGTCCACCAAAAGCTGTGGTTACTCCATCTACCTGGGAGAGTACTCGGGGAATGATTTCACCATTTAACTCTTCCTGAACCACGGCGAGATCATTTTTGGTGTAGTCCATGTTGGCGTGGATGGAAACAGCTCGAAATCCGTCTTCATGGCGAATCCTCTGAAGACTACGCTGCATGTGATAGCTGGCAATTTCCTTAAATGGTACAAAGCTGCCAGAAGGTGTGCGAATTTTCAAATTCTCAAGCTGTGAGACACTTTTACGATCTTCTTCAGGGAACCTTACCCAGATCTTGACTTCATCACGTCCACGTTGGAGTCGCATGACTTCCTGACCATAAAATCCCTGCCGTAGTTGAGTAGAGACATCATAAAGTGTGAGTCCAAGCGCTTCACCCTTGGGCTTCAGCGTTACTACAAATTCATTGGTACCTAGAGGTGTGTCATCACGAATATCCTTGACTCCATCGATGGTTTTTAACTCTTCCTTGAGCAGTTCCTTGGCCTTTTGTAGTTCATCCATATCCATGGAGAGGAAACGCACTGATATTGGGCTTCCACCAAAACTGAAGCTACCAACCTGAACGTTTTCAGCATCAGGGAATTCACCCAGCGCCTCGCTGAGTTCATCAGAAAATGATTTCACAGTATATTCTCGATCCTCAGCTGGAATAAGAGCCATAAAAATTCTGATTGTATTGCCATTCATCCATGAATGATGACTTAAAATGGCATTCTCATAACCATCTTCTGGTTGACCCTTTGTAGCTCCAAAAGTCATAGACTTTTCGATAGCCTCAGCACGAATCTGATTGGCGATATCAGTATTTATACCCAAGGGCAGTTCGATACGAACCTGGGCAAAAGGTGCCTCGATATCTGGAAAAAATTGAGCCTTGATGTGTGTACCGGCAAAAGCTCCAGCCATGACCAGAATTCCAGCCACAGTGGCAGCAACGACACTCCATCGATAATCCATTATCTGCTTCAGAAAAGGACCATAAACGTTTTGGATAAAATGTGTGATTTTTGCTTCAAGTTTACGACGTCTCGGGCTGGAAACACCTTCTCCAGGTGGCTTGGTCAATGCTTTACTATGTGACAGATGTGCTGGTAAAATCATTGATGCTTCAATCAGTGAAAACCCCAGTGCTACCACAATTCCAAATGCAATCTGCCAGGTGTAGTTTCTTAAATCACCATACAGTGCAAAGAAGGGCATAAAAGCTACCATGGTTGTCAGAATCGAAATGGTCACCGGTTTGATGACCTCAAGCGTTCCGTGAACCGCAGCATCAATTCCCAGTTTGCCTTCTCGTTCGCGCATGGAGAAAATGGCTTCACCAATCACAATCCCATCATCCACTAGAATTCCCAACACCAGAATCAAACCAAAGAGACTCATCTCATTGATGGTGATACCCATGAGCCACTGG
The DNA here is from genome assembly GCA_016845065.1 of Fidelibacterota bacterium. Lineage (GTDB taxonomy): Bacteria > Fidelibacterota > UBA8477 > UBA8477 > JABMPR01 > JABMPR01. The sequence goes on along the minus strand of JAERTG010000032.1, from coordinate 151,463 downwards.
ACAAAAAAGGTACCCATAAAGCTGATGGGGATTCCCAGGGCGACCCAGAAAGCCAGACGTAGATTAAGGAAAAAACTGAGGATGATTAGTACCATCACTAAACCAAGGAGGCCATTTTGAATCAGGGTTAGGATGCGTTCTTCCAATTCGTCTGTATCACGAATGAACTGATCAATGTGGATGAGTCCACCATAGCGGGCTTCTACTTCAATGATTTTTTCATCAATGAGCTTGGCGATATCCAGCACGTCCTCATCATTGCTATACATGACATGCAGATCAATGGTCTGCTTGCCATCTGTTTCCTCATAAAACCAGTTTTCAGGCCATTGTTCTCTAACAGTAGCAATTTCATTGAGGCTCACTTGCTGACCATCAATGCTTGATATGACAGGGATGTTCTCAAGTTGATCAGCTTGGTATTTCTTCTCATATGATCTGATCTGAATGCGCTCGCGGTTGGTCAATATGGAGCCTGAGGAGATGTTCAAGTTGGCGGCTCGAATAGAGTTCCCAATATCGCCAACGGTCAAACCATATCTTTCAAGATTGGTTGGAGAAACCTCGACTACGATTTCACGATGCGGTGTTCCAAATGATCTTATGAGACTTACTGCGCCTGATTTGGTTAACTCGTCTCTGAACTCATCAGATACTCGTTTCAACGTGAGGAGGTCCGTCTCACCGTATAGGGTGATCATGGCTACACGTTGCCACATGGTATCCTGGTAAATCACAGGCTTTTCAGCATCAGTGGGGTAGGTGGCGATGGAGTTAACAGCATTGCGAATTTTATCAATGGCTTTGATCATTTCTACGCTGGGAAGGATCTCGATATATACCCAACCATAGCCATCCTGACTGCCTGAATAAATTCGACCCAGGCCTTCCAGTCCTCGCAAACTCTCTTCCACCTTGGTGATGATACCCTCTTCTACTTCACGGGCAGATGCGCCAGGGTAAGGGATGTTTACCTGCACTCCCTGCAGATCCATTTTGGGCATCACCCGGACATTCAGTGAAGTCAGTGAAACGGCTCCTGCCAGAAGGATAACAATCATGATCCAGTTGGTGATTTTCGAATGACGAGTAAAAAACTCGAGATAATTCTTTAGCATGGGCGTGTCTCTTTTCTCGTCAGGTTAGAGGGAGGCAGTATCAGCTGTTGATTCTTCTTCAAAGGGAGCAATTCGCATCCCTATGATTGGACTTTGCAGCAGGGTAGTTACAACCTGTGATCCAGGGGCAACTTCACCCCTTGAGATGAGGAGGGAATCTCCCTCAGAAGCCACGATCTCCACGGGATATCTGGCCAGAAGAGAATCTTCCATAGTGTAAACATAGGGTCCTGGTGCAATAACATCACGAGGAAGCAATGCTACATCACTCAGCCTGTTTCCTTGAATGTAAACGTCCATATAGTTACCGGGTAGAAAGGCTGGATCCAAATCTGGATTACTGAGCTCTATATGGATGGTTACAGTCTGACTGCGTTTATCGATATGGGCATTCTGACGTTGCAGGATTCCTGTGAGATGCTTGCTCGGATCTTCTGAAGGGGTGACAATAGCAGTTGGCATGCCATCATCTGAAAGTAATTCGAGTTCAGACAGGGCCAGGGGTACTGCAATTTCCAGCTTAAATGGGTTGATCAAAGATACAGCTACCTGTCCAGGTGAGATCCAGGTTCCTGCGATGACGCCATCACTCACAAGATATCCATCAAAAGGAGCACGGATCGTGTGTCTATCCAGTGTAATTTCAGTATTTTTCACCATCGCATGCTGATTAAAGATATTATGCATGGAAACCCGAATGCGCTCCTGGGCATCGGTGATGACTGGCAACTCTGGAGTAGTACTCATGTTGAGCTGCTCTAAATAATTATTCCATTTTTTATAGGTTTTGTCCTGAGCATTGCCCCTGAGTTCTGGAATAAGGGAAACTATGGCATTAATCAGACTGGAGCGAGCCTGAAGTGTGCGATTCTGGGCTTCACGATCATCTATTTTCAGAAGGATGTCACCTTGTTTTACCTGCAGGCCTGATTTCAAATCACCTCGAGAATAAACCACTTCACCCCCTACAAATGCAACAAGATCCAGGTGTTGCTGACTTTCAATACTGCCATTGCCGTGGATTTGCAGGGTGTGATCAGCATATACCATAGGGGTCGTGGCTACCTGACGCACACGTTGAGTGGCTTCTTTCTTCTTCGTCTCTTCTTTGGTAGCGGCAAGAATGCTCATAGCTGCAATGCCCATTACCAGTATAGAAATAGCAGTGCCAACACGAAACCAGCGTTTTTTGTAAATAGTAGAGGTGCTCATATATTTTACCCATTCGTTCTTTTTATTTGTCCTGCTATTATGTAATTATTTCTTCCTGGAGGAGTTCAAAAAAAACACAGAACTTGCAGAAGAACTGATGTGGTCATAGCAGATGTCATGTAATTGATAGTGACAAGGGTTATGCCAAACACCCCCTGGGATGGGTTAAGTTGTTGTATTATAAATACATATAATGATATCTCCAGCTAAGCATGTCTGCTCTAGTGATTATTTTATAATCATATATATATGGCGAGTATATGATATTGATATAATTGTATTCACCTAAAGAGAGTAAAAAGAGTTATTATAGACTTTTCAGATACGGCTACTGAAGGAGGTTTCATTACACATGGTTCATCCTGCAAATAAATTTAAGTTTAGCCCTAAACAAAAATTGAGAAGCAAAATGGATCAAGAATTGCCCTTGTCACAGAAATGAAGTTAAGTCCAAAAGTCATCACGCTGGTTCTGGGAGTTCTGGTGGTCTCCATGAGTCTCCTGTCCATCCCGCTTTACTGGTACTCCAGAGTTGCTCTTGAAGATGAGTTGGGGGATCAGCTAAAACGAATTAATCGGATCATGGCGACAACGCTGGATAATGAGTTAGTAAGCATTTTGGCTGCTGAGCCTGGGCTCGAAAGCGTTAGGCAAAGTCTGGAGTCATCTCTATCGGCCCTGGCGGTACCCGGGATTGAAGGTTTGACCCTCTACAAACAGGATGGTACCATTCTAGCCCAGGATAAACGTCTCAAACAAAATATAGCTCGTTTATCTCCAGCTTTACCCACCTTACTATCCTTAAAAAATGATGAGGATCCTGTTGTCTCTGAAATTTATCAATTAGATCAGGATAAGTATGTGAAAGCTGCAGCCATTCCCATCAAAACCAACCAGGGATCACAGGTGATACTTGTAGTATGGGTTGGCGCTAACTTCATGGCTGTTATTAATCAGATGGCCGGTAGTCTTTTGTGGATAATGCTGGCTTCATTTGTCATTGCAATCGCGATGACCCTGGTGTTTTCGCGATCTCTGATTCGACCGGTGCGAGCGTTGTCAGGATATGCCCAGGCTATTCAGACCAATATAAATTCTGAGCCAGTCGAGCTGAGACGTTCTGATGAATTTGGTGAACTCAATCAATCCCTGATTGATATGCATCGCGATATTCAGAAGCAGGAGGAAAGTGCTCGACAACTGCTGGCAGGTATTGCACATGAAATTAAAAACCCGCTCGGTGGTATGGAAATCTACAGCGGTCTTCTCAGCGAGGAGCTCTCACAAGTAGCACCAGACGCAAAATTTGAAGCCTACAAAGCATATTTGGAGAAAATTACTGAGGAACTCAACCACCTCAAACGCATTGTCCAGGAATACCTGGATTATGCTCGCCCCTTGAAAAGTGTTATTGAAACGCTGCAGATCACCGAGATCTACGCTGATATCACCAAAATTTTACAACCTGAACTCACTAGCCAGAACCAGACCATTCGTCTTGTCGGTGAGGCCGAAATTCGAGCGGATCGTTCGAAATTGCACCGGGTGTTTCTCAACCTTATCCAGAATGGATTGGAAGCTTCCGGTAGAGATGGTCAGATAAGCATTCATGTAGCTGATAATCCGACTTCCCTGGAAATTGACTTTATTGATACAGGAACCGGAATTCCTGATTCAGATCGTCAGCGCATCTTTGAACCCTATTTTTCTACTCGAGATCGTGGTTTTGGGTTGGGGTTATCCATTGTGCAAAGCATCGTCGGAGAGTTGGGTGGCACAATAGTTGTCCAAAAGAGTGATGCAGAGGGCACAGTTTTTAGAATGAAGCTCCCTCGAAAGGATCAGAGTTAGCTGTGAAACCAAAAATTTTAGTCATAGAAGATGATCAAACCATGCGTGAAGGCATTGCCACGGTTTTAAAACTTCAGGGCTATATTATCCATACTGCAGAAGATGGGTCAATTGGATCCCAGTTGTTTCGGGAAGTTGATCCTGATCTGGTTATTTCTGATCTGAAACTCCCTGGCAAGGGGGGTATGAACCTCCTCCAGGAATTCCATGATCAATCCCCAGATACTCCCTTTATCCTTATCTCTGCATTTGGCACGATAGATCTTGCAGTGAATGCCCTCAAACTGGGAGCCCGAGACTTTATCGCTAAACCTTTTTCTATTGATGAACTAAAGTCAAAAGTAGCTCATATTCTTGAGGATCATAAATCCCGAAAAACCGAAACAAAAGTATCCACAGATAGCTTCCATGGCTTGGTAGGCACATCTGAGCAAATGCAAAAACTGATTGCTCAGATCAAGCAAATTTCCGCGGTGGATAGTCCGGTTCTCATCACAGGTGAAAGTGGTACTGGTAAGGAGCTCATTGCACGAGCGCTCCACCTGGAAAGTCCTCGATCTTCTAAGCAAATCGTATCCATAAACTGTAGTGCTCTCACTGATACATTGCTGGAGAGTGAACTGTTTGGGCATGAAAAAGGCGCATTTACAGGAGCAGTTCGACAGCATCAGGGCATTTTTGAACAAGCTCATGGTGGCACTATTCTACTGGATGAAATCGGAGACATTTCACCCCAACTCCAGGTTAAACTCTTGAGAGTGCTGCAAAACCAGAGCTTTCAGCGTGTGGGAGGAACCGAACAGATCGAGGTAGATGTGAGAGTGTTAGCCGCTACCAATCGTGATCTCCAGATTGCCATGGACAAAAAACTGTTCCGCGAAGACCTTTTCTTCCGGTTGAATGTCCTGCCTCTGACAATTCCCGCCTTGAGAGAACGACCTGAAGATATACCAGATCTTGTGTCTCATTTTGTACTGTTGAAGTGTGACAGGCTGAAAAGAGAATTACCGGAAATTGGTACTCGAACCATGACCAAACTATGTGAATACAACTGGCCTGGAAATATCCGTGAGTTAGAGAACTTCCTGGAAAGATTGCTAATCTTTAGTGAGGGTCCCTCTATCACTCCAGACCAGATATATTTCGAAAATACTCCAGGCAAGAAGGAGAATTCCGGGGGTAAGCTGAATGATGTTTTGGAACAGACCGAAAGAGATTTGATTCGAGATGCTTTGAATTGGGCCGGCGGTATTAAACAGAAAGCAGCCCGGAAACTGGGACTTAAGACCAGCACCCTGTACTACAAAATGGAAAAATATGATCTCTTTAACGAGTTTGGTGGGAAAAACGGTAGCTCGCCCGAGGACTTATAATGTCGCACGCCATTAAAATTCTGCTCCTCGCCTTGTTCTCCCTGGTCCTTACTGGCCAAGAGTTGGATACTGCCTGGCAAGCATATATTTCCACAAATACCAACATCTCAGAGTTAGAAACGAGAAAGGCTGCGTACACTCGCGAGCAGAGTGGAATTAAACGTGAAGTCGATGAACTTCAAAGAAGCTCGGCTTGGTACAATGCCTGGATTAATAAGTATCTGCTGTCTAATCTCAGCAAGCGACAACTTGAAATCCTTGACTCATTGAATGTTTTTAATGCAGAATTGGAGCGATTGCGACTAATCCAGGATAATGAAATTCAGAATCTAAAGCTCGCCTATGAAAACGTTTTAAAGGATTACGAGGACAAGGGTGTTGTCCCCGTCGGGCAGAATCTCCGGAATATGCAAAACTTCCCCGTGGGAAGACGTACTATACGCTCTAGCCATATTTTGTTTCCTGATTATTCAGAGTTGCTAAACTTAAAATTGAGAAATCCTGAGCATCGCAAACACATTCTGGCTGATGTTCAAGTTCTGCTACAGGCTAAAATTATTGAGTTGGATTCAATTAAGATCGTCCGTGAAGAAGAAGCAGAATTGGCTCTCAGACTGGCTATTTTTCATGAAGATCTAGGTTTGCAAATGGAGGCGGATCCTGATGCACAGCAGCGAGACGCCAGTGGCAATACTGAAAAACTGCTTGGGTGGGTCACCTCTGCGCCGTCATCAGATTTTTCTACATATGATGGTACTGAAGATGCCAGGCAGGATATGGCTAGTGGATTAAGCGATGAAGCATTAGATCTAATCAATGTTAACGCACCACGCGACGAGATTCGAGACATGTCTCTGGATCAGCGTTCTGGTAAGGATCTGAATTTTCTAAAAATGAAAATCCTCGAGTACCAGGTGTTACTCGACGAGATTAATCAGGAGCTGGATCAATAAGACAGATGCCAGACCTGAAGCGCTTGCAATGGTACAGGGGGAGCCTTCCCAAAAGCATCTGGATGGTCTTCCTCACCAGCATCTTTTTAATTCCTGCGTTAGCCTATGAGCAGCAGGTAAATCTCTCTACTTATATTGATTCAAATCCACGTGAAAATATTGATAATATTGAATCTACAATTGGCTTGAAAGCCAGGGGACTGCTCCGCTTCACCCATGATACAGGCAATGCTAGCTATTATGGATCAATTCTGGGTCAGGGCTTTATTGAGCCTGCCCTTTTCTTGGATTCCAAAGTGGTTATGAATGCAGAAGTAGGGACACATTATAAAATTATCTCAAGTTATTACTTTTTTGCTGACCTTAAAACTTTTCAGAAATTGTATTTTGATGAACTTCAAAAGTCAGGACGAACGACCTTGAGCGTTTCTGTCAATCGATTCAAATCGCATAAGCTGCAACAGGTTTTGGGATTGAAAAAAACTAAAGCTCATATCGATTATGGAACGCTATTTAAATTTTCTGACCAGAGAATGTTTGTCAAATTCACAAGGCTAATCACACCTGTTTTTCAAGCTGAGTTGTTGTTTCAATTTGGACGAGTTGATTATGATGATTATCCCGCAAGAGTGCTCAGAGGTAGTTCGTTGATTTTCAGCAATACACAAAACCAACAGGATATCACGCGGACAATGGGAATTCACATCAAGCATATGGGAAAAATGATCTGGGGAGCATCAGTCAACTTTGAGGATATTCAATCAAATAGCGTGCTGGCAGAATCCCAAATCTGGTCTGCAAAATTGTACGCTTCAGGCCGGCTTTCAGAGCGGGTGTTTTACCATGTGGTTCTCAATGGAATGAAAAAAGACTATGCTCAGACTGAGGTTCTCGAAATCACGCCATATCGAGATCCAGAAGAGAATATTCAGAACCAATTTCATGTCCAGCTCGAGAGATTGATTCAACCTTCCCGCGTGCTTTACATTCAGTACAGCTACATAAAAAATGAAACAGTTTTTAATCATTGGTTTTACAAGAAGTACTTGATCGAAACTGGCATAAAACTCACCCTCTAGCAACTTGGCTTCCCAGCCAAAAAGTTTCAGAATATTGACTGATGTTTCAGAAATCTGAAACATTGTGAAATTCAGATACAGACTTTTTGCTTCCAAACTCAATTATTTTTAATCTTTTTTGCGGAGACAAACGGTATTCCTCAAGACTTGACCCGGGGGATCCTACTTCAGGACCACGCAGTGGCATATGACTTGTCTTAATAATGCTCATTGAATTATGCCTCGATAGGCTTGGGTGGAAATAATAATTGATTGAGGAGGATGGAATGAGGGAAGGAAGAATGAGCATTCGGTATCTTGTATTATTGGTGTTGATGGGAACATTTGTTTGTTTTATGGGATGTGAGAATTCACCATTTGCAACAGGGTTGACCAGTCCAGAAGAAAAATCAGGCACAGATGGGATCAATGATTACTCCAGTGCCCTGGATGGTGGAGATGGTAGGAATGATTATTATCCTGGGCAGGAGCGTCACGGTGATCTGACCTACAACGCGTTCGTCATGACCGAAGAGGATAATCTCTCAACCTTTGGTGTAGATGTAGATGCAGGATCCTATACATTTGGCCGCAAAAAGATTAATGAAGGCATCGTTCCAGCCCCTTCATCAGTTCGAGTTGAAGAATACATCAATTATTTCCACCAGGATTATCCAGCACCAACGACATTACCCTTTTCCGTAAATATAGATGGAGCTCCATCACCATTCCGTGCCGATAGTCTGCATCTTTTGCGGATTGGACTCAAAGGTCGTGAATTGAGTGAGGAGGAAACCCCCTGGAACCTGACGTTCCTAATAGATATCTCTGGATCCATGACGCGTAGACTGGATACGGTGAAAGAAAGTCTTTATATCCTGGTTGACAATATGCGTCTGGGCGATCAGGTATCTATTTGCACCTATGCAGGAAGTGTAGGCACGGTATTAAACCCAACAGACCTACAAGAAAATGATGCTGAAGCTATCAAAGCTATCATTGGCGATCTGGAGGCAGGTGGATCTACTGCCATGGCATCAGGATTACAAAATGCCTATAATGTGAATAGTTCCGGTTTTCTGGATGGTGGTGTAAATCGAGTAATTGTCTGTTCGGATGGCGACGCCAACGTGGGTGCGGCCTCACATGAGAGCATCCTTGAGCTTATTGAGGATTATGTGGATCAAGGCATTACGCTCTCAACACTGGGATTTGGGAGCGGCAACTACAATGACCACCTCATGGAACAGTTGGCGGATCAGGGTAATGGAAATTATTACTACATCGACAGCATTGAGGAAGCAGAGCGTCTGTTTACGGAAGAATTGTCCGGAGTCATGGAGGTCATTGCCAAGGACGTCAAAATCCAAGTTGAGTTCAATTCCGCTTCTGTCTTGAGATATCGTCTCATCGGATATGAAAACCGTGATATTGATGATGACCAATTTGAAAATGATAGTACAGATGCAGGTGAAATTGGCGCAGGGCATCGGGTCACAGCCCTATACGAACTAGAGCTAGTTCATGGTGGTGCTAGTAATCTTGGTATCGTTCATCTCCGCTACAAAATGCCTGGGGGTGAAACTGATATTCCCCTTGATGTACCGATTGTGGGGAGTGATTTGGCAGATTCATTTTCTCAGGCCAGCGACCGGTTCAGATTTACTGCAGGTGTCGCAGAGTATGCTGAAATTATCAGAGAAAGTCCTCATGTGCAGACCTCGTTGGAAGCAGTGGAGACACTCATTGGATCATCTCTTGTTGGTTCTGACGAACGAGATGCAGAGCTTCTGGAATTGATCCGTCAACTGCAGAATATTGAATAAGGGTAGCATGCTCCATACCAAAATAATATTGAAGGTTTTGGGTGCCCTCCTCTTCCTCATGTCCTGCGAAATATCTGAACCGGATGAAAATTATGTCATGGAGGGTGATGGAACGGTCCACCTGGAATACCGAGGGTTAGAGATGACAGAAGGTAGTTTTGTACCAAATTTTTCACTGGTGAATGACAGCACAGAGGCAATTCAATATCTCGGATATAATGAGGGATACCCGCTGTATAGTGCAGAAGCACTGACTGATACAGGCTGGACCAGCCTGATGTGGGGTTGGTGTGGAACGGGAACGGAGCTTTACCCTCTCGAGCCTGGTTCAAGCATTCAATTTCTCGGAATGCTACCTACCTATAGCTGTACCTGGAGACTGGTTTTATATATCACCGAGATGGATTCTGTGAGTTCACGTAAAATCACCAGTGACAATCTCATTCACACAATTCCCCCAGAATAGACTGATTTCCTGAAAGGATTAACATCATGATTCAAATCAAAACACTTCAAAGAAAAAGGCTGGTCAGCTTGAGCACAATTCTCCTGATTTTGTTTTTGTTGACCACGACGGTCACAGCTCAGTTGATATCCTTGAAAACCATCCCTGTAGCTACTGGAGATCAGTTTCTCATTTTTCCCAGCCAGAATCTGAGCATGGGAGGGGTGCATATCGCACTCACAGATTCACTTCTGGATCATTGGACTAATCCTGCTCATGGTGCCCATGTGAAAGGGATGCAAGTTTCCAGCTCTCCCGTTTATTACAGAATAGGGAATGGGTATGGGAGCGCAAGATCAATGCCCCTGGCCGTATCGTGGAACAAGGGAATCTGGTATGGGGGAGCGTCTTTCACCCTCCAGGCAATGAATACTGCTGACAATCAGACCTGGTGGAACCCTGAAATTCGCACACTAAGTGAAAATATTGCTGAAAATAAGTATCTAGCCGGTTTCATTGGACGAAAACTAGGTAATACCAGCATTGGTGTCGGCGCATATTGGGCATCGCTGTCCGCCCTGGATGGAGTAGATTTACTTTATGCCAACAGCGAAAGCATACATCAGGAAGGTGGGCTTACCGATGTTCGAGTTGGACTGAGCAGGACCCTGGACACTGGTGGAGAAGTGGAACTTCTATATCTCCGAAATGAACTGGATATGAAGCATGAGGTCATGTATATGGATTGGGGAATTGCTGAACCCTTCGAGCGTATTGAGACCAATTTGGATCATACAGTTACCCAGGGGATCCATCTAGCTCATAAAAGTGCAATTGATAAATACGGTTGGGCTTATGGTTCCATGCTTACTGTGAATCAGAAAACTCACCCCAAAATTCCCAATTATGAAATTATGAACATCCCCAGGGATCCAGGAACCACATTGGGCTATAATCTGGGTGGTGGAATCTCCAAAATTAACGGCAATAGCACTTTTGGTATTGATGTGATTTATGAACCAATCAAAAGCCACACCTGGGCAGAAGCAGATACACACATGATCAGCAGTGATGATGAGCTGATTCGTCCTGGAGACAAAACAGTTGAAAACTATTTTGATTTTTCCAATTGGGTTCTTCGGACAGGATTGGGGTGGAAGAATTCCAACCGAACATTCCAACTGGGTATGCAGATGCGATCCATCCATTATTGGTTGGAACAGACTGACTTTATAGATGTCACAGTGCGTGACCAGGAGGAGTACTGGGTTGAATGGACCACCACCTGGGGAATGGCTATGGATTTTGATGACTTCACAATTCGCTATTCTGGAAAAACTACAATGGGGACGGGTCGTCCCGGTGTTGATACCCAATGGATCTGGCGTGGTGGTATGTTGGAAGACATGAGTGTAGGAGGTGATTTCATCATTGCTCCCAGTGATGATTTAACACTCCAGGAAGCCCGCGTTATGACCCACCAAATATCCATCTCGTTGCCCATTAGACGATAGTGTCAACCTGAATATCAATTAAGCCCTGTCTCGCTGGTTTCTTGGACGGTAGAGGCAGGGCTCAGATAATCAGCATCCCCGAAAATCTCTAGTAATCCCGCACAAACCGAATTCTATTTGGCAGCTTTCAGCGCTTGTTCGAGATCCTGAATAATATCATCGATATGTTCAATCCCGACACAAAGACGGATCATATCTGGTGTTACACCTGATGCTTCCAGTTCAGCACCTGTAAGTTGCCTGTGTGTGGTGGAGGCAGGGTGGGCAGCCAAGGATTTGGCATCGCCAATATTCACCAGACGCTTGAAGATTTTGAGAGCATCATAGAACGTTTCACCTGCTTCAAATCCACCCTTAATTCCAAAAGCCATCAGGCCGGACGCTTTCCCACCACTGTACTTTTGCGCCAGTGAAAACGAGGACGAAGCGGGTAACCCAGCGTATTTGACCCAGGTAACCATGGGATGCTGCTCAAGATATTCAGCCACAGCCTGAGCATTTTCACAGTGGCGCTCCATTCGCAATGCCAGCGTCTCGATTCCCTGTAAAATGAGAAATGCGTTAAAGGGACTCAGTGAGGACCCAGTATTTCTGAGAGGTACAGTTCTAACTCGGGTAATATATGCCAATTCACCCATGGCTTCTGTGTAGACCATGTTATGGTAGGCTGGTTCAGGTTGATTCAACATAGGAAAGCGATCCGCATTGTCCGCCCAGGGAAACTTCCCTGAGTCTACCACAATACCACCAATAGAATTGCCATGTCCACCCATATACTTGGTCAGGGAATGGACCACGATATCCGCACCATGCTCAAAGGGTCGAATCAACATGGGAGTGGCCACTGTATTGTCTACTATCAGTGGTACTCCATGGGCATGTGCAACATCAGCAATGCCCTGAATATCCATGAAGGCACCGACAGGATTTGCTATACTCTCACAGAAGACAGCTGAGGTTTTATCATCAATGAGGGCTTCAATTGATTGGGGATCATCATCGGCTGCAAACCTGGCTTCAATTCCAAGTCGGGCAAACATATGGCTGAATAATGTGAAAGTACCACCATAGATTTGAGGCGTGGAAACAATGTTATTCCCCTGCTCTGCAATACCCAGGATGGCGTAGTTCACTGCAGCAGAACCTGCACTCACAGCCAGTGCACCCACGCCACCCTCCATTTCAGCTACTCTGGTTTCCAAAACTGCATTGGTGGGATTCATGATACGTGAATAAATATTACCTGCAACTTCTAGGTTGAAAAGATCAGCTCCATGCTGAGCTGAATCAAACTCATAGGCAACGGTTTGATAGATTGGGACAGCTACTGACTTGGTGGTTTGCTCTGAATCGTATCCGCTGTGGATGGCTTTAGTTGCTAATTTGATGATGCAGCTCCGTTTCTATTCACCACGAGGGGTTTCTTTAATTTTTAATGGATCATCAGAATCTATTCCCTCCTTAAAAGGAAAGTGTCGATCAGTGTGGGTCAATTGATGTACCAGACCCAGCCAATTGTTAAATATAGCTTCTCCAGTATCTCGCCAGGTATTTTCCAGAAAGGGTTCAATTTCGGCCTCAGGGAAGGCTGGTAATTGGTGTCCCTTCTCCAGGGCATTAGTGACTTCCTTACGGTAATGACGAATGATTTTATCGATATCAGGACTAAAGTAATTCTCCGGGTTGTCAGGAAAAATTGGGCGAGCGCCATTGAAATACCGAATCACTTCTCGCTTATACTCCTTGAGTAAGCTGATCTTATCATATTCAGGGTGCCCCTGGAGATAAACCATCTGGAACATATCTTGACTGACTGCCATATGGACACCACTATTCATCCCTTGTACCAAAATCTCAAAGCCTGCTGCATTGAGTTGCTCTGCACTGATGTCATTATTTCGTGAGTGGGGAACATCAAAGGGAGAGTGGATGTCCTTTAGGAGAGGGTGATTTGAACTCGCAATCTGTTGTCTGTAGACACCCCAACGTTTTTTGTGCAGAGGTTTACGCTCGATATTGTGTTTATGCTTAACAATGGCGTGGACGGCCAGACAGGAGCACATCATAGACGTTACCTTGTTTGTGGCCCAATCAATCACCTCTCCAAGAGGTTCCCAGAAAGGTTCCAGCTCCAAAGTAGGATTGGCTGGGTTGGTGCCTGTCAAAATGAGAGCATCCAGTCCGGACCTCTTAAGCTCATCAAAGCTGGTGTAGTAAGAATTGATATATTCCAGAGTCGCTTCATCACGGACAACACCATCAATGCTAAAGGGATGAACATAATAATGGATTTTATGGTTTGAGCTTCCCGCGAGATGTAAAAATTGTCGTTCAGTGGCCTTAAATGCAGAATCTGGCATGAGGTTCAAAAAACCGATGTGCAATTCAGGGATATCCTGGTCATGAGCCTGATTAATATCAAGAATCTCCTTACCGCTTCGTTTGAGCAAGTCAAATGTGGGGAGTGTTGTGTGGGCAACCAGAGGCATTGTTCTCAATTATCCTTGTCACTTCGATGATATAACTAAGCTCGCAAACAGAATAATATTAGGTTTCAATTAGGTTTTTAGCAAAGGAATAAAACATTTGGCCAGTATAGACAACGAATACTTTTCGTTTGTTCCCAAATGCAATTATTGCTAATTCTTCACTTCCAATTCTAATACTTTTACTTTACCTGGTGGCATGTGGTGGGACGAAGATTTTAGCCTGGACGATGACAACGCCAAAACCTACTCCTTTAGGGAGATGGTCAATGGCGTTTACCCATTTTTAAAACCCTATAACCGGACCTTCTTTTTTGCCCTGGTCTGGGCATTTGTCGGTGTTGTCCTGGTTTTATTTCAACCGATCATCCTGAAACATATAATTGACTCAGATATACCAAGTGGTGATTTCAATGCCCTCGCATGGTCAGCAGGGCTGTATCTCCTCACAATGGTTTTTTCAGCTATCGTCGGGTTTTATAGTAATTGGATGGCACAAAAAGCGGGGATTTTTGCCGTCAATGATCTCAAGGTATCCCTGTTCTCACATGCCCTGAAATTGGGCTTGCCCTTTGCTGAATCTACATCAACAGGACAGTTGGTAAGCCGAATAGAATCAGATCCGCAACGAATCATCGCCGTCACGTCAACCATGGCACAGCGTCTACTCATGTCATTTGGGATGATCATTGGAGCTTTCATAATCCTGGCTTCAGTTGATATGCGGTTTATGCTCATAACGCTGGCTATTTTTCCGCTGGTGATTTTTATAGCCTGGTTTTCTTTCAGGTATTTCAGGCCCTATTTCCGAAAGGACCGAGCCAATTTTTCAAAGATGATAGGTGTGCTCAGCGAGTTTGTCCGGTCGGCCAGCATTCTTCAAGTCTTTGATCGAACTGATTGGGCGATTGATCGGGTCCGCAAATCCACAGAAGACTTCAACCGCTTCAGCATCAAGATGAATTTTATCAATTACGGTATTTTTCAGGGACTTGGGTTTATGGAAGTGGGTGCTACGGTAATTGTGTTGATGCTGGGTGTCAGATGGGTGAATGAGGGTAGCCTGACTATTGGGGCTCTCGTTTTATTTGCTCAGTATATTGCCCAAATTTACTGGCCTATTTTTATGTTCACCGAACAGATTTCCCAGCTCCAGTCTGCTGGTGGTGCAGCGGATAGGATTTTCTCCACTCTGGAGGACAAACCATATATAGAGACTCAGGCAGTTCCAGCTGATTTACCTCTCGAAGTTGAAAGCATCATTTTTGAAAATGTCAGTTTCGGATATTCCGATGATAAAATGATCATTAAAAATATGAGCTTTGAGATAATGGGTGGTGATCAGGTTGCCTTTGTCGGTCCCACAGGTGGGGGGAAGTCAACAATCATCAATTTGATTTGCCGCTTCAGGGACCCCCAGACTGGCCGCATTCTGCTAAATGGGATAGATATTCGTGAATTTGATGTGGCTGACTATAGACGTCGGTTTGGCCTGGTACTCCAGGATCTTTTCCTTTTCCCTGCTCCCATTGATGAAAACTTGAGAGCTTTCCGAGCTGAAGTGACCCAGCAGGATTTGGAGGAAGCGGCCACGCTCACAGATATTCATACCAGCATTCTCAGTAGATCAGATGGCTATGCCACAGAGCTCAAGGAGAGCGGTGAAGGGTTTTCCTATGGCCAGAGACAGCTTATTGCGTTTGCACGGGCACTGGCAGTAAAACCACAGGTGCTGGTCTTGGACGAAGCGACATCATCTGTTGATCCAGGAACGGAACTACGCATTCAAGCTACCATGAAGAAACTCACTGAAGGTCGAACTTCCTTTATCGTGGCCCATCGGCTAAGCACCATCCGTCGTGCCACCTCAATCATTTTTGTCAGAGACGGTGAAATCACAGAGTCTGGGAGTCATGATGAACTGGTCAGGATTCGTGGAGAATATTTCGACCTGTTATCTCATGTAGACCCTGAGAAGGAGATGCTATAATGGCTCTGCTTGGTGCCACCAAACACGTACTGGGCTGGTTCGCTCCTTATTGGAGGCAGCGCTGGAAAGGCATTAGCTGGGTCATGGTGATTACCGTGGTTAGTATTGCTCTCAGTACTGCTTATCCAATCATCTTTAAGTATGTCATCGATTCTCTGTCTGAAGGCAGCGCAACCACAGATGTGCAGTTCTATGTCTGGCTCATTCTGCTGGTTGGACTGGCCCGCACCCTTACCCGGTGGATCCTGCCCTCTAGCCGGTATATCATGAATTTGATTCTAGGCATGGATATCAAGCTCTTCCATTTTGAAAATCTGCTCAGGAAGGACCCGGCATTTTTCAATGAGTATCGGTCTGGAGATATTATCACCAGATTCTCTGATGATATAGATGGAGATATCAAGCTAGCTTGGTTTGCCAATTCAGGTATCATGCGACCCATTGAAGCTGGTTTTACTCTGATGTTCTCAATTGCTGTCATGATGACTCTTCACTGGAAACTGACCCTCATGGCTGTGGCACCACTGCCCCTCATTGTCTGGATCATGAGCAAGACGGAGCATTCACAACACAAGGCTTACAAAAGACGGCAGGAAACCATTTCACAGACAAATAATATTCTGGAAAGTGCGTTTTCCGGGATACGAATTGTAATTGGCTTTGTCATGGAACAAGCCCAGGAAAATCTTTTCAAGAAGAATATGGTTGAGCGAAAGGATGCTGAAGAGCGCGTAGTCTATATTCGCTCCTTTCTGGAAAGCCTGGGAAGTGTGGTTAATCAGGTCGGGTTGGTGGTTATTCTTTTTGTCGGTGGGTATTATGTGATTCACAGCGAAATCAGCCTGGGTGACTTCTACGCCTTTATTGCCTACATGACAGGCATCACGGAACCGATCTGGACCATCTCCTGGTTCTTTGTTTCCTTGAAAATGGCTGAGTCCTCTGTCGACCGGTTGGAAGCTATCGAAAAATTCGAGAATAAGCCGGTCCACGATACTGTTGTTGAGCCGCCTGTGCAAACCCTTAGTGTTAAGGATTTACAGTATCGCTTCCCCGGGGAAACTGAAGACGTCATCAAAACCATTAATTTCGAAGCGCGTCCTGGTGAGAAAATTGGTGTCGTCGGTGAAGTTGGGTCCGGAAAGACGGTCTTGCTAAAACTGATCTCTGGTTGGTTTGTGCCAAGAGGTGGTTCAGTTGAACTCAATAACTCACAACTCAGTGTGCTCAGTGATGCGTCGCGAGCTCAGAATATTGGATATGTTCCACAGGATATTGAATTGTTTAGCGGTACAGTGACAGAAAACATAAGAATGGGACGTGTTGAGGTAAAAAGCCTGGAATCCATTGTGCAAACCTCTGTGATCGGTGATGAACTGGATCTGGACAAGATGCTGGAGCAGGGCGGGGTTGGTCTCAGTGGGGGTCAGCGTGCACGAGTGGCTCTGGCTCGTGCATTTTATGGTAACACGTCGATCTATATCTTTGATGATGTGACTTCTGCTCTGGATCTTAATACCGAGAAGATCTTATGGCAAAATATCAATGCAGACTATGCTGACGCCCTCTTTTTAGTTGCAACCCACCGTGAAGCAACCGCAGCTGAAATGGACAGGGTCATTTGGATTAAAAATGGTGAGATTCACCATGAGGGCCAGCATGCTGATCTGCTGCGTCTACATCCGGAGTATCGTTCCTTGTTTGCCCACGATTAAGAAAACAGAGCGTCTAGATCTAGACGTGAGTTTGAGAGCCTCAATCTCCCATGAGTTTCCCGCAATAAAAAAAGCCACCTCTATTGACAGAGGTGGCTTTTTAAAATCCTCATAAAGGGGAAGAAGTCTTTAAGTGCAGACAGTCTCTAACAAAATGGCACAAACTTCATAAGGATCCATATTGGCAGAAGGACGTCTATCCTCCAGATAGCCTTTGCCTTCTTTCACGGTTTGAAGCGGAATACGGACGGAAGCACCCCGATCACTCACCCCATACCTATATTCATGAATGGAACAGGTTTCGTGTAGTCCAGTGAGACGCTCTTCATTGTGAGCGCCATAGACAGCGATATGCTCCTCGTGTTTCTTACCCAACTTCTTACAGGCAGCTTCAACGACATCATATCCACCAGTTTCTCTCATGGCTTTGGTGCTAAAATTGGTATGGGCTCCTGCACCGTTCCAATCGCCCTTAACTGGTTTGGGGTGAATACTGGCATTGACGCCATATTCTTCAGCAATTCTATACAATAACCAGCGAGCCATCCATAACTGATCTCCACTCTCCAGTGGACCTAATGGACCGATCTGAAATTCCCATTGACCAGGCATGACTTCAGCATTCACGCCGGATATGCCAATGCCGGCCCTTAAACAGGCCTCCATGTGATCTTCTACAATATCGCGACCAAAGACCTCATCGGCACCTACACCACAGTAGAATGGACCCTGTGGAGCTGGATATCCTCCATCAGGCCAACCCAGGGGAGCACGACCCTGAAAAAAAGTGTATTCCTGTTCGATACCAAACCATGATTCCTCTGCCTCGAATTTCTTAGCTACTTCTACAAGATGATCCCTCTTGTTTGATTCGTGAGATTTTCCATCAGGATAGCATACAGCATTCATGACAAGGATGTTATCACCACCTCGAATAGGATCTGGATAAAATGAAACGGGGTGGAGTGAGCGATCACTATCGTGCCCCACAGCCTGCATGGTGCTTGAACCATCAAAACCCCATTCAGGAATTTGATCCACTGAAGTGACAGGTCCATCAATAATTTTTGTTTTAGAACGGAGCTTGGATGTGGGTTGGTGACCATCGATCCAAATATATTCAGCTTTAATTTTTGCCATGGGAGTACTCCTCAGTCGAATTGTTAATTGACTATTCGCTTAATCATCATGACAAACAATTAACAAGCCACCTCACTAATTGTCAATAATAATTTAAGAAATAATTAAAATATATTTAAAAATATAAGGTGATTAATTGATATTGACGAAATATTTAGCTTGATTAGCTGTTTTCAGGCAGCAGGGCATGCAGGTCAATCGATGTGGTTTCCTTGTATGTGGATAAAACCAGATTTGATTGGGTTCTATTCACTCCAGGCCAATTTTGAATTTCATACAACAGGTCTTCCAGGGCTTGTGAGTTTCTGGCCCTGACCTTCAGGATGTGAGAACCTCCGCCGATAATGGAGTGACACTCCAAAACGGAGGCAGACATTGACGCTTGCTCAACAAACTTATCATAATGATCGGAATGTTCGCTGACAATGAATACAAAAGCGGTAAGATCCAAACCGGCCTTCTTATGGTTCACGACTGTAGAATATCCTTTTATCAAGCCATTCTCCGTGAGTTTTTTCATTCTCTCACCAACTGCTGGAATTGAGAGTTGTACGACTCTGGCAATTTCACTGGCAGTGGCGCGTCCGTTTTCCTGTAGTAGTTCCAATATCTGGATATCACGATCATCAACCATCTTCATCTCCTGAAACATTTTAAGTGCAACTCAATATAGCTTAAAATATTATCGAATTAGGAGAAGATACATGAAAATTTATTTAAAAAGTTTTCAGATGCACCTTTAGGTTAAATGTCATTCCTATGACACTTATTTGTGCAGTCCATTCTAAATTGGAGTAGAGGAATAATAAATTTTAAAGAATTTGAACTGTCAATGGAGTTTTTATGTATAATAAAAAAGCGACCAAGTTTTCTATCCTAGCCCTGGTCTTCAGTATACACTTTCTAGGAAGCGTGGCTATTGGTCAATACAGTGTGGGGCAAACAATAAGTCAGACCACCAGAGACAAGGTTGTGAGTTTTTGCGCAAATGACGCTGGGAATGTGACGCTGGGCAGTTTACTGGAACCAGATCAGGGAACGGACACGCGTGTTGTTTGGCTAAATTTTTTCGCATCCTGGTGAGGCAGCTGTCGTGCGGAGGTTCCGCACCTGGAATCGTTTCACCAATCGAGAGCCGATGAAGGTCTCCTGATTGTATCCCTGGGTAGCGATTTTAACTCATTGAACTGTCAAGCCTGGGCTAGTCTGGGAGCTTCATATCCGGTGGCTGACGATCGTGGGTCAAATATCTGGAGTGATTTTGGGAATGGAGCTATCCCCCGCAATACCATCATTGATATGAATGGTATCGTTCAATACAACTCGATTGGATTTAATGAATCAGCCATCACAAGTTTACTGGACGAATTGCTCCTTGCCACTGAGGTGGAAGAGGTGTTAGAACAACCGGAACGACACAACTTGCTCACAGTGTATCCCAACCCATTTAATGCGGAAACGACAATCCAATTTGAGCTCCTTCGATCAGGCTCAGTGACACTTTCAGTGTTTGATAATCAGGGTAGGGCCGTCCGATGGTTACTCAATGTTGATTTGTCAGCAGGCTCACACCAGATAAACTGGAACTCCAGGGATGAATCAGGTGCTGAGATGCCCAGCGGTGTCTACATGGCTACCCTGTTTCATGATGGCGGTCTCCATACGAGAAAAATTCTTCTGCTGAAATAGCATTTTCTCAATAAAACTGTCCATCAACCAAGAAGCCCCTGATCTCAGGGGCTTCTTTTGGAGGTGTGTGTACGTCTAGCGTTTTATATGACAAAGGGCTCGAGGTTTCCCTTCTCGATGTCCCTGAAGTATCTATAAGTTCCGTGTTTGAGTTCGTACGTGGCATCCTCATCACAGACGACCATCGATTTTGGATGAAGCTGTAGTGCTGATGAAGTCCACATATGGTTAACCCCCTCCTCTATCATCTTGTAAAGCGCTCTGGCTTTTGAGTGACCATTAACGATGAGAACTACTTCTTTAGAATCAGTAACCGTACCGACACCAACAGTCAAAGCCAGCTTAGGAACGGAGTCAATATCATTCCCAAAAAAACGGGAATTAGCAATTCTCGTATCGTATGTTAATGTTTTTACACGAGTTCTGGAATGGAGTGATGATCCAGGTTCATTAAAGGCAATGTGGCCGTCTGGACCGATACCTCCGAGAAAAAGACGAATCCCACCCACTGATTTGATCTTGGCTTCAAAGGCATCACACTCTCCAACCAGGTCCTCGGCGTTACCATTTAGAATATTGATATTTTCCTCAGGTATGCCGATGTGATTAAAAAGGTTCTGACGCATAAACGAGTGATAGCTCTCTGGGTGACCTTCCCTGATATTGACATATTCGTCCATATTGAAGGTGATGACATTCTCAAATGAAACGCGACCCTCGTTCACAAGCTTTACTATTTGCTTATATGTGCCAACTGGAGAGGACCCTGTCGGCAGCCCAAGCACATAGGGATTGTTCTTTGTGGGAGCAAAATCATTGATACTTTTCGCAATGTAATGTGCCGTCCACTTGCTTAGTCGATCATAATTAGTCTGAATAATGAGTCTCATTTTTTCTCCGCTTTATAAATTGTTCAAGATGCTGAGGCTTTGGTCATAGCCACTTTCTACCACCTGTCTCATTTCATCTAATTGCTTTTTAAAAGAGTTTGATTCAAATTTTCCACGAACTTCAGTGAAGTCTTCGTCCTGATGCCCATCAATTCCAAATCCAGTTCTCACATTTCCTTCAAACTCTTTGGAGGCATCCATTTCTACCATATTGAGAAGTTTGGTGGAAGAAACTTTCCACCTGTCCAGTATGGTTATCAGATTTTCATGATTGAGTTCCTCAAATCCATAAATTTCCGGTATAGCCTTGATAATCCAGGACCACTCATCCAGACTGAAACTCCCTTGAATTATTGTGAGCTCAGCCTGGAGACTCTCCAGGTCAGCCACATCACCACCCTTGATCCTGTCCAACAATTTCTCGAGGCGGGACTGGGCACACAATAATCCCGAGACATCCACCCAGGGACCACCATGGGAGCCCTCGGTCTGATCAAGGAGATCAGCTAACTTTTTCACAGTAGCGGCTTTGAGTCTGGCAATGAGAGCATCACCCAGATATTTCTCAAGCGCCATGCGATAATAGCGACTGCAGGTTTTGAGCAATAAGCGCTTGATGAGAATCCCCTTGTGACTTACATACTCCTGACCTCTTTCAGCTTGGGCATATAAATCCAACAGGATGGATTGTCCCTGCATCATTTTTTGACCAGTATAGGGTGACAGAACCTCGAAATTGATTTGATCTAGTTTGTCTGTGTTCTTGCGACCATCACGCGTTGGCCATTTCAAGCCATCTCGCATCGTACCGACGGTAAAAAAGTTCATGCCGGGAACTAGAGTAGATTGACCGCTGTCCTCATTTACATAGGAGAAGGGGAAATCCGAGCTGTCAAAATTTGCATAATGCTTGCCCATAATAGCAGAAAAAGCGCCTACCCTGGATGGCCAAAGCAGATATGAGGATGAGCCTGTCTTTCCGCCACGCTCAATAATGCCCTGGTGTAGTGGTCCCATCTTGTACATATGATTGGATTGATTGGTACCACTTCCGGCATTGAAAAAGGAGAACATCCCAGCTATGAGGAGGGTGGAACGATGATGGGTGACTGTATATGGCCCAGCAAAAATGGAACAAACCTCACTATGGAAGCCTTCTGAGTTGGAGAACAAGACAGAATTTTCGGCCGAGAACTGCTTACCAATTTTTGAGGCTTCACCAATCAGTGATGAAGCAAGAAGGGCACCATCAGATACATACGCTCCTTTCTGAATGATAAAATTTTTGGCAATTACACCATCACCGACAAACGTGGAAGCCTCTGGTGATGAAGCAACTGTACCTTCCTTTAGGTTTTGAATGCCCCTGAGAATAGCACCTCTACCAATGTTAACGTTAACGATATTTTGGCAGTGAAATAGTTTTGAACCTTCGCCAATGGTTGCTCGGTCGGACTGAACACTCCTGGCATATGTGTCGGCGATCTTATCTAAAGCCTTTATCAACTCGGGATCGTGTCGATACATGGTAGACAAATAGGCAGTCTGTGCGCTGGTCATTTCAGTGATTTTTAACTCACGTCCCCCACCTTCATTGAGAACTTCAATTGTATGCCCATTTCCAAAAGTGGATTCTCCCTGGCATACAATTGAGCCTGCATTCTCTATGAGCACATTGTCTTCAATTACTAGGTTTGAGAGCCAACCATTGATATTCGAGATATGGCAGTTGTCTCCGATGTGAACATTGTGCAGGTTAGCATCAAAAATTCCTGCATAACGCCGAATACCATCTTTTGGTATAAACTCACCCTCGAGACGACCGATGCGTACCTGCCCCCGAAAAATGGTTCCAGCAATACGTGTCGGGTCAAAACCCTTGGTCACTTTTACCTTTGACCAGCTCCGCGACCAGCATCCATTACTTTTTAGAATTTTGATGGCCTCGGGTGTCAGAGCTAAATATTGTTCAGAATTCATCCTTGATTTCCTATTTAGTGATCACAACTTTCAATTCATATTTATCACCCCTGTAAATACCTTCGAGATATTCCACAGGTTGATTATTCATAGAAAAGGTTGTCCCATGTAGATTCAAAACTGGACTCCCTTTGGCAATTTCCAGAAGTTTTGAAAGCTCTTGATCGGCTAAACCGGGCTGGATCACATGGTCTGCCCGGGAAAGCCTGATATGTAAGTCTTTCTCTATGTAGTTATAAATAGATGTGTCATCAGCCATGCGAGGATTCAGAAGACCCTGTCCCACATCCAGGGGTAAGAAAGATGTTTCAATAGCAAAAGGTGTATCCTCTACGTAACGCACTCTGCGTATCCGCACCAGGGCTTCACCTGGTTCTTTACCGAGACCAGTATAAGCCATCCCAAATGAATCGAAGGATTCAACCTTTTCAATTTTGAGAACTCGTGAGTGATTCCGATATCCCAGTTTAGCCATCTCTGAGGAAAATCCCTCAAGCTTGAGAAGCATTTGAGTATGGGAGGCAGCGTTGACAAAAGTTCCCTCCCCGCGCCTGATGACGATATATCCCTCGCGAAGAAGCTCCTGACTGGCTTGTCTTACAGTCATGCGGCTAATATTGTATTCAGAGGATAACTCATTCTCGCTGGGTATCTGGTCCCCAGGTTGAAGTTTTCCTGAGTTAATCAGCTCTTTTACAATATCTCTGACCTGAATGTAGAGCGGGATATAACTGCTCTTATCCAGGTAGGTTTTATTGAGAAGTCTTTCGCCACACATGAGTGATCACCCCTCAGCCATCACCTTGTCAATAAAACCAACTGCATCTCCAACCGTTTTAACACCCAATGCAGCATCCTCATCCATCTCGATATCAAACTCTTCTTCAAAGGCAGCAACCAGTTCTATGGATTGCATGGAATCAGCACCAAGATCCTCTACAAACCGGGATGCTTCCTGGACGCGAGAGGTTTCAATTTTTAATAGTTCAGCAGCTACATTTTTAATTCTATCTAAGGTTGACATCGTTCATCTCCTGATTTATCAGTTGTTTTTTGTTGTGAGTTTGAAAGTGTCACGAGCAATGGCCAGTTCTTCATTGGTTGGAATAATCATGATTTTAACTCGTGATGTAGCTCCTTGAATTTCACCTGCTACTCCAGCATGAACCTCATTTCTCATTTCATCAATGACCACACCTTGCTGATCCATATCCGACAGAATTCTGTGTCGCATAGCAGCGCCGTTTTCACCGATGCCTCCTGTAAAAACGATGGCATCAACCCGGTTAAGCACAGCCATGTAAGCGCCGATATATTTTTTTATACGATAGGCGAAGATATTCAGGGCCAACTCAGCTCTATCATCACCACCATCGGCTTTTAATTCAAGATCCCTAACATCATTGGAACTCCCGGATATTCCAAGGAGACCAGATTGTTTGTTGAGCAGGGTATCCAGACTATCCGTGTCATAACCTTTGCGATTGAGATAGAAGAGGATGCCAGGATCAAGGTCACCGCTACGGGTTCCCATAACCAGACCCTCCAGTGGCGTGAGGCCCATACTGGTATCTACGGAATGACCATCCTTAATTGCGGTTACAGACGATCCATTGCCAAGGTGGCAGGTAATCAAGTTTACAGAATATTTATGCTTCCCCATCTTCTGCGCGGCCTGTCGAGCAACATATTGGTGGGACATTCCATGAAAACCATAGCGTCTAACCTGCAAATCAGTATACAACTTTTCCGGTAGGGCGTAGCGGTAGGCAACTTCAGGAATACTGTGGTGAAATGCTGTATCGAAGCAGGCAACCTGGGGAATGCCACCAAACATGAGCCGGGCTTGCTGAATTCCAGTCAAATTCGGGGGGTTATGGAGTGGTGCGAGCTCGAATACGGCTTCAATGCCTTCCTCCAACTCGTCATCTATGGGCATGGATCCACCAAAGCTTTCACCTCCATGGACCACACGATGCCCACAGGCATTGATTTCGTCTAAGGAATGAATCGCCCCATTCTCAGTATTAAGTAACATTTTTTTGATGACTTCAAAACCAGCGGGATAATCAGAAATTTTTAAGTTTTTCTCGGTTTTTCCCTGTGATGTTTTCAGTGAAGCGAAGGCGTCTTCTGAGCCGACCCGTTCTACAAGTCCCTCTGCTAGCATCTCTTCCTGGGGCATTTGAAATAATTTGTATTTGATGGATGAACTACCACAATTGAAAACCAGGATCTTCATTTCGATTGTCCCTTAGCCTGGACTGATGTAATGGCGGAGACAGCAATGAGATCATCGACACTGGCACCACGGCTCATATCGTTCACAGGTTTAGCAAAGCCCTGGAGAATTGGACCGATGGCCTTCGCGTTTGCCAAATACTGGACCAATTTATAACCAATGTTTCCTGCATCAAGATCGGGGAAAACCAAGACGTTGGCTTGTCCTGCAACTGGGCTTTCCCGGACCTTTTTAGAGGCAACACCAGGAATGATGGAGGCATCAAGCTGAAGCTCACCATCCATATCAAATTCAGGATCAATTTTACGGGCAATGCCAAGAGCTTCGATAACTTTGTCGGCATCAGGATGACCTGCGGAACCTTTGGTAGAAAAGGATAAAAAGGCGATTTTTGGATCAATGCCCAAGAGTGCTCTGGCATTTGTTCCAGACGCAATAGCGATCTCCGCCAATTGCTGAGCATTGGGTTGAATGTTCACGGCCGAGTCTGCAAAAAGAAAAATTTTGTCCTGCTCTCCTTGAAACTCAGGAATAATCATGATAAAGAAACTACTGGGAGTTGAAAGCCCTTCTTGAAAACCAACTGTGAGCGTTGCGGTTTGAATGACGATACTAGTCGCTGTGGCAACCCCTGCTACCATGCCATCAGCAGCGCCCTGATTAACCATCATCCCACCAAATGAGAGTGGTTTGCGAACCAGTTTTTTTGCAATGGCTTCTCTTAGGTCACGATGGTTTGCATAAGCTTGAGCATAATCTTCGAGACGAGCATCTGACTTGCTGTCGATGATTTCAATTCCGTCAATTGAGCAATTTTGTTTCCTGGCTATTTCCTGAACCTGCTCTGGGTTACCGATCAGTATAGGGGTGGCAATACCTTGTTTATTAACCCGTTCAACGGCTTGAAGAATGCGCGGATCAGTGGCTTCGGGATAAACGATGCGAGCTGGATTATCCTGTGCTCTGGCAATGAATTTATCAACAATATTCATAGAAAAACCTCGATGTTCAATTTGTGATAATATGATAACATGTCTAGACAAGTGTCGCAAGCATTAGTTAGTAAATGTTACAAACTAATCAAGATGGATTTTGCCTATCTAAAGTCCTTGTTTATCACCAAATATTCTGTTAAAAAAGTGACCAAAGTAAAATTGTACACATTCACTAATGTGGGTAGAGTGTTTGAAGCGGAATTATCCAAACCTGAAGAGACACTATGAAGTCTGAATCCTCATCACCTATCGCTGCCTTTTTTGATTTCGATGAAACCCTGTTAGCGGTCGATAGTGCTACCATCGGATTCAAAGTTCTCAAGGAACAGGGATACCTTTCAAAAACATTTATATTGAAATTGCTGCTTGGTGTACTCCTCAAAAAGCTTGGGCTTGTTGACGAACAATACATGGCACGGGCATTTCTAAGCTTTTACAAGGGTCGTGAGTTTCAACCATTTATAGACTCGGCCCAACCATTTTATGATGAGCATCTCGCTCCTAATTTATCTGTGGAAGTAACCAAGAAATTGCGGTGGCATCAGGAACAGGGGCATCAAACAGTACTGGTAACAGGATCAATCGATTACTATCTCAAACCGGTGATGGAAGCTCTAAGTATAGACCATTTGCTGTGTACTCACCTCGAGGTAGATGAGCATGGAATACTTACGGGAAAACCAAAAGGACAAGTGTGTGTTGGAGAGGCGAAAGTAGCTCTGGCAAATGATTTGGCGAGAGACCACGGCATCGATTTCACTCAATCATATGCCTATGGGAATTCAGAGAATGATATTCCGCTTTTGGGACATGTGAGTAATCCTGTTGTTGTGAACCCTACAAGAGGATTATCGAAGGTTGCCAAGCAGCAAAACTGGCCAAGTATATAAGGGTAGGATCATCATCAATGTCTAACCTTTCAGATCAAATACTCAGAGAATTACTGGAAATGGGTGATTCGGAAAGGGCCAGCCATTCCCAGCGTTTTTTCAAAACAGGGAAGGGGGAATATGGCGAAGGCGATATCTTTCTAGGTATTCGAGTCCCCCGCCTAAGGGCCATGGCGAAAAAATATAAACAAGCGACACTGCAGGATGCACTTGAATTGCTTCATTCCAAGTATCACGAAACTCGTCTCACAGCCTTATTCCTGTTAGTAAATCTATATAACCGAGCGACCTCAGCAGATAAACTTCAGATATATAAGCATTATCTCGACAATGTCGCCTATATCAATAATTGGGATCTTGTGGATAGCTCAGCCCTTCAAATAGTTGGGCACAATCTATTTGATAAAGATAGGTCACATCTTGAGGTGCTAGCCAGGTCTGATGATCTCTGGGAGCGTAGAATCGCTATAATCGCCACCTACTATTTTATTCGACAATATGATTTTCAAGATACCCTTAAACTCTCTGAGATGCTTCTCCATGATGATGAAGACCTCATCCATAAGGCTGTTGGGTGGATGCTGAGAGAGGTGGGCAATCGAAGTCAACCCACAGAAGAATCATTCCTGCAAAAACATTATAAAAACATGCCGAGAACCATGCTGAGGTATGCCATCGAAAAATTTCCTGAAGTGAAACGGCAGGCTTATTTAAAAGGGGAGATATAGACGTGAAATTTATCTGGAAAAGACAACTGCTATTCTTGGGGGGGATTGTCATTTCTCTTAGTGGAAATGCATTTATCGATGAAGACAAGCCATGTGGCCATGCACAAACGAATCACTTGTTCCGAGACATTCAACCCACCTCTGAACAGCAGAAATTGGACATCCTGCATTATGGATTAAACTTTGACATGGATATCGCGACGTCATCCATGTCAAAGGAATTTATTGTCAGGTTTGAAGTGCTGGACACCACCCTTGACACCATTGAACTGGATTACTCCACTGGCAACCTGGGGGTGGGCGATATCACAGTGAATACCGTCATTATGGATGGCGATACTGTTTCCTATTCACATAACGATGAGCTGCTCAGCATTTCAGCACCTGACAGCCTTGTGCTTGGTCAGCAAATCACTCTGGATATTTTCTCAGAATGTGGACCAGCTGAGAATCAGGACAACCAGGGATTCAACTGGGATTATGAATTTGGACAGCGTGCAATCTGGACAAACTCTCAACCCTATGATGCAAGGGATTGGTGGCCATCTGTGGATTTTCCCAGAGACAAACCTGACTCCCTGGATATGGTTGTGACCATTGCAGATCATATGACAGTCGCATCCAATGGTCGTCTCATATCGGAAATCAATAATGGAGATGGAACCAAGACCTGGCACTGGCATGTTGGACACCCGATTGCAACCTATCTCGTATCCTTGTCTATTTATGAATTTTATGTATGGGGTGATGAGTATATAGATGCCAATAATGATACACTCCCCATAATGTTTTACACCTATAGTCATCCTGATAATCCGGAGCCATCATATATGACCGACAACTATCGTCTAGTTCCAGATATGATCACGCTCTATGCGGATCAGTTTGGTCCTTATCCCTTTATGGATGAAAAATATGGCCATGCAGAGTGGGGGGAAAGTTATGGGATGGAGCACCAGACCCTGACCTCAATGGGAGATCCAACTGAAAGAAGGGTTGCTCATGAGCTGTGCCATATGTGGTATGGAGATATGATCACTTGCCATAGCTATCATCATATATGGCTTAATGAAGGTTTCGCCCGCTACGCAGAAGCACTATGGTGGGAGCACAGATATGGTATAGCTGCCTATCATCAGAAAATGGATGACGCGAAAAGATTGGATCGACAAAGCGGTACCATTTATGTGGAAGATACTGAGGATGACAACATATTTGACTGGTGGCTATCTTATAACAAGGGGGCTTGGGTTTTACACATGCTGCGCCATATGGTTGGAGATGAAACCTTTTTTGAAATACTCCAAACCTATGCAAATGACCCCGAACTAAAATATGGTACTGCAACAACAGAACAGTTTCAGATGGTGTGTGAGGAAGTTACAGGTTTGGATTTGAATAATTTTTTCCAGCAATGGATCTACGGTCCTAGTTATCCACGCTATCAGAATTATCGGGCTCAAACAGGTGATAATCTTCTGGTTCAGGTCATTCAGTCGAGCCTTACCTTTGATATGCCAGTAGATTTTCGCATAACAACAACAGGCTCTGTAATAGATACCGTATTAAGGATCAATGAAGACTTTATGACCTTCAATTTTCAGATTCCACCAGGAGAAATAGTCACAAATCTGGTTATGGATCCGGATAATTGGATATTGAAAACAACCTCTTATGTGGTTGGTCTGGTGGAGGATGGACCTGAAACGCCTGAAATATTCTCCCTTGAACAAAATTATCCCAATCCATTTAACCCATCAACTACCATCCCATACACTTTGGATGGGCCATCATATGTGCGCATGAGCATTGTAGATATCCAGGGGCGCGACGTGGTTCAATTATTAAATGTATCGCAACCCGGTGGACGATATCAGGTTACCTGGAATGGTGAGGATATGGATGGCAAGCTTGTAGCAACAGGTGTCTACATGTGTCGTCTCGAGACAGAAACTCGAACAGCCATTACAAAGCTACTTCTTGTGAGATAGTTAGGAGATATGGAAAAATACGAATTTACCCCCATTGCCTATGTCACAAACAATCGTGATGATCTAAGGGATGATGATTGGGGAGAAGTCGTATCAGAAATCCGTCTCAGGGATGACCTCTCCAGTGAATTGTTTAAAGGCCTTGAAAGCTTTTCTCATGTGGAGATCGTTTTCATTTTTCACCGCAATCAGGCTGATCAAAAAATTCCAGATTGCCGTCATCCCCGAAACAATCAAGATTGGCCCAAAATGGGATTGCTAGCCCAGCGTTCTTCATATCATCCCAATCCGATTGGTTTGAGTACAGCTAAGATTTTAAATGTCGATGGCGGTACCCTAAGAGTTCAGGGGCTGGATGCTGTGGACGGTTCGCCGGTTCTGGATATCAAACCCATTTATCGGGAGTTTATGCCACAGGATTCAAAGCAGCCACCTTGGGTATTCGAACTGTTACGTGAGTACTGGAAGAAAAAATGATTACCTGAATGATTGAACCTAGTTATCATCCTCTGTTTTGAAAACCAGCTCAAATCCAATCATTCCCACCAACACAAAGTAAGTAGCATATGTGAGCAATCCGAATAGCATTGTGAGAAAAACAAATTGTGAACTAATAAATCTTAGTCCCCATATAGATACGAATGTGATCAGTACAGAGACAAATGGCTCAATCATTAAAAAGTTTTTAAGTGGACCAGAAATGATACTTGATAAGTAAAAGATGGGTACGAGCAAAGCAAATATGAATGAGAAACCAAGGAGGTGGTTGTGGGTAGTGAGAAGCAATTCTGAAAGTGGTTTTTCAAAATTATCTTGAATTTCAAAGTCATCCTTGGGAGGAGGATCTCCACGATAATGTGTCGTTGTCCCAGTTACAGATAACTCAGTTGTAACAAATAAGGTACCAAGTCCAAACAGCACACCTGAAAGTTGTAAAAGAAGAAAAGCGAGTAGCACCTTTTTAATGGGGGTAGACAGCTCAAATAGTTTTGGGAGGCTATTCATGAGGGTTCTCACTTTCCTTTGAAATCGAATATTTTTTGACATCTGGAAAGAGTAAGCAAAGCTTCTTAATGCCCTTTGATACAGCATTAACTGAAATCGTAGCCCCGCTTATTCCATCAATTCGGATATTGGGATCCATAATCTCTCTCTGACTTAGCCCATTAAATTGCTTTAACCACCTGGGATTAGATACCTCGCCACCAATAGATTCACGATATTTAATGATATCAGTATTTATCGTATGACCATTTGCATCGAATACTACTAGCAGGGTGATAGGCATGGCTTTGCCCATTACATTGTCAAGTAGAGCAAAGCCAATCGTACTATCACTATTTGAGATTTTCCAATAGTATATTTTATCTTTAAAAAACCGTTGCTTTGCATTATGCTCAACTCGATTCTTTAACTCTGGTGGAATTACGAAATAAGAAAATACAGTTTTAACCTCATTGCCAAAATATTGTGACAGCATGAGTTCACTCGTTTTCTGAATTGAGTCAGAGTAAAGCCATGGAGAAAGGAGTAGCACAATAGCTACTACCAATCTCATATTGCCTATCCTGGAATAGTACTCAAGCAATCAACAATCCTATATCCACCAGCAAAGTTGCACATTAGAACTGGTAGCCTGCGCCAATATTAATGGCAGTAGTTTCCTCTTCAGAAAGCGCATTAGTTTTAATGCTGTAGTCTAGCTTGAAACTCACTTGGTCGATTGGTTTGATTGTCAGACCAGCCACACATTTCGAATAGTCATACTCACTAATTTCGTCACCGCCAATTTTGGTTGCAGCGGCTGTGTTGTAACTTGATATACGCCCCCATGGAATCAGGTCACCTTTCAAATTTAACAGTGGAGCAAGGTTATAGCCTAGGTCAGCATAATGCCCCCTTGAGGCTTCTAGATTGCCTTCTCCGTATGTGATCGTCCCGTATTCAAAAACAGCAATAACATTAAACTTGTCAATCTGGGTGTGGACCTCAATTATGTTGAGAGGAATATCTATCTGGACACCATCGCCCATCGCTTTCGTCGAGGTAACTGACAAACCTGTCCTGACTCCAGGTAGACCAAGATAGTTTAGGCGCGCGGTATACAGCAATTCATCTGCAGAAGATTTATAGCCCTTTAATCGGCCGCTGCGTATACCACTAGCCGAAGATATCTTATTAGCATCCAGTCCTTCCATTATTGTGAGTTTGTAGTCAAAGGAGCTGACGCGTCCGTAGATTGATAGACCATTTCCAAACCAGGTAGTGGGTATTATATATTTTGCATAATCTGGTCGCTCAACACTCAAGAACAGTGGTGGCTCATGATTTTCATTGAGTAATCCTATCGAAGGCAGGACGACCCCAACTTGAAATCCAAAAGGAGCTGAATGGTGGTAGTTAATAAATGCTTGCTCCAACTCAAGCTCGCCTTGGCCACTCTTCACAAAATTGTGCTCAAGTTCTAGTTCAGCTTTAAATGACCAATGCTCTGTCCAGGAATGTGAGTAGAACATCACAAAGCGATGAAAATCTAAAGTTCGTGTCGTTGGATTATCTCCCTTGGTCACATTGTTATAGTGCAATTCACCATAACCACCGATAGTTGTTTTAGGTTCAAAAAAATCATCTTCGAAGGCAAAATTTTCTGCTGCAAATGATTGATTGACCAGGACAATCGTAGCCGTTAGAAAAAGTGTTTTAAGTTTCACGCAATTGAATCCTTATTTATTGTTTGCTATCAACAAGCAAACATACTAATGCGAATAAGTCTCAATTGCAAAGCATTTATTCGATGAATCGATATTATTCCAAAATAGGCTGGCTTGCCTAAGCAACTGTCGATTGTGCTTCCCGAACTAGTTATCATCACTATCTTTTGGCAGCTCCCGGAGGTGTTTATGAAATCAATGCTTATCCTATTAGTACTACTTTTATTATCAGGTGAGATACTTGCTCAGAAGCTGGATTCTCTGAATATCCAATCCTCATACAAAAAGGCTTGGGAGGCTGCTAATTCCGACGGGAAAATTACTGTAGACGAACGCGTGCTTCTTGATATTATGGTTGAATCACTACTTCTCTCCTCCGACAGTAGCAGAGTTTGGGAACAAAGCTGGACACCCCTTTTAGGCAAACCCCTGGATCAGTCAGGCCGCTGGCCACTCGTGCTGCAAAATATAGTGATTGGTTCAGGCCTGTATGGATGGGGTATTCCTTATGTCCTCCATGCTGAAGATGGCCGTTGGTTTGTAGGAGGGGTAATGGTTTCAGCAGGTGGTGCGTTTTATTTAACTCATAAATATACCAGGGATATGGAAATGACCCATGCCCGAACCCAGATGATGCGGTATGGTTCACTTCTGGCCTTTCGTTATGGCTTGGGATTAAATACGCTATTGGATCTGGAAGCATATCCAGATGGTGAAGATAGATATGGTCAGGATCCGGAAACACTGTGGATGTGGATGCTCATGGCCTCTGTTCCCATAGGACATTATGGAGGTGAGTATCTGTTCGACATGTATGAACCCACCAATGGACAAGCCTGGGCCTGGACCATGTGGACAGGTGTAGCTGGTGTGACTTCCCGATTGATATACAATGCCATGTTTGATTATCCTCGGTATACAGTTGATTGTGATACCTGGCCATATAGCGACAGTAGTCCCTGCCAGGAGGAAATAGATCGTTGGGAGAAGCGCAAGACCATTACAGAACTAATTGCTTATCCGCTTGGTGCCTATTACGGATACAAGATTACCAAAAACAAGCAATATACTTTTGGAGATGCGCTCATCTTGATGCAAGGCTGGGGTTTTGGTTACATCAATACCATGATGATCCAATCCATTCTATTTGATGATGGGGACGAGGATACATTTTTCATGGTGGCTGGTCTGGGAGCTATAGGTAGTGTGTTCGCTTATGATCACTATATCCAGAAGGATGACTTTACTTTTGGGCAATCTACACTCATGCTCTTGGGATCCGCCTCAGGTACGGCTTTCGGTTTTGGTTCTGCAATTCTCCTGGATGTAAGGGATAAGGAACCAATGCTGTCCATGGCGCTTGCCGGGTATGGTGTTGGTACCTGGTTTACTCGTAAAATTTTGGATGTCAAACCAGATGGTAGCCTGGCGCAGAATGGATCCACCAAAATGTCGTTATTGCCAACGGTGATACCAACTGTTGGATCGGATGATAAGGTTGAGCTCATACCAGGCATTGGGTTGAACGTTAATTTCAAATAGATATTACCATATATAGGTACAATGTATCATCCTAAATTGAAGGATGCTGAACCCCCAACCCTATACCAATAAACCCCGTGCCATTATACATCTGGATCTAGATGCCTTCTTTTGCTCAGTTGAAGTTCTAAGAGATCCCTCACTTGAGGGCAAGCCCGTAGTGGTTGGTGGACGAAGCGAGAACAGGGGGGTTGTAGCAGCAGCATCATACCCTGCCCGGAAATATGGAATTCATTCTGCGATGCCAATGATTGAGGCAAGTCGCAGGTGTAAAGATCTCGTTGTAATTTCATCACAGCATGGTCTATATCGCATGTATTCCAAAGTCATTATGGGTATTCTGAGAGCAGAATCACCTATCATCCAACAGGTCAGTATTGATGAGGCGTATCTGGACCTGAGCGATGAAGTCGATCAATGGATTGAAGTGACCGACATTGCCCGAAAAATCCAGATGAGAATATCAAGAGACATTGGCCTTTCTGCATCTGTCGGGGTTGCCACCAATAAGATGATTGCTAAAATAGCCTCTGATTTTCAGAAACCCAATGGGCTTACTGTGGTGTCTCCAGGCATGGAAATCGATTTTTTAGGACCCCTTCCAGTAATGAAAATCCCAGGCATCGGTCCAAAAGCAAATGAACGTCTCTCAAAATTTGGGATCTATACCATTGCAGACATGTCAGTTATCAAAGAAGATGTCCTGAAGCAGAGATTCGGAAAACTGGGTGGGGCCATGAGTCGCTGGTCAAAGGGTATTGATGATCGACCCGTCCATGAAGATCATGAAACCAAATCCATCAGCACGGAACGAACGTTCTCTAAAAACATTGAAGAGCAATCTGAGCTGTTGGAGATTGTAGAGAAATTGAGTTTCAAAGTTGGGGAACAACTCAAAAAGAAAAAATTTATGGCCGCGACCATTACCCTGAAATTACGCTACGCCGATTTTTCAACCTTTACCAGACAACATACTGTCTTAGAGCCGCTGGATGAAGGTTTAGAGATTTATAGGATTGCTCGGAAATTACTCGTAAAAAACTGGATGCCTGGTGAACCACTTCGACTATTAGGTGTGGGTGGTTCACATTTCAGTGAACCACATGGCCAGTTATCATTGGGCTTGGACGTGTAAGCTGTTGTTAAGAGGTTGAACTAGTCGGAACCTTACTTATTTGCTGCACCTTGAAATCCTGTCGGTACCAGTCTGTTTACCTTGTCCTCTCTAATTATCCCTGATTGGCAGGAGTGAGATTCTTTACACCTCTGCATACCTGAAACAACCTTCGATGTGATCATTCACCATTCCTACAGCCTGCATGTGGGCATAAACCACTGTGGTCCCCATAAATTTGAAACCGCGTTTCTTTAGATCCTTGGCAATAGTGTCTGACAACTCAGTTTTAGCAGGAATTTCTCCCATAACTTTAAACTGGTTTATATGAGGTTTGCCACCAGTGAACCCCCAGAAATAATTACAGAAACTCCCAAACTCCTCAATGACTTCCAGGTACCGCTGGGCATTGTTAATCGAAGCTCTGATCTTGAGCTGGTTCCTTACAATACCTTTATCCAGGAGGAGCGACTGAACTTTGTTCTCGTCATAGGTAGCTACCTTATTGAAGTCAAAGTAGGCAAAGGCTTTACGAAAATTTTCGCGCTTATTGAGAATAATTTCCCAGCTTAAACCAGCTTGAAACGATTCCAGGATCAGAAATTCAAACATTTTCTGATCATCGTGAATGGGAACACCCCATTCCTCATCATGATACTTTACATAAGTCGGTTTATTCAAGGGTACCCATTCGCAGCGATTTTTTTCATTCATTACTTTATTCTCCTTGCTACCTTTAACAGCTTATCCTGGATTCACAAAAATAAATTACACCACAATAATTCGTAATTAGGGCCGACTATACCACTATTAGACTCTATTACTAGTGTATTTAGGTCGTATTATGGGTCAATTACCTCATTTCGGTGTATTGACCCTAAAATCACTTCTGGCTGGATTGGCAGGTGTTTTATCCGAACACCAACGGCATTGTAAACAGCATTTGTAACTGCCGGTGCAGGAGCGTTGATTGGAATTTCTGCAACGGCCTTCGCCCCATATGGACCTGTGGGTTCATGTGAGTCTGCAAACCGGACAACCATCTCAGGCATATCCTTGGCAGTGTAAATATGATAGCTGTTAAAGTCCAGATTGAGGAAACGACCCTTCTCATCAAAGGGCATGAACTCTGAGAGAGCCATACCGAGTGCCTGGGGGATTCCGCCTTCAATTTGTCCCTCCGCCATTTTGGGATTGATAATCTGACCCGCATCCGTTACTGATACAATTTTAATAACCCGTACGGTTCCAGTGAAGGTATCTACTTCCACTTCAGCAAAGGTTGCATTAAAAGGGGGAGGAGAATCATAGCTCATGTGGGAAGCTGTACCCATGATTTGTTTTTGCTCCTCAGTGTAAAAACTTTTTGTACAGATATCCTGGAAGGATATTCTATTTCCATTAGAATCCACAACCTGTGTGCCATCAATCTCTGCCTCAGGCGCATCCAAGAGTAATCTTCCTTGATCCAGAATCATCATTTTACAATTCTCTGCTGCTTTTTTTACTGCAGATCCAGAAATATAGGTTGTACTGGAAGCATATGCGCCAGTATCAAAGGGTGTCATATCTGTATCAGAAGAATAGACTATTATTTTATCCACAGCTACACCCAGGACTTCAGCCGCTATTTGGGCCAGAGCAGTATCAGAACCTGTTCCCAAATCGGTTGCTCCAACTTGAAGGTTGAAACTGGCATCTTCATTCATCTTGATAAAGGCAGCACCCATATCAATCCCTGGAATCCCAGATCCCTGGCCTGCCACAGCCACACCAATACCGTGTCGATATCGACCAGTTTTAGATTTTGATCGAAGTAAATCCCAATTGCTAAGTTTGCGACCTTCCTGCAAACACGCTTCTATTTCAGTGCTGTAGAGTACCATGGGAAAACCTTCACGACCCTCACCCAGAATTTTAGCTATGGGAATATCGTCCCCAACTTTGAAGACATTCTTGAGTCGCAATTCAACTGGATCAATACCCATGGCTTCAGCTGCTTCATCCATGAGGCTTTCAAGGGGGAAGAAAGCCTGAGGCGCACCATACCCGCGATAGGCTCCACCGATTGGAAGATTGGTATATACGCCATCTCCATTCACTCGAATACAGGGCGCTTTGTACATACTCAAGGCTTTTTGAGCAGTAACCGACATTACCGTCAGGGCGTGGGGACCATAAGCTCCGCAGTTTTCCAGAATGTTTAGATCAATAGCAGTTAAAATTTGGTTATTATCAAAACCGAGTCGGAAGCTAACCAGTTCTGGGTGCCTCAATCTTGCTGCAAATAATTCCTCAGCTCTGGTGTATTCAATACGTGCAGGTCTACCGGTTTTTAAGGTTACAGCAGCCACCAGCTCTTCATTAAGAATTTCCTGTTTTCCACCGAATCCACCGCCTAGCCGTGGTTTTATCACACGAATTCTACCGACTGGAATGTCCAGGACCTCAGCCACAATGCGACGCACATGAAATGGAACCTGGGTTGAGGTTCTAATCACCAACCGATTATTGTCATCTAGCCAGGTGAGGGAAATATGTGGCTCTATGGATGCCATTTGCACAAATGGGGTGCTGTAGGTGCCTTCGAATACGAACTCTGATGACTCCAAAGTTTTATCCACATCTCCAATCTCAGCATCCAGATGAGCAGCAACATTATGTGCCGCATCATGGAGACCCGTCTTATCAGGGTGAGAATGAATTGTTACATCTGAGGCCATGGCCGCTTCCATATCAAACAGGCAGGGCAATTCCTCATAGTCTACTTTTATGAGCTCAAGAGCCTGCTCCGCAATTTCAAGGGTCTCCGCTGCTACAAAGGCGACTCGATCCCCAACAAATCGTACCTTCGAATCTAGAATACGCATATCGCGAGGACCGGGTTCTGGATAGCCCTGACCAGCAGTTGTGTAGTAGTGAGGTTTGAAATCCTTGTGTGTGAAAATGGCTTCAACACCCTCAAGTGCAGAAGCTTCAGAAACATTGATACTGACTATTTTTGCATGGGCAACGGGACTATGTAAAACTTTAACATGAAGAAGATTATTTAATTTGATATCATCAGCAAAAACTGGATTACCTCTAACCAGAGCCTGACCATCAACGCGTTGATGATCTTTTCCAATCACTTTCATGAGCCACCCCCACCCTTATCCTGGGGAATCTTGAGGGCATTTAAACCAGCCTGAACGGGTTTTACATAACCCGTACATCGACAAAGATTCCCATTCAGAGCGTCTCTTAAAGCGAAATCATCCAGTTCAACTCTCTCTCTTTTCAATGCCTCCACCGACAGGATCATACCAGGTGTG
The DNA here is from genome assembly GCA_016845065.1 of Fidelibacterota bacterium. Lineage (GTDB taxonomy): Bacteria > Fidelibacterota > UBA8477 > UBA8477 > JABMPR01 > JABMPR01. The sequence continues at coordinate 112,696 of JAERTG010000032.1, read as the reverse complement.
CAATATCCACATTGGGCAGCTCCTTCATGGAGGAATTCCTTTTGAATAGGATGCATTGATTTATGATCTGAGAAATTCTCCAGAGTCTCAATTTTTCGACCATCCACAGTATGCATCAGAATCAGACAGGCATTCACGCTTTTACTATCAATCAGGACAGTGCATGCACCACATTCCCCGTGATCACAGCCATGTTTGATGCTATAAAGTTCTCTGGAGCGAAGGACCTCCATGAGCGTGCTGCCAGGCGCACTTTCAGTCTGAACCAAGCGACCATTTAGTTCGAATTGTACTTTCATCATACTCCCACCATCTCTTGTAAGAGCGCACCAACAACATGACGCTTATATGAGGCTGTTCCTAGATGATCATCTGTGAAAGCAGCTTCCACTTCATCCAGGAAATTACGTACTTCAAGTTCTTCTGGCTCAGGATTGGCCTGATAGAAAACAATTTTGGTAATTTTACCACCGACACTGATTGTGATTTGATCGTCTGACTCATTGGATCCAACGATGATGTAGGCAGGTGCTGAATCGAGGACGGCAACACGTTCCAGTTTCACCTTGTGAGTGGGAACAATTATCCTGGTGATGATACCATTTCCATCCCAGTCGGATAAATCTATGGGCTTGACTGTATGACTTAGCTGCAATTTTGCTCTAGCAGCAAACAAAAAAATCAGCAGATCAGAATCTGGTCTACCCTTGGCGATTTCACCGCCGATAGTACGCTGGTTACGAATATTTTTTGATGGGCAGGATGCCTGAATAACCTGGCTCAGTTTGCCACCACACAGGCTAAGTAAATGTTGTAGTGTGCAACCCGAATCGATTGAAAGATCATTGCCAAGGGTTTCGACATTATTATCTAATAAATGATTTATATCAATCAGGGTTTTTATTTCACCCTCTTTTTGAGCGACAAGATAACTTCCACCTGCAAAGAGTTCGGCATCGCTTTGCTGGATCAGCACCTGGGCTTCATCCAGGCTATCAGGTTTGATAATTTGTTCTATGGAAGACCACATGATTTGACCTGCTTGTTAGGGACTAGAAAAGTCTATTTTTGTGCGCTGTTCAGCTTGATGGAGCATTTCAGCAGCAAGTTTATTATGCTTTATTGCGAGTTTTGGCTCATCAACTTTCGATTCACCTTGATCGAGGACAATTTTACCATCAATGACCAGAACATCCACGGGACGCTGCCTCGTAGTGAAAATCAAGGCTGCAATTGGGTCTGACTGGCTGCCCGCTTGCCCTGTACCAGCCATGTTAAACAGCGCTAGATCAGCTCGTTTACCTTCTTTCAATTCTCCAATATCACTTCGACCAAGGACAGCTGCCCCACCTCGAGTAGCCATGCTCAGAACATCGCGAGCAGTAAGCCAGAATTGTTGTTCTCTCAACCTTGATATGAGCATGGCATTACGCATTTCAAGCAGCATGTCACCAGAATCATTTGAAGCGCTGCCATCAACACCCAGGCTTACATTGACTCCAGCCTCCAGAAGTTCATGGATTCTGGCAATTCCTGAACCCAGGCGCATATTTGAGGTGGGGCAATGTGATATTCCTACCTGCTTTTCCCCCATTAGCTTGATCTCCTCATCATTCAAATGCACAGAATGAGCGTACCAGGAGTTTGAGGTAAGCCAATTCAATTCCTCCATGAGACCTACTGGTCGCAATCCAAAACTCTTCAGACAAAAAGTCTCCTCATCGAGAGTCTCTGCAAGATGTGTATGGATTTGAAGACCATTACTTTGAGCAAAAGCAGCCGTTTGCTTCATAAGTTCGGTTGTAACAGAAAAGGGTGAACAGGGAGCGAGAGAAATCCGGACCATGGCACCATCAGAGTCCTGATGATATTTAGCCAGTAATCGTTCAGTATCTTTCTGAATCACTTCCTCGGTTTGGACCACATCGTCAGGTGGCAGACCGCCCCTGGATTTTCCAAGCGACATGGAACCTCGTGTTGGTTGAAACCGAACACCAAGCCCTTTTGCCGCCTCTATTTCAATATCGATGAGTTTTGGACTGGCTTTGGAAGGGAATAGATATAAATGATCAGAGCTGGTCGTTACGCCACTTTTCATTAATTCCAGCAATCCGATTTGGGTGCTCACCTCAACTGCCTCCGTCGTGAGTTCTCGCCATACTTCATAATGATTGGTCAACCACGAGAAAAGTGGTTGGTCCTGCATTAGGGGAATGTTTCGAGTGAGGGTTTGATAGAGGTGGTGATGGGTATTTATGAACCCTGGAGTAATCACCATATCTGTAGCATCAATTATTCTATCTGCCTGAACATGCAGGTTCTCTGGTCCAATTGAAGCAATTGCTCCATTTTCAATAAGGATATGCCCATTGGAAAATTCATCGCGTGAATCATTCATGGTTGCAACACAGAGCGGGTTTTTAATGAGTAAAGTTGACATATTGAATACTACTTCTTTAACATAGGGTGGTTAGTCAAGTTCTCAAATAGTACAATCATCTCAAGGGCGGGTTGAGTTCTAATGTCTTTGTATCCAGTAAAAAACTCAACCGAATTGATGGATTTTACTTTAGAATCAATATTGATTTGTCCCTGTGTAGATTGAAATCGGTACTCATCATCGACTAACGAAACATGCATTTCAACCTTGTTATCTTTGAATCGAATACTATTCTCACTAATCAAATATCCAGATTCAGATTCATTGTAACTACTCTTAGATAAATGTAATCGCGGTTTGTCCAAATACGGATCACCTGCTGTAGGACAAAAGGTGGTGCAGTTACCGCACTCATTGCAGAAGTCCCCAATGTTTAATATCTGAGGCTCCTGGGTGAGATCAAGTTTTCCAGTGGTTCTTAATGAAACTTCGTCACCATCCCGTGTTGCCAGATGTACATCATATGCAACAGGTTGAACCATGTATGTGAGGTTTGCCAGGTTGGGGCAAACCCCTACACAGACACTGCAATAATCGTCACACAAGAGGCAGCGACTGGCTTCTGCTATGGCTTCTTCTTCGGTGAGGGTCCGATGAACTTCTGGAAATTCTTTAGACGGGTCGGGATCAGCCAGGGGTGGAGTAATCCCATATTCTCTCACAGCTGCTTTTCGCTTTAATTCATCTATAGTTATGATTCGTGGAGCATTTTCAGGGTGTTCAGGAAATGCTTCGATACTGCGAAGAATATGTCGGGCGGCTTTCTGACCATCTCCAATGGCATTAATGACACTGGACGCTCCCCGCACGGCATCGCCACCGGCATAGACATGGGGAACAGTCGTAATACACGTTTCATAGTCTACTTGAAGATCATCCTTACCAATAAAATCCACATTAATTGCTTGACCAATTGCTGGAATCACGGTGTCCACAGGGAGTTTCAGAAATTCACCATGTAGAGGTACTGGTCGGCGGCGACCGCTGTCATCAGGATCACCCAATTCCATCTTCTGACAATGAATCTGCTTAACCTGGCTGTCTCCTTCAAAACTCAATGGTGCTACCAGTTCATGGAAGGTGATGCCTTCTGTCAGCGCAGCTTCGATTTCATCAATATCGGCTGGCATCTCTGACATGGTTCTTCGATAAATTACACTAACTGTTGCTGACTCATCTGCCAACCGAAGCGACGTGCGGGCTGCATCCATGGCCGTGTTTCCACCCCCAATGATGGCAATGTTTTCTCCCAGGTCAGGACGAGCTCCCAACCTCACATCTGCAAGAAAATCCAATGGATTCAAGACACCTTCAAGTGTTTCTCCATCGATGCCTAGTTTCAATGCGCGCTGAGCACCAACCCCTATAAAGATATCATCACTTGTCACTTGGATTTGCTGGTAAAGTTCAGGACCCACTGGACTGTCAAAGTGAAAATTGACACCTAATTTTTTTAACACATCAATATCGAGATCAATGGTTTCATCACTGAGCCTGAATTCTGGGATAGCACCAGAAACCATGCCTCCCACAAATGACTTACTCTCATAAACATCAACCATGATACCTTGTTTAGCTAAAAAGTAAGCGCAGGATAAACCAGCAGGGCCAGCACCGATGACTGCTACTCTATGCTCACCAAGGGGGATTGCAGCGCGATCAGCATTTTTTATCTCTTGCTCAGTCACAAAACGTTTTATCTCACGTATCAACAAAGGCGTGTCATAATTATTCCGAGTGCACTTTAATTGACACAAATGGTCACATACATTACCGGTAACACCTGGGAGGGGATTGGTATCCTGAATGGCTTCAAACGCCTGGGAAAAATCACCCTGTGATGTGTGATATAGATATTCCGGGATATTTTGATCGGCGGCGCAGGCATCTATACATGGAGCTGAAATGCAATCAAAAGCCCCGAGTTTGCGATTGGTTTTTATTGAGTCAAAATGGTGACTGTGTTTATGATAATGTCGGTTGTGAATGACGCTTTCTGCATAATGAGACAGCTTGTTCAACCCGGCTTCATCCACATCCTGAACGGTTTCACCATTTCCCGTGATAAACTGATCCAGGTTGCGGGCTTCGACCTCCAACATGGCTTGCCTTAGATTGTCCAGATATTGACCCAGTCGCGCATAACCGCCAGGTTTTAACACATCCGTGCAGGTAGTTACTGGACGTAGATTACATGCCAGAATATCAGCCACATTGAAAGCATCTGCACCTGCAGAAAAAGAAATATCTAGTTTTCCACTGAAGTCATTTTGCAGTTTGGCTGCAAGGTTAATACTTATAGGGTGGAGTGCTCGACCACTAAGATACATCATGGTTTCATTCTCAGGAAAAACAGGTCTGTGGTTTTGAACCTCTAGAGTATTGGTCAGTTTTAATCCAAAATCTACACCAGTTTCATCTGCGTGAGCTTGAAGGTTGGAAATGAGCTTTAAGGCATCAGGATATTTCAGATCGTGGTCAAATGCCTCATCTGGGACAATGGAAGCCTCATAGCCTAAATCATGATTCAATATCCGACGTAGTTGGTCTGGTCCCAACAAGGTGGGATTCAGTTTTACTGCTGTATGATATTTTCGTTCTTTGATGAGATAGGTGGCAATGCGTTCGATCTCATCTGGGGGACACCCATGCATAGTGGAAAGTGTGATGTTATCTGTCATTCGAGGAGGAATATTCAACCTGTGGATAGAGGGGTAAATGGTCTCGACAAGATTCAGTTTATCATCAAGCAAATCCTGGCTGTTTTCCATGCGGTCCATGAAATGTTGGACATTGGCTTTCATGATCCCATCAAGATCATAGCCTACGCTCATATTAAAAATTACACCGACACCCTGACTTGAATGCCATCCGAAGTGATCTTTAAGTACATGAATTGCGATCCAGGCATTGAGATACTCATCCAGCGACTGCTTCAATTTTAGTTCCTGTGACCATTCACAATTATAACCCTCGTCCTGCATATCAATACAGGGCTTGCTAACCTCCAGCTCATCGAGTGTCTGAACCGTCTTGAGCTCCATATATCGAGCTCCACACAACCAGGCTGCCACGATGTTTTGGGAGAGCTGAGTATGGGGACCAGCCGCTACCCCAATTGGCGTTTCCAGCATTTGTCCGTACCGGTGCATGCGAAATGGATCTGCACTATCAGGAGTGAAAAATTGATCTTTTTGAATCCCAAACAGCTGGTCACTTTTAATCTCGGATAGCATCCAGGAGATTAGATGCTGAATGGAGACAGGATAGAGTCTATCGTTCATAATTTATTGCTCATCCCCATCGGGCGTTGACAAACGTGAGGTTATCTTTTCCATGTAATACCACATCCACCTGCCCCAAGCCAAACCTGCCAGAGGGAAGGTAAGGAAGGACACAATGGTGAATATCAGACGTTCTTCAAAGGGGTGAAACACCCAGAAGTATACCATCATCATGGCCCATGTTGATATTCCGAATCTAAGCACGCCATAATTAAATATATAGCTCCATTTCCCTTTTTTTCGGACTTCTACCCATTTTCTCAGATTGGACTCATTACTCATATAATTTTCCATTCAGGAAAGCCTTAACCAGATTTGGAATAACCAGTTTTCGATATCTTGCTGTCGCTCTGATATCATCTATCGGTGATATGTCTGCCTCAATTAACTGGGACCAGTCCTCAGGCTTACTGGTTTTATCCATAATAGTACTGGTCAATTTATCCAGAGCGACCACTGTGGGTGCCACTGCTCCACAAGCGATTTTCAGATGTTGATAGACTTCACCCTTTTTTAAGTATACAAAGGCCAGATTCACAACCGAAATGGCCATGGATTGACGGAGACCGACCTTTTGAAAACTAGATTCGAAATGATTCCGATCCAGTCTAATAGCCACTAAAATCTCATGGGGTTTCAAAGCAGTTTTACCCGGGCCCAGTATGAAATCCTGGATGGCTACCTGTCGCTCACTCGCTTGACCGATGAGAGTGAGTGTAGCTCCAAAGGCATAGAGCCCAGGTAATAAATCACCTGCTGGGGATGCATTAACGATATTACCACCAATGGTTCCGCGATGACGGATTTGAGCACCGGCAAAATCATGTGCTGCCATTTGGATGGCTGTGAATTCATTCCTAAGTAATTGATTTTCAGCCAGAGTCTGTATACTGGTCAATGCTCCAATCTGGATGAATTCATCCCTGACAATGACCTGATAAAGGTCAGACAACTTTTTTAGATCAATGAGATGATCAGGCAGGATTTCTCCTCTTTCAAAACGAGGCATCAGATCTGTACCTCCAGCTAACAGCATTGCTGTCTTATCCGTCAGGCTGGAACTAAGCTCGAAATATTCTCGAATTGAGGTGGGTTGATAGAATTTCACTCTAAACCACCTTGATCTGGGTCTTTAACCCCTTCAATGGCATCCACTATTTTATGATATCCCGTACAACGACAGATATTGCCAGCCAATTCATACTTGATCTCAGCCCTGGTGGGATGGGGATTGCGTTCCAGAAGTTTTTCACCTGTGAGAACCATTCCCGGTATACAATAACCACATTGGACGGCATGGTGATCTTCAAATGCCTGTTGCATTTCAGTAAGTTCACGGGTATCAGATAATCCCTCGATAGTGATAATGAATCCACCGTGAACTTCCACGGCAAGAATGAGACATGAATTAACCGTTTGACCGTTGAGAATCACTGTGCATGCACCACACTCACCTTCTCCGCAAACTTCTTTGCTCCCCATAAGACCCAGATACTCCCTAAGAAAATCCAAAAGCCGAAGATGAGTTGGAATCTCCCGCTTAACCAGCTTGCCATTGATAGTGAGTTCCAGCTGAAATTGATGAGGGTTGGGGTGATGTAACATGGTCAGTCCTGAAAACTGTCTAGAAAAGTTTCAAGATCAGCTAGTGTCGCCGCTACTGGTTCTATAGAGCGGAGTAATTTCTGGGCGTTTGCTGTGTCCTTTAATCCAGATCCGGTGACCAGCAAAACGACATGATCATCCCCTTTAAACAACCCGGTTGCAGAGGCCTGCAAAAATCCCGCATAAGCAGCTGCGGCTGCAGGTTCAGCAAATATGCCCGTTGCTTCGGAAAGTAGTTTTTGTGCAGTCAGAATGTTTGAATCGCTTACCAGAAAACCTTGGCCATCACTTTCAATGACAGCCCGTCGCGCTTTTGTACCATCACGAGGTTGATCCACACTGATGCTATCCGCTAGGGTGTTCGCTGATACTGCCTGTATGTCATGCTCATTTGAAAGACTATTGACTATGGCTGCAGAGCCTTCAGCCTGAACGGCGTGTAAAGCTGGCATCGTATCTATCCAATTAAGTGACAACAAGTCAAAGAAGCCCTTATATACACTAGAGATAATGCAGCCATCTCCTACGGGAATAAATATATGATCAGGAACTTTCCAGTGATTTTGCTCAGCGATCTCCAGGGCAACTGTTTTCTTACCTTCAGCCAGAATTGGGTTTACCCCTGTGTTACGGCAGTAAACATTATGCCTCTTGCTCAATTCAATCGCCAGATCAAAAGCAGAGTCATAATTCGCATTCACAGGGACCAATTGAGCACCATATTGTAGTATTTGCGTCAGTTTTGCTGGCGGAGCAGTTGCAGGAGCCAGAATAATACTTTGGATGTTGTGATATGCAGTTAGCGCAGCCAGCGATGAGCCTGCGTTGCCCGTTGATGCCGCGATAATCTTATCATGACCCAGTTCTTTCGCATGTTGAATAGCCAACTCACTTGCCCTATCCTTTAGAGAACCAGACGGATTGCGGGTATCATCCTTTATCTGCAATCGTGAGATCCCATTATTCTGGGCAATGCGAGGAAAATCTACCAGGGGAGTTCCGCCAACACGTAATGATCGATTTTCTGGGGCTTTCATCACAGGAAGTAGGGGGAGATAACGCCATAGCGAGGCATCGTGATCTTTATTCAATGAAAGGGGAGTACAAAATGCATTAATCCTGTCATAATCATAGATGAAGTCGAGATTATCACTACAATCTGGACAGGTATACGTAAATGGAACAGATGGTCCTTCCCAATCACATTGGCAACAACGTAAACCGAGAATCGCTTCAGGAATCAATTTCTACCCCTTAGAGAGTCTAAGAACCTAGACATATTGCTTTAGAAGACCCGTCTCAGCATTAAACGCCTCGATCTTCTCATCCCACTCATCGGCCAGAGCAAATTTTGATGACCAGTAGCTGTCATCATACCATTGGGCATCCAGTTCTTCGACTGTTTTGCCCTGCTGTTCTACCCAGGTAAAATATTTCAAATTGTGCATGCGCTTCTTATCGCGATAATTGAGTTCGAGAACCCCTTCATCGTCTAAGCCTAATAGGAAGCGCTCAAAATCTATATTTGCCCTGATTTCTGAATAGTTGCCATGCTCCTGATTGAGTTCACCTAGTCTGGACTGATACATGTCCATCGAATCCGTGGCAACGGTAAAGATCACATCTTGCTCATTGTATTCGTAGTATTTCGCCATTTTGATGGCACCAGCAATATTAGCGATACTGGAGATTCCCAGATAGTCCAATTTGGCTACCAATCGCGGATCAATTCCATGGGTTTTCAACAATGCATGACCGTCAGCTTCATTGAAGAGTCGAATCAAATTCATGGAGATGTTGTCATCGATCCCGATCACCATGTCCATGTTCTTCATATTGTGGATCCATGGAACATGTTTGTCACCAATTCCCTCAATGCGGTGTGCGCCATAACCATTCTGGAGCAGTGTTGGCACTTGAAGCGCTTCACCAGCTCCAACTTTGATGCCTGGAAAAATAGTCCTTAAATAGTCGGCTGATCCCAAGGTACCAGCGGATCCCTGGGTGAGGAATAAGGCACTGAATCGGTCAGCTCCTGAGTTTAATCCATTAAAAACCTTTTCCATGGCTCGTCCGGTCACTGCATAATGCCAGAGCGGATTCCCAATCTCGCCAAACTGATTCAGGGTGACAATCTCATCACCACGCTCGGCTTCAAGCTCTTTTACCTTATCATAAATTTCTTTTACGTTTGCTTCACCGCCTTCAGTACGGATGATCTCAGCGCCAACTTTTTCCAGCCATTCGTATCGTTCTCTTGACATCTCCTCAGGAAGGACTGCAATGGATGGGCAACCCAGGAGGTAGCCATCATATGCACCACCGCGGCAATAATTTCCTGTCGAAGGCCAGAGTGCCTTTTGACGGGTTGGATCAAATTGTCCTGAAATAAGTTTTTCGACCAACGGACCGAAGGTTGCACCAACTTTATGAGCGCCTGTGGGGAAGAATTTTCCAATGAGTACAACAATTCTAGCCTTAACTCCGGTTAATTCGGGTGGTAATTCGATGTAATTGACATCACCGAACCCACCACCTGTAGGAACAGGTTCATTTTGCCAGCTGAGTCGAAATAAATTTCGCGGATTTAGATCCCATAATCCAATCTTGGAAAGCTCAGCTTTGATGCCTTCGGGAATCAAGTCAGGGTTTGCCATTTGCTTATATGTTGGCAAAATGATATTCTTCTCTTTGCAGCGTTGAATCGTATTTTTAAGAATTTGATCGGTGTTCATGTGGTCATCTTTCTGAATTGCTAACGAGCATATTTTATCTATTAAGTATTTAATTTATCAAGCGCAGTTTGTGGGTTTTTTAAGCCAGTTAAGAACATCATTGCAGCAATGATAAAGGGTTTATAACTGGCTTCCATGTAAGTGTCTTTTCTGTAGCGATCAAATACAGATGCACTTACTTCACCCTGTTTACAGCTTACCCCTGTGATATCAGCTGGAAGGCAGTGCATATACAGAGCCTTACCATCATTTGTAAGGTTCATTTTATCTTCGGTACATTCCCAGTCTGTGAATTTAGCGTTATTAGCCAGACAGCTTTGCTCAAGATCTTTTAAGCCGGACTGATCACCTTGTTTTAACAATGATGTTCTCTCCTCCATAACCTGGAAAGGTGCCCAGGATTTTGGATAAACAATATGAGCGCCTGAAAAAGCCTCATCCATACTATTGGTTGTTTTGAAGGATCCACCTGAGACCTGGGCCTGTTTATCTGCTAATTTTACGACTTCGGGGATGAGATTATAGCCTTCTGGATGTGCCAGAGTGACATCCATTCCGTAGCGTGTGAGAAGTCCAATGATCCCCTGAGGAACAGAGAGGGGTTTACCATAACTGGGAGAATATGCCCAGGACATGGCAATCTTTTTACCCTTGAGGTTGTCCAGGGATCCAAAATAATTTTTTAACATGGCCAGGTCGGACATACTCTGGGTAGGATGATCAATGTCGCACTGCAGGTTGATTAGTCCTGGTCTGTTGTGTAAAACCCCTTCCTCATATCCAGCCTGAACGGCAGCTGACACTTCTCTCATATAGCTGTGCCCTTCACCGAGATACATATCGTCTCGGATGCCAATAACACGAGTCATGAAAGAAATCATATTGGCTGTTTCACGTACGGTTTCACCGTGGGAAACCTGAGATTTTTCTTCATCCATATCTGAGACTGCCAGTCCCAGGGCATTGGCAGCTGAAGCAAAGCTAAACCTCGTACGTGTTGAATTGTCTCTGAAGATTGAAACTGCCAATCCAGAGTCGAAAACCAGATTCGGTTTACCCTCCCGATGACGTTTCCTCAGTAATTCAGCTAAGAGGAGGGTGGCTTCCAGCTCTTTCTTATTCTTTTTCCAGGTAAGCAGAAAATCGTTCCCGTAGTTGCTCAGGTCCAATTCTTTGATTCTATTTATATGTGCTTTCATGTTTCTCCTAAAAAAGTGTTTCTAAACTTTGAGAATCTGCAGGTCGATTATGGGTTGACTCCCTGAAGTGGGACACAGAGCTCGTCGAAGTGCTCCCCAGGGGTACGGACAAAACCCTCTGAATTGTTTGGTGACAATTGTTACTCGTCCAACACTTTTATATACGTTAGTGGTATTGTAGCATACATGGCTGCAGCCTTTACCAGATGATCTTTCCAGGTTTTTTCGTTGGGAGCATGGGCTTCCTCCTCCGCTCCGGGGCCGAAACCAATACAAGGCACACCATATTTCCCCATAATTGCCACACCATTTGTAGAGAAGGTCCACTTATCAACTACAGGATTCTCTAGGAACAACCCTTTGTAGGCTTCAACCAGCGAGCTGGTTGCAACATGATCTTCCTCTATTAACCATGTTGGGAAGTAAGCTTCGGTTCGGTAGCTAAAACCTGTATAACTTGGTCGTTCATAATCGTACATCTCCACAGTAGCTTTTCCAGCCTTTACTGAGGGGAGGTTCCTGATTTCATCCATGGCTGATTCGGCTGTCTCTCCCACGGTGAGACGGCGATCCACAGAGATTGAACACCCATCGGCCACTGCGCAACGAGAGGGTGATGTAAAAAACACCTCTGATACTGTTAGTGAACCTTTTCCAAGAAAGTCATGGTCGGCCAGACGAGTATTTAATTCTTGAAGTTCCAGAAGAATGGGTGCCATCTTGTAGATAGCATTGTCTCCCCGCTCCGGGGCAGAGCCATGAGCACTGATTCCTGAGGTTGTAACCTTGATTTCCATACGCCCCCGTTGACCTCTATAAACTCTGCATGAGGTTGGTTCGGTGCTTACCACAAATTCAGGTTGAATCTTTTTGTTATCCATGATGTACTGCCAGCATAATCCGTCACAATCTTCTTCCTGGACTGTTCCGGTTATCACAAGTGTGTAGTCACCTTCTAGACCGAGGTCTTTAATGATCTTCCCAGCATAAACCATACTGGCCATACCACCTTCTTGATCAGAAGCACCACGGCCCATGATGATTTCATCATCTTCGAAACCTTCATAAGGATCTACACTCCAATTCTCAAGATTTCCAACACCCACAGTATCGATATGAGCATCCATGGCGATAACGTGGGTGCCATGACCCATGGTTCCATAGATATTTCCCATCTCATCAATTTCGATTTTATCAAAACCGACCTTTTCCATTTCTACTTTTATCCGTTGAACCACAAGTTCTTCCTGACAACTCTCGCTAGGAATTGCAATCATATCCCGTAAAAACCTGGAAATTTCGGGTCGATATTGCTCTGCCCGTGTGAGTATCTGCTGAAAATCAATATTCATTCTGTATCCTTTTATCAAATGGTTCTATTTTGCCTTAGAGTGCTTTCATTGCGGACCAAAGTCGTTTGCTTTGCTTGCGACTGTTCTCACGAATTCGGGCTTCATCCATATCTACCAATTGGTGGTTACGGAGGCGAAATATCCCACGTGTCATGACATCTGAAGGTTTTCCAAATCCAAAAAGTAGATGAGAGCTAAAGTTGTCAGTATTCAACTCTGTTCGTGGATCATAATCATAAAAAACCAGATCAGCCTGTGCCTCTTCTTCGATGTGTCCGATTAATTTGCCAAAAATCTTTACTGCAATATCTGGATTATTCTGAAAGAGGAGCTCAAGATAATTAACTGAGGGGCTGTCTGTTGCAGCTCTGACCAATGTTCCTTCCTTGGCCTCCTTGAGCATATTGTTTTGCATGCCATCAGTCCCTAGTCCTGGTCCCATGGATTCGATAATCTCTGTCTCCAGGACACCAACCTGATTATTGGCATTTGAGGTTGGGTTGTGGACAAGTTTGCAGCCATGTTTAAGCAGGAGATGTCGATCCTCCCGAGTCATAAAAATACCGTGAATTATCAGCGACTGATTTGAAAGCAGATTAAACTTTTCCAACCGCTGTATAACTGAGCGATATCCTCTACCCTGGGCATCCTTCTCATCTGCAAGATCTTCAGCAACATGAATATGAATACCGCATTCAGGTAGTCCCTGTAGAGCTTTGCTTACTTTTTCTAATGATTCATCGGAAAGTGTGAAAGATGCATGTAAACCCATACGCGGGGAAACGTATGGATTTGAGGCATATTTTTTAATGGTACGGATATTTTCCGACAGTTCATCCATGAAATTGGCCTCACCGTTTCTGTCAGAACTTTCGAAACAGACACTAATATTTACTCCAAATGATCCAGCTGTATTTACCAGCAAATCTAATGAACCATCGACGAGGTTTGGACTGGCATGATGATCGATAATAGTTGTAGTACCATTTTGTATACAATCCATTAACCCGGCCTCAAAAGATGCCAATACAGATTCCTTGTCCAGTGCGCGATCGAGTTTCCACCAAACTTCCTGGAGATGTTCAACGAAATTTTTTGGTGATTTCCGGGGTGGATGCATACCCATAGCCAGTGTTGAGTATAAGTGGGTGTGAGCATTGATGATTCCAGGTAAAACGATTTTACCCTTCATGTCAAGAATATGCCCTTCGAAGTCGACATGGGAATAGCCACGACCAACAAACTTGATTACTTCGTCTTCAATGAGTATGGAAGCATGCTCCAGAAACTCTCTTTCACCAAAGGGATCTATGATGTTCAAATTGTGCAATAAAAGTTGATCCATCTCAATCACCTACCATTTCTAAAATGTGTTCCGGTATTATGGGAATCTGAGCAACTGATTGCCCCAAAGCGTTACTTACGGCATTGGCAATCGCTGCAGCTGTTGGGATGATGGCCGGTTCCCCGATGCCTTTCGCACCCCAAGGACCCTCAGGTTCAGGATCTTCTACCAGAATCGATTCGATTTCACCCACATCTAGCGCAGTTGGTAAAAGGTAAGTTGTGAGATTGTCGGTGACGACTTCACCTTCGACCACCTTAAAATTTTCCGTAAGCGCCCAGCCAATTCCTTGTGCGGTACCCCCCTCAATTTGAGCTTCTAATCCAGCCGGGTTAATGGCTTTCCCCACATCATGTGAAGCCCAAATTTTATCAACCATTACTCTACCGGTGTAAGTATCTATTTTTACTCGGGCGATTTGAGTGGCATATGAATAGGTAAAGTAAGCTTCACCTGTTCCATTTTCTGCATCATAATCAAGTTCTGGAACATGCCACCAACCCAACACATCCATGGGACGGTTTGACAGATAGAGATAATTACTTAGCTCTGAAAAACTCAGCATTTCACTATTCCTGATATTGCTTATTTTTCCCTGTTCTAAGACTATCTCATTCAGATCACATTGCATGAGTTCAGCGGCGGCTTCTTTGAGCACCGGTAATAATTTCGCAGCTGCGTTACGTATAGCATTGCCAGTCATGACGACATTCCGACTGGCGACTGAAGGACCACTATCAGGAACCTGATCTGTATCTGTAGGTAATACGGTTATTCTTCCCGGTTCAACTCCCAGAGCTTCTGCTGTCATTTGCTGGACCACGGTAAGCGCGCCCTGACCCATTTCTATGAGCCCAAAGGCAACTGATATGGAGCCATCCCTATGAAGTTTGATCTTGACACCACTACCATCCATAAACCAACCTGCGGCACCGAGACAATTGCCATAATGAATCAGAGAAACCCCATACCCGGTTTTCCAACGCTCATCTTGACTCATTTCGCGATGGTTCCAATCACAGGCATCCGCTGCCGTTTTTAGAGTTTCCTCAGCTCCGACACTGCTTTTTAAATGGTGACCAGTAAGCGTATGTGTATCGAGTTTCACAATATTAATTAGACGGAGTTCAATGGGGTCCATATCAAGTTCTGTTGCAATAACATCCATCATCCGTTCATGCCCAAAGGCTGCTTGGGGTGATCCAAAGCCTCGAAAAGCACCTGTTGGAGGTAAATTTGTATAATATGAATTCGACTCTACGGAGATATTATCAATGACATATGGTCCCAGAGCCTGCATAGCTGACCGATAAGAAACGACCGAGGATAGAGTTGCGTACGCTCCGGCATTTTCCTCAAGTTTGATTTTCGCCGCCAATAACTTTCCGGTTTTGGAAACACCTACCTTGTAATGCATTTGAAAAGGGTGACGTTTGCTGGTAAGTTGGATATCCGTAATACGATTGTAGACCATTTTAATTGGTCGATTGAGAATCAAAGCTGCCAGAGCTGCCCGTGTGCAGGTTTCTGAGGGAATATCCTCCTTACCGCCAAATGCACCGCCAGTAGGGGCCTGTTCCACTCTAATTTTTGAGAAGGGGATGTCCAGAGCTTTTGCAACGGCTTTTTGAACATAAAAGGGACACTGAATTGAACCAAGAATTTCAATTCCCCCTGCTGGTGTGACAAAGGCAATGCAGCCCTGAGGTTCAAGATAGTAGTGCTCTTGAAAAGGTGTCTCAAACCTCGCTTCAATCACATGGACCGCTTCAGCAAATGCTTTTTCTGGATCTCCGCGCTTTACTTGATGCTGACAAGCCAAGTTGGTGTCATGGATAAGGTTTTCTTTAGCATCGCGACTCTCATCTATGGAAAAAATCGGAGTAAAAGCTTCGATTTTTACACTGACGAGTTTTGAGAGGCGTTGAGCTGCCTCAGCAGTATTGGCTACAAGGATTCCAACGCTATCTCCAACATATCGAACAATATTTTCAGCAATAAGAGGTTGATCTTCAAGGATAACACCAACCTGATTTTCACCGGGAATGTCCTTGGCTGAGAAAAAGGCGACGAAATCAGGATCATTCTCAACCACATCAGTATTAATTCCCAGTAGTTTGCCATACGCCACCTTAGAGTAAACAGGAGCGGCATGTAGCATATTTTCGACCTTTATGTCGGTGATAAATTTTGTTTCACCCGTGGTTTTCCCTCGGGCGTCAAGGCGTTTGAGCCGTTGGCCTATTATCTGTGTAGATTGGCTCATATGGGCTTATTATCACCTAGGAACTCGAAGACATCGAGAAATTGGAAAGTTTCCCCGTCAAAAAGCCCTTTGTCACTCAGCTTGATATCTGGAATCACCAGGAGTGCCATAAATGAAAGCGTCATGTATGGGGCACTTAGGTTTGACCCCATGGCTTTGGCAATATCATCCATATCGCCATAGCTATTGCCCACCTTAAAGGCATCGTCATCGCTCATAATCCCTGCAACTGAAAGAGGTAAAACATGATCATTTCTGCCAGTGACGGCTGAAACACCCCCCTTGTTTTCGATGATCAGGTTGATGGCTCTTGCCAGACTTTCATCTGAGGTACCGACAGCAACAATATTGTGTGAATCATGAGCTACAGAGGAAGCAATAGCACCGTCCTTTAAACCAAAGTTTCTAATTAGAGCAACGGCTGGCTTTGAAAGTGAATATCGATTTAATACTGCGATTTTTAAAATATCTTGATCCAAATTTGTCTCAATATATCCCTCAACACTAAGATCTGGTTTCCAGGAATATTTTCTGGTTACCAGCTGCCCATCTATCACCTCAATTACAGGTACTTCTGGCTGTTTTGCTTTAATTTTAAAGTTATCAGCGTCTTGTAATTCTGCTTCAAATTGATTGATTGGTACGACGGGGACTGACTCCAGCATTGTTTTGCCATTCTCTGCAAGGAGGTTTCCACCGATATATGTGCTGAGGATGTTGAACTCTGTCATGCTATCAACGATTACAAAATCAGCAGGGTCGTTTTCCTGTAACAGACCCACTTCCAGATCATAAGTTTTCACAGGTGTAACAGTTGCGCTCCATAAAACCTTGAGTGGATCCACACCTGCAGCGATAGCTCGTTTCACCATCTCATTTATATGACCTTCTGCCAGATCATCGGGATGTTTATCGTCGCTGCAAAGCATACAGTTCTCATAATGCTCATTGAGGAGTGGAATCAGATCATCAAGATTGCGGGCAGCGGACCCTTCACGAATCTGTACTTGCATCCCCAGCGATAATTTTTCATGAGCTTCTGCTAGGCTGAAGCATTCGTGATCAGTGGTGATTCCTGCACCAACATATTTCTTAACTGCATCTCCCCTTAAACCAGGTGCATGACCATCAACAACCTTCCCTGCTACACTGGCAAGTCTTAACTTTTCCTTCACATCCGCGGCATCATTCAACACTCCGGGTACATTCATCATCTCGGAAAGACTCACAATATCAGAACGTTGTAATAACACTTCGATTTCAGATGCCGAAAGCTCTGCACCAGCAGTTTCGAATGGAGTTGCAGGTACACAGGACGGGGCACTAAAATGGAACTTGAATGGTGATTTCTCTGCGTTGGACAACATGAATTCAACGCCACGCATTCCAAGGACATTCGCAATTTCATGTGGATCAGAAACCGTGGCTACCGTTCCATGGACAACTGCCGCTCTGGCAAATTCGGTTGGGACCAGCATGGAACTTTCAATATGAATATGTGCATCAATGAGTCCTGGAAGTATGAATTGTGTTTCCAAAACAGCTTGTTCAACGACTGACACAATTCTGCCGTTTTCAATATCAATAGTTCCAGGGAAAATGCGTTGGTTTAGTACATCAACAATGTTTCCGGAGAGGGAAAAGGAATTATATGTCATGGTCTATTTCTCAAATACATGGATATGATCTATTCTAGTCGGTTTTTTGAGCCGGTCTATAATCTAGTATTATTCAAGAAGAATGAGAAAGAATTCTTGGCAATTAATACACCTGGTTGCATACAGTTTTTCACTTAAACAAAAAAATAGATGAAACTCACTATCTGATTTTTTGAGATAAATGCTAATATAGGAGGCTCCTCAGTCGCCTGGGAAATAATATAGATTAGGAACTATTATATGTTAAGCCGACTCCCTGTTGGAATGTTTGCCAAAGCCCTGGCTCCCCGACTAAAATATTTGCCGGTTGTCACCCGCGCTGCCTGGCGCAAGCATCTCCATGTGAAAGGTGATCTGAAGGCAGGACATGGTGTCGCGAAGCGCCCACCTTATCAAATCAGTCTTCGTATCACAAATCGATGCAACCAACGATGTGCAATATGCGGTCAATTTGGAGACAACGGTTACATGAACGAAGGGGGAGGAGACCATCTGCTGTCAGAACTGACATTTACTGACTACAAGAAAATAGTGGACGAGACAGCACACTATAAACCCATATTTTATATCACTGGCGGTGAAGCTCTGCTCTACAAGGACCTATTTAAACTGACGGCTTACATTAAAGAAAAAGGCTGCTATGTATACGTCATCACCAATGGAGCAGCTTTGGAAAGAAATGCCAGGCAAATTGTCGAGCAAAAATGGGATATGCTTACCTGTTCGCTGGATGGACCTGAGGAAATACATGATCAGGCCAGAGGAGTTCCTGGAACATATAAGAAAACCTCCAGAGGTATCAAATTGCTGCTGGAGGCGCGTGGGAAAAAACCTGACCCGTATTTCTTAATTTCTGCAACAGTCTCGGATACCAATCAGGATCACCTCGAGAGTATGTTTGATACCGTTGCTGACCTTGGTCCTGATGGACTTATCCTGTATCTCTCCTGGTTCACAACCCAGGAAATCGGTGAGCAACATGCAGATATTCTCAAAAGAGAGATGGGTGTTGACGCAGAAACCTGGAAATCATACATCGGTCAAAACACCACGATCAAGGCTGAACACGTAAAGCAAACCATTGAAAAAATATCAAAAAAGAAATATCCTTTTGGTTGGTTTCCAGTTCCGTTTATGGATACTGAGAAAATTATTCCCTATTATGCACAGCCTGAAGATTTTCTTGGGTTTGGACCTTGTGTTGCCCCCTATATGATGATTGATATCATGCCCAACGGAGATGTTGTGACCTGTCGTGATTATATTGATGTCAAAGTCGGTAATATTCAGGAAACTCCTCTCCTGGAACTCTGGAATAACGATAGATTCAGAGAGTTTCGCCGCCTACTAAATAAAGAGGGCGGCGTCCTACCCCAGTGCAGCCGTTGCTGTGGTCTCATGGGCTTCTAAAGCTTCTTCAAATTCTACTTTCTGTAAGCTTCAAGACACATAGATTAAAAAAAATTATTAATGTTTATCCTGATGGAATGATTTGACACGGTTTGAATACGTGGGAGCATTTAGTGATCAGATTTTTTCATATAACCACTGAACGGAGCAATATTTAATGATTACTCTGGAGAAATTTGAATTGGAAGATATCCCCAGGCTAATTGGCTGGATACCAGGTGCTGATTTTTTGCTTCAATGGTCAGGCCCCAAATACGTATTCCCCCTAGATGAAAAGCAACTTACTACCTCATTTGAACTGACCCAGACGGAATTTCCCCAACACTTTATGTTTAAAGCCCTTCTGGATGGATCCACGATCGGTCACATCGAACTCATGGAGGTCAACTATGGCAAGAAAAGCGCAGTACTTGGGCGAGTGCTCATTGGTCCAAAACAATATAGAGGACAGGGTTGGGGGAAAATGATGATAGCGCGAGCCATGCAATTCGCCTTCGATGAATTGGAATTAGAGGAACTACGTCTGGGAGTATTTGCCTTCAATAAATCTGCAATTCGATGTTACGAGCAGTTTGGCTTTAAAACTTATAAGAAGATTCCACATCCCAATAATGAGGAGTGGACACTTCTAAAGATGAATTTGAAACAAATTGATTGGAAAGAAGCAAATCGAATTGAAGAAATCGAGGAACGATGAGGCTCAAAGTCGGGCAAAAGGTAAGGAATATCAAGTTGATGGATATAACAGGAATAAAATTTGACCTGGAATCCTTGTCCGGCAAGCCTTATATGCTCACATTCTATCGATTTACCTCTTGTCCGTTCTGTAATTTGAGGGTCAACAATCTGGTAAAACGCTTTAATGAACTTGACAAGGATTTCACTCCGGTTGCCATATTTAAAGCTGATTTGGAGGAGTTAACCCGACATACTGAAAAACACCTCGCCACATTTCCAGTATTAGCAGATCCCCATGGTAGATATTACAAAAAATTTGGGATTGAGGAATCTGTCAAAGGTTTCTTTACCGGTATGATCATGCGCCTACCTACTCTCTTAAAGAGCATTTTTATAAAAGGATATCTGCCCAACTTATTCACCGGAGGTCTGACTATTATGCCTGCTGATTTTCTGGTTGATCGTGAAGGGATCATTCAGGTTGCCTACTATGGAAATGATGAAGGTGACCACCTTGATTTTGAAACTATCAAAAAATTTTCATTTGGGGCAGTTTCAACATGATTTGCGGCAACATAGTGTATTTTCTAGTTCAGATGACCACATAACTTGGACGTTTCACAAAGGAGTCTACGATCGAGAGTGTTACTGACTGTTCTTGCCCCGGTTGTGGTTTATGTTTCAGGCCTGGTTTGATCCAGTAATATTTGGACGAACTTGTCCCATGCTAAAATAGAAGTGAAAACGAATAGGATGACACATGCATAAAATTTCAATTGCTCATTTCTCAAAATTAAAACCACTCGAACCTGCCTATGCACTGGTTGGCAATGTGGATCTTGTTGTTACGCGATTTTCGGGTGAGGATGAGGTTTCAGTCCTTTTTGGTCGTTGTCACCACAGGGGAGCCCTGTTGTCAGATGGGCATATTCAAGGGAGTGATCTTATCTGCGGTTTACACAATTGGGACTATAACTACAAATCTGGTGTCAGTGCGTATAATAATGAAGAGAAGCTCCAAAAATTCTCCAGTTGGATAGAAGATGATCAGGTTTGGGTTGATGAACAGGAAATCAAAGCCTGGGAGAATCAAAATCCTCAGCCTTACAACAGGGATACCTATCAGGGTCTTTATCAGGATATACACGGTGCCGTTGAGGAACCACATGCTCAATACATACAACATTTAGCTGAAAAAGGTCTTGAAGTAACCGGTCACCATGGCCGGACAGATGCCATGGGCGTTCCTCGACAGGATCTGCCAAATTGGGAAGATATCCAGATACTCACAGCTCAGTTGCATCGGGTACCACTCCTGGATGAGGCAGAGGTTGGAACACAAGCAGTGATTGGCCCAAATGCAGAGAAACCCCTCGTGCTGGAGCGTCCTCTTTTTGTCTCTGACATGAGTTTTGGAGCTCTCTCCGAAGAAGCCAAAGTGTCATTGGCGAAAGGGGCAGAGCTAGCCGGTACTGGTATCTGCTCCGGTGAAGGCGGTATGTTACCAGAAGAGCAGTCAGCAAATAGTCGATATTTATATGAATTGGCATCAGCACGGTTTGGTTATTCAATGGACAAGGTTCAAAAATGTCAGGCATTCCATTTTAAATGTGGCCAGGGTGCAAAGACAGGAACAGGAGGGCATCTTCCTGGCAATAAAGTCAAGGGTAAGATTGCAGAAGTACGTGGTCTGACTGAAGGTGAGGCAGCTATTTCACCACCTCGTTTTCCGGATTGGGAAAACCTGGATGATTATAAACGCTTTGCTGAGGAGGTCAGGGGGGCAACTGGCGGGATTCCTATCGGTGTAAAACTTTCTGCCCAGCACATCGAAAAAGACATTCAGGCTGCCCTGGAAATTGGTGTAGATTACATCATTCTGGATGGAAGGGGCGGAGGGACGGGTGCCGCACCTCTCATATTCAGAGACAACATTTCAGTACCAACCATACCGGCACTGGCTCGTGCTCGACGATATCTGGATCAGCAGGGACGACAAGACATATCATTGGTCATCACAGGTGGACTGCGTATCCCTGCCGATTTTATCAAAGCATTGGCTCTTGGAGCTGATGCCATTGCAGTTTCAAATTCTGCCCTCCAGGCGATTGGATGCCTGGGGATGCGAGCTTGTCATACCAATAACTGTCCTGTAGGTATTGCAACACAGAAACCCGAGTTAAGGGCTCGCATTAAAATTGAAAAGGGAGCCCAGCAGCTGAATAATTTCTTCAGAGCATCAACTGAACTAATGCAAGTCATGGCCAGGGCTTGTGGACATACTCACTTAAATCAGTTTAGCCATGACGACCTCACCACCTGGAAGAGAGATATGGCAGAACTAAGTGGTGTTTCTTTTGGAGGTGATTCAAGTGAGCATCCATGAAAAGATTAATTATTTGGAATTCCCCGCAAAAAATGTGGAGCAAACCAAAGTATTCTTTGCAGACTTCTTTGGATGGTCATTTGTAGACTATGGTCCTGATTATGTCGCCTGCTCTAATGCTGGGATTGATGTTGGTTTTTTTAAATCAGATCTAATTGCTGAGACGAGGTCTGGAAGTGTCCTTATTGTCTTCTTTAGTGATGCACTCGAAGAAACACGAGAAAAAATTGAAGCAGCTCAAGGGAAAATCATCAAACCAATATTTTCTTTTCCTGGAGGAAGACGATTTCACTTTTCCGACCCCAATGGAAACGAATTTGCCGTATGGGCTGAGCCAAGAAGTAAGGACTAACCAACTCACCTAAATCCTGGTTGTCTCTGGCAAAATGCAGAATAGTTTTCGAACATAATTCAACAGAAGTCGTTGAAATATTGATATGCTTGTATCTCGGGGGATATGAGGAAAAATTACAATGTTAAAAAATATAAAACCGCTGGGCTTCGTGTGGGAAACCAGAGATCCCTTTCTGTTTTGTGTCCATCACCATGATGCCTACCCTGAAGGTGATGGGAAAATGGGACCGGCAGCTTCCTTGTCAGGTCGCAATATAGGCCAGGATTTTGATCAAAAAGATGGATGGAATATGTATCATGGTCGTCAGATACCTGGTTTTCCAGCCCATCCACATCGTGGCTTTGAAACTGTCACCGTTGTCCTTGAAGGGCTTGTGGATCATCATGATTCAGCTGGGGCAACTGGCCGCTACGGACATGGGGACGTACAGTGGATGACTGCTGGGAGTGGTTTACAGCACTCAGAGATGTTTCCGCTGGTAAAAAAAGACCAGCCTAACCCAATGGAACTGTTTCAAATCTGGCTTAACCTTCCAGCCAAATCAAAAATGGCGGCACCTTCCTATAAAATGCTATGGTCTGAATCCATCCCAATTCTTCAATCAAAGGACCAGGCGGGGAGGAAAGTTGAATCACGCATTATTGCCGGTGATATTGCTGGGACTTCAGCTCCAGATCCCGCACCTGATTCCTGGGCTGCCCAATCAATCAATCAGGTGGGTATCTGGATCGTCACATTGGATGCCGGTGCAGAATTTGAACTTCCTGCAAGTGGTGTTGGTGTAAATCGGGACCTTTATTTTTATGAGGGTGAATCGATAGAGGTCGCAGGTAAAAACATTCCGGAATATCACGCTGTCGAAATTGCTTCATCTGGTGAATTTCCAATTAAAAATGGTCCGACAAAATCCAGACTGCTTATCCTCCAGGGTAAACCTATTGGTGAACCCGTTGTTCGGTATGGACCCTTTGTAATGAACACCCAGGCTGAAATTCAGAAAGCATTTGATGATTTTAGAGCTACGGAGTTTGGGGGCTGGCCCTGGGATAGAAGTGATCCCATAAACACTGTAGATCAAGGAAGATTTGCCAGATACTCTGATGGAACAGAGGAAATCAAGGATTCATGAGGTCGGTTTTGGGCAGACTAAAAACAATAATTATGATCCTCCCAGTTGTTCTTTTGGTGAATTGCTCCATCATGGATGATAATTCTCTCCCTGCACACAAGTTCAATCAAATTCAGATAAGTGATTTTGAAGTCAATATGCAGCGAAATTATATCAGAGGTAAAATTCAGAATAATGGCGAACACGATATCACCTCATCTATATTCAATTTAGAAATATACCGTGATGATTCAGAGCGCTCAGGAAATTCAAACCTCATGAGCGAAAACACTGTAACCGAGTACACAGGTAAAGAGGTTTTGAATCCTGAGAATTTGCTCCTATCTCAGAATTTTGTGGTACGTGAACCTCTCAATCCTGGTTACTCAACAGAATTTTATTTTGAATTGAAATTGGATTATCAGTTTGATGAGTTTCTCTATACCCACAAAATCGTTCAGCTCAAAGGTCGTTAAGTAGAACGAATTATTTCCTTTCAAATGTCAAGCTTCATAGAGGAATAAGGGGAGTTTAATATTATACTCTGACCAAATTATGAGGTGAGCTGAATGAAATGTCCCTATTGCGCAGAAGAAATACAGGAAGATGCTATTTTTTGTCGCTACTGTTCAGCTATGAAGGAAAATGATCTTTGGATTCCACCATCTTCAACTGCTAGCAACGATGCAATGGGTCCCAAGGGGCCCCGTTTTACAATGCGGTTTGCAGGATTCTTTTTCTTCCTTTCCGCTCTGGGAGAAGTCGTTTCAATCATATCTCCAGTTGTATTGTTTGGTGCTGAACACAGCGGAATTGTTGCCGTGATATACCATCTCCTATACATCGGTATATACGGTGGTATGGGTTTGGGTCTATGGACAGCAAAACCCTGGGGTTTCCAGATGATGTTTTCCGGCACTTTGATCTACTCTGTGGACAGACTTCTCTTCATTATGTATGGCCAGGCGAGCTCAAGTCTCTTAAGTGATTATGGTGAATTAATGGGAGCCGGGGGAGAAGATCTTGTGGCCCAGGCATCCATACTGACAGTTGTTGCTACGCTGCTCGCATGGTGGGGTTTTGTGGCCTATGTGTATTTCAAGCGAGATTATTTCCAAAAAGCCACAAACAATTAAGACATAATTAAGGTAATTTTAAATAGTCATGGATCCTTTTAAAACAAAGAAAACCAAGAAACCATCCAGGCGACACCAACCCCGAGGACTCACCATTTTATTTGAAGACGATGATCTCCTGGTGGTTGACAAAATGAGTGGCTTACTCACTATGGGTAATTCAAAGACCCGTGACCGAACAGCATATTTTGCCTTGAATAATTATGTCCGAAAGGGGAATCCAAAATCCCGGAAACGAATCTATATCGTTCACAGACTGGATAGAGATACATCAGGAGTCCTGGTATTTGCAAAGAGTGAGAAGAATAAACGATATCTCCAGGATGAATGGAAAAACTTCAGCAAAAAATACTATGCGGTTATTCATGGTAATCTTGATGAAAAACAAGGAGTACTTTCTTCATATCTGGCAGAAAATGTTGTTCATAAAATGTATTCCACAGAGGATAAAAAAGTTGGAAAGCTGGCTAAAACCGGATACAAAGTACTCCAGGAATCCCAAAGATATAGTCTGGTTGAAATCGACCTCATTACAGGCCGCAAGAATCAAATACGTGTTCAATTTGCCGATATTGATTGTCCAGTCGTCGGAGACAAAGTCTATGGGGATAGTGCTAGAGGTATCAAAAGATTAACTCTTCACGCAGGATCAATTAATATCAAACACCCCGGTACAAAACAACGAATTTCCTTTGAGGCTAAGATTCCCAGCTATTTCCAACACCTTCTAAACAAATAATTCTAGGGGATATTGTTTTGGAAGTTGCCATTATCGGGGGAGGAGCAGCAGGTTACTTTTCAGCACTGTCTGTTAAAGAAAATCATCCCGATGCTGATGTTACTATTTTTGAAAAAACACGTCATCCCCTGGCAAAAGTAAGAATTTCTGGAGGAGGCAGATGCAACGTCACTAACGGAAACAAGTCTATTAGCACTGTTGCTAAGGGATATCCACGGGGCCGAGCTTTCATGAAACGTGCCTTGAAAGTATTTAACACAACAGATACTATGACCTGGTTTGAGTCAAAAGATGTTCCACTCTTCACCCAGGAAGATACGCGTGTTTTTCCCGTATCTCAGGATTCAGAAAGCATCGTTGACTGTCTTCTGGGTCAAGCAGAATCAAGGGGCATTGTTTGTGAATTTTGGTCCGCGATTGAGTCAATCACTCCCAAAGATAGACGGCTCGAATTAAATTTTTCCCGGCTAGATTTAGCTCCTAGAAGCTTTGATAAGGTCATCGTAGCAAGCGGTGGATCACCGACATCCAGGGGGTTGAAATGGTTGGAACAGCTTGGTCATAAAATTGTCGAGCCAGTGCCATCCCTATTTACCTTTAATATGCCCGATGAATCCATTGTCGACTTAACAGGCGTTGCTATCGATCCCGTTTTGGTCAGTATCCCAGGAACCAGCTTAAAAGAGAGAGGTCCTCTACTCATTACCCACTGGGGCTTTAGTGGACCCGCGATTCTGAAACTGTCAGCCTTTGGGGCAAGGTTCTTTCATGATACGGAATATAGTTTTAATGTTAGAGTAAATTGGCTGGATCAGACCAATCATGAATCCGTTTTGAATCAATTAATCGGGGTGACAGCTGAACATGCTCGTAAACGTTTACCCAATATCAGACCATTTGGCTTGCCAGAGAGACTGTGGCGATATCTCCTTGCCAAGGGGGGATTTTCTGAGACAAAAAAGTGGGGTGAGCTTGGAAGTAAGGGACTGAACAAATTGGCTGCGGTTCTCACCAATGACTCATACTCTGTTTCTGGAAAAACAGGTTTTAAAGATGAGTTTGTCACCTGTGGCGGCATAAGCCTGGATGATATAGACGGGAAATCAATGGAAAGTAAAGTGTGTGAGAATTTATATTTCGCAGGTGAAATCATGGACATAGATGGAATCACCGGTGGATTTAATTTCCAGGCAGCATGGACTACAGGATACATTGCAGGAAAGCTTGAATAAGCATGACCTCAATTTGCGATAGTTAAGAATGGAATATATACTAGTTCACCCAGCATACTAAGGGGAGTCTATGAAAACAACACGTCGAGAGTTTCTCAAATCCATGGGTGTGGGCACTACCGCTTTGATGGCCCCAAACATATTTTTGAATTCCTGTGCAAAAAAGGATCGTCCTAATATCATTTTCATCATGAGTGATGATCATGCAGAAAGGGCTATCAGTTGCTATAATGACACCCTGATCAATACACCAAACATAGATCGAATAGCAGCGGAAGGAATTCGCTTTCAAAACAGCTTTGTCACCAATTCCATATGCGGACCCAGTCGAGCCACCTTGCTGACTGGTAAATATTCGCACCTCAACGGAATGCTGGATCATAGCTGTACCTTTGATGGTAGTCAGCTCACATTTCCAAAGTTGCTTCAACAATCTGGTTACCATACGTCAATTGTAGGGAAATGGCATCTAAAGACAGAGCCAACAGGGTTTGATTATTGGAATATTCTTAAAGGACAGGGACAATATTACAATCCCGATTTTACCGAGAATGGAGAAAAGAAAAGACACATCGGCTATACTACAGATATTATCACTGACCAGGCTCTTGGGACCTTGGACAAGCTGGATAAATCAAAACCGTTTTGTATGATGATCCATCATAAAGCACCCCATCGCAACTGGATGCCTAACCTAAAACATCTTAATACCTACATAGATCAGGAAATACCGCTGCCGGCAAATTTCCATGATGAATACATCGGGCGAATAGCAGCAGGTGAAGCTGATATGCGCATAGACGATATGTATCTCACTTTTGATATGAAGCTTCATCCCGAATCCATTGAGGAGGAGACAGGGTCAGGTGGCAAGAGATCTTTTGCAGAAAAAGTTTCCGAGACATGGATGAATACGTACAATCGCATGACCGATGAGCAGAAAGCAGGTTGGGATGCCCATTATGATAAGGTAAATGAGGAATTTAAGCGTCTTAAACTTACAGGCGATGAATTGCTGAACTGGAAATATCAACACTACCTCAAAGATTACTTACGATGTATCCTGTCAGTTGATGAGAATGTTGGTCGTGTTCTTGATTATCTAGATCAAAATGATTTGACCGAAAACACGCTGGTTGTATACACGTCCGATCAGGGCTTTTACCTCGGTGAACATGGTTGGTATGACAAACGATTTATGTATGAAGAATCATTGAGCATGCCACTGGTTATGCGATATCCCAAAGAGATTCAGCCGGGGCAGGTAGCTGATGACATGGTCATGAATCTAGATTTCCCATCCACTTTCCTTGACTTCGCCGGTGTTCCAATTCCGACTGAGATGCAGGGTCATTCACTAAGAGATATTGTCAGGGGTGATGATCCTGATGACTGGCGTGAATCTATCTATTATCACTATTATGAACATCCTCATGGGTGGCATGATGTGAGACGTCACTATGGAGTTCGCACAGAACGCTACAAGTTGATTCATTACTACGAGGAGGAGGGTTTCTGGGAGCTTTTTGATCTGAAAAAAGACCCATCTGAGATGAACAATGTTTACTCAGACCCCGCTTACACTGATATTGTTAAGAAGACCAAACAAGAGTTGGTCAGGCTTCAGATTCTATACCGTGATGTTGAAATTAATAAATCGTAAATTCCTATCAGGACATCAAAACCTTTTGGTGTAGGCATGGCAGTAGGGTGTGCCACCCGACTTTATGTAATAGTCCTGGTGGTAATCCTCGCCATGGTAAAACTCTACAGCAGGCGTCAGAGCGGTAGCAACATCCAAGCCCTTGTCCTCAAGTAGTTTTATCAGTTTTTCCGCTGTCTTTTTCTGATCATCCGAGAGATAGAAGATTTCTGATCGATACTGGGTGCCAATATCTGGTCCCTGGCCATCAACCTGTGTCGGATCGTGGGTCTCAAAGAATAGTCTGGCTAGTGTTTCATAGCTTACTTTTGTTGGATCAAAAACAACTTCAACAGCCTCTGCATGACCTGTGGTTCCCGTGCAAACCTGTTTATAAGTAGGATTTGGTAAAAAGCCACCGGTATAACCAACACTGGTTGAAAGGACACCATCCACTTTTTGTAGTTGGTACTCTACACCCCAGAAACAACCAGATGCGAATATTGCTTTTTCCATGTTTATCTCCACTGGTTCAAAATTCAGAGAGACTGAGTTGACACAATGTCGCGTGTTCTTGGGAGTGAATCCTTCACCTAAAAAAACATGACCGAGATGGCCCCCACAATTGGCGCATAGTATCTCTGTCCGTCGCCCGTCCGCATCTGTTTCACGCTTTACAGCTCCAGGAATTTCATCATCAAAACTGGGCCAGCCACACTGCGCATCAAATTTATCCCCTGAACGATAGAGAGGGGCATCACACTGTTTACATGTATATGTCCCGGTTTCATCATGATGTTCATATTTTCCGCTAAAAGGTCTTTCTGTGCCTTTATTGAGAATCACTCGTTGTTCTTCCGGTGTCAGCTTATTGTATTTCATGGGCTCCTGCGCTTGATTGCAGCTAAAGAATAATATGGTGAAGCTAAGGATGGAAATAGATTTGGACAGCTCTATTGGAAACCACTTAAATCTCATTAACACTCCTTGTTACCTTTGACTTATAAATATACACAAGTAGCCTACGAATTGTGATAATATTTGTTCCTTATGGATTATCTTCCAGAATCGAATAAATGAGTACCTTGAAAATGCAAACGATGATCAAAGGATGAGAAATGAATCTGGAGAAACTAAAAGAGGCAGAAGCAAAATTTTTTAACATGTATCCAGGCGGTTTTGAACACCACGATATGGTTGCCATCGGCAAAAAACATAAAATGGAAAAGATGATTACCACGGTACAAGAGGAGTTTTCAGAAGATCAATTCGGAAATGCAAAAGACATCGTACAAACTATGAGCAAATTGGTGAGTCGTTCGTCAATGGTCAGTTTATTTGAGA
This sequence comes from Fidelibacterota bacterium, assembly GCA_016845065.1. Lineage (GTDB taxonomy): Bacteria > Fidelibacterota > UBA8477 > UBA8477 > JABMPR01 > JABMPR01. The sequence continues at coordinate 82,782 of JAERTG010000032.1, read as the reverse complement.
AGCCAAAATTTAGAGACTTTGTTAATAGTCTCCATGCACAGCATGAGACAATTCTAGCAAACGGACTTAAAGAAATGCTCCATGGCAATCAAGAGCAGGGTTTCAATATGATGCTGGATGTCCTTATCAGTGGAAAGATGGCAAAATGGTCCCTTATTTCAGTGCTTCCGGTCTATCATAAACCTTTTAAAGAAGTCTTTGTGAAACCCACAACAGCGAAGGGTGTGATTCAGCAGTTTGAATTGGATACGCTGGTTTATAAACCACGACCCATTTGGGAATTTTACCATGAGTATCGATCCTTCATCAACGAGATGAAATCCAAGGTTGATGGTCGACTAGCACCCAATAATGCAGCATTTACTGGATTTTTGATGATGAGCATGGATTCATAGACGATTGATCCAGGATGGCAGGTAACAAATCACTAGATATAAACCCCTTCTCCTATCAATCCAGCAAGGATGGTAAGGTCAGAATATTCAGATCAAAGAGGCTTGCTATTACACTAAAAGGTAAGGAAGCACTTCGTTTTCTGTCAAAAATTGCTGCAGCAGATGATGCAAGCTCTCAGCTGATCATGGCCAAAGTGACAGGTCAGTATAAGTTTTGAAATGAAAAGGAAATGAGACCATAAAAGAAAACCGCCCCTCAAGGACGGTTTTCAAACGCCAGACCCCGAAATGATCGTGCGTTAGTGGAAGTAGTTAATCCCCGATTTAGTCAAAACGAATATCTATGCTTATCTCCTCTCCCTTTTTCTCCATATCCTCAGGTGAAAGATCGGAATGCTCCATGTAAGCCTGTAAACATTTTTCGCCGACTTCTCCTTTTATTTCCTCATCATTAATGAAGAACTTCCCTTTTTGAATAGAAATCGTTTCAATTTTTTGGGGGGGTGTTATTCCCGAGTCTTCGAGAATTTCCTGAAAAACACCTTCAAGATTTTCTAATTCAAATACATGTTTCATGAGTGTAAATTTTTGTCTTTCCAAATGAGCTTTTTTTGACTCCAATCCTTCAAGGTTTACAATTAGGCTCTCGAGATCGGCCAGCATTTCAGGGTTTGGTAGTTCCAGACCTTCGAGCTTCAACTCCAGTTCTTCAATGCGGGGGTGAAGGGCTTCCAGCTCTGCAAAGTCTGAGGCATCCTCTAGATAGTCTTGGTATTTATGGAACTTTTTAGCAGGAACTTCTTCACCATCATCAATGATTTTTATGATGGCTTTTGTCATTGGATCAAAATCAATGATTATTTTACTCTTTCGGAAAAATCCTGATTTTTTTATCACAATACGAGCGGCTTTTTGCGCATGCATGGGTAATTTGTGGACAAAAACATTTTTATAGGTTGAATCACTGAATATCTCGATATCGCCTGATTGAGACCAATTGAAATGATCGTGGAGTGAGTCTGCAATTATTTTAATCTGTACATCATAATCTACGTTGTTATGCACTGAAAGAGAGTCTCCATCATGCATCTTTTTCTCGATGATGATATGTTTTTGTTGTCCGAGTGCAAATGAGGTGGCAATTATAGAAACGAATAGAATAACAAGTTGTCTTTTTGAATTCATAATAATGTTGCTCCTTTTTTTATATCTGTTTCAAATCTAATATGTAAAAACTAAACAATTAAGTTTTGGCATGAGTGGGCTGATTTTGGCTTCGAATCTGTCATATAGACTGGATTCCCATTGTTAGTTTCATACTCATGACTAATGGCAGTGAGCACATTTTTGAAAACGATATATACTTTGGACAATTTTATATATCCTGATTTTTTCTGTAGGCTATGAACTAGCCTCCTACTCTGGATTTGGGCTTTTAGAATAAAAAGTGATCCAGGATATATTTCCTGAATAATGTGAGACTCATTTGTGCACACGCGAATTAATTCATCATACAGAGTAACATTATCTGTAGCATCAGTATGGTGATCAATTTTTTTGGGTTCTGCCAATACCAATGACATTCCAAGTATGAGGAAAAGCAGAAAAAATCTATTGGTGTTTGAGTACATATTTCAGGTTCTCCTTCTTTAATTGACACAAAGCTATACTCCGAGATACTTAGAATTCAGTTTTGGCATGAAAAATCATATTCTGGGTGTAAACGCTAGAAGTGAAGTAATGCCGGGTTTGTGACATCAGTAACCAGGTTCATGACATGACGAAAGCTCTTAGGAGCCTTTAATGTCGAAGAAGAGACAAAAAAGGATATATTGCTTCCACGATGAAACGGAAAATTATAGAGCCACTTGCATTAATCATTCTGTTTGGGGGTATATATATTGTACCAATCCAGACAGCAAAATTACCTGTGTTTTTTGGACAGTTTAATAATCTGGATGGTAGTATCTATGCGGTACGTTTTATGGATATACTAGTTTCAGCTGCTTTGATAATTTTTGCTTCGCGTTTCCTGATTCCTAAGCACCTAGACAGAGCTTCCATTCTCAAAATAGGTCTATACTTCGGTACAGCACTAATGATGAGCTCCTTAATTGAGTATGGTTGGGATGCCTTAACGCTACGCGCATTTAATTTGCCCATCGAGCCAGGGGAAGTCTCAGACAAAATGTTAATGTACGGTCGAAGAGAGACACTGAATCTCACTATCCTTTCAGGGAACATAACCATATTAGTAGCGGGTATTTTCTACGGTCTAGCAAGCGAGCGAAGCTCACAAATAAGACGACAGGAAAAGTTAGAGCTGGAAAACCTAGAAGCAGAAGTCAAGTATCTAAGATCCCAACTAAACCCTCATTTTCTATTCAATTCCCTGAATAACATCTACGCAATAACCCAACGGAATGATGATCAGGAGGGCAGCGATGCACTGTTGAGACTCTCTGGGCTCATGCGATACATGCTCTATGAAAGTGCAGTTGATCGAATTGGGTTGCATCAGGAAATGGAGCATCTCAAAAATTTTATGGATCTCATGTTGCTCAAGTACAAGCATGATGATCCACCAAAAGTAGATGTTGAAATTGAAGGAGAAATTGACAGGTTTAGGATTGCTCCACTGATTTTACTACCATTTGTGGAGAATGCCTTCAAGCATGGGATCGATAACCATGGGAGGGGATTTATAAAGATTAATTTGCTTGCTGGAACAAATTCAATGGAATTCTCGATTAGGAATTCACACTTTCCTGATCGTATTGCTTCCCCCGATCATAAAGGAATTGGTTTAGAGAATGTCAAGCGTCGTCTCGAACATCTATACCCAGAAAAACACACTTTAGAAATCAGTCTTACTGAAGAAGAATATCAAGTATTTATGAGGATAAAATTGTGATAAACAAGCTGACTTGTGTCATCGTTGATGATGAGCAAGGTGCCATCGAAGTTCTCAGTTCATTCGTTAAGAAAGTCAGTTGGCTAGAACTTTCAGCGACTTTTACTGATCCCCTTGAAGCGCTGAATTACTTGTCTAACGAAAGTACAGATCTGGTATTGATGGATATCAATATGCCTGACTTGGATGGCATGCAACTCGCCCGCCTGATCCAAAAAATTGGCGCAGATATCGTATTCTGTACTGCATATCCCGAGCATGCTGTTGAGAGCTATGAAGTCCAGGCTGTGGATTACCTGCTAAAGCCTATTCCCTTTGACAAGTTTCTAGCTGCTGCCAACAGAGCCAGGGACAAGAAATATCCTGCAGGACTAGAGGCCGGTCAAGCATCGATGACACAAGACCATGCGCAAATATTTATCAAAAGCGGAGCACAGATACATCAGGTTGATACGAACAGAATTAGCTATATCAAGAAGGATGGACATTACATTGTCTTCAAGATAAACGGTAAGGAGTTACTTTCACGAATGACCTTTAGCCAATTACTAGAACTCATACCTTCTGAAGCATTTATTCAGGTGCATAGATCATATGTGGTGTCAATCAAAAAAATCGAGGTCATACAAAAGCAGTTCATTCAAATTGAGGGCAAAGAGATTCCCATTGGAGATGCCTTCAAGAAGGAATTCTTCCAACGAGTGAGTTTTATTGGAAACTGAGACTCAGCTAAACTTTACTCTATAAAAAAAAGGCTCTCAATTGAGAGCCTTTTTTTACAAATAGAATAGTTCAGCAACTATTTGGTGTCTCCCATGGCTGCTTCAAGTTCCTTGAAAGCCTGAGAGGCTTTGAATTCAGCATAGAGCGCTTCTTCATTCTTAATCACATTTACCACAGCAGTACTAATAGCATCCTTTTTAAGACCGATCTGCACATAGGCGATCCATGAACCACCTGGCTTTTCATATGGGTGACGCTGTAATACTGTTACTCCATTAAGGGTGTTGTCTGTGACCGTCTTTGAGGTTGATTGATAAAACTCTACGATCTGGGTGTTTTCTGACATACCCGCTTCCTGGGTAAAGCTCTTAACCTGGCTTTTAACGCTGGCGGAGATGCGTTCTGACAACTCTACCTTTCCAGCCTGTTTAGCTTTTTCAATGGCCAAAGGCATCTGTCGTGATTCACCAACTCCAACTGCATAGATGTACATGTCATCTTCTTCAGGTGGATTGGTAAACCATTCTGGTAAGTCAGCTGGTCCCTTGGGGTTGTTTGCATTTTTGGGCATGTCGATTACTTCTTTCCCACCCGAGCAGTTGAACATGACCAAAGCGGTCAGTACAATTAAAAAACTTAGTTTCACTATCCTCATGTTACCTCCTAATTATTCAAACTCACTTTGGCGAAGCGATTTGAATATAAGTTAATTCTGCTTCATATCATGAAAAAGTTGGCAATGGGTTTTGTTCCATACTAAGTTCCATTCATCGAGTAAACCTCAAATCAAACAGATGGGATTATTATGCACAAGACATGCCTTGTGTTGTTGGCTATATGCTTACAGGCCAATGACATACGTATCTCTGAAGTGATGTCAAATCCTCAGGGATCAGAATATGAAAATGAATTTATAGAGATATTTAATGCTTCTGATCATGTGATGCAAATCAATGGTTGGGTTCTCAGTGATGGAAATGGTGTAGATACCATCTCCCATTTATCAGGTCCAATTGATATACAACCTTCTCGCTATGCTCTTATCATGGATCCTGGATATAATTTCTCCCTCGGACCATACCTGGGTATCGTAAATGATTCTCTTCCTATCTACACAATATCCACTGATGCAAGTTTTGGGAGTGGTGGGCTTTCCAATACTGCTGAATCCGTTGTTATTCGCAGTCCAGATTCATCCAGTACAAGTGAAATGTCATGGGTGATATCCACTGAAAACGGACATTCCTGGGAGCGAGTATCTGTGAGTTCAAATGATTCGCTCAGCTCATGGCTCCCATCACTTGATATCAATGGAACTCCGGGCATTCGCAACTCAGTTACACCACCTCTGATAAATCTGAGTTTAATGGGAGTCGAAGCCATAACGGTTATTGATGCTGAACCTGTTGAAGTTTTACTTCAAATCAAAAACCTGGGTGAAAATCTGATATCTGAATTTGAAGTTTCAGTTTATCATGATGACAATCAGAATGGGGAGAAAGATGTGGGTGAATGGGATATGATTAATCATTACACTCATCCACTGAATACGCAGGACGAGTATGAATTACCCATTACTCTATTTCCCCTCGTTCCAGGGTTGCATCAACTTGAAGCAGGAATCTATGTTGAAAGCGATGAGGTGCGAGAGGATGATTCCATCAGGTTTGAGATAATTGGATCATATCCCAAAGATGTTATCAGTATTACTGAGGTGATGTATAGCCCATCGCCAGATCAACAAGGGGAATGGGTAGAGATTCAGAATCGGAGTAGTGAGGCCATTTCATTACAGGGATGGACGATGTCAGATGGAAATCAGACGAGGCACAAACTCACTGATAGTCTTCTTATGCTGGAGTCGTTTGATTATTTAACCCTCTGTCAATCCCATGAAATGGTTCAATATTTTGGTCTGGACTCCTTCGAGGCTCATCAACCTGAATCGTGGCCAACTTTAAATGGCTCTTCCGATTCTGTTCGTGTTTATGATGCCAGCGATCATCTTGTAGCTTCTATTTTCTATCGGGGAAGCTGGGGTGAATCTGCTTCTTCTCTGGAACGACGTCACCCAAACATTTATCCCCTAGATGAAATCAATTGGGCTCCAAGTACCCAGGTTGATGGGGGGACCCCCTCAAGCATGAATACCAGACATCTCCTCCCTTTCGATATTCGAATAACAGAAGTAAGCATAGAGATATCTTCATCAATAGGTCCAATCCAGGCGATAGTGATGGTTGAGTTTCAAAATATGGGAATTAATACACTACATGAACTGGAAGTCGATTCAGATGCAGATATCTTTTGGGCTGGTGAACTCTTCAGTTTCGGATCAGATTCACTCATCTATACCAGTGCGCACCTCTGGCCAGGATACAATGATATTCCCATTCGTCTAATTCATGGAGGAGAGGTTGTTGCTGATACATCAGTTCAGGTAGTATTAGGCTATCCACCAGGTCAAATAGCGATCAATGAGATCCACTACCTTCCACATGAAGACCAGGTCGAATTTCTAGAATTTGTCAATATCAGCTCAATGGAACTGGATCTGAAGGGTTGGAGTTTTAGAGATCGAAGTGGAGCTCAGGGATATGTTCCATCAACTCTAATCATTCAGCCGGACAGCCTGTTTTTGTGGACTGGTGATGCTACCAATTTAGTAGATTGGACACCTCCTCAGGCTCAAATTTGTGAACTCACTTCCTGGCCCAGTTTGAACAATAGCTCTGATTCGATTTTGATTCTAGATCCCCTGGGACATCGGATGATTGAACATGCTTATCAGGCACCTTCAAATGATGTGCCTGGAAAAAGTTTGGAACGATTGGCACTATGGAAAGTGCCCGAATACGAATCCAGCTGGTCGTTATGCCAGGATCCCTTGGGAATCACTCCAGGTAGACAAAATTCAACACTTTTGCCATCATTTAACCTAGCTGTCCAGGAGGTAGTAATACTGGATTCGGTTCTATGGCGGGATACAGAATTTGTCACTGAAGTTTTGATCACAAATAGTGGGGAAGTTCAGGCTCAGAACGCGTTACTCAATACAACTTTACACCATAATGGAACGCTTATCGAGAGTTGGAATGAAACATTACCACCTCTTGAGGCCGGAGACACAATAGTTTGGAATATTGAACCAGTTTCAGAAACTTCCGGCTGGATATCTCTGGAAGTTATGCTAGAAATTGCAGGAGACGAATACACCGGCGATAACAGACAAATACATAAGTTATATGTTTCAGAAGACACTTCACCCCTCGTAATAAATGAAATCATGCCGCTTCCCGTAAGTGATGAGAGTGAGTGGATCGAATTGTACAATAGAAGCACAGAAATTGTAGACATTATGGAGTGGCAGATATCCGACAATTCTGGTTCAGGAATAAGTCTGTCCGACACAAGTATTTTACTGGAAAGTCATGGGTACCTGGTCATAGGAGGTGACCATTCCCTGGTTCCAGTACTACAAAATGGGGCTTATCACGATGTCCAGCAATTCCCAACACTAAACAATTCTGAAGATCTGATAGCGTTGTTTGATCCACAGGGAATCCCTATGGATGAGATGTCATATAGCTCAGATAGTGAACTTGTGTCAGGACGCTCAATGGAACGAATTCGACCAGAGGTATCAGGCCAACTTCCTGAAAACTGGAGTGTGTGCATTAGTGATTGGGGTTCAACTCCAGGAGCAGAGAATAGTATCTATCTGGATGTCTTGCCCACAGAATTATCGATTGACTTAAACCCTAACCCCTTTACACCTGATGGTGATGGCGATGGTGATCAGATTGCTATACAATATGAACTGCCATTTGAACATGGTCTGATGTCAATAATGGTATTCGATATGGCTGGTCGGAAAATCGCCGAACCCGTCCAGATCAAACCAGTCAGTCATCGTGGACAGGTGTTTTGGGATGGAGAGGCGAATTACGGCGGTAAGGCTGTAACGGGACTCTATATTATGAAATTATTGTTTGATGACAGATCAGGTAAGGTATGGAGTAGTCTGAAAAAAGTATATTTGATCCGATAGGGATAGAGTTTGGTCAAATTGTGGAAGCACATATTTTAGACTTATCGCACGAACAAACGTTGGAGTGAGGCATCAAAACTGAACAAACGAGGGGACACTCAATCTGGCTCATCCCAGACAATCCCGAATTTGAATACTTGCAAAACTTAATCGTCAGGCTATCTGAGAAAGGGGAAACCCCTGCATTTGCTCCACACATCACTTTGCTTGGCCAATTGACCCAAAATGTGGATAGTCTAAAGCATAAATTGATTAATTTTACTCAAAAAGTGCAATCCTTTCAGCTCAGTCTAAGTCATCTAGGAATGTACGATAAGTACTTCAGAAGTGTTGTCGTGCATACTCATCCAAGTTCAGTTCTTGATCTATTACACCGAGGTGCAATCGAACACTTTGAGGTAAGGACGAATAACACATTTGTCCCTCACTTGAGTTTGCTATATAGCCATCTCAGGATGAGAGATAAAAAGTTATTAATGGAAGGTTTTGTGGTTGGGACTCCAATTCGAGTAAACATCAAAGAATTGGTTCTGGTTAAAACCGATGGTGGCCCTGATCAGTGGCAAGAAGTTCTACGACTTCCACTCACCTAAAAAAAAGGCCCCGGATATACCGAGGCCCTTTTACTATCTGTGAGTAAGTTTATTCATCTTCTTTTAAAGACTTCACAAGCCCCGTTACTACAGCCTTGGCATCTCCAAAAACCATCATTGTTTTATCATCAAAAAACAGGGGGTTAGCTTCACCGGCAAACCCGGCTCCCATGGATCGCTTGACAAACATGACAGTTCGGGCATAATCAACATTCAAAATAGGCATACCGTAAAGCGGACTATCTTTTTTGGTCCGGGCGGCAGGATTTACAACATCGTTTGCGCCGATAATCAATGCCACATCCGTGTTCTGAAATTCATCATTGATGTCATCCATTTCATAGAGCACATCATAGGGAACGTTTGCTTCTGCCAGCAAGACATTCATATGACCAGGCATTCTACCAGCCACAGGATGGATAGCATACTTGACATCAATCCCACGGGCAGTGAGCATTTCAGCCATCTCGTGGAGTACGTGCTGAGCCTGAGCTACAGCAAGACCATATCCAGGTACGATAATAACTGATTGAACGGTATCCATAATCATGGCAGCGTCTTCAGCCGTATAGCGAGTTACTGTCTTTTGCTCTCCACTACCCGTACCGGCATCACCTGTACTGTCATCAGTACCCACAGCGCCAAACAACACATTGAATAGACTGCGATTCATGGCTTCACACATTAACTGGGTCAGAATCAAACCTGAAGCACCAACCAGAGCACCGGCAATGATGAGAACATTGTTTGACAAAACAAAACCAGTCGCTGAGGCAGCCAGACCTGAATACGAATTCAAGAGTGCAATAACGACAGGCATGTCTGCACCGCCAATTGGGATAACAAAAGTGATTCCAAAGAGTGCAGCCGCAGCAATGATGAGCAGTGGCCACATCGGTACATCAGGAGTCATGACATACAAGACACCAAAGATTACCACACCAATCATCAGTATGAAATTGAGTATCTGATGCATGGGTAGAACGATGGGTCGACCTGGCATGAGACCTTGTAGTTTCGCGAAAGCGATCAATGAACCTGTAAGTGTTACTGTTCCGATGAATAGACTCAATATGAGAGTAATATTCACATCTAACGATACGGGAACCGTAGTAGGTTCAAGGTACTCTGAGTAGGCCACCAAGGTTGATGCGATACCACCAAACCCATTGAAAAGGGCTACCATCTGAGGCATAGAGGTCATTTCGATTTTTTTGGCGACAACTCCACCAATGAGTCCACCTACAACCATACCAACTATGATCTGAACAGGACCTGCAATACCTGAGACCACGAGAGTGATCACAATAGCTATGGCCATAGCCATCATGGCGTATTGATTTCCTCGCCTGGCAGTTTTCGCTGAACCGAGATACTTCAAACCAATAATAAATAAAGCTGAAGCCAGGAGATAAGTGAACTGTTCTAAATAGATCATCATTATGCTCCTTTCTCAGTCTTTTTATCTTTTTTAAACATGCCCAGCATGCGGTCTGTTACCATAAATCCACCAATCACATTAATCATGGCAAACCCAATGGCCAATACGCCAAGGATGGTACTGACTTTCCAGTTATTTGCGTTGGCTGCCAGAAGGGCACCCACTACCGTAATACCTGAAATGGCATTTGAACCAGACATAAGAGGAGTATGTAATAGTGGTGGAACTTTTGTAATCAACTCAAAGCCAATGAAGACGGCGAGAGTGAAAACATAGATGGATACAATTAGACTTTCCATTATGCATTCCCTCCTGTGATGGATTTTTTAACGAGATCATTTTGAATTTCACCAGCATGCGTGATACAGGCGCCGGCTGTTACTTCCTCTTCAAAATCAAGCGAGTTATCTTCATTCTGAAAGATGTTTTTGAAAAGGTTGAGGAGGTTTTTAGAAAACATTCCGCTTCCGTTGGTCGGTAATGTTGCAGGAAGATTCAAAGTACCTACAATGGTGACGCCATGTTTTATCACCGTCTTACCAGATTCGGAAAGCTCACAGTTACCACCACCTTCTATGGCCAGATCAACTATAACTGAACCTGGTCGCATCATTTTAACCATCTCTTCAGTTATGAGGATAGGTGCTGCCTTACCAAAAATCTGGGCTGTTGTGATAATCACATCCACTTTAGGCAAGCGTGCACCGATGGCTTCCTGTTCTGCAATGAGAAATGCATCAGATTGCTGTTTCGCATAGCCACCTGATGTTTCAACATTTTCCTCAGGCACTTCCATATGGACAAAAGTTGCACCGAGGCTCTTCACTTGCTCCTCTACAGCTGGTCGCGGATCAAAGGCTTCAACTTTAGAACCGAGACGCTTCGCTGTGGCGATGGCTTGAAGACCTGCCACACCGGCTCCCAACACAAAAGTGGTGGCAGGTGGGATGGACCCTGCGGCTGTCATAAGTAATGGGAAGATCTTTCCCAAATGATTGGCCGAGATAAGCACCGCTTTGTATCCAGCGAGGGTGGCCATAGAACTGAGCGTATCCATGCTTTGTGCCCTGGAAATTCGGGGTATGAATTCGGTAGCAAAGCTGGTAACATTTTTTGCATTCATAGCATTAAGGGTTTCATGATTGCTCAGCGGAGCGAGATAGCCCATGTAGATGGCTCCATCTTTCATCATGTTAACTTCATCAGCACTGGGGGGCTGAACTTTAAAGATCACATCTGCTCCTGCAAAAAGCGATGTTGCATCATCAACTATACTTGCTCCTGCTTTTTCAAATTCTTCATCAGAGATGAAAGAATTTGCTCCAGCATTCTTTTGTACGATGACTTCATGCTCCAAGCGAGTAAATGCAGTAACCATTCCGGGGACCATCGCAACGCGGGTCTCTCCAGAAGTTGTCTCGACGGGTATACCGATCTTCACTGGGTCTCTCCTGTGTTGGTTAATATTACAATTTTAGTATCGTTTATCATGGCGCCAAGATATCTGAACACCTGCCCCTGACAAGAGGAGTTTTTACCATTTATAATGCTGTAAGGTACCGTTTCAAATAACCGGCAAGGGATTTAAGCTTTGGTGCTACCAATCATGTGCTGGATTGCACGTAAAATGTCGCGTCGGCTAATCTGGCCAATAACCACATCATCTTCCACAACAGGAATACGACGATACACATTGTTCAAGAAGAGATCTGCCACTGTAAAAATATCCATATCAGGACCAATACTCATTACAGCTTCTGTCATGTATTCGCTGACGGGACCAGCTGGTGCATCATGAAAAGCGCCATTTGCCAATGTGCGTAGACAATCCTTTTGAGAAATAATGCCAACGAGTCGACCATCACCATCTACAATAGGTGCACCTGAGATCTCCGATTTCACTAATTCATCTATGGCAGTGTAAATGTCAGTTGCAGGAGTAAAGACAACCAGCTCTTTGGTCATAAAATCACGAACGCTTATCTTATCCATTGGTGTCTCTCGCTTCCCTTTTTGATCAAATCACATCTTCTCTTTTCGAGCGTCATATTTACAAAATATTTCATCAATATCAAATACTTGTCTTAGCAAGAACGATCAGAATAGTGCCAAATTAAAACGACCCTATTGTAATGAAAAACCATCACCAATTTATCATTATGAACCCACAATGATTTGAATCGACTTCCCTTCAGTGTATCTTCAAAGCTATGACAATGCAGCAATCAAAGCATCCTAAAGTTACCGTAATTATCCCCCATTGGAACGGGATCGAAATTCTCGAACCATGTTTACGGTCCTTGGAAGCTACTACTTATGATCATCTTGACATTGTGGTTGTAGATAATGCCTCCTCAGATGATAGTGTTGCTTTTATCCATCGAGATTTCCCTGATGTTAAAGTCATTGAGAATTCTGAAAATTTGGGATTTGCCGGTGGTTGTAATGTTGGATTACGTGACATTGATTCAGAATATTACCTCATTCTCAATAATGATACGACACATGATTCAGATTGGGTGGGTCCGCTAGTTGAACAGATGGAGTCTGAATCAAATATTGCTGCTGTACAGCCTAAAATTATGTCTGCCCAAAATCCTGAAGTGTTTGACTATGCTGGGGGTGTAGGCGGGCTGTTGGATATTCTTGCATTCCCCTACGCCCTGGGTCGCATTTTCACATTCACCGAAAAGGATGATGGCTATTACGATACACCAAGAGATATTTTTTGGGCCAGCGGAACAGCCTTATTAATTCGTGGAGCGGCACTACGGGATGTCGGACTATTTGATGAAGATTTTTTTGCCCACATGGAAGAGATCGACCTATGCTGGAGATTTCATAATGCCGGGTGGCGGGTTGTGAATGCCCCCAAATCCAGAATTTTTCATCATTCTGGTTGGACACTTCCCCCTGATCGCTATCAGAAAAAATATTTGAATCATCGCAACAATCTCATGATGATAGTCAAAAATTATCCTTTTGCCTATCTTGCAGCCCTTTTGCCTGCACGCATAGCCCTCGAAGGTGTAGCCTTTATCTTTTCAGCACTAATTCGTGACTGGAAACGAATGGCAGCAATTATGATGGCCATAGGCTGGAATATTTTCCATCCATTTCTCCTAATAAAAAAACATCAGGAAGCCGGGAAAAAACGAAAACCCCAGGCGGTGGCAGCAACACTGCGAAGGATGTATGGTGGCTCCATTTTCTTCCAATATTTTATTCGTGGTAAGAAACGAGCTCGAGATATAGAATCATGATGCCGGCAACCTTTTTTGCCCTTATGGGAGCGATTTTTGGAATGCTTACAGTTGGTCTGGGTGCTTTTGGCGCCCATGCTCTTAAAACTATTCTGGATAACTACGGTCAGGGTATCTGGGAAAAAGCTGTTTTCTATCAGGCAATTCATTCCTTACTACTCCTTATTCTACCAGGTCTTTCTCATTATATGACCCCCAAAGAACTGAACATCTCTGGTTACATGATTATCATAGGTATTTTATTGTTCTCAGGAAGTCTGTATCTCCTGGCAATCAGTGGGAAAAAATATTTTGGAGCAATTACCCCGATAGGTGGTGTTGCATTTATCGCTGGGTGGTCATGGTTGGCCTATGCGCTCTTTAAGGCTACTTTTCGATCATGAAGGACATACGCCCCTGGCTTCGAGTTGACTTACCATCTATCCAGAAGGTTGCCTGGGATACCTGGGCTGATGCTTATGGAGCATTTGTACCAGAAGATGATAGAAGAGAGTTTCATGATTCCTATTACGGCATTCAAAAACTCCAGAACTTGTATGACTCCAAGATTGTTGATGGGTGTGTTGCCCTGGTTGACGAAATCATTGTAGGTTATAGTAAAACATATTGGAATCTACAGGACAAACAGTTTTTTATTACATCACTCTATGTTTTACCATCCTATCAAAAATTGAATCTAGGAAAGCGTATGATGGAATACGGAATCAATACAGCAAAGAAAAATTATGACACTGATCGGGTGTGGCTGGGCGTCATGGTTGAAAACCTGCCTGCCATTGAATGGTACAACCGTCAAGGATTTATTTTTGAAGAGAGTAAACCATTCACCATCGGAAAAACGACCATAGAACATTTATATGGATACAAGCTGATATAGGTCAGTGGTATCCTCCAGGGAGGAAAAATGCCAATTTTAATATCAGGAATCTCGGGAGTCCGCGGAATCATTAATGATGGTTTCGATGAACGGGTTGTTGAAGTTTACACAAGAGCCTTTGCTCAATTGATGGATAAAGGTCGAATTGTGATTGCTCAAGACAGCCGTCCCTCTGGGGAAATGTTCAAGGGAGTCGTAGAAAAAGTTTTGAACCAGTTGGGGTGTGAAATAATTGATTGCGGGATTTGTCCAACTCCAACGGCTCAACTCATGGTAAAAGATCTTGATGCCCGGGGTGGAATCATTGTCACTGCCAGCCATAATCCCATCGAATGGAATGCCTTGAAATTTGTTGGTGATGAAGGATTGTTTCTTGACTCTGATGAGCACAAGCAGCTTCAAATTGAACTGGAGAAGGTAAAGGCAGCTGACTCCCTGCATTCTGAACTCACAGGTTCTGTTACTAAGCTAGATGATCGAAATGAGCGGCATATTGAGAATGTCATGGCTTTGGACCTGGTTAATGTAGACGCAATTCAAGAATTGCGCCCCAAGGTTGTTATCGATGCCATTAATGGTGCTGGCTCAGAAGCGCTTCCTGCCTTTCTGGAGCGAATTGGCTGTGAAGTATTTCCCATCAATTGTGATAATGATGGCAATTTTGTCCATACCCCTGAGCCTCTACCGGAGAATTTAATGGAACTAAGAAAGACGGTTAGCAAAGAGGGAGCGGATATTGGAATCGCTACAGATCCCGATGCAGATAGGCTGGCTGTCATCGATGGCAATGGAAATCCCCTTGTTGAAGAATACACTTTGGTGCTGGCAGCGTATCATGCCCTTCGTCATGCAGCTGAAGATGATCGTCGTCCACTGGTCACCAATTTAAGTTCAACCAAAGCACTGGACGACCTGGCTGAGCGATACGGTCGCAGGGTTTTAAGAACCCCGGTTGGGGAGATTCATGTTGCCCGAAAAATGCAGCAAATCGACACTCTTATCGGTGGTGAGGGTAATGGAGGTGTAATATTAGCAGAATCTCATCTCGGTCGTGACTCACTCGTCGCTTCTGGTCTCATCCTTTCTCTTATGGCGGAAACAAGGCAATCAATTCGTGCAATTGCCGATGATCTACCACGTTATGAGATGGTTAAAGACAAAATCAATGTTCAGGGGTACCAGCCAGCAGATATTCTCCAATCTCTAGCTGATAAGTATGCAAGCCTGGTCCCAAACCTTGAGGATGGAGTGAAAATTAGCTGGAAGGATCGCTGGGTACATTTTCGTGCTTCAAATACGGAACCGATCGTCCGTATCTTTGCAGAGGGATCATCCCAGACAGTGGCAGCCTCGTTGGTAAATGAGTTTAAAACTGAGATTCAAGACTTATTGTAGGCTCACCTGCTCATCCTAAGCTAATGCCAGTACAGGATTGAATACTCCATGAAAAAGTATCCTGAATTAAAAACAGAGCGACTCATACTCAGAGGCTTCCAGGATTCTGATGCTCCTGCTATTCAGGAGCTGGCTGGTGTATATGAAGTCGCCGAAATGACACTAAATATTCCACATCCTTATCTGGACGGTATGGCGGAAACCTGGATAGCTACTCATCAAGAAGATTTCGAAGCTGGCGGGGGTGTTGTATTTGCCATGATTGATCAAAAATCAGAATTACTAATGGGGGCGGCTGGCCTTATTGTTACACATCGTTTCAACAGAGCGGAACTAGGGTACTGGGTTGGTAAACCATATTGGGGCCATGGTTATGCCACAGAGGCATCAGAGGCTCTACTCAAATACGGTTTCGAGATGATGCAGTTGAATAAAATCCATGCCAGCCATATGACTAGAAACCCAACGTCTGGTCGAGTCATGGAGAAGATTGGCATGGAACAAGAGGGTATCCTCAAACAACATGCCCTCAAATGGGATGAGTATGTCGATTTAGCTGTATATGGAATATTATCATCATCCTGGCTAGCACAGCAGAAGCAGTGATTTGATAGAGCCGCACTACAATACGGTAATAATAGGTGCGGGACCGGCTGGACTCATAGCAGGAGTTGAGGCATACAACCCAGATCACAGTATAATCATCCTCGAAAAAATGCACAAAACTGGTCTCAAGTTGCGCATTTCCGGCAAGGGTCGCTGCAATATCACCAATGAAGAGAGTATGCAGAGCTTCCTGAATCGATTTGGCAAAAAGGGTCGGTTTCTTAAATATGCTTTCTCGCAATTTTTTAACCATGATTTGCTCAAGTACATCAATGATCTTGGGGTTCCCACCAAGTTGGAGCGTGGAGGGCGATATTTTTGTAAGAGTGATCGAGCTACAGACATTGTTGTAGCGTTTGAAAAAAAACTGAATGGGTTAAAAATTCCCATTGCAATGAAAACACAAGTGACCGGCCTTCAGTTAAATGCAGGTGGTCAATATGTTTTGCAATTAACGCAGGGAGATCATAAGTCTCAAGTTATGGCGGATCAGGTGTGTGTATGTTCAGGGGGACTGGGATATCCCGCGACTGGCTCAACAGGAGATGGATATAGGATGGCAAAGAGTTTTGACCACACCATCATCGACACTGCTCCGTCTCTTGTGCCCGTCCTCACTGCCGGTGATACTGCCAAACGAGTGATGGGTGTCAGTTTGAGAAACGTCTCACTTTCAATCTGGGATGAGGGTAAAAAAATCACTGAAATGTTTGGAGAAATGATGTTCACACGAAAGGGTATCACAGGTCCCATCATTTTAACATTGAGTGAAACACTGGTTACCATGCTGGATTCTAGGAAGGAAGTTCAAATAAAAATTGATCTCAAGCCTGCTCTGGATCACAAAAAGTTGGACCAGCGTCTGCTTCGAGAGATTGCAAATAATAGTAAGCAGAATTTTAGGAGCTTGTTAAAAACGCTTATACCTCTCAAAATGATCGATCTTTTTGTAGACTTAACTGAAATTGATCCGAGCACAAAGTTGCATCAAGTGAGTGGGGATCAGCGCAAACGTCTGCGAATGCTCTTAAAGGAATTTCCCATGCAGGTAATTGGTCACGATTCGTATGATCGTGCTATTGTGACTTCTGGGGGTGTATCACTAAAAGAAATAGATCCTACAACCATGGAATCAAAACTAGCTTCAAAACTTTATTTCGCTGGTGAAGTTATTGATGTAAATGGCGAAACCGGGGGCTATAATTTGACCTCAAGCTGGTCAACTGGATTCCTGGCCGGACGATCAATGCGAAACAACGAATTTGTGAGATAGTTCATGAAAAAAAATAAGCGATCTGGTCTGTTTAAATTGATGCTTGGCAAAGCCTGGTTTCGATTATCAGGCTGGGAGTTTAAGGGGGAGCTATCACCTCAGGGTAAGTTTATCCTGATTTGTGAACCCCATACCAGTAACTGGGATTTTATTCATCTTCTAGGCGTTATGTTCATCATGCGAATAAAAATTTCCTGGCTGGGCAAGCACACCTTATTTAAAAAACCCTTTGGCGGATTCATGAGATGGTTGGGTGGTATTCCAATAGATCGTAGGAGTGCGCATGGTGTGGTTGATCAAATTGCAGATCATTTTGCTGCGAACGAGAATCTTATTATTGCTCTGGCTCCCTCGGGAACTCGCTCCAAGCGGGATCACTGGAAGTCTGGTTTTTATCATATGGGGTATAAGGCACAGGTGCCGCTTTTGTTGGGCTATGTAGATTTTGCCAATAAAATAGCTGGGACGGGACCGTCATTTATCCCATCTGGCGATTTCAAAAAGGATATGGATATTATCCGAGAGTTTTATGCTGATATCAGGGGCGATCATCCTGAGTTAGAATCAGATATCATTTTAAAAGAAGAGCAAGAAAGCTAAACTTACCTTTTATAAGTCAGGGTACTTTACAACCGTATTATCTATTGCGGGAATACTCATCAAGTAATCGTAGATCGCACCTAAATCCTCAGCTTGCATCGAGGCGTAATATGTCCAGGGCATAG
Organism: Fidelibacterota bacterium; assembly: GCA_016845065.1. Taxonomy (GTDB): domain Bacteria; phylum Fidelibacterota; class UBA8477; order UBA8477; family JABMPR01; genus JABMPR01. The sequence continues at coordinate 64,526 of JAERTG010000032.1, read as the reverse complement.
GGGTGTTCACCTGGTTCGCTGCCAGGGGAACTTGACGAGCAGCTGGATTATCTAAAGCTTTGAAGCGTTGTATAAATCCTTCACGTGTCCAGCTTTTTATCCCTGTTTCATGGGGTGTGATATTCGCAGAATTCACCGTGCCTCCAGATAGCATGCCCATTGTAAATCCACCTGCAAACTCCATCCCTTCTATTGGTTGCCCCTTTTCCATCGGGGTATGACAGTCAGTACAGCCTGCAGCAGTCGTCATGTATTTGCCGTATGCGATGGCATCAGTTTTATAGGGAAGTGGACCAAACTCAGCCTGCTTCGGGATGGTTCGAACAATCAAATTGAGAGGGAAATTCAATTTGCGTTCAGGAACCTCATTCTCGATAGGCTCCAGAGTTCGAATATATGCCACGATGCTGTAAATATCTTCCTGACTCAATCTGGCATAATTCGGGTAAGGCATGATGGGGAAAAGTGGAACCCCGTTCTTGGACAACCCGCTGGTAATAGCGCGAACGATTTCTCCATCTGTCCAGGAACCCAGAGCCGCAGGTGTAATGTTTGGGGCATAGATAGTTCCGGGCGCTCCCATCTCTTCATTGAATACTTCACCACCAGCACCATGAGTTCCTGGTCTGGCAGGAGCCATAAAAATTGACCAATCCCGTTGGCTATGGCAATCTGTGCAACCAGTGACATGTTCAACAAGATACTCACCGCGATCCAATCGCTCAGGGGTGGAATCGATATTGATATCCTCGGCCTGGTTAACTTTAATGGGTAATAGAATGCTACATGAGACGATGCTAAGTAAAAGCACAGGGGCTAGTAGAAATCGCATATTTTTTCCGTAATTATAGAAGTTGATTGTCTGCAAATGAAAAACATTCGTTTCGGCCTACAATGAGGTGATCCAGCAGACCCACATCGACAGTTTCAAGAGCTAGCTTGATAATTCTTGATATCTCACGATCTTTTTGATATGGAGTTGATGATCGTGTGGGGAGGCATTGTACCAGAATTGCTGAAGTGGCTTCCATTTCTTTTGACTTTTGTTTCACTTCTGACAAATAATGGGATGGCTTAGCAATAAAATCTGATTCCAATTCATCCATACTTAGGACTTCGTTTTTTCCGTTAAGGAGAATGACAAATACTGCATCTCGATTCCGCTCACGGTGATGCGTACTCAAATAGGCTGAAACCGCTTTACTGGAGTTCAGGCAATGCTTGCCTTCAGGTTGGACAAACAGGTTGCGGCTGCCTGCAACATGCTTCTCTTCGGTGAAGTATTTGCCACTGTGAGCTCGTCTTGAGGAATGCTGGGAATCACTATCTGTCCCAGGGCTCAAACTGCATGATGCGAAGCAAGCTATAATTAATATAAGATGTGTATATCTCAAATAATCTCCACGATGATTGTAAAACCTAATGGTGATAATATATCTCACCTATTAATGTTTGTCAATGCAAAATGCTTCCTTTGCATATGCTAGGTGTAGATAAAATAACAAGATACAACATGTAGGTTTTAATTGTACTTCTAGCATAATCAACTTTACCCTCATTCACTTCCTTCATACTGAGACTGAATTCAGAGCAGATGGTGATCTGCGAACGAGAAAAAGTCATTTCCACCCACGATGAGATGATCAAGTATTTCCACATCAATAGAAGCCAATGCAACCTGCAATTTTTTGGTTACTGCACGATCGCTGCCAGAGGGTGTCAGTGAACCGGAAGGATGGTTGTGAACCAGAATAACACTGGCCGCATCATAGCTCAGGACCTTTTGGATAACTTCTCGTGGATAAATTGCCGATGTCGTAAGTGATCCAGTAAATAGTTCTTCCATTTTTATAATCTGATTTTGCCCGTCCAGGAATATGACCATGAAAACTTCACGATTTCTCTCCCGTAAATTATGTGTTAGGTAGTCCTTCACGGTTTTGCTGGATCTTAGATAATCTTTACCCTCTGTTTGTTCAAACAGATACCTCCTGCCAACTGCATGAGGAAGCTTAAGTGCAAATACATTGGCCTGTCCCATTCCCTTTACATCGAGTAGAACTGAAGTAGGTGCTTCCAGGACACCTGCCAGACTGCCAAACCGTCGAATGAGCTCTTTTGCCTCGGGCTTCATGTCTTTCCTGGGTGTCGCCAGAGTGAGTAAGAGCTCCAGAACCTCATAATCATGGAAGGATTCAATCCCGTTTTGAAAAAATCGATCCCTTAATCTTTGTCTATGTCCTGAACTGGCTATAGTCTTTTCTTGCATTACGTACTCCCAAATTGATGAGTGAATATTGGTGCCCAAAGGCACGCGTATATGAAATTGACTGAGGTGGGGTTAGCTAATCAGACTGTAAAATAAATATTTTTTGAGAAAATCTACTTCTTTTTATTGTTCAGGCGACAAAACTAAAAACCATGGTGGATTTATTGTTTTTTAAATTGAAGCGATGCTTTCACAAAGTTCTTAAACAGGGGATGTGTTTTAGCCACTCGTGATTTGAATTCAGGGTGTGCTTGAGTGGCCACAAACCAGGGGTGGTCAGCGATTTCAACCATCTCAACCAGCTCATCGTCAGGGGATGCTCCCGAAATGATCATACCAGCTTTTTCTAACTGATCTCGATAGGCATTATTTACCTCAAAACGATGACGATGACGTTCTGAGATATTCCCTTCACCATATGCTTCGAATGATTTCGTACTATCCTTCAAAACACAATCATATGCCCCCAGACGCATGCTGGCACCTTTATGGGTGACATGATGTTGTGAGAGCATAAGATGGATGACTGGATGTGGAGTGATTTCTGAAAACTCTTCAGAATCTGCCTCTTTGAGATCTAGCACATTTCTGGAGTACTCAATCACTGCTACTTGTAATCCAAGACACAACCCTAAAAATGGGACCTGTTTTTCCCGGGCATATTGTGCCGCTCTAATTTTGCCTTCGATGCCACGCGAGCCAAATCCACCGGGAATTAGAATTCCGTGGACATGTCCCAAGACCTTTTCCAGCCCTGAATCAGATTCAAGATCTTCAGCATCCACAAATTCAATATTAACCTTGCATCGATTATCAACTCCCGCATGTATGAAGGATTCAATGATGCTTTTATATGCGTCAACCATGGCAGTATACTTACCAGCGACTGCAACAGTGATTTCATCTTCGGGATTTAGTATATGATGTACAAATTGCTCCCACCTTGACGTGTCAGATTCCATATTATCCAAGTGGAGTTTTTCCATAACAATTCCAGCGAGATGTTCTTTTTGCAGCAGGAGGGGGACTTCATAAATAGATTTTGCGTCAAGTCCCTGGATGACCGCATTGGACTTTACATTGGTGAAAAGTGCCAGCTTTTGTCTCACGTCATCTGAAAGTTCATGTTGCGTACGACAGAGAAGGATGTCTGGCTGTAAACCGATCTCTCTCAATCGCATGACTGAATGCTGACTAGGTTTTGTTTTTAACTCTTCACTGGCTTCGATGTATGGAATAAGGGTTACATGCAGAATGATGACGTTCTCTCGGCCCCGAGCCTGTTGAAACTGTCTGACTGCTTCAAGAAAGGAAAGACTCTCAATGTCACCTACCGTACCACCAATTTCAGTTATAACTACATCTAGATTAGGATCAATTCTCTCTGGTTGTTTAATACGTTTGATAATTTCGTCAGTTACGTGAGGAATGATTTGTACTGTCCCACCCAGGTAATCTCCACGCCGCTCTCTCTCGAGGACCTCGTAATAGATACTGCCAGCTGTGCTGTTATTGGCCTTGGTCATATCTGCATCAATAAATCGTTCGTAGTGGCCTAAATCCAGATCGGTTTCTGTGCCATCATCCAGTACAAAAACTTCTCCATGCTGAAATGGATTCATCGTTCCAGGATCAACATTCAAATATGGATCCAACTTCTGAATTGTCACCTTCTTGTTCTTTAGTTCCAGCAACATCCCCAGTGAAGCAGCCGCAATACCCTTTCCAAGACCCGAAATGACTCCCCCCGTTACAATTATATGCTTGGCTTGATGCGCTTCCATAGTGTCCTCAAATATTTCTGATTGATTGCTGGATATTTTGGGGTGTCAGTTTTGCTGGTGGAGCCAGTGCCGGTGTTAGAGGTTTGGGCCTGATATTTTCCACCTGAAAATACATGGTCTAGCGTTTCCTCAATTTCCATCGATTGAAAGAATAATCTTCCTGCGAAGTTGTTTTCTGAAGGTCGGGAAAGAGGGGGAGTTCTAAGGTTACATGAAGGCGGGCTCTCATGTGAAGCAATATAGCAAAAGGTCTCCCAAGGCCAAGCTCTTTCAATTAAAAACAGGGCACATATTGTTGCGCTTCGCACCTATATTATGCGCTAATTCTAATTGAGGATACCATGGGACATATTGTCACTGAGCATCGAGATTACCGCCTACTCCAGCAACGATTCGACCGTCACATTACCGGTGCACCTGCATCACCAACATTTACAAAAATATTAGAGCTGCTATTTACTCCTGACGAAGCCAGGCTGGTACGTCGATTCCCTACAATTCCTACCCGCACATCCAAGCTGGCGGACAAGCTTGGTATGGAAGAAGCAAATCTCAATGATCTGATCCAGGATCTGGCCCATCGAGGACTCGTTGTAGATATCGAACGTAAAGGTCGTCGATATGTTGCACTGCCACCTGTGGTCATAGGGTTCTTTGAGTATACATTTATGCGCTCCAGACCTGATGCTCCCATGGCAGAAATTGCCCAACTTTTTGAAAAATATATGCTGGAAAATGATCGTTTTAGTCGAGCTGTTTTTGAAGGTCAAACCCAGGTGGGGCGTTCGCTACCAAGGGAAGAATCTCTGCCGGGGGGTGACCATATAGAAATTCTGGATTATGACAGGGCATCCCATGTTGTTAAAAATGCCAGTTCTCATGCGGTTTCTTTATGCGCCTGTCGTCACAAGGCAGAACATTTAGGAAAGGCTTGTGATCATGAGCAAAGCAATTGTCTCTCATTTGGAGGGGCAGCAGATGTCCTGGTACACAACGGTCTCGCTCAACATATCTCAGTCTCTGAATCCATGAATCTGTTGGAAATGAGCAAGGAAGCAGGGCTGGCGCAGACAGGAGACAATGTTCAGAACGACCTGAGCTATATCTGTAATTGTTGTGGATGTTGCTGTGGAATGATGGAGGCTATCAAAACATTTGATATGAACAACGCCATTGTCTCATCCAGTTGGATTGTTGAAATCGATGAGGCAAGTTGTACAGGTTGCGCGAAATGTGAATCCGCTTGTCCAGTAGATGCCATTGAAATGGTGAAGTATGAAAAGGATGGTCGCAAGAAGCAGAAAGCAGTTAGAGATGAGGAGGTTTGTCTCGGTTGTGGAGTTTGTCCTACCTATTGTACCACAGGTTCTGCAGTGATGAAGGCGCGCCCCCAACGGGTCTACACACCTGAAAGCAGTTTTGACAAATATGCTGCAATGGCTATCGAGAGAGGAAAGCTGTCAGATCTGATATTCTATGATTATGATGGGTTTAGTCATCGAACCCTTGGGAGGGTGTTAAGCGTATTGGAAAAAACTTCTCCGGTTAAAGCACTCATGGCTATTGAACCGCTAAAATCAACTTTCCTGAATCGGCTGGTAGGAAGCCGTCGCTGATTGGTAGCTGATAGGGAGCAGGTATGCAGAGAGCAAAAAGCGTTGATGAATATATAAGTAACCAACCCCAATGGTCTGAGGAACTGAAGGTGCTTCGAAAGATCCTGTTGGATGTCGGATTGGAAGAAGTCGTGAAGTGGGGTGGTCCAGTCTATATGTTCAATAAAAAGAATTTAGTCAGTATTGGTGGATTTAAATCTTTCGTAAGTCTCTGGTTTTACCAGGGTGCTCTGCTCAAGGACAAGAAAAAACTTCTGGTAAATGCCCAGGAGGGGATCACCAAGGCTCAGAGACAGATGCGGTTTACCTCTGGTGATAAGATTGATCAAGCTACGATTAAAGCCTATGTTCTCGAAACCATTGAAAATCATAAAGCTGGCAGAGAGATCAAAGCCGACACAAAGAAACCTCTCATGATTCCTGATGAACTTGCACAAGCATTTCGATCCACACCCGATTTACTGATTAAATTTGAAGCTTTGACACTCTCCAAAAGAAGGGAATATGCTGAGCATATCAGTACTGCAAAGCGACAGGAAACAAAACTCGCTCGGCTGGAAAAGATTACTCCAATGATCCTCAGCGGTGTTGGTTTGTCTGACAAATATCGTCGATAAACAGATCTCCAATTAACACACTTGATTTCCCTGGTTCCGCATTAGATATTAAAAGGTGACCGATCAGGTCATCAATAGTGATTAATAATAGGGAGCAATAATATGAGTCATACAAACGTAGTCGGCTGGTTCGAGATTTATGTCAGTGACATGCAACGAGCAAAAAATTTTTACGAAGCAGTATTTCAATTTGGAGCATTTGAGGATTATAGTTTTGATGATGAACAGATCATGGGCTTCCCAGGTGTTGAAAACGGGGCATATGCCTCAGGAGCTCTGGTTAAGAGCGATGGGTGGAATCCAGGCAGAGGTGGTACGACAGTATATTTCAATTCAGTTGATTGTAGTGTTGAGGAAAAACGTGCAGTTGAAAATGGGGGTCAGGTTTTTAGCCCCAAACACGCAATCGGCGGGCATGGGTTTGTTTGCATAATTCAGGACACAGAAGGCAATCTTATCGGTGTCCATTCCGGGCAATAGGAGGAGACATGAATAAATTCAAAACTGAAATTAAATGGGGCCTCATATTTATGGGTGTCACCCTGGTCTGGATGCTTCTGGAACGCCTGACAGGATTACACAGTACTCATATAGAAAAACACGCTACTTATACGAATCTGTTTGCACCCATAGCTATAGCTGTATATGTATTTGCCTTAAGGGATAAACGTGCTACTGACCTGAACGGGAAGATGACTTATAAGGAAGGTCTAGTGAGTGGTGTTATTATTTCCGTCGTGGTGGGTGTGTTAAGCCCATTGGGACAACTGATTACAGCTTATGTGATTAGCCCTTCTTATTTTGAGAATGCAATTGCATATGGTGTTGCCAATAATTTGACGACCCAAGCAGATGCAGAAGCATATTTCAGCCTAAAAAATTATATCATCCAGAGCACCATATTCGCCCCAGTCATGGGTGTGATTACCAGTGCCGTAGTGGCCTTCTTTCTAAAGACCAAGCCAGAGGGCGATGTCTCAGAGTAATCCTAAGACAACAGGATGATTTGGATTCAAGGGTCCCGGGAGTTTTTCCTGGGACCTTTTTCATTATCATTGTACTTTTTCTTCCAATCCAGACGATTAATTTGCCACAAATTTAAAGTAGAGGGGAGACATTTTGTCTGGTGATTTTTCGCAACAACCACTGATCCATCTTCGTGATGGTTAGAACGTTGGCTGGTATGTCATTTCATTGGTGTCATTTGTGTTTTATCGAAATCCTACCCAACTCGGTTGATGCTCTCACTGGGGAATGGATTAGCATAGCAAATCCGTAATCAGAAATTCTTTTTTCGTAAATCTTTCCCAGAATTGTTTTAAGGAGAATCAAAAATATGAAACGTTTGCATCGTATTTCGTTTATCATGTTGATTTTGATTGGATCAACAGTGGAGTTGATGGCTCAGGATTGGGCAAACCTTGAACGATACAAGAAGGCAAACCTCAACCTGGAAGCACCAGCACCTGGAAAAATACGAGTGGTGCTTATGGGAAATTCCATCACCGAGGGGTGGCCCAAATTCTATCCGGAATTCTTTGAGAATTCACCCTACCTACCTCGTGGAATTAGTGGCCAAACTACACCCCAGATGTTATTGCGTTTCAGACAGGATGTCATCGATCTAGAACCCGATGTGGTTGTCATTCTAGCAGGGACAAATGACATAGCAGGAAATACAGGTCCCATGACACTAGATGAGATTTATGGTTACATCGTTTCCATGTCAGAGCTGGCCCACGCCAATAACATCAAGGTCATTTTAGCATCTGTGCTGCCAGTCTACCAGTATACCTGGAGAAAGGGGATCCAGCCGGCAGAACAAATCGTCGCATTAAATGATATGCTTCAAGCATATGCCAGTGCTGGGGACATCTACTATCTGGACTACTTTACAACTATGGCAGACAAGAGAAATGGCTTTAAGGATGAATATACTTATGATGGGGTGCATCCCAATCGAGCTGGTTATGTCCAAATGTCCAAGCTCCTCGCACAAGCAATAAAAGAAGCAATTAAGTCCCCATGAGCTGCCAGGAGAAAGGTACTTTTTAGCAGTCGTCGCCTCCCTCTCCTTTTCCGAAGAACTCAATTATATTGCATATATTTGACTGGCGATGAGTTCATCGTTTAGACTTCTGCCTAAATAGAACGCCTCTAACCCTTATCTGTGACCATTCAAATCACAAATCATTGATTTGCCCATATACTCAGATATGGTTAGTTGCAGGGTTGAAGTCGTTTATACTAAACGAAATGAAAATAACAACATACTAAATATATAATGGATCAAACTAACACGATGAATGCTTTCGCTCAACTTGGCTTATATGATGACATTGTTCTGGCTACTCAAAAACTGGGTTTTGAAAACCCCACTCCCATTCAGGAAAAGACAATACCACACTTGTTGAATTCAACTCAGGATCTGGTGGCCTTTGCCCAAACCGGGACTGGAAAAACCGGTGCTTTCGGTTTACCTGCTGTCCATCTCACAAAACCTGAAGACAAAAGAACCCAGACGCTCATCCTTTGCCCGACCAGGGAACTCTGTATTCAGATTTCAAAGGATTTGAAGAATTTTGCGATGAACATCAAAGCAATCGGTGTGGTTGCGGTCTATGGCGGCGCTCCCATTGACAGTCAAATAAAAGCACTGAGAAAAGCTGCTCAAATCGTGGTGGCAACACCAGGTAGAGCCAAAGATTTAATTAAGCGAAAGCGGCTTCTACTTGGCAATGTTGAGCGTGTCGTATTGGATGAAGCAGACGAAATGCTCAACATGGGGTTTAAAGAAGACCTGGATGCCATCCTTGCAGAGACAGCGGCGACCAAACAGACACTCCTTTTTTCAGCTACCATGTCCAGGGAAGTCCAGCGGATGACCAAGACCTATATGGACAATCCGATTGAAATCGCTGCAACTAAAATGAATACGGGTGCAGTCAATGTTAGACATATCTACTATATGGTTCAGGCCAAGAATAGATATGAAGTGCTGAAGCGAATCGCCGATTCCAATCCAAACATTTATGGCCTGGTATTTTGTCGAACTAGACAGGAGACCAAGGATGTAGCACACAAATTTATGCATGACGGTTACAATGCAGATGCTCTCCATGGTGAATTGTCTCAAGCGCAACGCGATGAAGTGATGAAGAGATTCCGATCAAAAAAATTGCAGATTCTGGTCGCAACAGATGTGGCTGCACGTGGACTGGATATCAATGATCTCACACATGTGGTTAACTACAACCTCCCAGATGATTCTGAGGTTTACATCCATAGAAGTGGTAGAACGGGAAGAGCCGGGAAAAAAGGTATCTCCATTGCTATCATTCATACACGTGAGTATGGAAAAATCAGATCAATTGAAAATAAATTTAAGTTAAAATTCACGAAAGAACTCGTCCCCACTGGTCAAGACATTTGTAGCAAACAGCTATACGCTCTAATAGATAAAATTGAAAAGGTTGAGGTTGACGATAAGCAAATTGGTCCCTTCATGCCAGCTATCTATGAAAAACTGGAATGGTTAAGCCGAGAAGAACTGATTAAGCACTTTGTGTCAGCAGAATTCAACCGTTTTCTTTCTTATTACAAACATGCCGTGGATATAAATGTATCAGCCAGTGATAAACCGAAACGTGGAGAACGTCCAGGCCGAAGAGATAGAAACAAACGTGGCGATAGGGTGGATAGCAGAAGAGACCAGGGATCCCACCATAAAGCTTTCACCAGATTGTTTATTAACCTGGGAATGAAAAATGATTTAACGCCCACCCGTTTAATTGGTTTAATTAATAAAACTTTAAACTCCAATGATGCTGATGTTGGCGCTATCGAAATCATGAAAAAATTTGCCTTTTTTGACATTGAACAGGACGCCGTAAAACCCTTAGTTGATAAATTGAATGGACGAGAACATGAAGGTGTCAAAGTTCAGCTGGAGGTTTCTACAGAAAAGCCAACCCCTTTACCCACCAAGAAGAAAAAATTCTCCAAGCAAAAAGAATATGGAATGAGCAAAAGCGGTAGACGTGACAGTAGAAACAAAAAGAACGGGATTAGCCCGCGTCGAAGTCGTAAGAAGTGATAATCTAGATGACTTTCCAACAGCTAGGGGTAATTGACCCTATCCTCAGGGCGTTGACTGCTGAAGGCTACACCAACCCTACTCCCATCCAGGAGCAATCTATTCCCATTCTCCTGCATGGTAAAGATCTCCTTGGTTGTGCTCAGACAGGTACAGGGAAAACGGCAGCTTTTGCCATCCCCATTCTTCAGCACCTGTACCTCAAACGTCAGAGCAATAAGACACATCGAGGTAAAAGAAAAATTAAAGCCCTCATCGTCACCCCTACGAGAGAGCTGGCAATTCAGATCGGTGAAAGCTTTAGTATATACGGGGAACATACCGGTATAAAAAATACAGTCATCTTTGGTGGTGTGAAACAGGGGGCTCAGACAAAAATACTGGACCAAGGTGTTGATGTATTGGTTGCAACTCCAGGACGACTCCTTGATTTAATTGGTCAGGGTTTTATCAGCCTGAAGGGAGTTGAGTATTCTGTCTTAGATGAAGCAGACAGAATGTTGGATATGGGATTTATTCATGATATCCGGAAGCTCATTGCACTACTGCCAGTGAAACGTCAATCGTTATTTTTCTCCGCAACAATGCCTCCAGATATAATTGCATTATCTCGTAAAATACTCGGAAACCCTGAAAAAGTTTCTGTCACTCCAGATCAAACTACTGCAGAAAAAGTTGAACAAGCGGTATACTTTGTAAGTAAACCCGGTAAAACAAAACTGCTGATTCATCTATTAAAAACGATATCCATGGATTCAGTTCTAGTCTTCTCAAGGACAAAGCATGGGGCAAACAAGATCGTAAAGTTGTTGGATAGAGCGGGCATTTCAGCAGAAGCAATTCACAGCAATAAATCGCAAACAGCTCGACAGAGAGCCCTGGGTAATTTCAAGAGCGGGGAAACTAAGGTCCTGGTGGCAACAGATATTGCGGCCCGAGGTATCGATGTTGATGAATTATCCCACGTAGTAAATTATGACTTACCAAATATCTCCGAGACCTATGTACATCGAATCGGTCGTACAGGGAGAGCGGGTGCCAGCGGCACTGCTCTTTCTTTTTGCAATGAGGAAGAAAAAGCTTATCTCCGTGATATAGAAAAATTGATCAAGCAAAAAATCAATGTGATTTCTGAGCATCCCTTTCTGAATTATAAACCTGACGAGACCGCAAAGAATGCTGCAGTACCCTACGGTTTAAGAAAAAAATCAAGACCAGCAAAAACGAGTGGTGGAAATCGACCAAGACGTCGCAGACCATATAAACGCAGGGATACTTAACCCGCTATAAACGAGTTGTCACATGTTCCCATGTTCAATTAATTTGAAAGGGTTAGATTGGATCGTTTAATAATTCCACAAGGAGTTTATTAAGGCTAACAATAATTGAAGGAAAAATAATGGCTACAATTTCACTGAAAGGCAACCCTGTACACACGATTGGAGAGCTACCTGTGGTTGGTTCAAAAGCAAAGGAGTTTGAGCTTGTCGCAAAAAACCTGAGTCGGGTTACACTGGCAGATTTCACGGGCTCAAGATTGGTGCTAAATATTTTTCCGAGTCTTGATACGGGAACCTGCGCAGCTTCCGTTCGATACTTCAATGAGTTGGCTGGCAAACTACCAGACACAAAGGTGCTCTGCATTTCCAGAGATACACCCTTTGCACAATCACGGTTTTGTGGTGCTGAAGGCTTGGAAAATGTGACCACCCTATCTGATTTTGAGACGGGTCAGTTTGGTAAGGATTATGGACTACAGGTTATAGATGGTCCTATGAAAGGGTTTCTTTCAAGGGTAGTTATTTTGGTGGATAGTGACGGATCTGTGACCTACACTCAACAGGTTCCAGTTATCTCTGATGAGCCAAATTATGATGAGGTTGCTGCTAAACTAGGATAAGCTCTATCGTAAATTGGGATATGAATAATCGCCTCACAATTACTATGAAATATCATGTGAATAAGTGAGTCGTTTATTTTGAAAAGATATAACATAAAACTATTGAGATGTGTACGATGATATTCAGAAGTTTTATCATGGTAATCGTTTTAACCCTAAAAGTATTTTTATTGACCTCTAATTTGTGCTATGGGCAGATATGGTCAGGAGATACTTTAAAACTAAATCCAATTACATTTGAAGATACAAGTCCCGTGGGCTGGAATGCACAATATAAAACTGTTGTTGATTTTCCTGATGATGAGCATGAGTGGTCTCAAATCTTCATGATTCAAACTTTAAAATGTGATTCTGCAACTGCAGCTGACAAGTACCCATGTGGCGAGTGGGACTACATATGGAACACATTTATCCAGGTACCCCAAGGTGATAGTTTGGAGTTATTTACGCTGGGAAGTTTTGTAACACCTTATGGAAAACGACTTAATCTCGGTGGATCGACAGGCTGGAAGTGGATATATGAAGTTACCGAGTATGCGCCACTACTAAAAGGATCACGTGAGTTGATTGCTGGAAACAATCAAGAATTATTGAACTTGGAGTTTTTGTTTATAAAGGGAAAGCCAGCACGAAAGGTCATCTCCGTTGAAAATGTATATCCCTACGGTGAGTATAAGTATGAGCACCTCGCCACAGACAGCCTCTTAAAGGAGAGAGTGATCAATTTATCAGAGGAAGCTGAAGCGTTCAGGCTTAAGGCTACCATCTCAGGACATGGACATTCCGGATCCAATAATTGTTGTGAGTGGGACAGTAAATCACATACATATAGATTAAATGGTTGGCATACTTACAAATGGATTGTATGGAAGGATTGTGGGAACAATCCTATATATCCCCAGGGAGGAACCTGGCCCTTTGATAGGGCTGGTTGGTGTCCCGGAGAAAAGGTGGATGAACATGAATTTGAGCTAACATCAATGGTTGACCCTGGAGATACAATTACATTGGATTACAGTATTGAGCCATTTCGAAATAATGGTGAAAAAGATGGTACGCTTAGAATGAGTCATCAGTTATTTAGTTATGGCAGGCCAAATTTTAAATATGATGTAGCTATAGTAGATATACTTGTACCAAGCTCGAAGGATAGTTATTCGAGACTCAATCCATCTGCTGGTAATCCAATAATAATAATCCAAAACCGAGGCGAATATTCTCTTAAGGATCTCATCATTAAATATGGTTTGAGAGGGAAACGAAAGAAGAAGATACTCTGGAAAGGTAAATTGGATTTTCTCGAGTCTGAGAAGGTCACGCTGCCTGCCCTCCCATGGAAAAAAATGAGAGAGACTGGTGTATTTGAGGTGGAGGTCCAGCTCTCTAATGAACGAAACGATGATTATCCTGGGAACAATGTTTTAAGATCCACTTATGATCCAGCCAAGATTCTACCTCAGAAGTTCATACTATCAATACAAACCAACAATCTGGGTCGAGCTTCTGAAAACCAGTTTTATATAAGTGATGTATCTGGATTAGTGTGGTATGATATGAGTGATTTTGAGGACAGTACAAGTTATAGGATACCAGTCAACCTCTCAAGAGGAAGTTATCAGTTTAAGTTTAATGATAATAAGGAGGATGGTATTTCACGACACTGGTGGAACAGAAATTCAGCACCGGAGCAAGTGGGTACAGATGGATTAGTCCAGATTGAATCAGTACAAGGGGATACGCTTGTAACATTCCCATCAGATTTTGGACAGGAGCTACTTCTAAATTTTATCGTAGAGTAAGAGAACGAAGCAGTGGTTCGATATTGAATATTTTATCTGTAGCACCTAGGCGCTCGTCAACAAACTTCTCGATTGAGGTTGAGATCTTAACGAGGTCTTCTTGATCCATTTCTAGAAAAGCAGTGAGGTCATCAACTTCATTAATTACAAATGAAAGATCATTTTCGACTAACTCAATGGCTTCAGCGAGGATGTCGTAATTGGGACCATGTGCACTGGGGACATTATAAATAGCTGCTTCAGTAACTGAGTGTACACCAGCGCCAAAACCAGCTCCAATAAATGCAAGATCTGCGTATTTGTACAGGTCAGCTAACTGACCTACACTATCCCAAATGATGACAGATTCATTTTTATATTGTTCAATTTCACTTCTACGTATTGATTTTACTTTTTGTCGATAAAGCTCGGTTTCCCAGGGGATGAGATCTCGTTCAGCCGTTTCGTGGGGCACAATAATATGTGTAAATGCCTTGTTTACTAGGAGTTTAGCAATGGACCTGGTGATGATTTTTAAGTCACTGGAACCAACCGACCCGTACACAACGACCCGTCGGTCAGAAATAAAATCCGATGTTATCAACATTTCGGTATTGTTTAACGAGCGCTCATATACTTGATCGAACCGTGAGTCACCTACAACCTCGATCTGCCCACTATAGATCTGCTCTAATAATAATTTGAGTGATTTAGATCCAGTATAGATTTGATCAATATGACTGAATACTATAGTATTAATACCACGAAGACCAGGAATCAATCTCTTTGAATCCTGGTAGAGGTTCGCATTGATTAGTACATTTCTTACCTGGTTTTTGTGTAGCAAAAGCTGAAGATTGGGCCAGATATCATGTCTCGTATTGATAAAAATAGCTGGTTTTAGCAGTGTAACGAAACGATTCACTCGAGAAAATAGATCCCAGGGCAGGAAACTCACGCCATCAAACATATCATTATGTGATGCTTTGTAATAAATGGTTGCAGAAGTGAATGTCTGGAAGATATATAAATCAAGCTTTGAAAGTCTGTTTAAGACTGGACGCATTTGCTCAAATTCACCGGCTGATGCTGCATGGGTCCAGATAACAGGTTTAGGTTTAGACTTAACTAAATCGTTAAAACGTAAAACTCTTGAAATTATATCTTTTTGCCCAGATAAACTTCCTGCTAGTTTTTCATTAAAGTAAGCACTAATCCATAATACAGGTAAGGCCAGGAAAAGAAGAAGATTGTAAAGTAGATAGAAAAGAAGTTTCATTGTTGAGATGCTATGATGAGATCAGCAAACTCTCGAAATGCACCATCACCTCCCGCTCTACTAAGAAGTATATCTGGCTTAAGGATATGAAACGCTGGGGTACTGGATGGCGCTGCAGTAAGACCTGCTACCTGCATAACTGAATAGTCATTTACATCATCACCAATGTAGGCCACTTCAGATGGTTCTAGATCGTATTTCTCCAAAAGCGTTTCGAAGATGTCAAGTTTATCATGAATACCAAGGAAAACGTCTTCGATTTTTAGCTTTTCAGCTCTTCGGGCAACTGGTTGAGAATTTTCTCCAGTTATGATTGCAGTTCTAATGCTGGCCTTGGTCAATAAAGCTGTAGCCATACCATCATAGTAGCTAAAGGCCTTTAATAATTCGCCCTCAGCTGTGTAATATATTTTTGCATCGGTCCAAACACCGTCAATATCAGTAACAACAAGTTTGATTTTCCTTGCTTTGGCTTGAAGTTGCTCAGATATCATTTGTACTCCTGATTACCAGTTGATGTCTTCATCCTTGAGTACCACGTCAGCTGCGATGTCCCTTACAACCGTTTTCCCGAGAAGCTCATCCAATCTTGCCGGCGAAATCCCTGTTCCAGGACCCTTAGTCGTAAGCATATCTCTAGTTAACATGGTACCAGAGGAAATATCTACTTGAGACACTACACTTTTCGCCAATTTTTTAAAAATAGGCGATTCTGATTCTTGAACTTTCTTGGTCGAACCACCCATGGCGGCTTCAATGTGACGAATATCCCGAACCAATTTTGAGAAACCACCAGGCTCAAGCGATGCAGCATGATCGCCACCCTTCATGGTCCTATCAAGAGTGAAGTGACGTTCCACAATTTTAGCCCCAAGAGCAACGGCGGCTTCAGTAATGGCAATACCTAATTCATGACCTGAGTAACCAATCACAGCATCAGGAAAAGTCTTTTTAAATGTATCAATTACGCCAAGATTGACTTCCTCGAATTTGGAGGGATACGTTGAGGTACATTGAAGAATGCATATGGGTATACCATAAGGCTTAACCGCTTTAACGGCTGTTTCTACCATTTCCATGTTTGCCATACCAGTTGATAGAATCATGGGTTTACTCTTATTCGCAGTATGTTTAAGCAATGGTATGTTGGTCAAATCTGCTGAGGCCATCTTAAAAAATGGGACTCCTAGATTATCTAAAAAATCGATACTCTCCTCATCCCAACCAGAAGCGATAAAGTCGACTTTATATTGAGTGGCATAATTCAGCAGTTCCTGATAGTCATCCTCGGAGAGTTCCAGAGCCTTCTTATGTTCGCCGTAGGTTTTGCCAAATGAATTACGATTATCATATGGCATTTCCAGACCTTCGTGAGTCAGGATTCTTTTAATGCTGCGCTTTTGAAATTTTACCGCATTAGCCCCTGCATCAGCAGCCTCTTGAATGAGTTTTTTTGCAGTTTCTACCTCGCCCTGGTGATTGATACCAATTTCCGCGATAATATACGTTGGCTCACTATTTCCTACTCTTTGTGAACCCAGTTGTAAAGTTGGCAAGGCATCCTCCAATATCTTATTATAACAATCTATCTATTTAAGTTTTTAGCAATCTCTTCCAACAAAGTAAAATCGCTTGATGTATCAATTTCAGGACTGAATTCCTCAGGAAAGACAGTATACCCTATCTTTCCCCCCAATCTATTTCCAGTGCGCTTAAAATGGTCCATTGAAAAAATGTAGACGGAACCATTTTCAACATATCGTATGTCAGCCTCAGTCATATCCTGACGCCTCGGTCGATTCTTAAAATCATATTGAGCCCGCGCCTCTAATCCGTCCACTTTCCAGAAAAACCGATGAGTGGGGGAGATGCTAAGTAAGGAATCAAAAGCTTCTGTTTGAAACTTTACCAGGGCCTTGTCCAGGGAACTTGCGGGTCTTAAAGGGCTCGTGGCCTGGAGCAAAACAATAATGGATGGATTCATTTCCCGTGATTGCCACCACTCGATGGCATGTGAGATAGCCGATTCTGTGGTGGCTGTGTCACCTGCGAGATGTGTTGGTCTCGGTATGACATCAGCACCATCGTCCTTTGATATATTGGCTATTTGCTCATCATCCGTTGTAACAAATACACGGTCAACCAACTTGGAATCAAGTGCATACATGATAGAGTGGCTAATCAAAGGACGCCCCATAAATGGAGCAATATTTTTGTGAGGAACCCCTTTGGAACCGCCGCGAGCTGGAATTATGCAAAAAATTGACATCCTGCAATATATATGGAGAGGCGCTTATCACAGCCCACAATTTTAACTACTTCCTGACAGACGATGACATCGATGGACTTCCGCGAATCAGCACGTGTTCATGTGATGAACCTGGATTATGTTGAAACCCATGAGTAAAAAAGTCTATTTCATCCTTGGATTCGGACTACTAGGCGTCAGTTTTGGAGGTCCGATTGCACGCTTTCTTCCAGAGATGGCCGCACTCACAATCGCATTTTGGCGTATGGCCGGTGCTTCGGCTTTGCTATGGACACATGGAACAATCCAACCTCAGAAAACTCTGGAAAAAGCTAAATTCCCATCAATCCTTATAGCAGGTATTTTTCTAGCGTTACACTTTGCATTTTTTTACTCGGCGGTAAAGCTTACTTCTATTGCGAATGCCACTCTATTTGCTACCATGGCACCCCTGTTTACGTTGATTTATGAACGTTTTTTTCTAAAACGGAAGTTACCCCTAGCAGCATTACTGGGGTTATGGATTGCAATTTTTGGAGCATTCATTGTCCAGGGAGCGGGCTTTGATTGGGGAACCGAAGCTACTACTGGAAATCTCTATGCACTGGCCAGTTCAGCGTTCATGTCGGTTGTACTTCTTATTGGCCAAAGCGTTCGCAAAGACATTACTAATATCATGTATACACGATGGTTGTACATGTTCGCTGCTTTAACTTTGTTTTTCATTATTCTTGGCTTTGGTACCGACATTAATTTCATGTCAAGCGATGTCAAATGGCTTATAGGTCTGGTAATTTTACCCACCCTCATTGGCCATAACAGTATGAACTATGCTGTGAAGTATATACGACCAACGATTGTTGGAGCCATGCCCTTCGGAGAACCAATATTAGCATCAATTCTAGCCTGGTTGTTTTTTGGTGAAATTGTATCCTGGAATGTGGCTGTCGGAGGTGTAATTACCTTGTCGGGTTTGGTTCTGCTCACCCTTAAACGCGGAAGCTAAGTAGTCAGAAGCTTAATTTTTTCTTCATGAATGAGGGATTCAACGAATTCCTTTTCCCCACTCACATCATGTTTCCCACCCTTGCGAATGATCCCTTTATCCTTAAGCCAGCGCTTCAATTTTCCATCAAAATAATGGGCTGTTGATCCAACAAAAAAATCAAAACCGTGTAGCGTAATATCAAGACCCAAGAGATAGCAAAAATAGATAGCAAAGAATCCCGTTGTAGGACGGTCAATACCACTGGTAGATTCCATCAGGGACATGATCTCTATCGGTAAAAGCGTATAATCTTTGGTTCCAAGTCGTCTCTCCACACGGGTGTGGATTGCATCTCCCTTATGCTCGAGAACAACTGGGGGAATCATTACTAAAATTTTAGCAGGCTTATCAGTACGATGTTTTAATCCCTGATTGGCACCATTGACCCAAATATCAGTCCGGGATCCAACCTGTGATTCCATGTTGTATGTTGTGTAGTTATTAATACGAATAATCTGATCAAAGTTGTCAATCTTTTTGCCCAACTCATGACCGGCTGCACTGGGACCGTTTCCAACGATGAGGACTGATGCATTTATTAGTGATTGATACTCTACTGGTAGATCGTTTACGCTGATGTCACTCATGACCTAGCCTTCTTTGTAAATAGATCCATCATCCAGGGCAACATTCCATTCCTTTATGGGAGTCCGCCAATCCTTGCCATATTTAACTTCAATAAATTGCTCCGCATTCGCCGGGACAGGCACTTCGCCCCCGTAAAAGTTTAGTGTATCGATGGTGTCAAAAAATTCTTTGCGGTGGTAGGCATTTCTATCCCATACTACATATTTATATACCATTTCCTCCTTGCCAGGAAGTGTCCCTTCGTAGTAGACAAAGAGATCAAGACATAGAGCTTCCTTGAATATCAAATTTTTTCGAGGAAATATCTTTAAAACACGATATTTTCCTAAATGCCAGATTTTGGATGTTTTGGGAAAGGACCGCACGCTTACATAGAAATGTCGACGCAGTTTTCGAATGAGTTGTATCATCTGAGCTTCAGATTTGAATTTCATGCCAAAATCAAGATCATGATCCCATGGAATCAACTTCTGATCTCGTAATGCCCCCAGAAGGGTCCCTCCCTCAATCCAGAAATCGATGCCCGTTTCATTCATGACAGATACGTTTTTATGCATGAATTTCACGGCTGCCTTTTCAGATTCAGAATCAAATTGTACTTGATGTTTTTGATAGAATCCGGACATCAACTCACCACGATATTTCTCCATGAAATGATTGTAATCGTGGGGGACGCTGAGCGTCTCATTGTTGACCATATAGGCTTGAAGAGAGTTTTGATCCAAATCCTCACTCGAAAAAAATGTATCATGACCACCTAAAAAAGCGACATGACCATTTTCTGTGGCCTTGAGTGGTGTGATACTGATAAAGGTTGTTTCCTTTTTGAAAGGGCTGGGTTTATAACGCAATTTGAAGTAAAGATTTCCATGATTAAACTTTGGTTTAAAAATTATTCCAGAAAGGAGAAGTTTGAAGGCCAGCAGCACCAGTTTCATTGGGGAGGTAGGAAAAAGATAAAGACGCAGATTGTGTGTGTATTTATATAGATCGGACTCAAGCATCCCCACAAGTGACTCTGCACCGATTGTGTAACGAATCTTTGAAAGTCTTAAAATCCGGAGTGCTGTGAAAAAGAAATTATTCAAGCTTCTCCCAGCTCATTATTGGCTTTTTCAAGGTCCTCAGTGAAATCAACTTCGATGCAAAGGACATCTGACACATCCACAGGATAAATCTTCAAACCTTTTGCGATGGCAAATTCTATCCCTCGCTCGAAATAGTCATTGTCGTCACATTTCTCCAGCATCTCAATAAAGAGGGGAATATCCTTGGCAATAACCCGATTTATGCCCACAGATTCACCTAGTGCATTCTCCACAATCTTGGAGACCTGGTCTATTGATCCATCATTCTGGACGGTGTACTTAACTTCTTCTTCAGCCACGGATGCTGTGTTGACAGCCATACAAGAGGTTTGAGTTGCTACCACTCGTTCAAGTACATCGGGGTCAAAAACGACGTCACCATTTAGCCAGATTACATCTTCATCCTTTACTTTTTTCAGGGCTTTAAGGAGGCTCTTAGATGTGTTGGTCCGATCGTAAACATTGTTAAAGACATAGGTGAGTTCGGAAAACTCCTCCATGATCAAATCCTTTTTGAAACCAATGACCGCCATGATGTCGTCAATCGATACAACCTGTTGCAGAAACTTGACCTGACGCTCCATGATCATTTCACCGCTGGATAGATGAGTCAACGGTTTTGGGCGAGGATTTCCTAACCGCGAACCGATTCCTGCTGCTAAAATAATTGCTTTCAATATTTATCCTCTGTCTTGCTTATTGCCGTTAAACTAAGCTGTGAAGTGTCCTATACACATCCCGACAATATATTATTGAGGCGAGGTTTCGTAAGCCAAAAGAATGGAAAGACTTAGCTGCCTAATCTATCTGGTCCGGTTTACCCGTCTCCATATAACTAGCAATCATGGAAGCGATTCTCTGACTGCTTCGTCCATCAGGTTTATAACAGCTTTGTTCTGCCCAATACTTGCGTTTTTCAGCGAATTGTTGTGGGTTGCTAAGAACATCCCGAATTGCAGATTTCAATTCCTTGGGTTTAGCAGTGACTCCCATTATCCAATCTTCATCAATGTAGGGAATTTTAAATGGTCGCTCAGCTCGATCTGTTTTCTGCTCTCTGGCCAAAACTTCATCCGAAATCCATATGCCGGATGTGCGGCTTTCCACTTCCGGGAAACATCCTGGATAGGCAGACAAAATGAGCTGGACGACTGGTTTATCCAGGATAGACGCTTCGGCCAAAACTGAGGAAACATCACTAATGACCACATCGGCAAGATGTAGAAACTGATTGATGTTACCATCACCAGGTTTCACTGCCCCATACTTTTTTGCTAAACGATAGTCAGCAGAATGGGGGACAATTAGGAGATTTTCAATGGATGTAAGATGTCGTGCATTGTGAATACCAGAATTATTGTTCTTTTTTCCGCCCCAGGAAGGGGCAAAAAGGATGATAGGTTTCTCAGGATTTAATTCAAATGTTGAGCATAATTGAATTTTATTAACCTGTAAATTTACCAGTTCGTCAACTTTGGGGTATCCACCAAGTAGACCACGGTCAAATTTGGGATTAATGGATTCCATCTTGCGTTTAAAGACTTCCCCTGGATAAAACAGCAATGCTGATTTTTGAAAAAAATCATATTTATAGGTATAGTACTTCATGGGGCTTAAACCATGCTCGATATAAATAAAATCGCCCTTCCAACCACATTTTTGTAATCGAACAAGCGGTTTGTCATAAGCGATTACAATGACTGAAGAGATCGACTTTAATAGCTTCCGATTTCGAACACAATTTCGATGAACCTTCTCCAGTCTGACCTTCCATCCCTGGGACTGCATATATAGATATAGCGGTCGTAGGCTGGCATATCCCTTTGTAGTTGAATAAACTAAATCGAGTGTGGGTGTCATAAGAAGGGTCGGTTTAAATTATTTCCCTCGTGCATCGAGGTAGAAATCTATTATTTCCAGATCGATGAGTTTGGTGACCTTCATCGTCTCAGGAGCTCCTTCAATAAACTCAAGTTGCGCCTGGGGATTACTTTGCTTCACGAGACCTATTTCATCAGTGTCAATTATTCCAGAAGCGTGGGCAGCCTTCAGTACATCAATGCGAAAGCATTGCGGTGTCTGCACAATCCTCAGCTTATCCCGTTGCAGATTATTAAAACCTGAATCCATCAGCTGGATCATTGAATCGACTGGTTTTAATGCTGGAGCTACACCGTCATGCTTTCTCAGGCTGGAAAGACAGGAGTCGATAACTCTGGTGGGGATCAATGGGCGGGCTGCATCATGAACCATGACGATATCCGTATCCTCTGAGCAGGCTTGCAGTCCGTTGAAGACAGAATCCTGTCTAGTTTCACCACCCATCACCACCTTGCAATTCGGGTATCGAATTCGCACTTGTTCAAGATAATCTGCTGATGCGACTATGATAACCGCACCGATTTCTGGATGGTCCAGAAAAGATCGAACCGAGTAAGCCAGGATTTCAACATTCCTCAGTTTCAAATATTGCTTTGGGATTTCGCTGGTTAAGCGACTACCGCTTCCAGCAGCAACGATAATAGCCGTATTGATTGTTTTTGTCATATCGCTCAACATAGACAATAATCAATGTAATTACAATTTTACGATTTGGTATTAACATCAATACTGAAATAACAATTGGTTAGTAAATATAGTTAACAAACAATATAATTGATGTGTTGATAATATTGCATTTATGAAGTATGTGATATGCAATAAATGGTTGGAAATTGGTAATTCCACAAGCATAATGAGGGCATGAATAAAAAGAATATTTTTAATCCGCCCACACCTGTAGAAAACTACTTCCTTAACCTATCCAAACTTGATTTTTGTTATGAACCAGATGAAAAAATCCCAGTCATCCAGGTGAATAACTTTCCAAGTCTTGGACAGTTGACCGCATTGAGATTTTTGGAATGGGTGCAGAATAATCCTGAAGGAGTTGTTTCGCTGCCTACAGGCAAGACACCAGAGTATTTCATCCGCTATGCTGAACATTACCTTAAGCATTGGGAGGACAAATCAACCAGCGCTTTTCTGGAGAAGGTTGGATTTGATTATTCAATCAAACCACGTCTACAAAATCTGCAATTTGTCCAAATTGATGAGTTTTTTCCTATTTCCCCATTACAACACAACAGTTTTTATGACTATGTGATGAAATATTATATCAATGGATTTGGTATCAGTGCTGAACGCGCCCAACTCATTGATGCAACACAGATCACTTCGCCCCAGGGGAAAACGTATAACGAAATTTTTCCAGATGATGTCGTGGATCTAAGTCTGCGATTTAGCCAACCCAATACAACCAAGGCGCGCCTCCAAAAGGAAGCCATTGAGCGGGTTGATGAATTTTGCACTGATTACGAAAGACGAATACGTGAGAAGGGGGGAATTGGATTTTTCCTGGGGGGTATCGGTCCTGATGGCCATATCGCCTTCAATGTGAGGGGGTCTGATTATTTTTCAACGACGCGTCTTACACCGACCAATTTTGAAACTCAAGCTGCCGCTGCTGGCGATTTAGGTGGTATCGAAGTCTCTCAGAAACGTCTGGTAATTACTATTGGTCTACAAACCATAACCTACAATCCAGATGCGACCTGTGTGATTTTTGCAGCAGGGGAAGCCAAGGCAAAAATTGTAGCAGGGTCGGTACAGGAACCGGCAAACAATACATATCCAGCTGGTGCCTTACATAACATGCGCAATGCACGATTTTATATCACAACTGGAGCATCTGTATTTTTAGATCGTAGACAGGCTCATGAAATTGAAAGGGTTTCAGAAGTTTCTGAAAACCTGGTTGATCAACATCTGATTACGCTCTCAATGCGCTCTCAAACACCTATAAGGGATATTACAGAGGCTCAGGTGGCAGAAAAACAGGTCCCGGCAATGGCTCTTAAAAGGAGCAGGGCTACGCTTCCAGAGATTAAGGAAAGGATATTCCAGGAGCTTGAGGAGAAGCTAAATAGTGGACTGATGCCGGTCGAAGACGATGTGTTTTTTCACACAGCCCCACATCACGATGACATCATGCTGGGCTATCTCGCACACATAGTACATCTCGTTAGAACACCGAGGAACGATCATCATTTTGCCTATATGACCAGTGGCTTTAATGCTGTGACCAATGAATTCGTGAAAGATCAAATTTATCATGCCAGGGAGCATATGGAGACAGAACAGTTCCATCGTCTCAAGGCAGAAAATTATTATGACGCGCAGAATGAGGCAGGTGCTCAGAGGGATATTTATACATATCTGGATGGAGTTGCTCATCATAGCCGAACCTTGAGAAACAATGGTTCATCCCGTCGTCTAATTCGTAATCTGCTGATCCTATATCCAGAGCACAGTCTGGATACACTCCCAGATAAAATGAATGAACTTATTGAATATTTGAATACACGATATCCCGGACAAAAAGATGATCCCATCATCCAGTTGTTGAAAGGTCGTATCAGAGAGTGGGAAGCCGACCTGGTCTGGGGACATTATGGAACACCCATTAAAAATGTGCACCATCTTCGACTTGGTTTCTACAAGGGTGATATATTCACAGAGGATCCCACTATGGATCGAGATGTTCAGCCGATTCTTGAGTACATGGAGAAAATCCGCCCCACTGTGGTTACCCTGGCGCTTGACCCTGAAGCCAGTGGTCCAGACACACACTACAAGGTGATGCAGGCTATAGCTGAAGCAATTCGACTGTACAAAGAAAGACATCCTGAAGCACCTCTGAGGGTGTGGGGTTATCGCAATGTATGGTTCAAATTCCAACCCACAGATGCGAATATCTTTGTGCCTGTATCATTGAATTCAATGGCTATAATGAAAGAAACATTCAAATATTGCTTCCAATCCCAGGTGGATGCTCCCTTCCCAAGCTTTGAATTCAATGGTCCATTTTCCGGTTTAGCTCAGGCCATCCAGGTGCAACAACATCAGGATATGAAGAGAGTAATGGGGCGTAATTTCTGGTATGAAAACACCCATCCTCGAATACGAGCTGCCCATGGTTTGGTCTATCTAAAAGAAATGGAGCTGGAAGAATTCTACACAAGAGCCAGAGAGTTGCAAAAGGTCACAGAATCCCACACATAACTTTTAATTCGCTAGCCTTTTAACTGAGCCTTGTAGGTGTTGCGGATTTTAAGAAAGACATCATGGTAAGTTTCCGATTTAAAGTCTGGGAAGGTATTCTCAAACGCGTGAAACTTTCCAGCTTCAAAATAGAGTGTAGGGTCGGCATAAATCCCATGATCAAGATATATTTTCTGACCATTGTATTTAGCTGAAGCTAAAACCAATTTGTGAAAATCCAGATAACCTACATCCAGATTCACCTTCCTGGATTTTTCAACTCTCAACCCATCCTCGATCATGTTACACAAGACTTTGAGATTGGCCAGCTCACCTGGAGATAATAAGGCATCAAAGCTGAAAATGACTCGGGAGATGTTTTGACCCATCTCATCTTCATAATAGGATGTTGAAGCAAACGGAAAAGACTCACTCTTCATATCGATACTTCCAATGCGGTTTTCACATTGGTAGATAGCTTGCTCCAGGAGGTCACTGCTGCTGAAAAGTGCTCCAATAAAATATTTCACAGCTTGGGGATCAATGGCTCTCATTTCTGCCTCTGCATTAGCACGTGTCTAGCCTCTTCTAGTTTCTCAAGGGGTATCTGAAACCGTTCTTTAATAATTTTTTCTGCCAGGTTTGCTTCACGCATTTTCTCAATGGTTTCAGGTGATGTTATCTTTATAAAATCTCCTTGAACAAAGATCATCTCCTGGCCTTCGACACGTGTGAGTGTGAGATCATCCATACCCGGCAGCTGAAAAGATTTATCCCAGAAGTTGGCAAATTGATCCCAGGAAACAGAGCTGTCATTAAATCGATATCGCCGAACAAACTGTCCCTTACGATAGGTGTAAACTGCGTACTCATCATGTTCAGTATCGAAGCGCAGTGAGAGTCCTGTGTCTGCTGAGAGACGAGCTTCAATATTCGACTTGGTTAACGGGAGTGGTCTGAAAATCATATAGCCGGGATCAACGAGATATCGTGAGCCAGCATATTGAATAGCGACTGCTGAATGTGTGTTTTCCCCCCAATTCAGGTGGCAGATAAGTGGTTGAACTTTATAGCCCAGAATGGCATATATGGCGCACAGAAAGTAAGTCAAAGAGAAGCAGGTACCACCCAGTTGCCAGGCGAAATGGTCATGGGTCACCTCATCAGGCAATCTGAGGCGGTTTCTCCCCAACGATTGATTTCGTTTCAAGATTTTACTGATATTCTCATATGGAAGACGGCTAAAATATCTTGAAATCTCTGCTATATGCTCTAGTGAGGGTTTTGTACCGGAGAAATTGAAATGCTCTAGAAAGACAAGAGCTTCTTTTTCAAATGCACCTGGATTTATAAGGGTCATGCTTTTCCAATTTAATTTGAGCACTTCAATTGGCTTAAAATAGTTCTCGAGTGAGAGACATGCTTGAAAAATCGGGTTCTTTCGGACTATATTGATTTCCTTACTTAAACAGGAGTTAAATACAAATGGATGGTGCCCTAAGATCATTAAATGGTGTTAATTTCATAGATCTCATCGGAACAGAATCAAATATCAATCTGGAAAGTGATCTGAATGATCTCTTAAGTCTATGCTATTACCATAATTCAAACTTCCTCCTGCTGGATGACAAAAACCTCTCCCCGGAATTCTTTAACCTGAAAAGCGGACTAGCTGGGGCAGCCATGCAGAAATTTGCCAATTACCAAGTGAAAACAGCCATATTGCTACCACCCAATGCCGAGCAGTCTGAAAGGTTTAGAGAATTGATGTACGAAATGAATGGGAGCAATCACTTTCGATTTTATGAAAATCGAGAAGATGCCGAAATTTGGCTCACATCTTAAATTGAAGGGTTAATTCCATGCTACCGATTCCCGGTCTCATCGCATTTTATTTCCTCATGCCTGTATTGATTTTGTGGTTGTGTTACAAATCCACCCTGATTGACAAAATTGGATCAGTTATTCTGGCATATGTCTTTGGGATTTTCCTGGGGAACAGCGGTCTGTTGGCAGAAGGTGCTGCTGGTGTTCAGGATGAACTAAGTGGAATATCAGTGGCCCTGGCCCTACCACTCCTGTTGTTTTCTCTAGATGTTCGTTCCTGGCTGAATTCTGCTGGGAAGGCAATTCTGTCCATGCTTGGGGCAACCGTTCTTGTTGTATTTGTTGCCGGGCTGGGAAGTTGGCTGATCCAGGCTAATGTTGAAAATGCCTGGCAGTTTGGCGGAATGGCCATTGGACTTTACACTGGAGGTACACCCAATCTGGCAGCTATCAAAACCGCTCTGAATGTTGACTCCACCCAATACATCATGATGCACACCTATGATGCCGTCAATGGAATTGTTTACCTCATTTTTGTCATGAGTTTCGGCCAACGGGTTTTTAATAAGGTGCTACCGAAATTTCATTCTGCTATTGATAGAAACGTAAATATCGAGGGCAGTGAGAGTATTCATTCCTATGTGGGCATTTTTAAACCACGAATTCTTTTAGGTCTGTTGGCTGGTCTGGGTATATCACTTGTCATATTAGGGTTGAGCTTTGGAGTATCTCAATTGATACCTGATGATTATTCCACTGCGGCAATCATGCTCCTTATAACTACACTGGGTATCGGATCATCATTTATTCGAAGGATAAGAAACATCCCCATGACCTTTCAATTTGGTATGTATATCATTCTGGTGTTCAGTCTGATTGTTGGATCTATGGCAAACCTGGATCAACTGGTGAACATCAATTGGTCTATGATGTTTTTCGTCAATTTTATTGTGTTTGGCACCATGCTGCTCCACGCGGTTTTCTGCAAACTTTTCAAAATCGATACGGATACTTTCTTGATCACATCAGTTTCAGCAGTTTGTTCACCACCATTTGTCCCAGTTGTAGCAAAAGCTCTGAATAATAAGGAAATCATATTATCAGGTTTGACGACGGGAATCATCGGCTATGCCATAGGAAATTATCTAGGTGTGGGATTTGCCTACATTTTCAGGGCGGTTCTTTTTTAAGATTTTGGGCTACTTAATAAAATTATTGCTGAAGGATAAAGCATGAAATCAATAATTATTGGCATAGCTGGGGGCACAGGTTCAGGTAAAACAACCATTGCTAAAAATATTGTCCAGGAATATAGCCCTGGTGAAGTTTTGCGTTTGGACCTGGATTCTTATTATCGTGATTTGTCTGATTTGAGCAGGGAAGAGCGTGCAGCGATCAATTTTGATCACCCATCTTCTCTGGAGATAGAGCTGTTGGTTCAACACGTGGATGAGTTATGTCAGGGAAAAGCAGTTCAAATCCCGATTTACAATTTTGCCACACACAATAGAGCCAAAGATACGCGTAAGGTAGAACCGCATAAAGTCATCATCATTGAAGGAATTATGGCGCTTTGCTATCCAGAGCTTACTGCAAAACTGGATGTTAAACTTTATGTAGATACACCATCAGACATTCGATTTATTCGTCGACTAAAACGTGATATTATCGAGCGTGGTAGATCTGTGGATTCAGTTATTGATCAGTATAAAGCTACGGTGCGACCCATGCATTCACAATTTGTTGAGCCAAATAAATATCTAGCTGATGTGATTATTCCTGAAGGTGGGATGAATCATGTGGCAGTCGATCTGATACGCACAAAAATCAATGCCGTATTAAAGGAAAAGCATGATGGCTGATTTGATTATTGAATTAAGAGAACTAGATAAGTCTAACTATAGGGATATCCTAAAGCTGAAGGTAGCAGATAATCAAATGGGGTTTGTTGCCAGCAATGCAATTTCACTCGCTCAGGCACTGTTTCATTCTCAGGCATGGTATCGTGGTATCTATCAAGGGGATACAGCAGTTGGTTTTGTCATGTTGGAGCTTGATATGAAAAAACCAGAGTACTATCTGTGGCGTTATATGATAGATGAGAAATTTCAAGGCAATGGGTACGGATTAGCGGCTTTGAAATTGGTTATAGAATATGTGAAAAGTCTCCCAGAGAGCACTGAATTCATTCTGAGCTACGTACCCAAGGAGGGTAATCCCAAGGGTTTTTATGAAAAGCTGGGTTTTCTTGAAACGGGTGAAATTGAAGATGGTGAAGTCATTATGAAATTGAAATTCAAATAAGCTATGAGAAATCATGGGACAGCGTGAATTATCTGCTGCAGTAAATGTTTTTCGGTGGACTCAGTCCAGTAGAAAACTATAATAAGTCATCATGAGATATCAGTATTATAAAGAGCGAATACAGTCCAATCCCAATAGCGGAAATTTTCTTAAAATTTTCCTGCTCACCTTGATTCTGGTTGTGGTTGTAGTCTGGGTTATCATGTGGAACCAGGCCAACACATATGAACCGGAGCTTATGTCAGAGCAGGGTTTTTATGAGGGATATTTCACGTTAAACACTCGTATGGATCAAACTTTGACCCGACGCTTCCCCAGCCTTGAGTTTGTGGAGGGTCGTTTGAGTGATGACGGGATGGGAACACGCGTTTTTGAGATCTCTGATCAGAAGAGCATCCGTTCCTCAGACATTAAAAAATTGCTGGAAAGCACTTTAGGTGGTTTCGGTTTTGAGGTTCAGCAAACCGCTGATGCTTCCGATCACTGGGAATTCCAAGTAGGAAGCGATTCAACTGTCTGGTCGGTATACAGATTTGAATATCCTGAAGAAAAAGCTGCCCCAACATCAATTTTACCAGCTGATATTGCCAAGGTTTCAAAAAGACCCCGGTTGGCAGTTATCATCGATGATTTTGGTTATTCCATGAATGAAACCATCAATGGTTTTATCTCTCTCAAGGAACCCTTTACTGCGGCAGTCATTCCTGGTCGCCCCTACTCGACCCAGGTTGATGAACGCTTAAACAATAGATCCATCCAAACACTGATTCATATGCCGATGGTTACTGTGACGAACTCAACCAGTGAACCTGACTACGCATTATCTGACGAGCTGAGTGATGGAGAAATTGTTAGACGCTTGAAAAAGGCTCGCAAGGATGTTCCCCAGGCAGCTGGAATGAATAATCACCAGGGAAGTGGTGGAACCCAGAGTCGAAAAGTTATGACGGGAGTTACAGACTTTCTGGCCGAACAGAAAATGTTCTTCATCGATAGCAGGACCATTGCAGCTTCTGTAGGAGAGACTGTTGCCAGGGAGCGCTATGTTCCCACCAATAGCAGAGATGTATTTCTGGACGAGGTTGATGACCAGGAGGCTATTGCCGGTGAACTTTTCCGTCTGGCTCGAATAGCCAAAGAACAAGGGGAAGCGATTGGCATAGGGCATTGCAGACCGAATACATTGAAGACCTTAAAAAAATATTTACCTGCACTGACTGAGGCAGGATTTGATCTCGTTCCAGTTTCAAAACTGGTCAAATGATCTTTTAAAAGAAGTAAATCGAGGAAACTATGGCTCAAATGGAACTCAACCTGGATGGATTTATCAGTGTGCAGCAGCAACTGAAAGTGGATGGTCTCACCTTACCTGGCGTCGTTACCATAGCAGGACTCTCAGGAGTAGATGGATTTAGTCTGACTTATGATGGACGCTCTGCGAATTTCACTGAAAAGGATCTGGAATTGACCATTGCAGCTGCTATGGCAACTCGATTTGCTTTGAGAATAACACCACGTGCAGAACTTCTACAGCTAGCCCTTAACCTCCCGGTTGCACAAGTGACCTTTACAGGTGAAAACCTGTTTGATGACTATGGTGCCGATCTAGAAACATTTATACCTCAGCTCAAGGATGCTGGAAAGTTGATCTCCTTCTGTCTGGAACCTGAGTTAACACTACTGAAAAAGGCTTATCGTTTGCAGGCTGATCTGGTTGAGTTAAACGTAAATCACTATTCTGAAAATAGCAGCGTAGCCGGTCAGGCTGAAGCGCAGGAACAAATAGCCCTCATGGCGCGAACAGCCGAGAAAAATAGTCTTGGTGTAGCTGTCAATGGTGGTTTGTCTTTCCAAAATGTCTTACCCCTGGTGAGTATCGAAGCAGTTGAGAATGTGGTTGTAGGTCGGGCGATTATTGGTCGTTCAATCTTTGTTGGATTGGAAACAGCAGTTCGAGATTTCAAAGCCCAGGTTCAATGAAACCACTGATTACCCAGTTTACACGTTCGGGTCAAGTTGAAAGCTTCCATGTAGGATATGGAGTTATTGTAGATGCGTCAGGTGAAATTGTCCGCGCCTATGGTGATACCGATTACCCGACCTATGTACGGTCCTCAGCAAAACCACTTCAGGGCATGGCAGTTCTACGTTCTGGAGCCTACAATGATTTTAAGTTGACTTCAGCCGAATTGGCTGTCATTTGCTCATCTCACAGCGGTGAACCTGTTCATACTGAAACGGTATCCAACATTTTTTCCAAGGCTGGGGTTGGATCTGAGCTACTGGCATGTGGAATCCACCCACCCATTCATCGTGAAAGTGCCAAAGCGTTACAAACTGCAGGGATTGCACCCCAACAAATTCACAACAATTGCTCCGGCAAGCACTCCGGTATGTTGACAACCTGTGTGCAAATGGGGTATGATCCTAAGGATTACCTGAATCCAGACCATCCTGTCCAGCAGTACATTTATGATATTGTAAAAGAATATACTTCACTAGACAAGATCCATAGAGGCGTGGACGGTTGTTCAGCCCCTGTATTTCATTTGCCTCTTCAAAAAGTGGCCATGGCTTTTGCACGGATTAGCAGGCAAGAGAATCAGGAAAGCCGTCAGATTTTTCAAGCTATGAATGTTCACCCCCACCTGGTCGGTGGCGAGGGCCGGTTTGACACTGCTCTTATGGAAAGTTATCCTGATAAAATTATGTCTAAGGGTGGTGCCGAAGCAGTTTCTGCTGCGGGTTTCATTATGCCCGATGGTCAGGTCTATGGGCTGGCGGTAAAGGTCCTGGACGGTAATTATCGAGCTATTGGACAAATGGTCCTAAAGATGTTAGAAGACATTGGCTTTGCCAAAGAACCCTTGTCGGAGAACCTGATGAAGTGGTGGAAGCCAGATTTAAGAAATCACGCAAAACACATCATTGGTACAACCAAAACGATCATTTCGGAATAATAAGGAAAAGATTCAATACGAATTTGACGAAGAATTCGAACATACGCAATGAATAATTTAGAAGAGCATTCGTTAGCTTCGTGGAAAAAATAAGGGTTAACATTCAATGGTAATCGATCGAACCTCGTGGGACAATTATTTTATGCAAATAGCCCAAGATGTTTCCACACGATCTACTTGTGACCGGAAATTTGTAGGAGCTGTAATAGTTCGCGACAAAATGATATTATCCACAGGATATAATGGCTCCATCCGTGGTTTACCACACTGTGATGAGGTTGGGCATGAAATGGACAATGGCCACTGCGTACGGACTGTCCATGCTGAAGCCAACGCAATTGTTCAAGCAGCCAGAAATGGTGTGGGTATTGAAGGAGCTGATATCTATGTCACTGCAAGTCCTTGCTACAACTGTTTTAAGCTCATAGCCAACTCTGGTATCCAGCGCATCTTTTATGGTGAGTTATATCGTGACGAACGTATCAAAACCCATGCGAAAGAAGCTCAGATTGAGCTTATCCATTTAGCAGGATAAAAAAATCTTATAGTCCAGCTTTAAATGGCTGAGACTCTCTCCAAAATATATTGATAATCCGTTGACAGCGAAACAGGTGCCGTCTATATTCGCTGGCTTTTTAATAAAGGAGATAAAGTTATGTACGCAATTATCCAAATTGCAGGGAAACAGTTCAAGGTGAAACCTGGCATGGTCCTGAACGTTCCGACACTCGATGCTGAACCTGGAAAAAAGGTCAACGTCGAGCGCGTACTGGCTTACTCTGACGGTAAAAGTCTTGAGGTTGGCACACCTGAGCTAACCAATGTTGACATCGACGGAACAGTTGTGGCTCACGGTCGCGCTAAGAAAATCATCGTCTTCAAAAAGAAACGCCGCAAGGGTTACCAGAAGAAACAAGGACACCGCCAGGGTTTTACACAGATTAAGGTAGAAGGTATTGCACCTGCAAAACCAGCCGCCAAGAAAAAAGTAGCAAAGGCCGACGCTGAAGTAAAAGCAACAAAGCCAGCTGCTAAGAAGGCAACAGCCGCCAAGAAGCCAGCAGCTAAGAAAGCTCCAGCTGCAAAAAAGGCAACAGCTGCAAAGAAACCAGCCGCTAAAAAAGCTACAGCTAAACCGGCCGCTAAAAAAGCTGATAAAGGAGAATAGCAATGGCTCATAAAAAAGGTGTTGGTAGCTCCAAGAATGGTCGCGAGAGTCATGCAAAGCGACTGGGTACTAAACGTTATGGTGGTGAATTCGTTTCTGCGGGAAGCATTATAGTCCGTCAGCGCGGAACCGCTATCCATCCTGGCCAGAATGTTGGCATTGGTGGTGATGATACCCTTTTCGCAAAGATCGATGGAATTGTGACCTTTGAACGTAAAGACCGCACGAGAAAACAGGTAAGCGTCTACCCAGAAGCATAACCTGGATTCCAGTACAAACCTCAAAATCCCTCGAGCAATCGGGGGATTTTTATTTTATTGAACACATGAACAAATAACTTCCCAGTGATTAATAGCTTAGTAGATAAAAGTGGAGTAAAATTGTGAGTGCTGTACTTCGATAAGCTCAGCATGACACACTCACCAGATTATGCTCCTGAAACTGTCGCACTGAGCAGAGTCGAAGGGTTTAAGAATTGAAGCCAGATAACTAGTAGAAATTATTCTGAAAATTTTCCAGAGGACGTGAAATAGATATGAGTGATGATGTAAAAAAACTTAATGAGATGGTATCCGCTTTCCAGCGTTTAAAAAAAGAGCTTTCGAAAGCAATAGTTGGACAGGATAGAGTGATTGAGCAGTTGGTCATTGCTATGCTATCCAGGGGGCACGCTCTATTGGTAGGTGTACCTGGCTTAGCTAAAACCCTATTGATACGAAGTCTTGCAGAAGTGCTGGATCTATCATTCTCACGTATTCAATTCACACCTGATTTGATGCCCTCTGATATTACGGGAACCGACATCATCGAAGAGGACCACACCACTGGTAAAAGAGAGTTCCGATTTGTGAAGGGACCCGTCTTCGCAAATATTGTTCTGGCTGATGAGATCAACAGAACTCCTCCAAAGACACAGGCTGCGCTTCTGGAGGCAATGCAGGAGCATCGCGTAACGGCTGGTGTGGAGAGCTATGTGCTGGATGAACCCTTCTTTGTCCTGGCGACTCAAAATCCCATCGAACAGGAGGGGACCTATCCCTTACCTGAAGCCCAGTTAGATCGCTTTATGTTCAACTTACGCGTAGAATATCCAAGTCGTGATGAAGAACGGCAGATTGTAGATCAGACCACCTCGGGAGCTTCAGTCAATCTGGAAAAAATTCTTGATAGACAGGCGATTATGGAATATCAGGATCTCATCCGACGCGTTCCAGTTGCAGATAATGTGATTGATTATGCTGTTGATCTGGTGGCTACAACTAGACCTGATTCTGATGATGCTCCGGAATTTATAAAGAAGTGGGTTGGCTGGGGTGCTGGTCCCAGAGCCTCACAATACCTCATTTTGGGTGCCAAAACCAGAGCTGCCATGATGGGTAATCCTACTCCATCGATCGACGATGTCAAAGCTGTGGCACTTCCTGTGTTACGACACCGTGTTCTCACCAATTTTAATGCTGAGGCTGATGGTGTGTCAGTGGATGAGATTATTAAGAAACTGTTTTAACAAATTAAGTATTCCAAGGTTGTTGTTCTTGGTAGAGTCGAGGGATAGAACAGAACCCTTTGACTCCGCTCGGAGAGACGGGGATAAATCCTGAAGAGAATAAAAAACATACACAATCATTGCCTCTGTGAGGGAGGGATGACTGAATCAATCCCGGAAATGGGATCGTCGCGTTCACTAGATTCACTTGTGAAGACTATTTCTGGATATTTTTCACCCTGCATGATTATACAGTGGGTTGTGATTTTAGTCATATTCGCCTATACACAAAGTGTGTCGGCTCAAAACATGTGGTTGTGGAATCAACGCACACATCCCGAATTGAAATGGCAAACCCTGGAAACTGAGCATTTCAACATTCACTATCACCAAGGCTTGGATTCCATTGCAAAAAAAGGTGCTCTTATTGCTGAGCAGACCTATCAACCCATCATGGATCAGTTGAAAGTAAAGGACTTTGGTAAAACCGACATGGTATTTTCTGCTGAGGATGAGATCATGAACGGATTTGCCATGCCTAGCAATCAGATTTTCATCTGGGTGAGTCAGAATGATGTGGCTGGACACTTTGGTGGTTCTGATAAATGGTTAAAGCTGGTAATCACTCACGAATTTCAACACGTCGTTCAAATGCAAGCGCATAGAACCTGGGCCGGAATTTTTGGAGGAATTTCGATCCCAAGATGGTGGATTGAAGGCATGGCGGAATATATGACGGAAGTGTGGCGCGTCGGTCGCAGCGATTCCAGAATGAAGATACATACATACCGAAACACAATGGATCAACTGGGTGCCCATGATGATGGCTATGCCAAGGTGTTATATCTGGCATGGAAATATGGTGATTCCACGTTGGTGAAGATCTCAAAACACCGCCTTCACTTATTGAAGAAGCAACAGAAGTATCCATACTGGTATGATTTTAAAACTGCCTTTAAGGAAGCCACAGGTCAATCTTTGGCAGATTTTGATGAGGAATGGCGACGAGCCATGAACACCTACTATTATGGATACAAAGCTCAAAAGGAGACCCTCGGTGAGATCGGAGAGCCACTACCGTTAAAGGGCTTTACACGGGTGCAAAGCGCCTCCATTTCACCAGATGGAGGGCAAATAGCTGTTGTGGGTCGACGTGATAAAAACATGCGAGATTATGGCCTCTATCTACAAAAAACTGATTCAACTCGAGAGGTGAATGAAATTCATTTTGGACGCTTCAGGGGAAATCCAACCTGGTCTTCAGATTCCAGAGAAGTGATTCTTACAGAATACCACCGTGGCAAGCACGGTTCCTTGCTGAACGATCTCCGACTTATAAATACTGACACCAGGCAGAAACGCTGGCTTACCAATAGTTTTCGTGCTCTCCACCCGGTGTTTTCCCCGGATGGAACAGGTGTTTTCTTTGTGGCCCATCCCACAGAAACAACCCAGATTTACTATCAGGATATCGAATCAGGTAAACGGGTTCAATTGAGCCAATTCGAAGGGGATGTTCAACTTCAAGACCTTGATTTATCTCCAGATGGTAAAAAGCTGACCTTTATGATCCAGGATATCAACGGGGATGTGGATATTGCCATCATGAATCGAGATGGGACAGGGTTCAAAAAAGTTACCTATGATCCCGAAGAGGATGTATTCCCCGTCTGGTCAGCAGATGCTTCAGCTATCATTTATACATCATATCGGAATTCTACCCCCAATTTATACCGCGTAGATCTTGATAGTCTTGAGATTACTCAAATGACGGATGTGGCCGAGGGGATTTATTCCAGACAAAGACTTCCTAATTCAAATCGAATTATTGCATCCACATTAGCTGATGTTGATACGGTCAGAATTAGGGCTGTAGCAGATACCAGGGTTGCTCCGGAACTGGGGCTCCAGATCCGAGAACCCTTCAATGCATGGCGAACTAAGGCTCCCGATATTCAAGTACCCCAGATTGACTATAATGCTGAAATGTTTATTCCAAATCCTCATCCATATCAATCACTAAAAACTGTCCGCACTCTTTTTAAGTTTATTTGGCCACTGGGTGATGCACTTGTCTTGCTTGGTGCTGCCGAGGATGCGCTGGGGAAACACATCTTCCAATTGGGTGGGTTTTTCCCCTACTTCGATGATTATACCGGAGGATATTTCAGTTACACCAACCTTCAGTTTTTGCCTGCTCTCCACTTTTACGGAATGAAAAACCTGAGCATGAACTATTACAGCACCTATAGGTTCAATTTTATTGAAAACCGGAATGGTATTGGCCTGGCTGCGAGTATTCCAATGAATACTGGTCAATCACTATCGTCAAATCATAACCTTTTGTGGAAGTTTCAACTGATGAGACGGGATTTGAATCGTTTTGATGATGTGCTTGTGTCTGAAAGTGGACAGTTGGTCTCTACACCTGCAACGGATGAATTCAATGTGGGCATCACCTACACCTGGAAATCACAAAGGCCCCAGACCTCAACCTATTTTCTCCCACGGGATGGGTTGGGCTTTCTCGCCCATGCAGAAACCGCTTCCTCCAGAATCTGGGGTGAAAATGATTACAGTAAATACTGGGTTGAAGGTTTTTTCAATTATGAACTTCCCAAACTACCAGTGGTTCTGTATGGTCGGATGAAATATGTTGGTCAAGCTGGTGATATTCGTATTCAGGATGAGTTGGGTTTCTCTGAATCAGGTCCTTTGTATTTCTCAACACAATATATGACTGCTCTTCGA
The DNA here is from genome assembly GCA_016845065.1 of Fidelibacterota bacterium. Taxonomy (GTDB): domain Bacteria; phylum Fidelibacterota; class UBA8477; order UBA8477; family JABMPR01; genus JABMPR01. The sequence continues at coordinate 26,637 of JAERTG010000032.1, read as the reverse complement.
AGTACAGGTCTGTTTGATGGTCCAGAATCCTACAGTTTAAGGGGGCAAGTTGGTGAATATCCAGCCACTGAACTCGTCTACTCCATTGCAGAGCTGCGTATGCTCATTCTTGAGAATGTGCCTGTTGATGTTTTTAGCCTGGGCGTGCAGAATATTACTTCAGCGCTGTTCTATGATTTTGGATATATCCCTGACTCTGGAAAAGCTCTGGAAACCTTTGGCGCTGAGTTAAAATTTGATATAAGCCTGGCAAAAGTTCCAGTAGTAACACTCGCTTATGGGTGGGGAGGAGATGCAGACTATTGGGCATATGCTGATTCCGGAAATGATACAAGCCTTTGGGATAGATCTTACCTGAGAATGGCTCTGGTAAATCCATTTTGAATAAAGTGCTACAGTAATTTAAAAGAATCTACAGGAAGAAATTGGCCACAGATAAACGGAAATATTTAAATCCACGTACCCTGGCAACTCTGGCAAACATGCAGCTCAGAGCCAGGATGGTGGTTGAGGGATTTATAGTAGGACTTCACAAAAGCCCCTACCATGGATTCTCTGTGGAGTTTGCTGAACATCGAGCCTATGGTCCCGGGGATAATCTACGCTATCTGGATTGGCGCCTCTATGGCAAAACAGATCGCTTCTATGTCAAACAATTTGAAGAGGAAACCAATCTCAAGGCACACCTCATGCTGGATATGTCTAAATCCATGGCATATGCTTCTGGAGATATAAGTAAATTACAATATGGCAGCTATCTCTCAGCAGCCCTTGCCTATCTTTTGCTGAGGCAACAGGATGCAGTGGGGTTAACGTTGTTCGATACTGAGATTCGTACTCATATCCGACCCTCATCCCGTCCCTCAATGTTGAATAATATTCTCAGTCACCTAGAACATGTTACACCAGGGGAGGAGACAGCCATTGGGCATAGTCTCCATCACCTTGCTGATCGAATTAACAGACGTGGTCTTGTGATCATTATTTCAGATATGTTGGACGATCTTGAAAATATTCTGAATGGACTCAAACATTTTAGACATGATAGGCATGAGGTTCTGGTTTTCCACATTTTGGACCCCCGTGAAGTGGATTTTGCCTTTGATGCCCAGGCTAAATTTAAGGATATGGAATCAGGGGAGGTCATGGCGACGGAACCCTGGCACATTCAAAAAGACTATCAGACAGCGGTGGCTGATTTTAGAACCAAATTAGGTGCGCGAAGTCGTGAACAGCACGTGGATTATGTCCCTCTAACCACTGATCAATCCCTGGATGTGGCCTTGCTGGCATATTTGAATAAGCGACACTCAGTTCGATAATTCAGCTTTTCAAGTTGTCTGACTTTGACACCTACTCTATATTCGTCAACTTCATGAATTCACAAATTTTTCAAAAAGTAAAGCCTTTCTGGTTAACGCTATCTCTAATATTACTGATGAGCCTGTTTGTACCATTTGCATTTGGTCAATCCACAGGAAGCATTCAGGGTAGGGTGACTGATTCAAAAACGGGTGAAGGTTTACCTGGTGTTAATATCCATATACAAGGTAGCTCCTATGGAACCAGCAGTGATGTTGATGGTTATTACCAACTAGACAGATTGATTCCAGGAAAGTACACGCTTTCATTCTCCATGATGGGTTATGCACCTTATAATGAGAATAATATTAATGTTGTGATTGGAGTCCCCATTCAACTACCAGTCCATTTAAAATTTAATGTACTTGCCTCGCCACAGGTGGTAGTAACATCCAGCCGAAAAGCCCAGGATATTCTTGAGTCTCCGTTTTCAGTCTCTGCCATTGGTCCCCGAGAGGTACAGGCTAAGGCTGTCGTCAATATGGTTGATATCCTATCTTATGAATCGGGAGTATCGACAATTAAAGGTCAACTGAATATCAGAGGCACATCTGGTTATACCATGGATGCGGGTACCCGCTCCCTGCTTTTACTGGATGGAATACCCATGCTAGGGAGTGCAGCAGGTAACGTGACCTGGGCTACTATCCCCACATCAGAGGTTGATCGTGTTGAGATTGTCAAATCAGGTGGATCAGCACTGTATGGATCAAGTGCCATGGGTGGGGTCGTCAACATCATAACACGAAATGCTCCCCCGAAACCGGAGACTAGAATTTCGACTAAAATTGGTGTTTATAGCCATCCCCGTATTGATGAGTGGCGCTGGCGTGAATCGCGAGGGTTGTTGTACAATACAGAGATTTCCCATTCCCGGAGCATTGGGGATCATGCAGCCTGGATCAGGGTTCAAAAACGCAGCGATGATGGATTTATGGAATTGAATTGGGAAGAGGCGGTCAATGTTTCTGCAAAACTTAAATTGAATTTTGGTAGCGCTCACTCCGCGGCCATTTTTGTGAACTTTCTTGATGACAAGGCTGGATTAACCTCAATCTGGAAGAGTTCCGCAAGTCCTTTTGAAGCCCCAGAAGGTTCGTCCAATGATGGGACACAAGGGAAGAAGGTTGTCCTGAATGGACACTATAATTATGTCTATTCACCTGATCTGGCCATAAAAACCAAAACCAGCGCTTATTGGAATGAGTGGACCAGTTTTGGTGTAGATCCTGATTACTCTAACGAGAATCGCTTCTATGAAGAGGTACAGGCTAGCAAAAGCTGGACAAATAGCCTCACCAGTATTTTTGGTTTGACTTTTCAACAGAACCATGTGAATGCCCAAATATTCGGTGATCACAACAGTAGCTCTTTTGCTACATTCATGCTATTGGAAAAGAAATTGAGTCAATTCACCCTGTCTGCTAGCAGTCGTTGGGAGACCTATCAAGTGGATGGCAAGAGTCAGGATGAAGTCTTTACTCCGCAACTCGCTATCAATTGGAAACCCTCGCCTTGGCTGGGATTGCGAATATCAACAGGAAAGGGCTTCAGAGTACCCACAGTTGCTGAGATGTTCACCTCAGCCCGGAGGAGTATATTCACTGTGGAGCCCAATCCGGATTTGATTTCTGAGACAAGTATAAATCGTGAATTTGGATTCACGCTTCTGGCAGGACAGATAGGGGTTCTTGATCTTGTGAAAGTGGATGCAGCTATTTTTCACAACAAATTCGAAAACTTCATAGAGCCCGTCCCTAATTCAGATGCTGTCATTCACTTTACTAACATAGCGGATGCCCGAATTATGGGTCTGGAAATGGGTTTGGGTTTAAGTGCATTCAACAATCTATTAGACTATAAGTCGGCATTCACAATCCTGGACCCTATGGAAACAAACTCAGCAGGTGAAATTCTGGATACGCTATCTTATCGTCATCGATATCACTGGATAAGCTCTTTGGGAATTCACTATTGGGGAATGGATGCATCGGTTGAATATCGTTACTTGAGTCGCATGGAGAGTGTGGAATTGTTTCAGGAAAACGACCTCACAGGTGCGGATGCCAGGGTTCCGGTTCACATCTTGAACGCTGGAATTGGTAGTTCCTACCAGGACTGGCAGTTCCTCTTCAGAGTGGAAAACATTTTCCAATACTATTACACCCAGCTCGAACGAAATATTGAGGAAGAGCGCATGGCATCCTTTTCTATAGAGAGGCGGTTCTGATGCGTTTCCCCTTCATAATTATCAGTCTGACACTCATAATCATGACTGCATGTGAGTCTCCTGATAGTTTGGAGGCAGTTGCTGGTGTTGAGGGTACAGTAAATTTTGATCCAGTCTGGCCAGATTCAATAGCTGCGGCGGCGGTTCTCGTGTTTGATGTTGATCTGGAATTAGATAGTCTTGACGAAGCAGGCTATCCTGTAATCGATCATTTTATTACCTATAGTGATCCTATTAATCCAGGTGTTACAAGTGCAAATTATTTTATTCAATTAGAACCTGGTGGATATCTGATCCTGGTTATCGGATTGTTAGTCGAGCCGGCCCAATTGCTGGCCAATGAAGAGATGCTAAACGAGATTCAAAATTATATAGTTGTGCCTGAGAATACGCTTCCACGAGGAATTCTGATCCGTGAAAAACTAATTAACGAACAGACCGACTGGTATGTTCAATTTTAATTTACAAACTGAGGCATTTTACATAAGCACATTTTGATTTGCTTCGTTGCAAAGCACTTGTATTTTACGAGATCACTTTAAACAGATACGGATATTCAAGTCGAGTCTGTATTAAGACAATAAACAAGGAGAGAAAATGATGAGTAAGTTCTTGCGCGTATTACCGCTCCTGCTGATGATCAGCGTCGCATTTGGTGGTGGTATGGTAGAAAACACAAACCAGAGTGCCGAATTTGTACGCATGATGGCTCGTGGAGCGTCTACAGATCTGGATGCTGTATTCTTTAACCCAGCTGGATTGACCAAACTGGACAATGGGATGCATCTGTATCTGAGTAGCCAAACTATTACACAGGGCAGAACAGTTACTGGAATAGCCACAATTCCTGGTCTCGGTTTGGAAACCATGAATAGAGAGTATGAAGGAACGACTTTTGCCCCTGTATTCCCTAACTTTTATTTTGCATACAAGATGGACAAATTAGTTTTCTCCGCTGGATTTGTACCTATTGGTGGCGGTGGTAGTGCTGAATTTGCTGATGGACTGCCCTCCTTTGAAGCTCCTGTGTCAGCTTTGGTACCAGCCATGGCAGCTGCTGGAGTTACCGGCTATAATTTTGATATTGACTTTAATGGTTCATCCACATATTTAGGTGGACAGGCTTCTGTTGCCTATGCTATCAATGATATGCTCTCCGTCTCTGTAGGTGCCCGTTTTTTCTCAGCAGGAAATAGCTACAAGGGACATTTAAAGGACATCAAGGTTGAAACCGCTGATGGTGATTTTGCTCCTGGTGATGTTATGCGTGGTGTTGCCGCACTCTATACTGGTGCTGCTACTTCAGCCTCTGGTGGAGCTGCATCTTTACAGCCTCTCATCGATGGTGGTGCAGGTGATGTATCTTTTGCAAATCTGGTTCTTGGTGGACAAATGGCACAAGCCGATGTGGATGCCCTCGGAGCTGGTCTTACAGCTCTCGGCGTTCCTGGCTTTGATGAAGCAACCTGGACTCCAACTATTGCCCAGGGTGCTTATAACACTGCTGCAGCCACAGCCACAGCCACAGCAGATGTCTATATAGGCTCAGGTGCGGAACTTGATGCAAAAACTGCTGATCTGGTAGTAGATGCAACTCAATCTGGAACAGCCTTTGCACCAATAGTTGGATTAAATATCAGTCTGATGGATAAACTGAATATTGGTTTCCGCTACGAAGGAATGGCTGCATTAGAGTTAACTAATTCAAATGATGATGAAGATGCAGTACTCTATGTGGATGGTGAAACTACGAACGCCGATATGCCCGCCATGATAGGTGTTGGACTATCCTACCTTGTTATGCCCTCTCTAAACATCGCATTCGATTACAACATGTATATGAATACTGGTGTGAACTGGGATGGTGCGGAAGATCATGTAGAAGATGGTAATGAAATTGCTTTCGGTTTAGAATTCGCACTTTCAGAATCACTTTTACTTAGTGGTGGCTATTTAATGGCAACCAGTGGTGCCCTCGAGGAATATCAAACTGATCTCAGTTATAGCTTGAATTCAAACACTTTTGGTGTAGGTGCCAAATACAGCCTGAATTCACAGATGGCGATCACACTTGGTTTCTCTAGCACTTCTTATGAAGAAGGTTCAAAGTCAGGTGTGATTTATGCAGCTGATGTTGACGCAACGACTGGCGTAGTGACACCAACTTTGACTGGTGATGAAACTTACATGAAAACCGCAACAGTATTTGCAATTGGTCTTCAGAAGAGTTTTTAAGTAAATCGTAAATGTATTGTAAAAAAGGCCGCTCCTGCGGCCTTTTTGCTCTCAAGGAGTGAGTATCATGACAAATATCATTAGAGCTGGGGTGATCATTCTAATCGTCGGAGGATTATTGATTGGCTGTGAGGATGATGAAACCTCACCTGTCATCGACCACCCCCTCACAGGTGTTTATTCTTTAACTGAAATGACTATTAATGTCGAGGCGACCACATTAAGTGACACAACTCTCTTTTTCATTGCACCACAAAATGGTGTAAACTCGGTTATGATTCCAGTTGGAACACAAATCCTGGTTGAGTCGGAATTGTATACGGATGCTGATACAGAACCTATCGGTGGCATCGTCACACTAAATTCTGATTTAAGTGCCAACCTGGCTGGTAGTTTACCAATTAATTGGGGGACTGGATGTGTACCCAGTGTCGTTGTCACTTCTGGATTGGATTATGATGGGGTGTGGTCCGCTGATACGAGCAGTGGAGTATTTACTCTCGACCTTGTTCTAGATCCTCTAGATATCGACGGATCCTACTCCTTGACAGGGAATCAATTAGAAGTCACTTATATAGCAACACTTGACAATGATGAACGAACCATTTCCACCGTGAATTACATGGGGGCTGATGTTGCAGTTGTTTCTGCCTGCCTACCTGTTTCAACGGTTACAGAACGAATCCTGACACTTTCTATGAATTAAGGCTTAACTATTTTGGTCTAGCCAATCCAGCTGTTATTACATTGGATATCTAAGCTTTAGAAGCTTGCCCTTAAGACAACACAATAAATCCCTCCAATCACTGGCTACTAACTCCATGAAACCAAAACCAAGCAATCAGGGCTATATAATTCCTACAACGAAAAGCAGTTTTTTACTACAACAATTGCATATAGCTTAGGCGCATTCATACAGGAGGGGATACATCATGAAATTTTTCATTCGAATCGTATTATGCGCTATAGTTTCCATGGGCTTTGGTCAGGATTTAAAGGTACTTGATAAAGCCACCATCTCTACTTATGCAAGAATATTCAATGCAGACAAGAGCAATGTGGCTAGACAGAATGCGCTGGCGAACAATAGTATTAAAGCTCTGTCCGTCGACCGCGCTACCCGGACAAGACAACAACACCTATTCTCCGATAAAATTGATGTTAAAGGTATCAGCAATCAGAAAAGCAGTGGGAGATGCTGGCTCTTTGCGGGGCTCAATATTTTACGTCCCATTGTTATCGAGAAATATGATCTTGAGGAATTTGAATTCTCTCAAAACTTCCTCTTTTTTTATGACAAATTGGAGAAATCAAATCTCTTTCTGAACCAGATGATACTCATGCGTGAGCGTGATATTCATGATCGTGAACTAGAATTCCTATTGGACTCACCTATAGGTGATGGTGGACAATGGAATATGGTTGTGGATCTGGTAGCCAAATATGGTCTGGTGCCCATGATTGCTATGCCTGAAACCTATGCCAGCTCAAAAACAGGTGATATGAATAAGCTTTTGAAAAAAAGATTGCGTAAAGCAGCATCCGAAATTCGAATGGCAGCGGATTCCAAGGTTCGAGCGGAAATTCATCATCAAGCCATGGGAGACATATATAGAATCCTGGCTCTAGCTCTTGGCGAGCCTCCCCAGTCGTTCATCTGGCAATATGAGGATGAAGATAAAAAATTAAGCAAGTCCAAAACTTACACACCGCATCAATTTCGAGATGATGTGGTAAATCACGATCTGGCTGATTATGTATACCTGCTTCAGAATCCTACCAAGGACTATTATCAAAACTATAGCATTACCCTCGATAGAGATATGGTTGAAAAACCTGATATGGCAGTATTAAATATACCAGGCGATGCAATCAAAGCACAGACACTGAAAGCAGTTCTTGCCGACGAACCCATATGGTTTGCATGCGATGTTGGACAAGAACACCTGGGATCTGATGGACTCATGGTTCGGGGTATCTATGACTATGAAGCTCTTTTAGGCGTTGACTTTAACTTGACAAAAAGTGAGCAAATTCTGTATGGCGAATCCATCCCGACACATGCTATGGTTTTCGTTGGTGTTGACCTGGTAGACAAGCAGGCAAGGCAGTGGCGGGTGGAGAATTCATGGGGTACCGAGCGTGGAAATAAGGGTTACTGGCTCATGGATGATGCCTGGTTTGATCAATATCTGTATGGTGTGATTCTTCCTAAAAAGTATCTGGATAAAAAGACAACCTTAGCGCTGGAGACGAAACCAATTGTTCTCCCACCATGGGATGCCATGTATCAAATGATTCGAGGGCCTGAATAGGACTCATACTACTCTCACCTTTACAACGATTAATAAATCAGGCTATCACGGAAGTGCATTGATCTAATCGATTCTTTCCCCGGTCTCCAGATCAAAGAATTGGTAAGTCTCAGGTTCAGCAAAAAGACTAAGTGCAGTGCCAATCTTGCGAGGTGCGTTGTCGGCAACTCGGGCTATAAAAGTATCTAATCCAGTGGAACAGTATAAATAGGATTCATTTCCCATGAGCTCGCTGACTTCAAGGCTGGCATTTATGCCTGAAGAGGAGTCCTTCAGTTGAAAGTGTTCGGGACGAATTCCCAGTCTAACCTTGCGTCCATCAAATGCTTTTAAGGTATATGGATGTTCATCAACGATGGGCAGTGAAAATTTTTCATTTACTAGTTTACCAGCTTTTATTTCCACTTCGAAAAAATTCATTGCTGGTGAACCAATAAAACTCCCTACAAAGTGGTTTTGTGGACGCTTATATATTTTCAGAGGTTCATCAGCCTGCATGATATATCCATCCTTCATCACGACAATACGATCCCCCATGGTCATGGCCTCGACCTGGTCGTGAGTAACATAGATCATTGTCGTTTTCAACCGAGCGTGGAGTTTTTTGATCTCTGTTCTCATTTGAACTCTGAGTTTGGCATCCAGGTTCGATAAGGGCTCATCAAAGAGAAAAACAGAAGGTTTTCTGACGATGGCTCTCCCCACAGCTACACGCTGTCGCTGACCACCTGATAATTCTTTAGGACGACGATAAAGATATTCTTCTACGCTTAGAATCTCTGCAGCCTCTTCAACTCGTTCTTTAATCTCCTGGTCAGAATACTTCCGAAGACGTAAACCAAACGCCATGTTTTCATAAACATTCATATGGGGGTAGAGGGCATAATTTTGAAATACCATGGCAATGTCACGGTTCTTCGGCTCTACATCATTAACGCGGGTATCACCAATATATACGTCGCCTCCACTCGCTTCTTCCAAACCTGCGACGATTCTTAAAGTTGTAGATTTTCCGCAGCCGGAAGGACCAACCAGAACGGCAAACTCACCATCCTGGATTTCCAGGTCGATACCATGAAGTATTTGAGTTTCACCATAAGATTTATCTAAATTTTTTAGGGTTACTTGTGCCATGATAGCTTCCTTATAAAATGATTATGCCAGACACCAACTGACATCGCCCTGACCCTCCCTGATTACTATGGGCTGATCATCATCAGTCATATCAATCACTGATGATAACTCTGCCCAGGTAGGACCTGAGTCCAGGATGAGATCAACCTGGCCCTCATAATACTCTGAAAATTCCTGAGGATCACTGGCAAAACTCTTTGCACTGATATTGACACTGGTTGAAATGATGGGATTCCCCAATGCCTCAACAATGGCCAGAGTGAGAGGATGGTCAGGAATTCTAACCCCCACTGTTTTTTGTTTTGAAAGCAGCATCTTAGGGACTTCCCGGGTTCCTGGCAGGATGAATGTATAGGGCCCAGGCAGATGCCTTCGAAGATCCCGATAATTCACAGTAGAAATTTTTGCATATTTGGAAATGTCTTTTATGTCAGAGCACACAAAACTTAGGGGTTTCTGTTTTTCCATGCCTTTGACCCGGTAGATGCGTTCGATTGCTGCTTTTTGGGTAATATCACATCCCAGTCCATAAACTGTATCCGTGGGATAGATGATGAGTCCACCACTTTTGAGAATATCCACGGCTTGGTCGACGATTCGATCATTGATGCTGGTGCCGTGAATTTCAAGTCTCATGTGGCCAGATAATCCTTAATAATAGCCATACTCTCTGCAGGTTTTTCAAAGGGGAAAAGATGCCCTGCAACAAGGCTTTTCACAATATGATTCCCCTTGGAGCGTTTGAGCCGGTTAAAACCACGCTGATTCACTGTATCCGATTTTTCACCAATGATGAAAAGTGCTGGAACAGGTAACTTTTTTGGAAGAGACCAAACGTTTAAGGGAATTGATTGATAAATACTGGATTCCAATTGAGGGGCGCAGGATAGCTGCAAAGAATTCTGACCATTATCTCGGAGACAGGTATCTACATAGGCCTGCAGGAATCGTGGCTCCCATCTAGAAAAAATAACCTTTCTTGAAAAGTGCTCCAATGCTTTAGACCTAGATTCAAAAATATTTCTCCGTCGAGCAGCTGCACGTGTCAGAGGAATGAGGTGGGTTAGTGAGAGTAGTCTCAAAACCCGCATGGCAGCCAATATCCGTTTAGGAAGCATAACGGGATCCAGTAGGATGATTTTATGAAACCACTGTGGTCTTCGAATTGCCATCAACATGATGACGATACCACCAATTGAATGTCCCATGGCGACCATTGGTTTTCCAGGAGGATTTTTATCTAAATAAGCGCTATAATAGTTCGCTAAATTTATCCAGGCTTCAACTCGACCATTCCACCTGGAGTCTCCATGACCAGGTAGATCAGGCGCCCAGATATCAAAATCACTTTTTAACGGTTCAAAAAAATGTTCATACATTCTTGATGAATAGCTATTTGCATGCAGAAAGAAGAGCACTTCTCCTTGGGAATTGCCCCAGCGATTCATGGTGGGTTCAGGTGGAAATGGTATCTGCATTCAAACAAAATAAGGCGAATGCATTGATGGGGAAGGGAAAAGACACTTGTTTTGGTTTCATAACCTTATATTCAAATGCACAGTTGAACCGGTTGTTAAAAATTGTTTTGGATGTAATTCTATGATAATGACGGGAAACCAATTAATGAATTCAAAGGTGTTCACTTTGTTGCTGTTGTTGATCATCTCAACTGTTTATGGAGCTGATAATTTGATTCATTCAGGTCAAAAAAACTTTAAACCCAAAATTACCCAACGTAAGCAAGATGCACTTTCCGGGACGGTCTTCGCACGATCCATCGAATCCATGGAGTTGTTTCAAAGGGAGGAAGCCATCCTGGGTGAAGTTATAAATGGTAATATTCCTGATTTTCTCAGAGAATTGGTTGAAATTGAAACCAGTTTAACTGTTGAGAATATAGAATACAGTCTGACCTTCTTTGTCATGCCAGATTACCTCTCCATAGGTTCAGATTCTGATCATTTTCTGGTGCCTATGACACCGATGCTAGCCCAAAAAGCCGTAGATCATATGGGTGGTATCTTGCCGACACGGAAAATGGTTGATCTCATCTGGAAAGCCTCTGAGGTCAAGCTGCCACCCCAACCTATTCCTCCAAGCCCGGAAATGGTTACAGTAAAGGTATTTCAAGAGCATAACTCGATGCTAGAACTTAGTAGAGATAACTTTGCCAGTGATTACCCGTTGGGAAGTTTAATCAGTGGTCACAAGAAGGATGTGATATTGTCAAATCAGGTTGCTACCAAGCCTGATAAGGTGATCATCTATGGTTGGCACTATCAAAATGGTGAACCCATTCAACCGCTCTACACGGGGCACATAAACTGGTATACAGACTATAGCCATGGAATTAGGTTCATATTGAACAAGTGTATACTGAATGGATCTGTTTTAGAGATAGATCAAATATTGAAGGATCCAGTTCTGAGTCAAATCATAAGCGATGAAATTGGTGCTATGGAAATCTCAAGATATGATACTGCTCGCTCGAATTATCCCTGACTTCTAACCAATCATCCCCTTAAAAAACCCTTTAACGAAGCAAATGACCTCATCTGTCATTGGGATGACAATATTGGGGTTACCCGTCTGTAATTTATACCTGGATTATTTGATTTAGACGGCTGCGGAATGTTGATACGCATCGGCGGTACTCCAGAATAGATAGTGGAGGACTGGTAAATATCCATCCGCAGCCGAATTTTGATTTTCAGCTCCCAACCTAAATATCAATCCTAAACAAGTAAACAGCGTAAATTGATTGAGCATTGCCAGAGTTGTCGCTGTGCTGACAGTGACAAAGCTATAATCCATTAACTTAGTTTCATGAGGAATCAAATTTACCAGCTACTGCTAATTGGGTTGATGATTATTCCCCAATATCATCTAAATGCCAAGAACTTGAGTATCCTATCTCAGTCTCGCCTGGATAATTTCGAATTGCTAGATGTCTATATAGAGGATGAATTGGCATTCATTCCAGCCGGTTTAGGGGGTTTGAATATTGTAGATATTTCAGATCCAAGCAATCCGGATGTTGTATCGTCTTACCGTGCTGGAGGTTGTGATTGGGGCCGAATTTATGCCTGGACAGTTAGTGGCGATTTTGCCTATGGTGCAGGTCGTGAATGTGGAGTGCATGTCATAAATATCTCAAATCCTGCAGATCCCCTACTGGCTACAGTTTATACAGGAGACGATGAGATTGATCAACGATATGAACATGCTGAGACAGATGGGGTCACCCTCTTTCTATCAAAACACCGCCGGGGCGTGGAGCTCGTGGATATCTCGCAATCTCCATATATCCATGTGGTGAGCAATTTTTTAACCCACAATGCCTGGGCTAGTATGATAGCAGATACTCTCCTCTATATTGCTGATGGCAGCGCCGGTATCAAAATTGCCTCAGTTCGCAATCCTTCTAACCCTGTACTAATAGGTGGCCTCCCCACAAGTGGAACTGCAAAGGATGTCTCTATAGTAGACGACTATCTGTTTGTTGCTGTAGGTGCTGCAGGTGTTGATATGATAGATGTTAGCGATCCGCAAAATCCCACATTAGTTGATAATTATAATACCAGCGGATATGCTTCCAGGGTTTCAGCCAATTCGAATCGAATTGCAGTTTCTGACTGGGATGATGTGGAGGTATTGAGTTTTGATATTCAAGGTATGATGTTGGTCGGCTATAAAGACACAGGAGGCCGCGTGATGGCGCTCGCAATGCTGGATGATATCATTTTCTCTGCAGAGTGGGAAGAATTGGTGGTCTTTCAGTATGAGGAGATACAGGAAGCCGATATAGATCTAAATACAAGGAAGGTAGAATTTCCCAGAGTGGAGCAGATCGAGTCGTATACGCTGCCGGTAACCATTGTTAATAATGGTCAACTTCCCCTGGAAATCTATGACGCACAAATTGATGATTCTGATTTTGAAGTTGGCTTAGCTCCCGGCATTTTATTGCCAGACAGTTCGCTAACATTTCCAATTCATTATCAACCTGGTGGAGGTTATTGGACAGAGGACCTTACTATAATTACCAATGATCCTGATGAGCAGGAGGTTGAGGTGAAAATCACCGGGAACTACCCTTCTGGTCCTATGGTAGGGGATATGGCCCCGGAATTTGAATTAGATGTGGTGAATGATTTGGGTTCCATTAGTACGAATGAACTTTTAGGTCAACCTGTGGTGCTCGCTTTCTTTACCACCTGGTGACCTGTCTGCGCTCCGGAGTTTTCGGATATAGAGGTTTCAATTTGGCAGGAATATCAGGATACAGGTTTACAGGTTGTTGGAATCACCAATGAACCAATTCCAGAGATAGCAGCCTTTGTTGCAGATCAGGGGATTACCTTCCCTGTGTTACATGATAATCAGGGAGTGTATGGGCAATATAATATTCCTGGGTCTGCTTCACCCTACCCCCGCGATTTTATCCTGGATGAAAATGGTATTGTTCACATGGCGAAGACTGAATACGAGCCCGGTACAATGATAGCAATTATTGAGGAATTGTTACACATCTCACCAGTTGACATCGAACCACACTCTTTTGAAATCCCTGAACAGCTCGATCTCATCACAGTGTCTCCAAATCCATTTAATCCAGATGCAAGGATCAAGATTGTTATCCATGAGGAAGGCATCATTTCACTGGGATTATTTGATATCCGTGGACGTAAAGTTCATGAATTTATTAAAGATCGCACGCTAACTAGTGGAGATTATGATTTTCACCTCAGGGGTGAAAATTTAAGCTCGGGGGTTTACTTTCTCTATATGACTGCCCAACAAGAGCGACATATTCAGAAGATTGTCAAGCTACGCTAGTTGTTAGTTCCATCTATTTGTTGAAGTGCGACACGATAAACTTAATGGCCGACTCTGCATGAGTTTTCCAAAAAGCATGGGAATGTGTCCCTGATTCTTCCCTAAAGACAATCTTATATCCTTTGTCACCCAACATTTTGGCCATCTCTTGATTTTCCAGGAAGGTGAAATCATCTCGTCCACATATCAACAGCAGTTTAGGGCTTATAACAGGTGCTTTTTTCATGGCCATGTGGAGGGGGTTGTTTCTCTTCCAACGATTAGGATCATCAACATACAATCCCAGTGCACCGGTTAAGTGCCAGTTTTCAGTATGACGTGTAACATCCATGACTCCACTCAAACTGGCAGCAGCAGCATAATCAGCTGGATATCTTAAGGCCTGTGATATGGCACCGAAACCACCCATGCTGAGACCCATTGCACCGTGGTTCATAGGATTCATGGAGCCATTAAAATTTTCCACCATCCAGATTTTAATCTCCTGGTGAATGTGGGTATCATAGTTTCGCCCAGGACTGACCTCAGAATCGACCCACCAGCCGTCATATCCACCATCTGGTAGCACCAATAGTACATTATAGGTATCGCACAACATCTGCAAATCTGAATCATCTTTCCATTGGGTTTCATCGCCACTCCATCCATGGAGCATGACAATAAAAGGATATCCACCTTTTTTCTGAGGATCGAACTGAGTAGGAGTGGCAACGATCACCCGATTACTGTCAGATAATGCAATTGAAGGTGTCTTCAGGTGTAGAATTTCCCCTTGTAGAGTTGAGAAGGAAAACAAGCTTAAGTTGAGAATAAGCAGAAATGATGCAACATTTGAATATGATTTCATGGGGGCAAATATGATCGAGATACACTTTAGGTCAAAGCATATTTGCGTATTGTCCAGTGCCTCGGAGTAAATGAAAAGCAGTTTTATCCACCTTTAGAAAGCTTAAACTCTACTCCTAAGAAATTGAAGTTGAAAAGGTGAGTGATGTCTAAGAAAAACAGGAATATTGTTTTGTGGTATAGTCTAAATATAATTGCATTGAGTTTGATCGTTCTGCTCAACCTTTAAACCCGACCGAGTTAAATCAGTCCTGATACAATCGAGAAATGAAATCTGAAGTATGAGTGGTGTTAAACGAGAACTTAATCAAAAGTATAGTCTGGCAATCATCATAGGAACTGTGATAGGTCAAGTGTCTGTATCCAACTTTCCCTCATTTAGCAGGCAACAGACAGTTCCTGCATGGCAGCTAATGGCTGTATTGGCAGTGATTTTTCAGGTACTACTATTTGGCACCTTTACTGTGTTTACACTGGACGGGATTTTAGCAGCCCCTTTTCTGATTCTTACCGGTCTGCCTGTGTATTGTTATTTTAGGCACAAACAGTCAAAATTTCTGGAACCACAGGAAGGATAAATCATGCGTAACTATTTTATATCAGGCGTAATTCTATTGAGTTTTGTTATACCGGGGTTCTCTTGTACATCTGCTGTAGTGAGCGGTAAGGCCACAGATGACGGTAGACCCTTACTCTGGAAACATCGAGATACTGGAGATGTCGAGAACAAGCTGGTTTATGTTGAAGGAAGTACTTACGATTTTGTCGGCGTCGCCAATAGGGTGGACACTTTATCCCAGCAAATCTGGATGGGTTCGAATGAGGTTGGATTTGCCATAATGAATACAGCTTCCTACAATCTGAACCAGGGTCAAGTTTGTGATGTTCCAGATGACCAGGAAGGGCTGTTCATGCGCGCAGTGCTTGAGGTTTGTGCTGATATGGATGAGTTTGAGAATTTCATGGATAAGTCAGTGGGGACTTGGGGTCTGGCAGCTAATTTTGGTGTTATTGATGCCAAGGGAAATGCAGCCTATTATGAAAAAGGTTACTATGATTATACCAAATATGATGTGACAGATTCCGAGGTAGCCCCTGAGGGGTATCTCATACGGACTAATTTTTCTATGTCCGGTACCAGAGACAAAGGTTATGGATTCATTCGCCATGGAGTAACCAGTGACCTGTTTCAGGAACAGGAACATATTTCTGTAGATTTCATACTGGAGGCAGCCACACGAAACCTGAAGCATGGGATGTTAAAAAAGGATTTGAGAGCGGGTCAGCTACCCATCGATAGAAATGATGAGCAATACGTACTGTTTCAAGATTATGTCGTCCGAACTGCAAGTGCTTCAACCCTGTTGATACAGGGTGTTCTTCCCGCTGAGGACCCACAGCTCACAACATTATGGACAGTATTAGGCTGGCAACCAGTAACCCTGGTAACACCGGTGTGGGTAAAATCACCAGCTCTACTTCCTAGCATAGTAGTTTCCAGGGATGGGGCCCCAGCCCCAATCAATGCTGCTGCCATGGCATTAAAGCAGAGTTGCTTTCCTGTTAAGCGGGGTAATGGACAGGACTATTTACTTCATTCTCAAATAACCAATCAGGCCGGGACGGGTCTGCTGGATATTGTGCTACCTGCAGAAGCAAAAATTATTAAAAAGACTAAATCCCTTCAAAACAAATGGCGCAAGAAGGGTATTCGAGATCGGGATTTGAAGAAGTACAATAAGTGGTTGGAATCTCATATACGGGATACCTACAGTGATGATCTTGGAGAAGGGATTGAAGAATAATACCGAAACACATGCAGTTCTCAATCGCGCGATGATTCTAGCTGGGGTCTCAGCGAGTATGTTTGCTATCAATCGAATCCTTCTTATACCTTTGTTCCCAGAGATTGGATTTTTCAGGAAATATTTTGGGGATATTGTTGCCCTGCCAGTCTATCTCCCACTCTCTTTTTATCTGGCTAAGCGACTTGGCTTACTCGTTGATGATTTTCATCTCAGGATTCCACATATTCTAGGAGGTGTGTTCATTTTCAGCCTGTTATTTGAGGGTCTGGTCCCCTTGATAGATAAATCATCCATAAGGGATCCTTATGATGTTTTGGCATATCTAGCTGGTGGTTTCGTGTTGTACATAGTGGTTCATACAGGAAATAAATATTCAACAGTTCAGGAATGAGGTATTCTATGCGACCATACATTTTAGGAGAAAGCACCTGGAAGCAGGTCAAGGAACAAGAGGTAGATCTGGTAGTCCTACCCTGGGGTGCCACAGAGGCCCATAATTTTCATCTTCCATATGCCACTGATATCATAGAATCGGATCATCTCGCAGCCGAGGCTGCACGTCTGGCCCATGAAGAAGGAGCCAGGGTGATGGTACTACCAACGATTCCCTTCGGAGTAAATACTGGACAAACCGAGATTTATTTAGATATAAATCTAAATCCCAGCACTATGATGGCAATTGTAGCCGACGTCCTGGATACCCTGGATAGACAAGGTATTCGTAAATTCCTGGTCTTCAATTCTCATGGGGGTAATGATTTTAAACCCATTTTACGTGAATTGGGTTTGCAGTACCCGGATATGTTTCTTGCATTTACCAATTGGTATTCCACTCTTGATAAATCACAATATTTTACGAATGCGGGAGATCATGCTGATGAGATGGAGACATCCCTCATGCTGCATATGAGACCAGATCTAGTACGTCCACTATCTGAGGCAGGTGCCGGAACAGAGCACAAAATTAAAATCAACAGCATCAAGCAAGGCTGGGCATGGACTGAGCGGAAGTGGGCAGATGTGACCGACGATACAGGCATAGGAGACCCCAGGCAAGCGACGGTTAGAAAAGGTGAGGCTTACTTTAAGGATGTCACGCGAAGGATGGCTGATCTATTTGTAGAAATAGCCAACGCAGATCTTAATGATCTATATGAGTAGCCGTCTACCAACGATCTACCTCGGATCTGTCTTGAGACGATAAATCCTCTCAAAAGGCATTTTGAATTAATTATAAGCTTCGGTTGATTTGCTTTTTTAAAGTTATCATTGGGGCGATAACAAACCCTGAATATGAAGCAGCTCCTTTTGAAGAAGTGCCGGCCGGCATAGCTTCGAGAGGTGAGTCTTAGCTAGAAGGGGACTTCCTCCTCTGCTTCTGCGACTGCAGCGGTTGCATTTTTTTCAGCACCCTTCTTCCAGCCACCAAGCATGGTGAGTTTATCGCCAACTACTTCTGTCATGTAGTGACGCTTTTCCTCCTTGTCCTCCCATGACCGTGTCTGAAGTCGTCCTTCGACGTAAATCAAAGCACCCTTCTTTACGTAGTTTTCAGTGAATTCTGCGATCTTTCCGAAAACTACTACACGATGCCATTCTGTATTATCTTGAAACTCTCCTTTCCCATCTTTTCGGGTCTCTGTTGTGGCCATACTGATGGTGGCAATGGCCATTCCCTTTGTAGTGTGACGTACATCAGCATCGTTGCCTGTACGTCCAACCAATAGCACTTTGTTTACGCTATTGCGCTGCATAATACCCTCCTTTTGTAGGTTTGATTGATGATATTTTATAGTCGGATTCAAGCAGAAACAAGGAAAATTTTAATACTACATAAATTTATTCGTAATATATTTTTCAAATCTCATCACTTAAACAACAGGTTTTCCATAGTAATTAAGCAGTTAGATTAGGCGGTATCAATCCAGTTGCGGGAGTGCAGAAAGGGATGGGAATGATTTTTCTTGATCAGGTTTTTTTAGTGGGCACCTCAGTCGTCTCAGCCATAGCCGTGAGGCATTTAGTGAAAAGCAATACGAGTATGGATCAAAGACACCCCTCGGAATATTTTCATGGTGTCGCTTTTGGTGTTTTAGGTATTGCTGCTTTGTTATTAACATTTTGGGGATGGGGTATTCTGGGAATCATGGGAGAAGGGACCAGCAACAAGTTGGTTGCAATTGTATCTTCTTTGATCCCCTTTTCATGGGCTACAGGTCTAATTTCAAATTACTATCCAAAATATGAAAAAATATTTTTGGGGATCATGATTCTCGGATTGGTTCTGATCACTGCAAGTCGATTTATGGACGCACCCCTTATGGCACGAATTGTATATCCCTTGTTTCATACAACTGCAGCAGTTGTCGTCATAGCCACACCAATTATGGTAGTAAAAAGGAGGTGGATGAATTTACACTTCCTCGCAGTCTCTATTGGAGGTGCATTAATAAGTGCTGGTGGTATTTCCATGGCATTCTTATCAGCAGGCAAGCAATTGCTGTTTTTATCCCAGGAATTCGTCCTAATGATTCTGGCCCCTTTGCTCTTTTCCACTGGTGTTTTGTATTATTGGGGTATATCTCGTGGACGAATCCAATAATACATGAGAGATTCGTGTCCGAGTGGAGGTGGCACATGTCCCTGGCATTCATTGTATTTCCTGAAAAATTTGTTTATATAATTATTGATCGCTAATGATAACCCCTGTCTAGGGGAAATTCGAATGGGTATCGTATGAAAAACCAACTTTCGATTATTCAAAAGCAACTCGTTTTTCTTGTATTCCTATTTCTGTCTGTGCCATGTGTTCAAGCTGGCGAAAATTTAGACTCGCTCTTTATAGAGGCTAGGCAGGCTGCCATGGATACCAGTAGCCGAGAGCAGGCAATTGAAATGTGTAAAAATGCTCTCTCACAGATTCCCTATTATCATGATTTTCGGATTCTGTTAGGTCGTTGCTATGCCTGGGATGGTCGATATTCCGAAGCTGAAACTGAATTGGTGCATGTGGTAGAAGAGATGGAGGATTACCAAGATGCACGGAATGCCTTGTTAGATGTTTATATATGGTCCAAACAGGATGAGAAGGCCTTGGAATTTCTCAGTGTTTCTATTCAGAAATATCCTGGTGATACCGCTTATAAAATTAAGCAATTTCGAATACTCTCCAGGCAGGACCGAAAGGATGAAGCTCTTCATGTTGCTGAGGATATCCTGAAAATAGATCCGGACAATAAGGAGGCACTGACCTATAAACAGAAGACGACGACCACAAAAGAGCCGTATCCCCCGGCTAAACTGTCTGGTGCCAATGTCCGACGAGCGTCGACGATACGTTATGCACACAACCGCTTGGCCGAGACCAAAACGGAATGGCAATTCATCGTAGTAGAACCAAGTCTTGATCCCTGGCATTGGATGTCGTTTGAGCACAAAGAAATCTTTCCTTTTGGTCCATTTATCATCAAAATGAATTATGCCAATCGGTTTCAAAACACAGCAACACAGGTTGAAATGGAGTCCTACCCGCTTCTTCGAAAGGGCACCTATCTCTATACAGGTATTGGGTTTTCAAAATCAGACTTGTTTCCATCTTTTCGGTTGGGACTTGAAGTATTTCAAGCACTAGCAAATGACTTTGAAGCATCATTGGGGTTGAGATACCTAGAGGTTCCCGATAAGCAGATTCCCATCTATGTTGGCTCCCTGGGTAAATATTGGCAATCATACTGGATTAGCCTGAAATCATATGTTTCACCTGCTAATTCAAGTCTCTCAAAATCATGGATTTTGGGTGTACGTAAATATCTTAACAATGCATCCAACCACATCGAGGTATATGCAGGCTCAGGGGTTTCTCCAGATGCAAATCTAGGTGGAGAGGAGATAGAATTTTTGGGAAGTCGCAGCTTTGGTACAATTTTAAAATTTCAAATCAATCCCCTCTACGATCTAAATGTGGGATTGCATTTTTCAAATCTTGAAACCAGGTCCAATGCCTTTCGCGGTGATACGGGATTGCAAATATCCTTTACTATGAATTATTGAATGTGGAGCAGGACAAAACAACAGGACACGATGATAACCTAAGTGATATATATTACATGAAGATATGGGTAGAAATATCTTGATTGGGTTTCGAAGTGTTAAAGTTCATCTTGCAGGGATGAAAGATTTAAACAGGGGCAAATAAATGAAAAAAATCACTCAAGTAAAATTATTAGTCATTTCATTCCTTCTCCTCGGACTTTTATCTACATGTACTGAACCCCCAGAGGATAACAGGATCATTATAGAGAATAATCTATCAACTTTATCAAATCGTGTGACGTATGTGAGTCAGGTCATTGAAATTGATACAAGCCTTCAAACTGGAGGGTTAGCAAAATCTGCAGAGGATCCAGTCAGCCTGGAATTAATTGCAGAAGTTGAACCACCAAGTGTTGATGGACAAGTCCTCCAGGCTACCGATGTATTCATCAAATCGAATACTGCATACGTGTCTTACAACATGATTGGAGAACCGTATTTAGGAGCGGTAGACATTTTTGATATTAAGGATGAAGACGATCCAGAGCTAAAATCATCCATGATTTTTACTGATTCCGATGTCAATGGGCTAACTTTTAAAAGTAATCAATTATATCTGGCAATGGCTACAAATAGAGATGAATTCAATTCTCCTGCGGTTGTTGAAAAAGTTCGTGTTAGAAAAGGTGCCCTTACAGATGAGACTGAAACATTTGATGTCCCCAGCTGGGCAGCCACCGATGTAGAAGTGTCATCAAACCATCTATTTGTAACTT
This sequence comes from Fidelibacterota bacterium, assembly GCA_016845065.1. Taxonomy (GTDB): domain Bacteria; phylum Fidelibacterota; class UBA8477; order UBA8477; family JABMPR01; genus JABMPR01. The sequence continues at coordinate 5,060 of JAERTG010000032.1, read as the reverse complement.
CAGGAGCAGATAGTGGTCATGTGACGGTCATCAGTCTCAACGACGATGAAATTGTTTTTTCCTATCCAATTGAGGATGCTCGCGGAGTTGCCACTGATGGTGATGATGTTGGTGTTGTTGCAGGAACGCCTGCTAGGCTGGTAACCTTTGATTACGATTCAGGAGAAATGTTAAATGATTATTCTCTTGAAGGTGCTACGATTGATTTCTCCAAGTCGACCGTCGAAATACATCGGAAGAAGGCAGTGCTCGCCTTGGGTGATGGAGGAACTCAGATTATTTGTCTGGAAGGTGGTGCTGTCATAGAAGAGATCGCACCGCCTGAAGTTGATGATCTGGACCCATCGGTCACCGTTACAAACGCAGCCTCAACTGACAGTAAAACCTTATACATGTCAAATGGCGAGGCTGGAGTGTATGTGGCCTATACCCGTGATAAATTTAACTCAAAGGATTGCGATGTTGACGATCTTGAGTTGATCGGTCAGTTTAGGTTTGATGACCTACAGTCGGTGAATCATGTTAAGGCCAAAGGCGATTATTTATTTATTGCGGGTGGACTTGGCGGGTTGAAGATCCTCGAGGTGACTGAAGAAGATGATTAAGCTGGTTTAATCAGGATTTGTCCAGGATTCTCTCCACCAAATTTGTCTGACTCACATATTCCCGAATCATCTCAAGATCTGGATGAAAATCTATCTCTCCCCAGTCTCTGGGGTCACACTGACTGAAATGGACATCATGTCCAGCATCAATAATATTCTGGATGGCTTTTAAGTAAAAAACATTCATGTACTTCGGGTCTCGTACCATGGACTCGAGCATATCTTTATATATATGAGGTCCTTCACCACTGAACTTTATGATTCCAACGGATTCGCCATTGGCTTCACTTAGTGGAATTTTCTTACTCACTCGTTTTACCAGACCATTGACTGAGATGATTTTCATATCGTCATCATCATATTGGTCTTTTTCATCTGTAACAATGGTGATATGGTGTGGGCTATTTAGAAGATCCTTGATAACTGATGCATTAAACATATCATCACCATTGATTGTAATAAATTCATCAGAAAAGCAATGTCGTGCCATCCAGACCGAGACCAGATTATTAGAAGATTCGAAGAAGGGGTTGTATACAATTTCAAAGTTGAAGTCAGTGGTAAATTGGCTCAGTTTCGCTTCAATTTGATCTGCCCGGTATCCGATAATCATGACTATATCTTTGATGCCGCACTCCTTAAGACTGTGTAGTTGAGTCTCCAGGAGTGTCAACCCCTGTCCTACGTCAACAAGGCTTTTGGGAATATCCTTGGTGATTGGATACAGACGCGTTCCTGTACCTGCAGCTATGATAATGGCTTTCACTGGTAATCCTTCTCTACTATCGCCTGATCATCTACCCGAAAGTCCCATTCTTTTTGGGGTTCTCTCCAGTCACCATATCTAAAGGTGAGATACCCATCATAGTCTTCGGGAATCAAGTAATTTTTGTTCTTGAAGTCAATTTCGGTGAGTGAATCAGTATACCTGGCTGGTGTTGATTTTAGAACCCGCTTCTTGATACCAACGACCCAGAAGCATTGATCTTCAACCTTGCGCTTGATAAATACATCCAGAGTGACTTTACCCTTTTTGAGTCGTCGATTATAATTACGGATCTTAATTATTTTGAGCTCGCCTTTTTTGAATGGTCCCATATCAACCTGGTGATTTTGGAGAGTTAAGCGGTACCCCCTAATTAAAAGGAGGGGAATGACCAACCAAAGTTTTTTCCTGTGATTGTCATACATTGAGATGTCCATGTCATTGTCCCACGGTAGTAGACGTTGCTCTCGAACAATACCAATCTGGGTTCCACCTTCTAGCCAATAGGGTACATTGAATAGCTCAAAGACCTGAGTTACATCATGCAGCATCTTCTCTGCAATTTGCAGATTGTTTCCATCGGATAATTTGTTTTTACCAGCCAACTCGCCTCCAGATTTAATCACAGTCCAGGGGTTAAGCAAAAACCTGCCCACAGTTTACATGAAACAAGACAATTTGGAATTTGTTTGGCTGTGCCGATTCTACTTTTAGGGTATTCCGTGTGATGCGACTGAAGGTTTCAGAGCTGTGTCGTCTATTTCATGTCAGGTGGGTTAGGAAAAATAAGCGTAAAGGTTGATCCTGAGCCCTTTTCGCTGTCTACATTGATTTCAACATTATTCATATCCAGGTAACGTTTGGTCAGGGCCAGTCCTAGACCAATACCCTGATAGTCTTTCGCCAAACCTTCACTTTCCTGTGAAAAGACCTGGAACATCCGGTCGCGATACTCATCAGAGATACCTATCCCCGTATCAGTGAAGGTTAACTGGAGCATCCCATCTACGCGGTTGAGCAATACGGTGACACTACCTTCATCCGTGTACTTTATTGCGTTTTGAAGAATATTATGTATAGCATGATAGATGGAATATTGGTCAAATCGAGTTTCATCATCTTCTGTAAGAACCTGACAATCGAGCTTGAGACCCTTTTCATTGGCGTCAGCTGTTAATGTCTCGCAGAGCAAGTGAATGAGTTGACCCAAACGATGCATTTTTGAATCAAGTTGAAGTGTACCTGCCTCCAATTCTGAGATGTTAATAATTGAATCCAAAGTACGAAGTAAACGTTGGCTGCTACTATTTATAAACTTGAAGTAGTCTACCTCCTCCGGCTTTAGATTTTCTCCCAGACTTTCCTTCAGTCGACCTGTAAATCCTGTAATGCTAGTGAGTGGAGTGCGGATTTCGTGAGTGATATTCGCAATAAACTGGTCCTTCACTTTGTTTGCATTTCTGGCATCGATGAGAGCCTGTTCGAGACTTTCCTCAGCTCGTTTCCACGCAGTGACATCACGACTTACTCCAAGCACAGCTGTGATGTTTCCTGATTGATCCTTAACGGGGTTGATTGATGTACTGACCCATACTGCCTTGTTGGTGGTGGGCATGGGGGTTTCATAGGTGGCACTTTCACCGCTGATGAAGGTCTTATTCAAATAGCCTTTAAAGGTTTCAACTGTCTGAGGTGGAAACAACTGGGAAAAATTCTTACCTTCGATCTGGTCAATCTCCAAACCTAGATACTTTGTAGCCGCTCGATTGACAGACTGGATTACACCACTACTATCAATGACAAAAATGATGTCAGATGAATACTCTAGCAGAGTGCGGTACTTTGCCTCATTTACAACATGTGCCGCTTCCAATTCCCGCTGCTTGGATAAGTCTCGAACATAGATACGAGCCCCAACTGGAACCCGAGCATCATCCAAAACGAAAGCTCCCTGGCATTCACCCAGAAAAACTTCTCCATTCTTCTTTTTCATCATGAAATCGTAAAGATCTTGTTTCTCATAGCGCGTGTAGGCAGTGCGGTTCTGATAATTTTCAAGCCCAAATTTTTCGGCTAGCTTGATGGATCGGGCGTACTCACTATCATTTTCAAATATTTCCCTCAGGGGTAAACCAGAATCAATATCACTCTGGTTTAGCTCAAAAAGATTTAGAGCGATGCGATTCATATACAAAACAGTACGACTTGCCAGATCAACCTCTAGCAAAGCGCCTGGTAGAAAATCAAAATATTGATGTTCATCTCGTACGTTGGTATGCATAATTTTGACTCTCCACCGCTAAATCCCAAAGATTTCGCTGCGATTAGAATTGGGTTGAGGAGGGATTATTAGGAGGGGAGATATAGTTGCGTAAACCCCCATTGATGATCTGGTATATACCTGATAGTCCCACATTCCCCGATCGATTGGAAAAAAGATAAACCATGCCCGCTAAACCAGCAAGTCAAGAATTTTCACCACATTGTGGCGAGAATAATCAAAAACAGGGAATAAAAATTTGTGGATGCCTAACTACATATGGACGTCAGTATGGCAAGCATTGTCACCAATATCAATGTTTGTCGTTAGCTGTTTATAATTGTTACCCAAATTAGGACATAACTCGGTAGGAATTATTAAGACAAAATCCTGTTTATTCCGTATGAGCTATAGGGTGTTATTGGTTTAAAACTAAAGCCGATATCCTATGCCAATTCCAAGAAATGGGAAGAAGCCGGTTTCAAGATAATAACCCATGTGGATATATAATGCTGCTCTGACCAAAAGACGATTGTTTCTATATTCATAACCAATATCCACAAAGAGCCACTCGAAAAATTCTGAATCTCGAGTAACATAAGACCGATTCTCTTCTCCGATCACAAGATGTGTAATGTTTCCCATTTCACCAAAAAGACGGTGCTTTTCATGAGGAGTGTGGGCATGCAAATAGAACGGGACGGCAAAAAGGGTCCTAGACTGATTTGTATAAAGTATAGGACCAAAACCAATGCCCAATGAGAAAATCTTGTCCAGCTGCGCCTCAAGGCCAACACTACCGGGTAAAATTCCTTTGCCCAAGACTTCTGCTACGAGTGTCAGATTCATTGTTGAATCAGGTGCAAATTGCACATTGGCAGTGGAATCAGACTCTGTAAACGCAAGTGAATATCTCGTGATTAGAACAAATACACTAAAAAGAATAGGTTTGATCCATTTTAATCGCTTCATGATTACCCCCATGCTGGTCCAAATTTTAACTTTATCCAAACTAAATGATTATAAAAGGGATAGAAAGGTTTTTGTAATTGATCCATGATCACTCAGATTTCACGAAATAGATTCTAATATGAGGAAAACGTAGTTCGCTTCATAACCATGGGATTAACAAGCGTTGCTCTGTGATGAGTTACTAAACGAATGACAGGATTTAGATGAGCACATCTATTTCTGATTTTTAAACAGTTTTGGTTTTTAAAATTCACTCAGAAATTGATCCATTTATGAGTCTAATATAGTCATAATTAAACTTCATTATAAATAACCACTTATAGACAATAATTTTCGATGTAATAATCAGTAGTTGCCACGGTGAATTAATACTCTCGAAAATACAAACTAAATGCTATTAATAATTGTTGAATCGAAAGCTTTTGTGGTGAGAAAGTAAATTTCATAAACTAACTCG
>JAERTG010000031.1 GCA_016845065.1 Fidelibacterota bacterium | reverse complement strand
TCAGTTCCGTTCCATTGAGTCTCGTATTGTCCTAGTGGTTGAGATTCATTAACAAGCGTTTTTACGTTTCGTCCTTGTATATCATAGACAGTTACTGTGACTATTGCACGTTCTGGCAGCTCGTAGTTGATTGTTGTAGTTGGGTTGAAGGGATTTGGATAAGAGAACATTTTAAACTGAAGTGGTCGAGAATCCTCTTCCATAATAGACAACGGATTGTGTTTATAGACAAATACTATATCCCGTGGATAAGGATATTGGTTATTCAGTAAATCCACACTCGCAAGTATTTCAGGGTACCCATCAAAGTCTATGTCAACTGCAGTAACAGAGTACAGGACACTATTATGTCCGAACAGTGGTTTTCGCTGAATCCACCCAAGATCAAAGGTTAGGTCCCCCTGATGTTCAAGAATTAGTAGGTTGGAACTAATGTTTAGAAAAAGCTCCATTTCACCATCATTATCCATATCGGTACAATGTATTTGTGGTCTACATATTCCAAAGTTATCCATCAGCCAGACGGTTGAAACAGCTTCCAAAGTGTTGTCTGCTGTAGCTTCGAACCCTGTGAGTAGCATTGCAGCACGATCATCATAAAAGGCCTGACCGAAGATCCACAACTCTGGCCTGCCGTTGCCGTCAAGGTCTTGAGATATAGCAGAACCGAAGGCGTTGTTAGTTCCCACTGAACCATTCCAAGTATTGTGATACACATTATCCATTCCGGAGTACTCAACCATAGAAACAGATCCTGAATTACCGCTGATATAGTATTCTCTGAGCCCATCCTGATCGAGATCCCCTACTGTAAAACCCATACTAACAAAATCTGGATACTCAAACGTATGCCGTACTACATACTCATTTGCAGTTGTATCATATTCCTGAATAACGGCCATTCGATCTGTGACTGAAGTTGTCTCAGCATTGTCGAATAAAAGTAGGTCAGCTTGATTATCGTTGTCAAGGTCATCCCAGGTCATACACCTCATCCATTGCGATCCTGGTAACAAATATGAATGCTGAAAAACGACAGGTAAGCTCGTTGATGTTGAACATTCATACGCTTGAATTGGTCTGTATACAGTACTATTCTCTAGACGGTCTGCTTCTAAGTAGTACTCTTGGAGCCCATCATTGTCAATATCAGTCAAGCCAAGCGGCAGTATGGTTCTCCGAGGGTAAGAATGCTGCAAGTGAAACATGGAATCTATACCAACTTCATAAATTCTACTACGTACTGAGTCTACGTGATTAGGTGATGCCACAAATGGATCAAGCCACATTCCATATAATTCGATAAATCCATCATTGTCGGTATCACCTATTACGAAGGGTCTTTCACCCACAAATAGATCGATTTGTTGAATCTCCCTGTAATAATCATCATATAAAGTAGTATCAACCTCCCAGGGATAAATAACTGTTGATGTGCAGTCCAATAGCGCTACAGTTGATGCTTCACCAGGAAATAACTCGTATGATAATTGCACATTCGGTTTAAAAGCAGACTGCATCGATATAGCATAATTAGTTAGAATCCCGAATAATATTAAAGACTTTAAGATCAATTTGAATAACCCTTCTTACTTGAGTTTTTAACTCGCATATCCTTGTTTTACAGCCCTTTTTTCATTCTTCGGTACAATTTGTCCTCGATTATTATAAAAATGCAATAGATATCTAGCATCGATAAACATTCTATATGTTAATAATTAAGTTATATTAGAACAATAATTGTCCAACAATGTAAGAAGATTCATGTCAAGGGGGGATGCTAATCACTGTTTTTAAAACAACGTCAATGGCTATAGCAGTTATCAATAATTGCCTAGCTCAACACATGTGATTACCTGGGGTAATCCAAATGAAAAAAAATATTTTGGAGGGAAACATGATCAAGAAACATGTTCTGTTCTTGTTAACCGGAATTGTCATGGGCTCCAAATCTGTTGGGTGGAATGATCTGGTAGAAACTGATCTACGATTACATCATTCAGGGGATTACTACCAAATCCACTTGGATGCTTATGCTGATAGCGATGGTATTCATCTTGTGTTCGATGTATATGATACGCTAATGTATGCTCTCATTGATTCAGAGGGTGATATAGTACGACAGTCAGTTTTGGACACTCACACAATGACTGAATTTCCGAGTATTGCTGGGGAAGATGGTGATTTATACATAGTTTGGGCAAGAAATGATGATCTGATTTTGAAGACTAGTTCAGATGCTGGCGCAACCTGGTCAAACCAAACTTCATATGGCACACTTAACGACGAATTTAGCGGTTTAGATGCAGAAGCTGATGACCGAGGATTACATGTTACTTGGTCTACTGAAACGGATGATGATCCACATTCCAATGAATTCGACACACACTATATTCTTTTTACTGCTTCAAGCGGTTGGGATGGTTATCAAGAAGTTTCAAATTACGGATCCGCTACCCTTGGGGGGAATCCAACGATTGCACTTTCGGAGGACAGAGCTCACATTGCATTCAATTATGGTACAGAAAGGTATAATGGTTACCAAATGCAGGCTGAAGGAACTGCATATACCCGAGACAAGAATCTTAATACAGGTTCTTGGTATACCCCGCAAACACTACATTCCGGTTAATCAGCCTTCCAGATGCTGGTAGCCACGGACGATGATCTGCACGGTTTTTATGTAGATAGCCGAGCTTGGGGTGATACATTTCATAGGGAAAGAACGATTTCTAGTTCATCTTGGCCAACAGGAATTGGAACTTCTGTACATTCTCTGGGGAATATGGCTTATGGAGCTATGTCGGCGACAGTCAATTCAGATCAGGATGTAGACTTTGTTTACATGAGCTACTACATTGGGGGTGCGGCAGACATAAAATATCGTCAGTATTCTTCCTCTTGGGGAAGTGCAACAACGATTGTGGAAGACGAACTATATGAATCATACAGATTTTTATCCTCTTCTGCAGTAGGTAACGACATTTATGTTGTGTTAATGCGAGTATACAGTGGAACACCTCCACTTTCCGGGCAGTATTTTGAGATTGATTACATTCAATATGATGCCACTCCAGCACCACCAGCGAATTTCACCTTGAGTGGTGCTATTGGACAGCATCCAACATTGTCGTGGACCGCAAACAAAGAGACTGACCTTGACTATTACAAAATCTATAAAAATGAGAATGGAGGAAACTGGTTTCATTGGAGTACCATTGATGAAGGGACCACTGCTAAGACAGATAATGGAGTATACATTGCATCTGGTAAGTTTATTGACCAGGTCTGTTACAAAATTACCGCTGTTGATGAAGGAGGAAATGAATCTTCTGCCTCGATACCGAGGTGCACAGGTGTTGACGGGATAAGCAAGGGTGTATCTGAGAATAATAGTCCCAACCTACCAAATGAATATGAGATCTATCCTCCTTTCCCTAACCCATTCAATCCTAGTACAAGCATCCAATACTCGCTTCCCGAGGCAACTAATGTGGAAATAGCTGTTAGGAATATGAACGGCAATGTTGTTGCTACCTTTCGACAAGAAAATCAAGCAGCAGGTTTTAATGAATATCAATGGAATGGATTAGACAACGAGGGTAAAGCACAACCAAGTGGGGTTTATATCTTCACATTTTCATCACTTGGCTACAGTGCTGTTCAGAAAGCCGTCTTGATTAGATAATTTCAATTTAGTTGAAACATGAAATGAACCCCTGGAATCCTGGGGTTCATTTCATCTAGGTAGCATCATCTCAAGTATATCATCTTAACAACATCCTTGTATTCACTGGTTTGAATTTTCAGAAAATACATTCCAGATTCGACTAAGTTTCCCTCTAGGTCGGTACCGCTCCACTTTACTTGATAATAACCAGCTTGTTGAGCCTCATTGACCGTGCTGTATACGGTACGACCTCTCATATTAAAGATTGTTATACTTACATCACTTTCATTTGGCAGACTGTATTCGATTGTGGCCGATGGATTAAATGGATTTGGGAACGAGTTTACTTCAAACCCAGTTGGTCGAACTGCCACCCCCCCACGGGCAATGCCTTTTGAAATGGGTCCGTCGCCCATAATTGTCAATATATTGGAATATCCATCCGAAGTCTTATTACCATCCCCAGATATAGCCTTAATCTTGTATTGGAATAAATAGTTCTTAGGTAAAAAGGTCACATCATCATCCCAGTAATACCTAACAGTCAGATTTTGGGCAATTCTGTTGTATCCACCCTGATAACCTCTATAAACATCATACTTCTCGGTCCCATAAAGTGCAGGAGTACCATCCCAAGTTAACCTAGGAGAACCTGATACCTTTGTATAGGCAAGATTACTCGGATTAATTGGTTGAAATTTTGACCTATCTGCTGTAGAATCTGCCCAAGGAGCATTGCACCCTTCCCATATCTCCCAGAAGGTTACTGTATCATCATCAGTAATATTATGCCAAGATTGTTCACATTCTCCTACCCCAAACCGCCAAGCCCAATGATCATTGCCATCCCCGAACCTTAAGTGCAAATCAACATATCCACCGTTGGGAACATGATCCCGAAGATCTAAATAAAATGACCAGGATGCCTGAGAAGCTTGGGCAGTGATTTTGTATAGTCCGAATGATAAAGTATCATGTTTGTTTGTTTCGTGTTCACCAGAATTATCGAATTTCTCGATAATGTATCCATAAATTGAAGCAGAGAACCACGGGGCGAAAGTGTTAATGAATTCCCACGTCGGTTTATCCATCGAGAAACTCGTCCACATTTTTCATAAATGTGCTTAAAAGATCTCTACCAGAGAGACAAATCATTAAACAAGAAACGCTTGCAGAACGCAAGCGAATCAACTTAAAAACAGGACATCAACAGGTGTCCATAACATGATTAGGAAGCCAAGGAAGTCTCTCTTATTTTATTGTCGAAACTGTGCCAAATGTTCAAATGACTTACAGTTTCATTGCATCATTCAGATCATTGATCATTTTTATCAGCATCTTGTGTTGCCGGTCAATTTCTGACACTTTTACACTTAATGCCTCGCTCCACTCTATGAATGCCATTCTAACGCTCCTTATGTTACTTTTTATGTATTCGACAATTGCATGATCGTCAACTTATTCTAAATCTTTAGCAAATAGTGTCCTTTAACAAGCTTGGCGTTGAGCACTTACTTGAAATCCATCTCTTGAATCTTATCTATCAGCTCCCCAGCCGTCCATGGTTTCTGGATAATGCTTGTAATACCAACATTCTTGAGTTCTTGCATATCCTTGATGCCGAGTTGACCGGAAGAAAGAATAATTGGTATCTCTGAGTTCGCCTTTCTAATTGCTCTCGTCAGCTCAATGCCAGACATCATTGGCATAGATTGATCTGTGATAATCAAGTCATATTTCCCTGGGTTTGCTTTGAACAATTGAAGTGCCTGTTTACCATCTGAGGCACTATCAACAAGGTGCCCCTTGCTAGCAAGTACATACTGTGCAGCATCTCGAATACCATCCTCATCGTCAATCAGTAAAATTGAGTGACTAACAATATTCACTTTTCCAGCCGATTTGGGGTCAGCCTCTTCCCTGAAGGTGGATGTCACTGGAAAAAGGATTCGGAAGGTCGTTCCTTCCCCGGGTTTACTTTTGACTGATATCTGTCCCCCCATCATTTCTACAATCCCATGAATTGCCGATAGTCCAAGTCCCGTGCCCTGTCCAAACTGCTTGGTAGTATAAAAGGGATCAAATATCTTTTCAAGATCAGAAGCCTTTATGCCATGCCCAGTGTCAATAACAGTGAGTTCCAGAGCGGTAGCCTCGGGGGCCTTTTCTTTCATTGATGTCTGTATTTGCTTTAACCT
>JAERTG010000030.1 GCA_016845065.1 Fidelibacterota bacterium | reverse complement strand
AAAAGCCAGCATCATGAGCATCACAAAGACTACGCTCAGGTTTTTCTTTCCGAGCCCATAGTTATGACCGAAATGATAACCCTGGTTCTTGAGAGTATGGAACGGCTCATGTTCTATCTTCCAGCGCGCACGACCGCCTCGCATAAGGTCATGAGCATTTCTCTTTGTTATGGTAAAATCAGTAACCAAGCTAAAATGCTGTGTTTTTGCTGGCGTAACTTCCCAGTATTCCAAAAAATTGATCAACAAATCCTGATTTGATTCATTCAGGGGGACTTGGTTAACTGCACTAGCGCAAGAAAAAACGGACAAAAAAAGGTCCTAATTCCCCCACACCTCCTGGTTAATTTTAGCGATCCTTCTCAAGGGTCGCATTCCGAAAAAGGCAAGCTTGGTGATCACCTCCTTTGTGCTCATAATCTCTGCCTGAACACCCTGTTTGATCACATCCCAGATCGGACGTGAAAGCGGTTTAGATGTCTTTTTGGCCGCCTGTTCTTCACGATATCGTAAAATTTCCTTTTGCCGCTGTTGCTGCAATCCAAAATGAACATCAGCTGGCGTGACCCCGCCCAGTGCCGGGCGGGGGATCTGAAAATTGTCCAAATGAACCGTATCCGATATGGCCCGATGAACGCGTTCATCAAGGCTTTTTTCTTTATCCGTATGGTTTGTCTCAAGACGTTCCCATACATTATAAAAGAGGTTCTTGAACTCCTTGCCGCCACACTCCACAGACCCGTTATACTGAGGTGTGCAAGCGGGAATGTTTCGACTGACGATTTCATGGGCCTTGAGCAGTTCTTGATGGCCTTCAGAAATATACTGACTTCCGTTATCTTGCAGAAGGAACTTCGCGGGAGGTCTTCCACCGTTTGCTTTAAGCGCCTGCTGAACAGGAACGGCAACAAGCCTTTCGGTTGCCCGTCTGGATACGGACCATCCAAGAATATACTGATCAAAAACATCAATTAAAATTCCCACTTTGAATCGAACACCATTTACAGCCAGTTGTGTGAAGTCTTCAGCCCATATTTCACCGATTCCCTCCGGTTGGATATGCTCGTAGGCATTACCGGTTCTGGGTATCTCCCTCTGGCTTACTTCCTGAATCAATATGCGTCTGACTTTCTTTTTGATGCCGTCATAGGCTTTCTGGCCGATCAGACCGATACCGTGATAAAGCATATAGGCCTGACCTTTGGCACCACCAAAATGTGGAAAGTCCGAAATAACCCGGGCCGTATCTTCGATGAGCCTCTCATCAAGGACCTTTGACGTTCTGTTTTTACGGTCCAGTATGGCTTTATGCCATTGATACAACTGACTGCGGCTGTGACAACCCGCATCGTAAATCTGTCGCAGCAGCAGGTTTTGAAACCGGTTTTGCAGACTGTCCACCATGGCTACCGTTTCTTCTTTCTCTTTTTTTTTATCTGTTTCTTTTTCAAAACACCTGTTTTCTCGTGAAAGGGTTCGCCACGAAGCTCCGCATTCTCGATTTCAGACCATTTCAGCCGTATTTTCAAAAACTCCTCCCGGCAGATGGATTCATCCCGTTCCAGGTTCAGATTTTTGTTTTGTTCTTTGAGGTCCTCTATCCGCTGCCAGGCGTCTGTCAAGCTTTGCGGCTGGTCTATGGGTCTGCGACCCGGCCGACGAGAACTTAGCCCTGCAATCACCAGCTCTTCCACGTCACGAACAATGGTGTACATATGGGACCGGTCCAGACCCCACTTCCGTGCCAGTTCACTTCGGTTGTCAGTGCTCTGGAATGCTCGGTAAAGTGACAGTCTTTCATCTGGAGACAAACGCCTGAAACGGCTTCCGGACTTCAGCAGTCCATTGGGGTCCTTGCAGTTTCGAAGGGGATACTGTGTGACTTCTTTATCGGGGTAGTATTCCACCAGATCCACAAACGCGGAAGTACCACCACGGTCCTCATCCAGGGCCGAGATAATTCGAGAACAACCGGCGAGCAGGTCCGGTTCGAATATCAGCTGATTACCAAGCAGGGCAATACCCAAAATATCCTTCCCTTCCATGGTTTTCATGCTCAAATAGTCGATGACTCCTTCAGTAATATACGCCTCTGTTGCATGGGATAGGCGCTTCCAGTCCCGACTATAAACGCTCTTGGCGCCCAGAACGAACTTTCCCGGACCGTCAATTTCGTGATTGTCCAAGCACTGTAGTCGACCTGAACTGTTTCGAACCGCAAAACAACAGTACGACTTCCCCTGGTAGTGATTGTACAGTACTTCCCCGTCAGTGATCAGTTCTTCCACCAGTTCCTTTTCAATTCCACGACTGATCAGATAACGGCGGCATGCATCAGGGTCCTGCTTGCGAAATCGGTTATAAAGCTGATCCACATCATAGTTATGGGTGATTTCCGAGGACTTTTCTTCCAATGTAACCGATGCAGACAAACCTCCCGCCAGCTGTTCCAAGCGACCAAGGATAGCGCCAACACCCGACAACTGTTCCAGGTGACCCACAAGATCAATGATGCTTCCGCCCAGACCGCTGGAAAAATCCTTGAACAGCCAATGGCTTCCCAGCTTACGAACAAAGAAACTCGGTGTTTTATCCGAGCCAAAAGGGCTGCCGGCCACATAGCCCGACCCACTTTTGTTGAATGTCAATCCGTAATGTTCGGTCAGAAACTCAACCAGATTCATCTGTTTGTATGTTTCAATGCAGACGCTCATCGGCAACCTCCTGAAGTAATTTGCCATCCATCAGAACAGAAATCCCTTCCGGTGAGTTTACCACACTGACACAATGGTCTTGAACCTTAAATATGCAGTAACCCTTGGAAAAATCGACCTCCTTACCCATCAGACCAGACTCGATTCGGCTTCTTTCTCCGATTACGCCATAAAACCGGTCTGCCGGTCGAAAGCCGTTAATCCCTTGGTGAGGTCGTCCAAAATTATACCCCCGAATGTAGTCTGCAATCCCTGTGACCGCTTCGCTGAAACTGTTGAATCGGACGCGTGACAGGCATTCCTTTTTAATGGTTTGATTCAGACGTTCCACTTTTCCCTGTGTTTGTGGGCTGTGGGGTTCACAAACGATGTGCTCGATTTTATGGTCGTCCAGGTACTGCTGAAACAGAGTCTGACGCGCACTCCAGCTGTAAAAACCCGTTCCCTGATCCGTCAGGAGTTTAACCGGCTGTCCATGGCGGATACAGGCGTTGTGCAAAGCCCCGATAAGGGTTTCGCCTTTCTGGTCGTGGCATAACTCGGCACCCACGCAAAATCGACTGAAGTCATCTACAATGACAACCAGATACAATACCGGAATCCCTGCCAGATAAACATATGTCACATCCATCTGGTACAGTTCGCCCGCATAAGCGGCTTCAAAACGTCGCGTTCCTTTGGCGGGCTTGTCCGTAACATCAAAGCTTGAGTCGTTACTTTCGAGAAGTCCATGAATTTTTAGCACATGCCGAATCTGTTTCCGGTTTACAACAACCAGGTGATCTCCTTTAAGGTGGTCTTCAATCCTTTTAAAACCGGTATTCGGGTTCTTTTTGCGGTATTCCAGGATCAGTTGCTGTACCTCTTCAGGCAGGGGAGATTCGCCGAACACGCCAGAATCCATACGTCTTTCTTCAGGATTGTCTTGGTTTTCTGCATTCGAAATCGCCGCTTTACCAGCCGTTGTGCTGTCATTTTCCGTTTCAGCAACTGCTGATGCCTGGCCATTTTTCTTGTTACGGCTGAGTGCATAAAGCTGCCAGAGTGGAATCCCAAACTTCTTCGATCCTTCAGCAAGTTTTAGCCCCTGACCCTTTATCATCTTTTCAAACTCACGGACTTCATCCCAGTTGACTCGCTTTCCCATCTCACTGTCCTCCAAATTTAATGGTGGAAGTGTGGGGGAATTTATTTCAAATTCTGTCCGATTTATTCTGCCCTATGCAGGTAGGCATCAAATTGAACCCGGTTTTCGATTTTTCCAAATTCGGGGACAAAGGACGATAAAAAACCAATCTCTTGCATCTGGATCAGAACATCAAATGTGTGGTTGCCATTTATAATTTTGAGGAAATCCCCTGCCGTTTGTTTCGATCTCCTGAAATTATCATCCACGAGGGGCAGAAACTCCGAAACCAGTCTACGTGCCTCCAGGAAAGCCAAACGGGTCACCGCCTTTTCTCCAGAAGGACCCCATTTGCCCTTTTAGCAGTGGGAGGTTACGGCAGAGGGGAGCTTTCGCTTCATTCGGATATTGACGTCCTGATCCTGTTTGGCCGGAAAATACCGGGTTCAGCCAAAGGGTTGACGGAGGAGATTTTTTATCCTCTGTGGGACCTGGGCCTCGATCTTGGATATGGAACACGCACCATCAAAGATTG
>JAERTG010000029.1 GCA_016845065.1 Fidelibacterota bacterium | reverse complement strand
TGTATCGTATAATACTGAAAAAATATTAGAAAAAGCACTACGCGAAGTTTTTGCACAAACTGAGTTCAGTGATTTCGAAGTCATCGTTGTCGATAATAATTCCTGGGATAGCAGCTGTGACATGGTTGCACGTGAATTTCCACAGGTCAAATTAATCCGCCATGATTCGAACAGCGGTTTTGCTGCTGGGAATAACATAGGGATTCGATATGCAAGCGGAGATTACATTCTATTACTCAATTCTGACGCTTATGTATTTGATGATACCCTGTGCGAGAGTGTAAAGTTTATGGATGAAAATCCGAATGCTGGTATTATGGGTGCTCAGCTGGTATGCGAGGATGGCAGTCCACAACCCTCCGCACGTGAATTTCCAACACCATGGAAAAAATTAAAAGTCATGAGCGGTTTCGAAGCTCGACATCCATCGTACGAAACGTATTATGATTATTACCAGGCCACAGACGAGCAAAAGCCAGAACCCAGAAAAGTGGGTTGGGTACCGGGAACGTACTTCCTGATCCGTCGTGAAGTAATTGACTCAGTGGGTTTACTAGATGAACGCTTTTTTATGTACTTTGAAGAGGTCGATTATTGTCTACGGGCTACTCAGGATAATTGGGATATTATTTTTAACCCCACAGTTACAGTCATTCATTTGGGAGGTCAGAGCAGTCTGGCCAGTAAAAAGAAGGTGAGTCGGACTGGGAAAGAGCTCATGGATATTATGGTGAGTAGTGAATACGATTACTATCGTAAGCATGCCGGTACCAGCATTATGCTCATGGCAGCTGGTCTGGAAATATTTTGGAAAAGTTTAATCCTGATCAAAAACAATCTCATACCAAGCACATACGCCCATTTGAAAGCCGATGAAGCCAGACAATCAATAAGCCTGGTATGGCGAAAAATGAGAAATGAACTGGTATGGAACAGTTGAGTGTTAATACAACTGGAATCCATCAATATCTCCTTCGTTTGATGTCATGAGCACTTTCCAATTGAGAGTTCTGCTTATACTTCTGGTTTTCACATCTATAATGTGTACCAGCTCCAGAACTATTCAATATGAAGTGAAAAAAGTGAAGGTATTTCCCGCATCATACAATTATATCGTAGAATACACCTCTGGAAATAAGGAATTTTTTTACACTTCAGCTGATCGATGGGATATCGGCGATACCATCCTCGTTACACTCTATTAAATCCGGGTCTAACATTTCAAGCATTTATCCAATTCCGCACCGGGAGTGAAGGATAAATATATCACCATATCAAGTGATTTGTTCAATCTGAATCAAGAGCTGGCTTTCTAAACTTTTAGAGAGTTCCACAGCATGGTTACCGTTATATCCTCCTCATGTTTGTGGGTATATCTTCATATTTATGTGCATTGTTTCAGAGTGAGACAAATAGAAACACAATCTCATAATGAGATAGTTTAACCTCAAGAATACTACTCATAATATTGGCCATAAATATATATTATATATAAATTTATGATATCTTTTTTGTTTTGGCACTAAGCTTGAAATAGTGTATCACAGAAATTGAAAACTAATAAATGGAAACATAGAAAACGATGATTAACGAGATGAGAAAACATATGACAGGTCCAAAGCCTGGTTTGCGAACCAAGACCTTGCTTGCTGCGTTCTGGTCTCTCATTGGTAGCGGTGGTGCTGGCCTCATTCGATTCATCAGTAATCTCGTTCTCACTCGACTACTCTACCCTGAAGCATTTGGAATGATGGCCACTGCCATGCTCGTGATGACGCTAGTACAACTTTTTTCTGATACGGGTATCAAAACTGCTCTCATCCAAAATCCCAAAGGTGAAACTACCCCTTTTATCAATACCGCATTTATTATCGGACTCGTACGTAGTGCCATACTATTCATTATTTTGATTCTCAGCATTAATGTCATCACTCGATTTTATGCACAACCCGATTTAAAGCCCATCTTATTGATTATGTCCCTGGCGTTTTTAGCTGAAGGTCTGATAAACCCCGCCTTGCCTCTCCTGATTAAAAAACTACGAATTGAAAAACAGGTGATGTATTCAATTGGGACACAATTTGCGGGTTTTGTCACAACGATATTCCTGGTATTCAGCTTTAAATCTGTAGAAGCATTGGCAATCGGGTATGTACTGACTTCTTTTTACCGCGTCATCGGCTCTTATTTGGTCATTCCATACCGCCCTCGCCTCAATTGGGATCGTGATGCAGGAGTTGCTCTCCTCCACTTTGGTAAGTACATCATTTTTAATACCATGATAGGCTGGGCAGTACTTAATGTGGATAAAATGGCCATTGGAAAACTACTGGGTATGGAACAACTCGGTTATTACAATATTGCTCTGTTCATCGGCGTATTTATTTCCGAAGCGCTGGTACAGGTTTTTGCCCAATCCTATTTGCCGGCAGTCAGTACAATCGCAGATCAACTGCCAAAAGTTCAGGAAGTTTTTGAAAAGGCAAATACGACCATTATTGGATTGGTAGCTCCTTTTGTGATGCTCCTGGCCTTGTTCTCCAACGAAGTGATCTCCATACTTTATGACCCACGCTATATGCTTGCAGGGACGGTTCTTTCCTGGATCTCGCTGAGAAGCCTATTCCAAATTATCAGTAATCTACAAAGTGGTACCTTACTAGCACTGGGACGTCCTGCAACGATTACCATTTCAAATGCCACAGGGTTTGCATTCCTGATCCTCACAATGCCCAGCTTCATAACTAAATTTGGTTTGGCAGGATGCGGTATGGCAGTAGTGGGCAGTAGTCTTGTCATAGGCCTTGTCCAATCTATTTGCATGATCTATTTCATAAAATTTAAAAGCCGAATTGTGCTTTTACCCTGGCTACAGACCGCAGCCATCATGGTAGCAGTGTATTCAGTTCATGGGTTGCTACAAAATTACTTTAATAATTCCATCGATTACAATTTGAGTTTCATCATGCTTATGCTGTTGGTAACAACCTTCATTAGCCTGGTCAATATCGGCTGGTTCAGAAAGCGTATTTTTGATGTCAAAGTCGCAACCAAGGTGGCTTGATATGAGAATTTTGATGGGATCAATTTTGAACATGGATGTGGATATGAATGGGGTTGTCACCACGGCAAAAGAACAACAAGTCATCCTGCGCCGCAATCAGCATGATGTCAGGTTGATTACACCTTACACGTACCGACAGAAGT
Organism: Fidelibacterota bacterium; assembly: GCA_016845065.1. Lineage (GTDB taxonomy): Bacteria > Fidelibacterota > UBA8477 > UBA8477 > JABMPR01 > JABMPR01. The sequence continues at coordinate 4,818 of JAERTG010000029.1, read as the reverse complement.
CACTTCTTTTCTTCCTTCTCAGGGCAAGTTCCGTTGCATTCATGCGTTGGGGGTATTCCATATTCACTTTAATTAACCTGGTCCTTAAAGGCTTAATTCTGGCTCATCAAACCTTAAAAATGCGTAAAAACTACGATGTTTTCCATGCCCATGATCTTATCAGTGCCTGTGTTTTTCTACTCATTTCCAGAACCAGCACGGTAACCTTTTTAAACGCCCATTTCTATATGGCTCCCTGGGATGAATTTGTTGAAGGTGGCTATATCAAGAAAAATGATCTCAGCTACCACATTTTGAAGTACCTGTTTGTCAAAACTTTAAGTAACACCGATCTACAACTACTACCAGTCTCAGAACGTAACCTAAGATTACTAAACAAATTGTTACCGAAAAAACAACTGCGCTCAGTGGTTCTCTACCCAGTTGTAGAGAACAAAATTCTAGAAGACAAAAATATTCGCAATTCGTCCTATTTGATCAATGTGGGTAGCCTGAATGCCCGGAAGAATCAAGTGGGCTTGATTGACATACTTGCCGAATTAGAAGCGTTGGGAGTATTCTGTCCCTTAGTTCTTGTTGGACCTGAAGACCCTGATGAAAAAAATCGGGTGCTTGATAGAATAAGTAACCTGAATCTTCAATCGCCTGTTCATTTTTTGGGTCAAAAGAATTCCAAATATACTCAAACTCTCATTCAATCTGCTCTGCTATACGTTCATACAGCCAAAACGGAAAGCTTTGGAAGAACTTTGGTTGAGGCAATGAGCGTTAAAACAGCAGTTGTTGCTCATGAATATGAAGCCCTCCATGAGATTTTGGATGAGGAGGCTATCATTAAATCAGAATGGGATGCCTGTCATGCAGCTGCCTTTCTGAAAACACTTATCGAGGACAATTCCTCACGTGAGGAATTACAAAAGTCACAATACCAAAAATATTTGCAAAGCTTTACAGGCGAGCAATTGGTTTCAACTTACACAAATACCTTTGAAAGATTTTGGAGGAATACCTAATGTCAAAACGACGCGAAATTAAAAACAGAGAGACCGAGCTGTATGCTAAATTTGCTGAACGGGATACAAGCTTTATCCAGTTACGAGAGAGCCTGACTGCAAAATCTAGAATCACATTCTGGAAAATGGCAGTCAAGTTAAAAGCCTCTCTTAAAAGGACACTTGATCTGGTAGGTTCAGCAATCTTTCTACTAGCCTTTTCTCCAGTCTACCTGATTACGAGTCTGGCAATTCTTATCGAGGATGGCCGACCCATTTTTTACAGTCAAACCAGAGTGGCCAAACGTGGCCGACATTTCAAAATGTGGAAATTCAGATCCATGTATAAAAATGCTGATGAAATGAAAGCTGATCTGGACTCTGATAATATGACTGGTGGCGTTATTTTTAAAATGAAGCAGGATCCGCGCATCACTCGTACTGGTAGAATCATTCGCAAACTATCCATTGATGAGTTACCCCAATTATGGCACGTATTTACTGGAGACTTATCCTTGGTGGGGCCTCGTCCTCCAATCCCAGCTGAAGTGGCAGAATATAGTTCTTGGGATATGAAACGTCTCAAAGTAACACCTGGCCTGACCTGTACCTGGCAAGTAAGTGGACGTAGTGATATTGATTTTGAGACACAGGTCAATTTGGATATCGACTATATAAAAAAGCATTCAATTCTAACGGATTTGGCTCTGCTACTGCGGACCATCCCAGCTGTTATTAGTGGCAAAGGAGCGTACTAAAATGGAAAAACAACGTTCGGTACTCCTAGGTGTACCTGTGGATAATCTCGATATGGACCAAACATTGGGAAAAATATTTGACATGGTCAGTAAGTATGCGGAAGATTCAAAAACTCGGCTGGTGGCCACAGCAAATGTAGATTTTATGGTGAACGCTCATAATCGAAAGGATGATGAGAACGCAAAAAACTTACTCTCTATCCTTCGTAATGCAGACCTTGTGACAGCTGACGGCATGCCGCTTGTCTGGTTGAGTCAACTTTTAGGTGAGCCCCTCAAAGAAAGAGTCACTGGTGCTGATATGGTCCCTGCTCTGGCTGAAAAAGCATCACTTCAAGGAAAGAGTATTTACTTTTTTGGTGGTGCCGATGGGTCTGCCCGAGAGACCGCAAAAATATTCAAGCGACTTCATCCTGAATTAAAAATCGCTGGCTTCAGTGCTCCCATGATTGATATGGAAGATGAGATTGAGAATATGGTAGAAATCGCCAGAATCAATGTGACAGAGCCTGACATACTCCTCATTGCCCTGGGCAATCCAAAGCAGGAGTTCTGGTTCGAACGGTATAAAAAATATATGAAAGTCCCCGTCTCAATTGGAGTGGGTGGTACATTCGAATTCATATCCGGTGTCACATCAAGAGCTCCAGAGTGGATGCAAAACACCGGGTTAGAATGGATATATAGAATGGCCCAAGATCCAAAACGATTGATTAATCGTTATGTCAGAGGTCTATTCAGCTTTAACCGCATGGTCATTCCACTTTTACTGGCCAGTTCTGTCGCTAAAAGATTGACTCCAAATCGTCAACTCACTCCCCAGCAAGCAAGCATGAATGCAGATGGAAATGGAGAGATCAGCCTGAATAATCAATTGTCCCAAATCCATGGACTAGAAATATTTGTTACTCAATCTGCTAATGACCAGATTATAAATCTTGATTTTAAAAATGTCTTCGCTTTGAGCAATGAAGACATCTCAAACTTCATGAGCGTCCTACTTTTAGCCGGGAAGGAGAATATAAAAATAAATGCATTTAACTTACGATTTCTTTCCAGAATGTTGATGAGGGTATACAAAATCAACGACCTGTTACACCCCGTGAACGGTATTAAGAAACCATCAGAAACGTATAGCGCATAGACAGAGGTAAAAAAATGAAAGCCATAATCCTAGATAAGCCTATTAGAACAAGCAAATCAATTTTGAATTCAGATTACTCCTCTCTATTCAGCCCCGTTCTCAATGTCCCTCTCATAGTGAGATATATTAAAGGGCTGAAAGCTCAAGGCGTCAAACAGATTACCATACTCACTGACCAGGCTGTCCCAGCCGATATGAGAGATGGCTCCCCATGGGATGTCCAGTTATCCTACGCTCGTAAGTTGACTTCAAAGGATATTGAGCAATCCAAAGAGAACTGGATTATGTTACCAGGTAACGTTATCCTGGATATGGATTACACAAAATTTGAAATATGGCATAATACAGCCAAGTCCACGGTCTCAAGGGCAATCCCTCGATTGTCACAATGGTCGCTTCCCTCACAGTATTTCCACCCAACCATCTTTTCTGCAGAAACGTTGAAAAATGGATTGCTCGAGAAAAGAAGTCTGACCTCAGCAGCACTTCAAAACCTGGTTAATCGACTGCACCAGAAACAGTTCTCTGTTCAATTGGTCGAATCTGTAGGTGGACTGACCTCAAATCAGGACTATTGGGAAGCTCACCAGAGCCATTACAAGCAAGGCATTGACAAGGATTCATTACAGGGTTTCCCACTCATGGATAAGCTGTGGATTGATTTGAATACTCGTGTGGATAAGAGCGTAGAAAATATTGGATTCACGCTTATCGGGAAAAATTGCAAAATAAATAGGGGTGTCAAATTTAAAGGATTTGTAGTAATCGGTGATGATGTCATTATCGATTGTGAAACCACCATTGAGAATAGCATCATAAAGAGCAATACGTATATCGGTTCTGATGTACACCTAAGAAATGCAATTGTGAATCAAAACCGACTTTATCGGGCTGATTATGACAGCATGCTAAAGGTTGAGGAGAATTGGTTAATTGGCTCTAATACATCAATAGATTCAAGTAAGTGGTTTAATCGGAAAATCAACACCCCAAATGAGTATGTCGTCACCGCAGAATAGGGCTTTCTTAAGATTCCAATTCATATTGTTTTAACTTCCGATACATCGTAGCCCTGCTGATACCAAGAAGGCGTGCTGCTTTGACTACATTTTGATTTGTGGTCAGGAAGGCGTTTTCAATAGCCTGTCTTTCGACAGTTTCGAAGGGAACAACATGCTCTTGTCCCTGCTTCGGTTCCACGATCGAATTCTGTAGTTGAGCTTGATCTGAATCGATGTTAGAAAAGGTAATTTCTGTGATAATCTCGCCTGCCTCACGGATTGCAGCTCGACGAACCACATTTTTCAATTCACGAATATTTCCTGGCCAGTGATGACTACGAAATTGTTCAAGGACCTGGTCATCGAAGGTCATGGGCTTGACTCCATTGGATTCACAGTATTCATCTAAAAAACTTTGAGCTATCAAGATGACATCATCCTGGCGTTCACGAAGTGGAGGCAGATAAATAGGGTACTCTTCAAGTCGATAATAAAGGTCCCTGCGGAAATTTCCTTTCTTTATGGAAAGAGCCAGGTCCCGATTGGTAGCTGCAATAACCCGGAAATTAACTTCGCGCTCTTTCTTCTCTCCCACTCTGCGAACAGCTTTTTCTTCCAATACCCTTAATACCTTCGCCTGAATGTCGGTTTCCATATCCCCAATTTCATCTAAAAATATGGTCCCACCATCAGCCTGCTCGAAATAGCCCACTCGATCATCAGTGGCTCCCGTAAAGGAGCCTTTCTTGTGCCCGAAAAGCAGACTGTCTGCAAGCTCCCGCGTGATGGCAGCGCTATTAACCGGTACAAAGGGACCTTTTAGTCGATTGCTGCCTTCATGTATAGCCTGGGCTAATAATTCCTTACCACTACCACTTTCACCAATGATGAGAACGCTGGCATCACTATGGGTGACTCGGTCA
>JAERTG010000028.1 GCA_016845065.1 Fidelibacterota bacterium | reverse complement strand
GAGCTGAAAAAATACACATAACAAAGGCTTAGAGCTGACTCACAGTCACTTACGGGGATTTTGAATGTTGATTGGAAGGACACAAGGATACATAACTATTTTGACTGTTTCTCGGGAAGCAGCTCAAGCCTAGAGCGTTATGCTAACAAAAATTTATAGTAAGGAGAAGAATATGAGGGCAGTTGTTTTAGTTTTATTACTTTCAAGTTTATTTATTTGGACATGTGAGGAAACCACCGAACCGACAAACGTCGCTCCAACGATAGAGAATATCATATACAGTCCAACATCGTTAGAGACAAATAGTAGCGTGACCTTTAATGCTATTGCTATTGACGAAGATGGCGACAGTCTCACCTATAATTGGTCATCGTTGCAAGGTACTTTCAATAATTCGGGTATAGGTAATCCCATAGAATGGTATATCACTGAACCAGGAGAAGTGGAAATATCTTGCATCGTAACCGATGGCAAAGAACTAGATTCTAAAAGCATCAGTGTTTCTGTCGCACAGGAAGTTGGTTCTCTTATAGGAAATATTTACAGTGCCTCGAATCATGAGAGACTTAGTGGTGCGAGCATAAGTATCGCAGGGCAAACTGTATATTCCTCAAGCGATGGTACGTACTCACTAGAAAATATCGCTACAGGTAACAATCAGGTACTTACGGTAATGCTGGACACCTATTCTGATTACACCTTTAGCATTGACATCTCTGGTGGCGAGCAGAGAAAAGATATATACTTAGAAAAACAGACAGGTGTGATTTTTGGCTATGCTTATGACTATACGAATAATCAACTTGTTGGAACTTTGAGTAATGTATACATAACAATTGAAGACGAATCTGACTATAGTGCTAGCTTTGGATATTGGGGTATAGGTGGTTTGTCGTTAGGTGAACATATATTGTTTGCATCAAAAACTGGATATCAGACCTATTCTGACACAATTCACATTCTTCCTGGGGACAATATTTATGATATACACATGGAGAGTGACTGATTAAACCTCTTGTAGCATAACAAAGGCTTAGAGCTGACACAAAACCAAAGAAGTGCAAAAGGGATTATGATGTGGAGGGCTATAATTATCTTACCAAGCGAGTCTGTTTCGGGAAGCAGCTCAAGCCTAAAGCGTTATGTACACACAGAATAGGGGGTGATTTCGGGTGAATAATCAACGATCTATCCATTCTCCAAATATAGCCTGGGTGGCATACCTGTCACCTTTCAGGTTTGTAGTTCCAGATTCTGAGGAACCAATATCCATCAGCTTGGATGATATTAACTCAAATTCGTACGATCATGGCAAATTATGTCGAATCGTGTCAGTGGTGAGTCCAAAGGATGACACATCACACAATATGGTTTTATGCTATGATGGAGCATTAGCTATCCCCAGGTCATCTCAGTTTTTAACAAGAGAATCAGCACTTCAATTCTTCACAAAAGTTCTTTGCCAGCTTACGCTTGGAGGAACACACTGTGAAGCAATTGATCACAGAGATATAGTAACTGGAGACATACATGAGGATGGATTGTTGTGGCCTGTAGATATTGGCCGGAGTGGTTCTTCCTCACTGCATTCAAAATTGAGAATGCGGATAGCTGGGAATATAGATTCAATCATTCTTGCTCACCCAAAACACATATCAGTTAGTGAATTCGCTACTTCCCTCGATATAGGATCGAAATACTTCAGTAACATAAGTAATCTCACACCATCCTTTCTCCTTCGAGGAATTACAGAATATGCATATGGAAATTGGTCATCAGCTCTATCTAATCTTTGGATTACTATCGAACAATTGACAGATTGGCATTGGACCAATTCGTTCATAAGTAATCCATCATACCATCCCGCTAAAATGATAGAAAAAAGATTACCTTCTTTGAAATCAGACAGCAGAACATGGTCGAGTTCAGTAAAACAAGAAATGTTGTTCCAGACAGGGATTTTCGATGAGTCTATCTATAAGAGCTTATTCCCTGCAAGAAGAGCTAGAAATAGGCTTGTTCACGATGGAATAGAGGTGAAGGCTGAAATCGTAACTAATTTATTTGGAGCACTTTGTAGCATGATTGAAAAAGCAATGAATTTCAATAATATTCCCTTAAAAGAATCGGTTATGAATATTCCTACACATCCAATCGCAAAAATGAACAGCAAAATCGACATGACTGCATGGAATGAGATTGAAAACAAGTTCAAACCATAGAAGTGGTCTCAGAATAAAGCATACATGAACATAATTAATATTTTGAGAGGAATTCAAATGAGAAATCAACGGAAATTTCTAACCGCATTGGTATTGACCCTCACTATTTCAAGTGTTGTGTTTGGTCAAAATGCCGTGCAGAAAATGAGATCTGAAAGAGCTGCAAGAAACTCACAGGAAAAAATTGCCATGATAATTGGTGGAAGTATCGTAGTTGCGGGTGTGGCAATTGGGGCTGGAATATTCTTTAGCAGAAAGAATCAGAAAGACAAATAGATATGACAGAACGGCTTGTATCATGGTACATAACAACGGCTTAGAGCGGACTCACATGCAATGGATCGGTTGACGAAAATGTATTGGATGGATACAATTAACTTACAAAGCGATGCTTTCTCGGGAAGCAGCTCAAGCCGAGCACGTTAGGTGGACAGAATGGGTGGAAAATTTGAATTTTTCAACAAGATTGTGGATAATAATCCAACTCTGGAGGCGTCGGGAGTTGGACCAACTTTCGTAAGAATCCAGAGTTGGATTATTAAGGCTTTTTGAGTAAAAATGCAATGTTCCAGATCACAAATCTGGCATAACTTGATGGAAAAGTTTGGCTTGGGTGCTTGATTGAATGCTCTGCGGCTTGGCGAGAGTATGCAATCTGTGCCAATCCGTGTTAATCCGTGGTTCGTTTATGCTTGTGGCTTTGATGCTGATGCGCCACCTAACAAAGGCTTGGAGCGGACTCACATGCGGGGGAGTGGTTGAGGAAAATGATGTGGATGGATAAACGGAAATTGGTTTGCGGGGCTATCTTGGGAAGCAGCTCAAGCCTAAAACGTTAGAATGACAAATAAACAATATTGGGGAGGTGGTTTATGAAATCAACTTTTAGTGTAATCTCGATTGTAGTGATTGCAATCTTCATTGTTTCATGCAGTGAATCAAATTCACAAGAAGCATCCCAAAAATTTGCCCTGTATTTATTGAAAAATGATACATTAAAAACAGAAGACATTCAGGAATTAGACGTTTCGAGGCATGTTATCAGAAATGTCCCGGTATTAGATTATGATGATATTGTAGCGTATCAGCCGGATAATCATACGATTTACTTAAACGACATTTTGTCAAGGTACCTAGACACGGATTCATTGGAAGTATTCTCGCAACTATTTGGTAAGCCTTTTGTTTTGATAGCCAATGGTGATAGAATTTATCTTGGCTCATTTATCCCAGGAATATCTTCATGGGCACCATTTACCCCGAAAATTGTTGATTACTCAGTTAACAATGAGGAAAAATCATTTATCATAAGTGGGGCAGCGTATTATGATGAAGAAACATTTATTGATGTGCGAAATGATGAAAGAATATACTCAGCACTGAGAAGCAAAATTATAGACTGAGGAATTGCATTCTAACAAAGGCTTAGAGCGGACTCACACGCAAAGAAGTGCAAACGGGGAATGTATGTGGATGGATAAACGGAAATTAGTAATTGATGCTTTCTCGGGAAGCAGCTCAAGCCTAAGGCGTTAGGCTCACGGAGAAATGTGTTGCAATTCAATATGGTATGACATATAATCATACTGGAGGTGTGTCAGCGGGCACTTGAAAATGCCCCAGTTGTGGGCACTTCATAATGCCCCACCCCAGAGAGTTTAGTTTAGCTTGTCTTAGAAGTCTTTTCTAGTTCTTTTTTCTCGATATTCATTTCTCCTTTCTTAATGTTTCTGAGTCGGTAACTACGGCCGGTTATTTTGATAATATGCACTAGTTCCAGAAAGCGATCCAGCACAGCAGATGTCGCTGCATTGTCACCCAGTATCTTGCCCCAGTCCTCGATTGGTCTGTTGGTAGCAATGATGGTTGATTGCTGCTGATACCTTCGATGAATAACCTCTAGAAGCGCTTCAGCTGCTTTTGCAGGAAGTGACTTCATTCCCAGTTCGTCCAATATGAGTAAATGAGGCTTCAAGTATTTGGACAGCATGGTTTTCTCCGGATCATCGTAGAGGTCTACAGCCATGTCAAAGACAGAACGATAGTAGACACTGTAACCATTCTGAATGGCTTCTATTCCAAAAGACACAGCCAGATGAGTCTTGCCAACACCCGGAGGACCAATGAGCAGTATGTTCTCAGATCTGGTTATAAAAGCTGTGGTCGCCAGTTCTTTCACAGTGCGCTTGTTTAGGCCGGGATTAAAGTTGAAGTCATACTCATCGATGCTACGCAGGTACGGGAAGCGAGCCTGTTTCATGCGACGATCCAGAAGCCGTTCCCTCCTCCGGGTAAGTTCATCATCAAGCAGGTTTTGTAAGAAGGTGTCATATGGAAGATCATTAGCTTTGGCTTCCTGTAATCTGACTTGTAAATGCTCAGCCATCCCTGACAGTCGGACACTCTTGAGCTGATATTGGATTTGCTCTATCATAGGCTCACCTCCTCAAGATTGCCCACTATATGCGCATATTCCCGGGGAGATCGGATAATATCTGATGTTTGCTGAAGACGTATCTCCAGTTGCTGTTCCTCCTGCTTCATGATCCCTTCTTCCAGATAATTTCTTATCAAGTGATATGTGAAGCTCCCACGCTCACAGGCCAGATCGCAGGCTTTGTTCAGGTCCTTGACTGGATACTTGCTTTTTAATCTGAGAACGCCATTGATAGCACGATAAGCCAACAGGCCTCGTACAGCA
>JAERTG010000027.1 GCA_016845065.1 Fidelibacterota bacterium | reverse complement strand
CACATCCATTGGCCATATTGGCTCAGGAGAACCATCAATTTCAGTTTCATCATCAATGCGCATGACAGCCATGTCAGTTCCATTATCAGTAATATCAAGATTGGCATTTGAGCCTGCGGCAGGCCAGGCATCACCTGTACCAGCGTTTGAAACATTGAGAATTTTGATTAATTCACTTTCATACATCTCACCATTAGTAGCGAGTTCAGCAACCGTAATCACCTGTGGGTCTGGCAGTGTGTTCCCAGTACTGTTAACCGTCACATCAGCCTCTGAAACAGGCGCAATTTGAGCTTTACCGTTGTAGTCTGCTATAGTCCCTGTGATGGTAATTTCATCACCTAGATCAAGATCCAGGATAAAATCAAAGCTGTGCATGGTGATACCCGCAGTTTCATCTTCAACACCGTAATCAGTACCACTACTGGAAAAATTCACACTATTCACCAGACCAGTGATGGTGACCAGGGTTCCCAAATCCTGGGTCCGTGCTTCAGCAATTGTCATTTCAGCGCTGATTAGAACTGTTATTTCTACTTCATCAGAATCAGTTGCACCTTCGTCATCAGTCACAGTGAGTGAAAAAACCCATGAACTGGTTTCAGTTACCGTGGGGACAACGAAGGAAGCCGTCGCAGTGCCAGCATCTGTGAGTGCGACTGTTGTACCAGAGACTTGTTCCCAAAGATATGAAGCGATGGTTCCATCGTTATCGCTACTCGCGCTTCCATCCAGGGTGACAGTCTCACCAGAATCTACTGACTGATCTGACCCTGCATTAGCAACAGGAGGAAAATTGGCAGTAGGGTCGAAAGTTTGGTTCGTGTTAATTGCTCCTGGAGTGATATCCGTGTGCTCCCAGGGAGTACCATCGCCACCAAGGCGGCTGATAGATGAGTCTGGAGATGCGAAGTCAGTACCGGCCTCTTCCATGGGATTTCCATCAGTATCTGTCATAGCTCCCTCATAGGAAACAGCATCAGAAATGGAATTATTTACGATCAAAATCACGCCATCAGGGTCACCATTTTGGATTGCATGCGAAGAAGGCCAACCCGCTGGAGTAATATCAACTTCAGCCACTGTGGTCGCTCCGACAACGTAAAAACCGTAGCCAGATGATTCATCTGCAAGCGTTATACTTCCCAGGTCAACTGTCCTATACGATGTGTTGTTGCTCCCATTGATGAAATCGATAACGACTCCATTGTATGTACCCGCTGGACCTGCCAGTTCAATAAATTCATAAGGATCAGCATCAGGTTGATCATAATCAATTTCATTGATAAAGAGTTGTCCATAGGTCATGGTGGTCATCAGACACAGGCTGATAAACGCGTTTAAGGCTTTCATAATAAATGTCCCTTTTGTCCTAAACTGTAAATTGAATTTGTTTATAAGAATTGTTGCTTGCCTAATCATTGGACCATGATAATAACCCTATACAGGTGCCCATCCAAGACAGTTCACACCAAGTTTTAATTTCTCATTAAAAAGTGATGTATTTCACCAGAAATTTGCATTTTGCTTTAGGGTTATTTATTCTCCACATTCCAACCGAATTGACAGAAAAGATATGGGGCTCCAAAACTGATCCAGCCTCCTAATAATGCATATCGAATAAACATGGCCATATCCGTTGTGTAACCGATGGATATGAATACTTGTTTCAGACCCATCCAGATCAGCACAATGCCTACCAGACCCATCACCAACTTGGAAATGACCAAATGCATACCTGGTTTAAAACTACAGGACAGATATTTCTTTTCGTGGAGATAACCCGTGAGAAAACCAATAAATGCTGCCCCTCCCTTGATAGCCACCTCTGATAGCTCGGGTACCAGCATGAAAATACCCATGAGAAGTACAAAAATAATCAAACTCTGTCTGGTGGGACCGAGATGCATCCAACCAGGAGGTGATAACTTTAATAGCCACGAGTAGACTAGAAGGGTAAAAAATCCAATCAGAAAACCACCGAGGACATCAATTGGGAAATGAACACCCAGATATATTCTTGAGAAACCAACCCCTAGTATGAGGATAGCTGCAATTACATAAGCACGTTTGTCCTTAAGTTCGAAGGCCAGCCAACCCCATAGAACCATGGCTCCTTGAGAGTGACCGCTGGGGAAAGACCAATCATCAGCATGTACAAGATGTTCAATTCCCTCGGGGCGGGGGATCTGAAAGATGCCCTTAATAATTGCATTCAGAACAAATGTAAAAAGCAGCACCATACCGACACGACCCATGACCTGCTTTCTCCACAGCCAGTATGCCAGGGGCAAAAAGAGTAGAAAAAATTCCTCGTCGCCAAGAAAGGTGAAAACCTTCATTATTGGCGTTAGCCATTCAGCACGAACCGATAAAACCCACTCCATAGCAACCTCCTGTATATTCTGAATATGGACTTAACTTAGTATCAGGATTGAGATCAAACTAGATATTTGAACGGACAATAGTTGGGTTCTACCTGGGAAGGGAGAATCTGTCTTACAGGTTCCAAACGAGTCGCACTTGGGATCTCCACGCCCAAGGTTCTTCACCTTCAGGAGGGTGAGATTGCCAGATTGGAAAATATAGACCCGCTGTGAAAAAGGATTTGTGTTCAAATCCAAATCCTGCAGCATAACGAGGTTTCACTCCATCCCAGCCCAGTTCATCCATATCTACAATCATACTGCTTGTGAATACCTTCAGTTGTATTCCCGATAGCCAATAACCACCAGATAAACTCAGACCCATATACTCATTGGTTTTTTGAGTCAACTTGGTTTGCCCACGAAATGTAGGTATTGCTGCCAATCCATCCTGCCAGGCATATTGATGAGTGAACTGATAGGGATCTGGGGTCGACTCACTCTGGAATCCTGTTTCAAATTGGATACCTCCAACAACCCATCCCCAGAACACGCCAGAAAGATCCGTCTGAGCCTTAAAGATGGAAAAATTACCCTGTGGACCGTTTCCTGAGGCAGCCTTGACTCTTATGTATACCCGGTCACCCTGCCTCGTCAGAGAAAGTCCAGAGTATGAACCCTTGACGATGTGAATATTCTGATCGCTATTCCAGATCAAGCTGTCACCATATGTATCAATCTCGAAGGCAAGCCCAACCCTTTGATAAATAAGTCGAGGTCCTTGAATAAGATAGGTTTGTTTACCCACATAACGGGTTATTCCCATACTCAGACCAGACCAATCATCGTAAGTATGTGCCCTGATATGTGAGAAGAGCCGCCTATTCAGATTCAGGGGGTGCCCATAGCTTATTCGTCCACCCCAACTCACACTTGATTCATAGGGGGTATGACCATTTATTTCAAGGTTGATCCGATGACGATAATCACTGGGATAGGCGGGCCAGAGGTCGACACCAAAACCTGAAGTGAGTTTTAGTCCAATCCGTTTTTCTCCATCCCAGTCAGACCAGATACTTGGATTAATTGTCATACGATAATTGGTCCAATCTGGTAAGGCTGCAAATGGCTGGATATGGATGTTATCGCGAAAACGGGGCCAGCGGTTGTTGAATCTATAATATTCAGCCAGGAGATGGTCGGCATCCAGAACTACTTCGGCTATATCAATTTTTGGTATCATTAACGGCGTGGTTTCGTTTATACCGTAGGTGTGATAAGTCGTGTCCCCAGAGGTTGAAATCACTCTTACTTGCACCGGGAAATGCCATGCTCCGAGATGCTCAATACCAATCTCAATGGAATCTTGCCTGGTCTTGACATAATCAAGGTTAACATCACTCCATCGGGAGCTGGTGAGGGCCAGTTCAAATTGAAATGCGAGATCCTCACAGCAATGTCTGGACATACTTTTAGTAAGTTCCTCTGTGATAGAGGCAGGATCAGTAGACGATTTGAGAGCATCGTCTACTAAAATAGAAAACAGGGAGTCTCCAACTGTACCTTGAAGCATACGTAAATACCCAAAACCAGCTACAGCCAGGATGAATCGTTCTTCTGTTCGCAATTCACGAAAAACCTGGTCTTGCCTGATTGACATAAGGTTTCCATGGGAAAGCGCTCCCCCTGCCAGTTCAATCAGATAGCGTGGGGTAAGATATTTGAAGTCACTCCAGAGTGCAGGTATCGCCGCTTCGAGCCCAGGGTAGGGAACATTCTCACCCTTCCCATTGTTGCTCAGGAGCAACATGGCGTACGACCCAAAAAACCATGAGCCCTGATCTATGGAATCCCCTTTCCAATTACTAAGCGTACGGCCCATTTCATCGATTTCTTCGAGGTAAACATCAAGGGGATGAACTTGAGCACCCGAAGAATCAGGTGGGTCAGATTGAGCCGTCAGTGATACTGTCAGCAAGATACCTAGAACTGTTATGGGGAGTCTGAACTGCATTTATGGAAAGGCTAATTGCTCCTAATATGCAAAAAGATTAAATCTCAGAACCTCATAATAGTCCTCAGTTTTAAAACCTACAGTGACTGGATTTAAAAGTGAGGCTCCTGGATAAAATGAGGCCCGATAGGCTTCCTGATGTTTTTTAAACTCAATAGAAAATTCAAGATTTTTAGGGATGTTGAGCAAACCCTTTGAAAAATCTCCTGCAAAAGCTTTTGTAACCCCAGCTTTAATCATTTTTAATGTCCGACTAGGATGCTCCGAAATCACAGAACTACCCTCTCCTCTGATAGTTGCAACAGTCTGAATATTAGAATTATGCTGAGCCACTTCAGAACACAGCCCTTCATCTCCAGAGACAAATATTGAGGGAACACCGTAGTATGAGGCAGCCAGGCCATGCAAATAGAATTCTGACATATCCTGACCATTCAAAGTCATCCTGGCAATTCTAGACGAGGACATGGTGTGGGCCAATGTGTTTGTATTTTGTCCTGCTCTGGAATGATATCCGACAAACATGATGGCATCAAAGCTTTCATCCACTTCCTGAACCATTGATAAGGGATGTCCAGCCCATCCTCGAACTACTTTACATATTACAGGTAATTCATCCAGGATGAGGTTTCTTCCAGAATCATGAGCATCTTTAATCAGAATTTCAGTCGCCCCACCTGCCACGGCAGCCTCAGCGGCAACTGCAACTTCTGCAGTCATTTGTTTTTGAAACCAGGAATACTCATTGGGAAATGCTTTGTCCGTTTCATTCCAATGCCCAATGCCGGTAATACCTTCAATATCTGCAGAAATAAATATCTTCATTTCGACTCCTATGATTCAGGTGAGTGAATTTCTGAACTGAATTCAAATAAACATGATTCCATGATAAATGCACGAAGTAAATCTTGAATTGTTAGAAAATGAGAAAATAGTCTGAGAAATTTAATCAGCTATTCTTTTTGAGGGAAACATGGACCCCGGCACCCTGCGGCAATATTCTAAATATGCCATGGGATAAGCCTGATCTAGCTGAATCTCTTCTCTTGGGATAAGTCTTTTAATCAGCCAGAGCATCACAATAAACATGACCCCCATCAGAAGGGATGCGAGGATAAATGTTAGACCCAATAGAACCATAATAGCTGATAAATACATGGGATGTCTAATAAGCTTATAGGGTCCGTGGAGAGTGAGGTAATCAGTCTGACTTGGTTTCACTCCGGCCAACCTAAAACTTCTTCGGAGTGAAAGTCGACTCCAGAGAAGCAGAATACCCCCCAACACGAATAGCAACAATCCAACCGATTCAAACACAATAATGAGCGATGTATATTGCATTTTCACACATATGAAAATTGGGACGTGGATTTCCAGGAGCATGGTGGCCCCACAGAGGGGAATCAAAACCAGAAAAAATAATAGATTTAAAATATTGAAGGTCCATCCCTCCCAGCCGCACTCAGGACGTTGCAAACGAATAGATCCAGGTGCAAGGATGAGAATGCCCCCAATGACAGCTGATCCAACCAGAATGATTGTTCCTAGAATTTGACTGTATTGCTCGATCATCGCCGTTCTGTTGCTTCCTCTGCCTGTATCTAACCAGATAGGCAAAGGGGCAAAAAATATGCCGATGTTTAAATTACTTAAGGTGGATTAAGTTGAACATCACCCTAGCGAAGTTGGTATCCCCTTGGGAGAAGATATCAGTGCTAGGTAAAAACTGTAAAACAAAGGAATTAGATTAGAACAGAAAATCCATGTTTTCTTCTGTCATTTCGAAGGGATTGGGACTTAGCATACTCACTTGAAACACAGTCTGACCCAAAACACCAGGAGTAGGTTCTTTCACGGTACGGAGCACGACTGAAGTACCCTCTTCTGTTTGATAGGGTACGGCGTTTTCTTCAAAAACATGTCCATATTTTTCAAAATATGCCTGCTTAAAACGTTTGGCGTCATATGGATAATCAAAATTATAGAGCACTTCGATGGAATGGATGGAAACCTTTTCATCAGCTTTTATGTTGAACCATACATAGATTTTTGCGATTCCCTTCTCTCCAATACGATATGAGAATCCAGACAATTGACGATTATCTGTATAATTCGTCTTTGTGGCTAACTTCTTATCCTTGAATACCTCCTGGAGAGCAGAATCAATTTGTGCCTCGGTCATTGACCAGGATAAGCCCCAATAGACTTGAGGTGTTTGAGATAGCGCCGGCAAAGTCAATCCAACAATAAGGATCAGAGAGATTAAGATTTTTTTATTCACAGCGAGCCTCCTACCAGCTAAAAGCCAAACTCATTCAATGTTTGCTACCTATGGGTTAAAAATATGCTCTATACTATTTTCCGCAAGTACTGATTACATGATGGGCAATGTTGAACTAGAGGCGATGGGGTTTTCCAACGTGTTTGTCCAGTACCCATGTAACAGACCAATTATGACCAAGTCGGTGTCCATCCATAGTTGGTGGCAATTCATGGGTTTGAAAAAAGGGTAAATCCACATCCTGAGGATCGCTGGCTAATTCTCTGAAAGCGCCATCCTGAGCATGTGCAGTTCGATGCTGAATAAGACGTACTGAATTTTTCCATTCCGGGTATTTCAACTTATCACCACTATCGTAACTTAAATTATCGCACTCATCCAATAGTTTTGGAAAGCCACTTAGTGGAGCGGCAATAACATGAATATCTGCTTTTAATTTTCCAAGTCCAGAGGCTGCATAGGTCACTACCATCCCGCCATAGGAATGACCAAAAATAATCACCTTGTTATATCTGCCACTCTTCTCTATCCTTTTAATCTCTGAAGCAAGATGAGCCGCTATCTGGTCTGGGCATTGTTCCCAGTCATACCTGTAAAAGAATACAGAACCATAATGATGAGCCAGGTTTTTTAGTCCTGTGATCCACTCGTATCCCCTTGAGTCATACCCGTGAACTGTCATGACCAGTACACTATCATTGCTTTGCTCTCCATTCCTGAGCTCAATGACACCCAGGGATTGATCCATGAGGTGCTGGCCTGCAGCTCTAATCTCTGTCCCCTCTCCAAAAACGTGTATGTCAAAACTGGCAATTCCATCGACTGTACGTTGTGGTATTACTGAGGTTTCTGCTACACCGGAAGCACTGCCACCACATGCGACGAGGAGGATCAGGATGATAGATCCTATGAGTATTCCGTAAATTGTTCTTAGATGGGACATTTATTCTCCAGTTGTGTTGAAATGTAAACCTGCTCTTAAAATTGCCAGACCAGGTGAAAATAGCACAAACAAAAACACGATACCCATACTAAAATTCCCCGAGAGCATACCTAGTGCAGCAGTCAGCATGAGAACGAAACCCAACAGGAAAAAGCTAAACTGAAGGAGTTGTTTTGTTTTGGGGTTTATAAGCTTTGCTCTTACTCTGAACATGAATGTCATCGATCCCAGGATGAAATAATAAGCCACAAAGGTGATCAGGGTTTTTTGATCAAGTTCAGCAGACTGAAAAGACACGAATGCGGTTAGAACGGACAGTAGAGAAGACACATATAAATGTGTGAGGGGCATTAACCATTTCATCATCTTTCTGGAGTGTTCCATTCCTCAATATAGTGAGCTTCCATTACAGGTCATACTCATATCAAAAATCTCAGGATAAAACTTGCAAACCGGGGCAAGAATGTGGTGTATTATGATTTCACATACTTAATTTCGTACCAAACTATTAGAAAGTACTAACATGATCAACCGTGGTCACATCCTGATTATAAATCCTGGCTCTACATCTACCAAACTGGCCTTCTACAGCTTTGATGTGGAGACTGACCAGTTGGATATTGTGAATGAAACCCAGATAGCACATTCCCATTTGGGAGGGACCATTCATGAGCAAATAGAGACCCGCTATAAAGTTGTGGAGCAATACGTCAAATCAGCGGATATACATCCGCATATTATCATGACCAGAGGTGCACCCCTGCGTCCACTAAGCGGTGGGAGCTATCAAGTCAATGATCATATGCTTGAGGACCTGCGTACCAACAAATATTCCAAACACGCCAGCAATTTAGCAGCCCTGATTGGTGACAAAATCGGCAAGGATTATCAAAGCCCCGTCTATATATCCGATCCAATCACATCAGATGAATTTGAACCCATCGCGAGAATATCAGGTGTACCTGGAATAGAGCGGAAATCGCGTAGTCATGCCCTTAACATTAAGTCCAGTTTAAGAAAGCTCTGCTTGCGGCTGAACAAAAATTATACTGAAAGCTCCTGGGTAGTATGTCATATGGGTGGTGGTATTTCAGTAGCAGCACTTCGGAATGGCCAGATGATTGATGTCAATGATGCGCTTCTGGGCATGGGACCATTTAGTCCCGAGCGTGCGGGAGCACTGCCAACCTCAGGTATTCTTGACCTTGTCTTTGATGAAAACACAGACCGTTCATCGATTGAGAATCTTCTTTCAAAGGAAAGTGGTTTGAAGGGCTACCTGGGTACCGCTGATCTTCAGCAAGTAGAGAAGAAAATTCAGCGAGGCGATTCAGAGGCGGAACTCGTCTTCGAAGCGATGGTATATCAAATTTCTAAAGAGATAGCTGCCATGGCTTCTGTACTCACCTTCGATTTGGATGGAATTCTGCTGACTGGTGGGATGGCACATTCGCAATTGGTGTGCACTTCTATCACCACACGTGTTCAAGCCCTCACAAAAGTTTATATCGAGCCAGGTGAGAACGAGATGGAGGCACTTGCTCAAGCAGGACTTCGCATTCTTGCCGGCACAGAATCAGTAAGGCAATACACTCAGGAATAAAGGTCAGCACTCTCTATTCACCTACGAGTAATCTGATTTGGTCAGGTTGGCTTTCTTTAGGGTTTCACTCCCATCTCTTCACTCAACAGAACCGCCGAGGAAAAGAATCACTTCAGTAACTAGTGGTTGCACAATGTTATTTATACTTTACATTATGTACAAGTTTATTAACATTTAGTAAAGGAACCTTAACATGAATCTATCATACCAGGAAAAAAGTATCTGGGCATCCCTCATCATCACCTCTACCATGTTTATCTATTACTTCAGTCGGGTTCTCGCTGTCATTGAAAACCCGGAGATTCCTGAAAAAAGTCTCATCACTGTGTTTATCGGGGTAATAACGGTAACTATTCTTGCTCAGGTCGTTATCCAGAGCATCATGGCTATCATTTATCGTGACGAAGTTAAGGACGGTGGAGATGAGCGGGAAACGCTTATCAGACTGAAAGCCACCAGCATCTCGCATTATATCCTGATTTCGGGAGTGTGGCTAGCCTGTATCAGCTTCTATCTCAATCCTTCAGCTCTCATGCTGATGAATGTGTTTATCGTCTTCTTCGTGGTCTCAGAAATTGTAGGATTTGTAACTCAGCTTATCTACTACCAACGAGGTGTGTGATGCCACCCTGCAGCATTCAAAACAATATGCGAAAGCTCAGGTTTGATCACGATGAAATGACTCAGCAAGAATTAGCTAAAAACATTGGTGTAACCAGGCAGACCATCATAGCCATTGAGTCCAGGAAATATTCCCCCACATTGGAGTTGGCGTTCAAAATTGCTGATGTGTTTCAAGTTCCCCTGGAAAAAATTTTCCAATACAAACCGGAAAAATAACAAACAGTGCAGTCATCATAGATTTTTATTATCGAACAACAACCTCATCACAGAATATCCAAGACTTTTCACCTGCTCCTGGATGCCATTCTGGACATACCCCTCGGTTTTTCGCTAAAACTTTTATGTATTGCGTAGCCTCAGTGGGAAAGTCTGCGGTGAGTCGATTGATAACAGTATCCTCAGTTTTTTCAGATACTTCATTTTCTACACGCTGAATAATTTTCCAGGTTTCTCCGTCCAGAGAGAAACTCACTTCAAAGTATTCAGGCATAAATATCCAAGCCTTGGTAGACTGCAAAAAGTTCACTTCAACCTTAAATATTTCCTTACTCTCACCCAGGTCAAGAAAGAGTTCCAGATCGTTCCCCTCAAATCCTTGCCAGGTGCCATCCTTAAAATTGTCCGATCCAAGAATACCGTCAACCAACCCATTATCACCTCCACCGGTGTAACGCACATGGTATTTCATCTTGTATGACAAGGTACTCCCCAGAGCTTCATGGAAGGAAAAATCTCTTTCAGCTATACGACCTAAACTGCTTGATCCCTTAAAAAGTCCAGCTCGGATTTTCGCATCCTGCTTCAAGAGTAGTTCCTCCTCATAAAGGGTGGATTTCCCATCAGGAGGCGTCCCGTCAAGCGTATAACGAATATCATGATGAGCCTGCTCCGAAATCAGTTCGACTACTAATTCATCCGTTTTTAAAGGTCGCGCCGGGACGATGTCTATCAGAAAGGAGCCTGGGCTGTAGTTCCATTCCAGAGATTCAAATCTGAGCAATAATCCCTGTAGACGATTTTGGAAGTCAGACCAATCACGATGGTCCTTTGATGACCATAGAACCTCAGATAGGGCAGTCATTCTAGGCAACACCATGTATTCCGCATGAGAGCTGGTTTTGACAAATTCTGTCCACAAATTAGCCTGTGATCCCAGAACATATTTAGCTTCTTCAGCGTTTAATTCCTCTGGAATTGGCTCATAGGAGTATACTTTTTTTAGGGGTGTATACCCTCCTATTGCCTGAGGCTCGGTTTTAGGGTCACCTTGGTAATAATCAAAGTAAACATGCGATGTTGGGGTCATGACTACATCATGACCAGCTTTAGCTGCGGCTACTCCACCTGCAACACCCCGCCAGGACATGACGGTGGCATCCTGAGCTAAACCACCTTCTAGAATCTCATCCCATCCTATCAATTTTTTGCCCTTCGAATTGATGTATTTTTCCATTTTCTGTATAAACCAGCTCTGCAATTCATGCTCATTGGCCAAACCCTCAGTTGATATGCGGTTCTGACATTTTTCACAGGTTTTCCAGTAGGTTTTGCGGGCTTCGTCTCCCCCAATATGGATGTACTCAGCTGGGAAAAGTTCAACTACCTCATCCAGAATGTTTTCGAGGAAAACAAATACAGAATCATTTCCTGCACAGAAAATATCTTCATTGGGCCAATAACTCCCGGGACGAACAGGAAGCATTTCGCCCCTGCAGGATAACTCAGGATAAGCAGCAAAAATCTCTGAGGAGTGTCCTGGCATCTCTATCTCAGGGATAACCGTTATCTGTCTGGCAGCTGCATATGCCACTATTTCACGTACCTCATCCTGAGTATAGAAGCCACCATAGCTACTTTCTTCTCCAGGTTCAATAGGAGACCATTTGCGCCAGTCCTCATGTTCCCGATCCACACGCCAGGCACATATTTCAGTAAGCTTGGGGTAGTTCTTTATTTCAAGCCGCCATCCATTGTCATCCGAAAGATGCCAGTGAAACACATTCATTTTGTGGAGTGCGATCATGTCGATATATCTTTTTACAAACTCCAATGGAAAAAAATGACGAGAAACATCAAGATGCATACCCCGCCATCCAAACCTTGGGTAATCTTTAATATGGACAGCTTGAATTCTGTGACCATCAAGGGTGCTTACTCCCTGCTCAACTGCTGATGGCAAGAGCTGTCGTAGTGTCTGAATGCCGTAAAATACGCCTCGATCATCTTGCGCAAGGATGCTTACCTGATCGTTATCTACATGAAACTGATAGCCTTCCTCAGGTAGATTAATTTCTTGTGTGAGACTAATTCTTATCTGCGCTTTTTCAGATGAACCCTGACTCATATTTGGAATTGATGTGTTTAGATAATCATTAAAAAATGCCTTGTTGGTTATTTCATCTGAAATCCAAACGGAAGTGGTCTGGGCAAAAATAAACTCACCCTCCTGAACCAAAATATGCTGTGGATTAGGTATAATTTTCATATTCTTGCTTTCAGTTTTTGATACTCTCGGAATTGAACAGGCCCAAAACACCTGCATACATAACAATAATACGATGGATCCTCTTAAAACAATTTTCACGAATTTCCCCTCTTAATGATCTACTCTTTCACTCCCTGATCCAAGCGCAATTCTGAGATTGACACAAAATCTTGGCCCATCTCATCTTTTGATATCGGTCTTATCCTCATCGCCAATCCCCCACCTTCAGCTAAGCGAGCATTCAGGATATCAGACGGAGTAACTTTATATGACCCGATCCAAATTGGATAGGGATTGGAATCCCAATGAGTTTCATCAGTGTCTACATAGCACTCGGCTATCATTTCGTCCTGAATTAACTGGTCAATTGAAATTTCAATTTCTCGGGCATTTTCATTCGCAATAGCCCCCAGAAACCATTCATCCTCATAACGTCTGGCGATTGTGACATACTCACCAATCTCACCTTCCAGATAAAGCGTTTCGTCCCAGTCCACCTTTAGATCCTTGATAAATTTAAAGGCCGGTTGGTTTTCGTAATTTTCAGGCAGGTCTGCGGCCATTTGCATAGGGCTATACAGGACTAGCATGAGAGCAATCTGCTTAGCCAGTGTTGAATGGACCTTAAAGTCTGATTTATAGCGGTCGAAGCGTATATCAAATATTCCCGGTGTGTAATCCATGGGACCTGCCAGCAGTCGTGTAAAGGGAAGAATTGTAGTATGGTCCGGTGGGTTACCTTCGCTCCAGGCATTCCATTCTTGTCCCCTGGCACCTTCTCGAGTCATCATATTAGGCCAGGTTCGCTCAATTCCAGTGCCCTTTACAGGTTCATGCACATCGAGAGAAATGTGATGACGAGCAGCCAGTTTTACAACCTTCCTAAAGTGTTCAACCATCCATTGTCCATAGTGGAAATGACCTTCCGGCTTAATGGCCCCAACGTATCCGGTCTTGATGGCGGATACACCGAGACTATCATAAAATGAGTAGGCAGATTCAAGTTGATGCTCATAGGAAGCTACATTGGCAGTTGTTTCATGGTGGCCAATAAAGGTTATATGCTTTTCTTTCGCATATTCAATCACCTCAGCGATATCAAAATCATCATAGGCTTCTTTGAATTGCAGAGCGTCATCCTTTCCCCAGTCTTCCCAACCTTTATTCCAACCTTCAACCAAAACGCCTTGAATCCCATGCTCGAATGCAAAATCGATATAACGTTTGGTATTCTCCGTTGTGGCACCATGCCGTTCACCTTGAACCCAGGTATATTTGTTGATATGCATACCCCACCAGATGCCCATGTATTTCATGGGTTTGATCCAGTCAGCATCTGGCAATTGGTTTGGCTCATTCAGGTTCAATATCATGCGCGACCTCAGGAGGTCAGTGGCCGTTCTACCTATGCAGATGGTTCGCCAGGGTGAGCGCATTGGTGCAGAGGTTTTTACTCGGTCACCATCGGGCCAGGGAACGAGATTGCTGGTAAAACTTAAAGAATCAACCCGGGATTTTTTCATGGTCATACCAGCATAGTCAGTCAGGTTAGCTTCATGAATACTGATATAAAAATCATTATGAGTGATATATGTAAGAGGTGTGTTTGCTGAGTCAATTTCACTGAGTGGAGATACCTTATGTAATGTTTCATAGGTATCGAATGCGTGACCTCCCTGAATCCACCAGGATTTCCCATCATTGGCAAAATTAAACTCGGATAGCTCCTCCAAAATGAAGAGGGAATCAAGATCTGCTTGTTCTGGAATCTCATAGCGGAATGCCACACCATCATTGAAAACACGGAAAATCAGATTGAGTTGTCGGTACGGAGCAAGTTCTTCCTTCAATTCAAGAGTGATTTTCCTACTTATTGAGTGGATTAAGTTTTCCTGTCCCCAGGCTGGTTCCCATTCTTCATTTATTAGCACTGTATTTGAATTTACCAATTGGAAGGGTCCTGCCAAATCAGGCTGATTTCGTAAACGAAATCCCAAACCAGATGGTCTGATTATGGATTGCCCATCCGCCAGAATGGTATACTGGGGTAAACCCTCATTCAGTTTCAGCTCAACCTGAATTTTTTGATCAGGGCTGGAAACGGTGATCCTATTGGAGAGTTGGGGTTTACATGAGACTAAAATTAATAAGGAAAGAAGGAGGGCTTTGTTCATTCAGTTACCCCATGACAAGTTGATTCAATACCAAAATATTGGTTAAATAATTGTGACCGCTAATCATCCACCTTTTCAACCCATTTGGTATTCCCATCACGGTCACAAAGTAAAACCATTCCTGTATTGGAATTCCCTGTTCCAACATAAGCACTCATTTTCCCATACTCATTGGCTGTTCGGAGAAACCCATTCCCCACTGTACCTGTACCCAGAAATGCAGTCTCATTTCCTACTTCATTGTAGGTTGTGAGCTGACCACCACCTTTTTCACTTGTTCCAAGGTAAACAGTGGGAGATTCGTGCTTATCGAAGGTCCGGAAAAAACCTCCACCCATTTCACCTGTTCCAAGATGTGCGCTCATCTGACCTTCCTGATTGTATGCCACAAAACCACCCTGTCCATCCTCATTTGCACCGAGCGTCATAGATTTTTCTCCCAGGGCATTCTTGAGCATGATCGAGCCTCCACCTTGACCAGATCCAGTGATAAGTACCGTATTATCCCCTGCTCGAGAAAGAATTCTGAGTCCTCCTCCATCTCTGATGGTGATAGAAGCTACACTAAGATCACCCATTTCAGCTTCTGATTGTTTGGCTGATATCAGTGTCATGAGCAGGAGCGTTCCCAAAATACCTATAACAAGACTTTTTAAATCGATTTGTTGTTTCATCACTTTACCAAATTCTTGAGTTTATCCCAAATTTTATTGCCCAACATATCTGAAGCCACATCCACAATCTGCTGCACTAAATCCAGGATATTTTGCTCTCCTGCCCAATGTTTTGTTACGATGGCTGGATCACAATTTTTCATAACAGAATTAATGACATAGGCGGCTAGTGCTACGTCATCCAGATAGCCCAATGGTCCAATAAGCGCCTCAGGAAATAGATCGATAGGTGAAATGAAGTACGCTAGAGCTCCAGCGATTTTGGCTTTCTCACTGCTGGGGACCTCCTTATCCAAAGCCAATTTCGCAAGTAAATGAAAAAGATCCGGGGCCAGCAAAAGATATTCAGACCACTGATTTTCCTTGCCGGTTTTGGTTGTCACCCATTCCCGAATGTCTGATCTCATTTTTTGATAAAAATCCTGATTCATGTCTCTACCCTCCCAGGTTGGAACTCTATTATTTCAGTAAAGTTAATTTTTTTATGCTACGGTGGTCAGGTGTATTTAGCTCCAGTAGATAAATCCCTGAACTAAGATTGACACCCCTTCTATCTGTGCCTTTCCAATTGAACCTATACACTCCCGGTAAAAAATAGTCTTGAATTAGTGATGCAATTAAAATTCCATTCATGTTATAGATTTTCAAACTTGCGCTGGTGCTTTGACTCAGAGTGAATTCGAAATTTATAGCGGCATTAAACGGATTGGGGAAGGCCTTTACCTGGTGCAGCTGAGGAAGCTGAATATCTTTTACTCCCACACCTGCAGGATAGGGTGAGCCAGCATTTACCCAGGCTGTATACCAGATGCTGGCAAGATCCACTGCAGCACGATTCAAACTCCATATAGTCGTATCACCAAGATCTTCCCACATCAGGGAATAGTAATCTTCACCATAGTTTGAATCCATGTCGTAGGCTCTATCATCAGCTTCCATGATCAGGTCAACCAGTGGGAATATTTCTTCAATGTAGCCAAAAATCGAATCAATTGGACTTTCCCAATATCCAGCCACAGAATCGGCAACGACAACTTCCTCAAGATGAGGATTGATCATCTGGGTCTCATATCGGGAATGGATTCCATAGTTATTGGTAAGTTGCCCATTGTAATTAAGAGTCAGATGAAGGGCTTGGTGAGAATCTCCAACATAATGACCTAGTTCAGCTGCCACTTGCCACACCTCGTCCCAGTTTCCTGCTTCCATCAATGCCGTCATATCTGTAAGCCACCATTCAATCACCCAGGGTACCAGACCATTATCCTCCATGATAATTTGACCATACAAGTCAATCATATCCTGCCACTGATGAGGTAGTGTCCCCGTGAAAAATTCCGGATAATAATCAATATCAATGTAGTGGTAATATCCAGGATCATCATCAGTATCGGGATCAACAGAGTGTTGGGAAAGATAGTCGCGATGATCCTGGAAGAAGGACATGGATTCTGGTAAATGGTCTACAGCCGCATCATTGATAAAACGGTGAGAGTTCCAGCCCCAACGTCCATAAAGACTTGGGATGACTAGCAAGACAATGAGAAGTGTGCGTACAATTTTGTTCAATTTGAGGCTCCAAGTATGATCAGGTTCACAAGTCTGCTAATATTGGGGGAATTCAAACAAATACACTATGAAAAGACAGGTAGGGATGAATCGAAATGGACTCAGGAAATCCTAAAAACAGAGGTGATGCTATTCAATTAGTTAGATAAATAATATTAGATTGGGAATGTGTTAGATATATACTACTTTATGTTAGAAATACTTAACTGGAGGAAGACATGTCAAATTCTAATCGAAGCATATTAATTGTACCCATTCTAGCAGTTTGTATAATTGGTGGATTAGCATTTTACTTATTAAACTATGGACCAGCTCTGAGCTGGAAGATGATCACAATCATCCTTCTAACCCTGGCTATGTTAGTAATTCCCGTATATCGAAGTATTCAAAATGCTCAGGACAGAAACCGGAATATTCCACTTGAGGATGAAATGAGCAGAGTCCTGGAACTCCATGCTGGGGCATACGCGTTTCGCTATTCTATGATGTCCTGGTTTGTCCTCTTCATTTTTCGCGAAAAATTTCCCGATTCTGAAGAACTGCTAGGTACAGGTATACTG
Source organism: Fidelibacterota bacterium (assembly GCA_016845065.1). GTDB lineage: Bacteria > Fidelibacterota > UBA8477 > UBA8477 > JABMPR01 > JABMPR01. The sequence continues at coordinate 27,917 of JAERTG010000027.1, read as the reverse complement.
GCAGCGGCGGCAATTTATGGGTTAACCTGGCTCTACTTTAAAAGGAATGGGTTACCCCATGCTGACCAGAATTAAGGAATTAAGAGCACGAGAGGGGTTGACGCAACAGCAACTTGCGGACAAAGTCAAGGTTCGCAGAGAAACCATCGTTTTTTTAGAAAAGGGGAAATACAACCCTTCCTTGAAGCTGGCTTATGAGATTGCTCAAGTGTTTATGTTAAGCATTGAAGAAGTTTTTCAATTGGGTTCAGAATAGCTCACTTCTTTGTGAAATCTTGCAGGGCTGTGAGTAAGAGGTCAAGTTCATCTGTAGTGTTGTAGGCATTGAAGCTGAGCCTTAATATTGTTCTCTCCCTCCATTTGGTGATCATCGCTTCTATCTTGTGCTCATCCCACAAATAGCTCCACAATTTCCCAGGGCTTGTCTCATCTGGTAAAATGATACTGGCAATTTGGGCCAGCCAGGATGGGTCACAGATCGCCTCCTCTCCCAGTGCACGGTTGAAAATTTCCCTGTATTCGACGAGAATTGACCTGGCTTCCGTATTACGGATATTCCAATCATGTTTTTTTCGGAACTGAAGTGCAGTTGGAATACTCAGAAAAGCTGCCATATCCCGTGTACCCCACATTTCATGTCGCAATGAAAAGGAGGGTTGGTTGATTTCAGCCCAGCTTATCACAAGAGGTTTAAGAGATTCCCTCCTAGTCTGATGAACGTGCAGAAATGCAGTGCCCTTGGGGGTAAGCATCCACTTGTGACAATTGCTAGTGTAGTAGTCTGCATTGATATTTTCAATATCTAAGTCGATCTGACCAACAGCATGTGCTCCATCGATAACTGTAATAATCTCAGCTTTCCGCGCCCGTCTACAGATCTCTCTCACAGGCAGAATCAGTGCAGTTGCTGAAGTAATGTGACTCATGAGGATCACTTTTGTCCGTGAATTGACATGCTTCCAGAAATACTCCACAAATTCATCTTGAGTGCCCAGTGGGAGATCAATTTCTACTTCCGTGAGAACAGCATGGGTCTCATGACATTTTCTAGCCCAGGTGGCCAATATTGTACCATATTCATGATCCGTCGTCAGTACTTCATCCCTGGCGTTCAGAGGAATGGAGCTGGCAATGGCATTCAGGGCAACCGTCACATTGGGAGTAAAAATCATACCCTCTGAATCTGCATTTACATATCCTGCAAGATCTGTTCTGGCTTTCTCCAGGGGACCACCTGCTTCCTTACTAAACAATCCCTTCAACTGCCTCGTGTAGTAATCGATGGGATTGCGCTCCAGTTTGCTCTGCCAGTTTTGATAGTCCTCAAAAACCTCGCGAGGACAGGCCCCGAATGAACCATGGTTTAGATAATGTATATCTGGATCCAGGAGGAATTCTGATCTGATATTGGGAAGCATAGTGACCCCTAACCGGGTTCAAGTGATTTACTTATCCCTCCAGATCCGGAGGGTTGAATTCAGTTGTGACTCTATGAGCTATTTGAGAGGTTGAATGTCCAGAATAGTCAAGGTTTTGGTGCCATCTGGTAAATGAAGCTCTAAAGTATCGCCCACCTTTTTACCCAAAACCCTCTGGGCAAATGGAGAGGCTGTCGTAACGATATTCTCGTAGAGCTCAAGTTCGTACTCAGCAGCACCTGCCATGGAGACAGTAATAGGGTTTTCACCATCACTGTATGTTACCTGAGTTCCGAAAGCCACTCGATCCGCTTTTACATCCTTTGGTTCTACAACTTCTTCATCGAGGTGTTTTTCGAAACGATGACGTTTATTATGGAGATGAGCTTGATTGTCCTTGGCAGCATGATATTCTGCATTCTCCTTCAAATCACCAAAATCTGCTGCTCTCTTTATGTCCTTTGTATTCTGCTTGATTTCATCGTTGATCTCTTTGATTCTCTCAACAATTAGATTGTACGTACTACGGTATATCATTGTTGTGCCTTTAATCCTCTATAAACTGTTCATCCCGCTAAAAAAATATTGCTCAAAATTGGCGGGTCTTAATAATAAACTTTTGCTCTGCCTCAGTCCACTTTTTTAGGAATATTTTCTTAGCCCAGGCTCTTTTCACAGCTTTGCTATCAGCAATTCACCACTTATCCGGTGAATCCTAAATGGGTTTTCCTAACTCTGAAGTGTCTTATAGGGCTGACTTTGTATCGACTTTTTGAAGCAGTGTCTTAAACCGCGGATTTCCCCTGAGGGAATCATAATGAGGTGACAGTTTTAACCAATTTGAGGATAAATACCCTGGCATACCCAGAATTCGTTCATAAATATCGATAGCCTCATCCTGCATACCACATATCCTATAAATATCAGCCATGTCCTCCAGGGCGGTGACTCCTAATACTCTATCTCGGGATAAAGACATTAACTCGACTTCCTTTTTACCCGATTCAATCGCTTCCTCGATTTTTCCAAGTTTTGCCAGGGAGACCCCTAACTCACCATAATATTCCCAATCCTGGGGATTTTCCTTGATAGTATTTTCAGCCTCGATTCTGGCAGTATCAAAATAGCTTTGGGCTTTTTCAAACTGACCTGTCAATTGCATCAAATTACCAATTGTCCAATAAGATCCCAAAGTGTCAGACATTTCTATATCAAGCCAGTTTTCAAAATCTCTGCTTAATTCAGCGTGCATTACTCTGACTTCCGTAAGATCCTTGGGATCAAACCGACTCATCAATTGGTCATGAATTTTCTGTAGTTTCTCAAGATCTCCAGATTGAGCCAATTCAGTATAGTACCATCCAATTTCTGTCTCTGGTTCATTGCCACTATGGATAGCTGATAATTGTCCCTGGTATCGTTCAGAAAGGTCCCATAAGCGCATCATATGCGCCATATCTCTAGCCTGTCTCACCTTATTTCCCTCATTGGGATCCAGGGAAACTGCTTTTTGCAGGTTTTCCAGTGATTCGTCCCACTGCCCGAGACGTCTTTGGACAAAGGCGATTGCTGCCAGCAGATCGCTGTTATTGGGTTGGGAAGTTTGAGCGATAGAAAATTCTTCCAATGCACGTTGATAATCTCGTGAACCATAGTAGTAGAAATAGCCCTGTGCGCGATGAGTTTCAGGCGCATTTTGATCGATTTGAATAGCCCTACCCAAGGCTTTTCTTGCTTTTTCCAGGCGTATGGGTCTAGGATCCCGACCAGATCCATCAAAATATGCGTTGGCGTGAATTGCAGTCAGCCTTGTATAGGGATGCAAAAAGCCGGGATCAAGCTCTAAAGCTTGTTCATAAATGACTGCGATTGAATCTCGCTCAATGATATCAGCATCCCAAAGTAGTTCTCCCCTGACATACAGCTCCCAGGCCTCCTGATTATCAGTAGGTTGGATTTCGATGTAGCTTTTTTCTTTGGGGGTTAGCTTGGCCTTCAGAGCTCTTGCGATCTTCTGTGCTACATCACTCTGAACGGCGAAAATATCTGCGTATTGTCTGTCATATGTCTCGGCCCACAAATGCTCATCTGTTTTGGCATTTATTAGCTGCGCCACAATGCGAATCTGGTCGTCGGCTCTACGGACACTCCCTTCAAGGAGATTGACAACTCCTAACTCCTTCGCGATCTCTGGAATACCTTTGGTAGTTTCCTTATATTTCATAACTGAAGTTCTGGATATCACTTTTAATTCTGCAATCTTGGATAATTGAGTGAGAATATCATCGTGCATCCCATCAGCGAAACTTTCATCTTCGGCAGTTTTCGTAAAGGGTGTGAAAGGGAGAACCGCAACAGATTTGGAATCCATGCTGTTTAATAAATTTTCTGAAGATAGTGTCTCAGCGGTTGAATTACTGAATCTTGGATACGCCAAAAGAACAGCGATTATTGTGAGCAATGCGATAATGATGACGTTGCTTGTGAGAGGTTTATTTTCAGTTGTTTGCTTTTCACCTGATTTCGGAGATCGTCGAATTCCTTCGGGGGTAAATTGAAAAATCCAGGCTAGAGAGATGGCTATGGGGAATCCAAGTAATAGCCCAATCACCAATGCTTTCAGTGACCAATCCGCTGCATTCATCATGGGAAAAAGAATATCAGAAACTTCAATTAATGCAAAGGAGATACCGATATAGACGGTTGAAACACGGAATACCCGCCGATTTCTCAGTTCCTGGATCAACCTGCTCATTTTGCTACTAGAGTCTGGCATGATGATCAGCTATTGTCTCTGATTAGTTTTTGAAAACGGGGGTTCTCCCGCAGCGGATCATACCAGGGAAGGATTTTTAAATCACCAAAATTCACCCACGAGGGGATAGAAAGTAGATGTTCCAGAGTGTTGATAGCCAATTCCTGCTCACCGCAAAAAGTGTAGATCAGAGCCAGGGTTTCCAAAGCTCTAGGTCCCAGGAGGGCATCCCTGGAAAGAGGCATTTTATCTACCCCTTTTCTGCCAGACTCCATAGCTTCCTCATATTTCTTAAGTCTGGCCAATGCCAGACCGAGACTCCCGAATGCGCTCCAGTTCTCTGGATTTTCAGCTATTCGAGTTTCAGCTTCTATACGAGCGGAGTCGTAGTAAGTTGCTGCATCCTCATGATTCCCATTTAACCTTAACCATTCTGCAGCATTATATGGCCCGCCCACTGGGTTAGCCTGATTAAGCTCCAGACCGTGTTTATAATCTCGTCTGAAAAAGGCGTGCCATTGTTTAAGAACAACCATTTCACCCCCATCGAATCGAGAGAGTAGCTCATCATAGATGGGCTGCAACTTTTCTATTTCCCCATAAATGTCCTGGCTTGCCCAGTATCGCTTTACCTCCACTCTGTACGTGTTGCCACCTAGAATGGCGGAGTGGTGGTTTCCATACCTCTGGCTTTTGCTCCACTCCCGCATTTGTGCGGCAGTCATTTCTGCCTCATGGACCTTTTCACCATTGTTTGGATCAAGCGAAACTGCTTTTTCAATATTACTCAAGGCTGCTTCCCAGCGACCCAGTCGCCTTTCAACATAGGCAATGGCAGCAAAAAGATCACTGTTGTTGGGTTGCGCCTCATGAGCGATATAAAATTCATTGAGCGCATTCTGGTAATCGCGCGACCCATAGTAGTAGAAGTAACCGTTCGCCAAGTGGGTCTCTGGGGCATCTGGGTCAAGTGAGGTCGCAACTTCCAGCAATACACTCGCTTTTTCAAGACGTTCCGAAGATGGATCTCTCCCGTTACCATCAAAATAGGCGTGGGCGTGATTTCTTACCAGGCGTGTTACAGGTAATAGAAATTTTGGATCCAAATCAGCAGCTTGCTCATAAAGAGAGATAACTGAGTCAGGTCTGGAACTCGTCGACCCAGCCAGTAATTCAGCCCTGGTATACAGCTCCCATGCTTCCTGATTTTCTGTAGGCTTGGTTTCGATGTATTGCTGCTCTTTTGGTGTGAGTTGGGCTTTTAATGCCTTGGCTATCTTCTTGGCCACATCACTCTGAATAGCAAATATATCAGCATACTCTCTATCGTAGGTTTCAGCCCAGAGATGTTCATCCGTTTTTGCATTAATAAGCTGAGCTACAATACGAATTTGATCCCCTGCTCTGCGAACACTGCCCTCCAAAACATTTGCTACACCTAATTCGCTGGCAATATCAGAAATCTTGTGAGTTGTCCCTTTGTACTGCATGACTGAGGTCCTGGATATGACCTTTAGCTCAGCGACCTTCGATAGCTGAGTCAGGATATCATCATGGACGCCATCAGCGAAGCTTTCATCTTCAACAGTTTTGGTAAAAGGGGTAAAGGGCAATACAGCTACTGATTTTGGGTCCAATCCCGCATGTGACATCGCATGGGTTTGATCAGATACACCACCTGAAAAACTTTGATAGGATAGCAGAACAGTGATGATCACCAGCAAAACCACAATCGCTCCGTTGCTGGTCAGAGGTTTTTCGTCTGAGGTCTGTTTCTCTCCTGATTTCGGTGATCTGCGTAGACCATCCGGGGTTAATTGGAACATCCAGGCTAGACCTAGCGCCACAGGAAATCCTAATACCAGAACTGCCAGAATAATCTTCACTATGGTTTCAGAGAATCCAAGCATGGGGATGATAATGGATGAAGACTCCAGCACTGCATATCCAACCCCCATATACACAGCTGCAACACGAAAGACCCTTCGATTACGAAGTTCCTGGATCAACTTGCTCAGACCTGATTCTGATTCACTCATGAATATCTATTTTTTTGGCCTGTTTGATCAGTTCTTGAAAGCGAGGGTTATCCCGCAGGAAATTGAACACAGGTTTATGTTTGAGGATATTCATAGTCATTTGTGAGGGGATGTCTATAAGTTGTTCCACAAGATCAAGGGTCTCATCCACCATTTTCGCTGTTGCATAGATATAACTTAAATTTTCCAACGCGACAACCCCATCAACAGCATCAATTTCAATGGGCTTCAGATGCTTTGCTCTCAAACCTGCCTCAATAGCTTCTTCGATGTGTCCCAGAGCAGCCTGAGCCATGCCCAGATTCCCCAGGGCCAATATATCCTCAGGTGCCTTGCGGAGTTTTTCTTCAGATCCCTTTTTCAGGGTAGTATAGTGCTCGAGAGCTTTATCGGTTTGCCCCAGCAGTTCGAAACCCTGAGCATAATACCGACTAAAATAGTACTGTTCGCTGAGATAGGCTTCACCCGCGCTCAATAAAGTGCTGATTTCAGCTTTATTCTGCTTCAGATAGTACAACTCAAATTTATTCTCCCATGCGACAATACTGGAATCATTCATATTGCTATCCAGATATGATTTTACAGCCAGATCAATATCGTCTGTTTCCTCCAATAAGATCATTGCCTCAAAAAACCTCCATGTCGATTGCTCTGGTTGGAGGGCAATAAGGAGATCATTGTATTTACGGGCATTCAGCATGTCCTTTGCATCAAAAGCAGTCATGGCTGCATTTCCTATGATGGCTGGAGAAAGTGGATCCAGCTCTACTGCATGCGCAAACAACTCAAGACTTTTTTGTATGGCTCCCTGTCGTCTTCTTATTGCTGCGGAATAGAGAAACAACATGGCAGCATTGGGCATCTGCTTCATAGAGTATTCGAATTTCTCAAGTGCCCGCTCAAAGTCTCGGTCTATATGGTAGGCATAAAGACCTTGTGCAGCATGTACCTTGGGATGATCAGGGTCCAACTCTATGGCACGATGTAGTGCACCCTGTGCGATTTCGTGATTTTTAACTACCGACCCAATATTCCAATGCACTGAAACGCCACTGGCTTCCACAAGATCGGTTAATGCCGTGAGCATGGAAGGATCCAACTCCAGGGCTTGTTGGTAGAGCTTAACAGCATCTGTAATGATACTCTGCTCTGCTTCATTAACCCCATAACTCAAGAATGTCAGGCGACCGCGCATATATAGCTGATAAGCCTTGAGATTTTCAGTCGGCTTCTCCTCGATATAGGCCGTTTCCTCTGGTGTTAGAGTAGCCTGCATGGCTGCGGCGATCTTTTTCGCAACCTCAGTTTGAACAGTGAATATATCCGCATATTCGCGATCAAATGTTTCGGCCCATAGGTGCTCATCGGTTTTAGCATTAATGAGCTGAGCAACGATGCGTATCTGGTCCCCAGCGCGACGAACACTGCCTTCCAAAACGTCTGCAACACCCAATTCCTTGGCGATTACGGAGATGAGTTTGGTCGTTCCTTTGTACTGCATAACAGATGTCCTGGAGATGACCTTCAGGTCCGCTATCTTGGACAATTGAGTAAGAATGTCATCATGCACTCCATCGGCGAAAATTTCATCCTCCCGTTCATCACCAAAAGGTGTGAAGGGTAAAACGGCAATAGATTTATCCCGTTCTGGTTCATTTACGGTCTCAGGTTTTTCCGAGGTGGATTTTTTAGATAATCCTGGGTAGGCTAAGATTCCTGCAATGAGTATGAGTAGAAGCGCAAAAGTCGTGTTGTCAATTAGACCAAACCCAAATAATTCATCTTCAGGCGCTGAGGCTTGCGAAAGCTCAGGGAAGGCGATGAGACCAGCCATAAGTACCAGTAGAACGATAATTACACCATTACTTGTCATGGGTTTATCATCTGTAGTTTGCTTCTCACCTGATTTAGGAGAGCGTCGTATCCCTTCAGGTGTCATCTGGAGCATCCAGGCAAGGACTACTGCCACAGGGAAACCGATAACCAGAACACCCAGGATGACCTTTACTATCACAGCGGGCCACGCCAACATGGGAACAATTATAGAGGAAGCTTCAAGCAAGGCATACCCCACACCCAGGTAGACTGCAGACACCCTGAAAACTCGACGGTTTCTAAGCTCCTCAATAAACAGGCTTAAACTATTTTTTGATTCTGACATACTTGATCAACTATTAGTGGCGATAAGATTCAGGTAACGGGGATGATCGTGGAGTGAATCAAGAAATGGATCTAACCTGATGCGCCATTTTGTATAACCACTTCTAAATGATAATATGAATTCCAGTTTATCTAGAGCCAGTTCAGTTTCTCCGACCAGGTTGTAAATAACTGCCAGCCTATAATGATGATCAGGTCCATTGAGGGCATCCTTTGAAACAGGTTCCAATTCTATTGCTTTTTTTCCCGCATCAATGGCCATTGACTTATTACCCATCATTGCATGAACAATTCCTACATTACTGTAAAGAAAAGCCTTCTCTGGGTTAGCTTTGAGTTTACCCTCAAAATTGTTGACCGCCAGATCTACTTCGGTAGAAAATTCACTTCTATTGTTCTGAAGATGGTAAATCCTGCTTTTGTGATAGTGTGAATACTCCCCACTATAATCTTCCTGGATAATCCGTAGCGCAGCCTCATAGTCTCCAGCATTAACTTCCAACCTGGCTCTGTAGGAAGCCAGCAGTGAAGGATTATCAGAATTTAGGACACCTTCATCAAGGATTTTTCTTGCCCTATCCATGTCACCAAAGGCATGTACATGCATAAAAGCATAAAATCTATAACCCGTCGCATTTTCAGGATAGGATTGAACGGCAAGCCTTAAGTAGGTCTCGGCGTTCTCATAATCCCCCAGGAGTGAGTAATATCCGCCCAACCATCCAGCATTTCCAATTCCATCTGGCTCAAGTTCATAAGCTCTTTCAAGGTATTTGCCTGCTCTGGTCCAATTTCCCGCTCTGGCGTAGAGTTCTCCGAGATGCTTAACGGTTTCGCCATTTCCAGGTTGACCTTCAGCGGCTATCTCATATTCGGTAATAGCTGCTTTTGGGTCATCGAGGCACCACTGATAATAGATCCCTTGGGCAAAATGGAATTCAGGATGATCTGGAATCAATAGATTCGCTCTTTCCAGGGTCTTCCTGGCCAACTCTTTTCTTGCGGGTGTGGGATCCCAGTCAGCGGAATAAAACAGAACTGAATGGGCCACCGACTGGCGGGCATAGGCCAAACCAAATTCTGGATCAAGCTTGATGGCCTCTTCATACATGGCGACAGCCTTCAAGTTACCTTCCATTGTGGTTTTGGTATGCCAGAAGTGGTTGCCCTTGAGGAAGTAGTCATAGGCCTCCATATTCGAGGTTGGAACATTTTTTAGCTGTTGTTCTTCTTCAGGTGTTAAGGTTGATTCCAAAGCTGAGGCAATTTTTCTAGCAACATCTGTCTGAATAGCGAAAATATCAGCATACTCTCTGTCATAGGTTTCAGCCCAGAGATGATCATCTGTTTTTGCCTCAATAAGTTGGGCGACAATTCGAACCTGCTCACCTGCACGACGCACACTCCCCTCGAGAACATTTGCAGCGCCAACCTCTCGGGCAATTTCCTTTATGCTTAGATCGGAGGACTTGTATTTCACCATGGTTGTCCGCGAAATGATTTTCAGATCTCTGATCTTGGAAAGTTGGGTCAGGATATCATCATGGATCCCATCAGCAAAATAAGCATCTTCTTCGGAAGCAGAAAAATTTGTAAAGGGTAAAACAGCCACAGCTTTGGCATCAAGTAAATCAGCCGCATTGGTTGTGCTTCTTGAATCTGCTGAGGTCGGGAGCATCATTTTGGGGTAGGCGAGAAGCCCCACTATTACCAGAAGCAGAACAATAATCACAGCATTCCCAGTGAATGGTTTGTGTTGCTCAGTCTGTTTTTCACCAGAATTTGGAGAGCGGCGTAAGCCCTCCGGGGTAAACTGAAAGGTCCATGCCAAGCCAATAGCTACGGGAAATCCGGCAATGAGTAACCAAAAAACTGCCTGCACAACATAGTCTGGTAAACCCAACATGGGTATGACGATATCCGCGGCTTCAAGCATCGCAAATCCCACACCGAGGTAAACCGCAATAGCGCGAAAAACCCTTCGATTTCTTAGTTCTTGAATTATTCCGCCAGGACCGTTTTTTTGCTCGCTCATACCTTCCCCATCAGGTTTCCATTTGAATGGCTGAAAATGGTTTGGAGGCCTACGAAATGCAATATCTATTTTGAGATATAAATGGTCATCTTTAAACAGTTTAGCTCACAATTCTTGACCCGTGATAATTATTCTTTTAAAAAAATCTAAAACCGCAGGGATAAACAGCTTAGACCACCATCCACCTTTTGGAATTCCGATACATCAATATCTACAGTATGGTAACCTACTTTTCTGATAGCTTCCCTGGTTTTTGGGAATCCAGATGGAACCAGAATCGTGTCATTTACCCAGATACAATTTGCTGCATAACTTTCAGATTTATCAATGGGCAATATGTTAAAATTTTGAAAAGCAGGATGGTGGAGAAATTCACCGCATGCCACAAGAGTATTGTGCTCCAGATAGGCAACACCAGTTTTCAGGTGCAGGACATCTTTCAGCTCAATAACGGATCCTGATAATCCATGGGATTGGAGATGCATGATGAGTTGCTCAGCCCCTTGTCTATTTGTCCGCTCAGATAGCCCGATATAAAAGTGTGTGCCTACCATCATTACATCACCTGCCTCCAGGTTTCCAGGTGGTTGTACTGTTTCAATATTGTCGTAATAGCTACCCAGGATTTTCTTCATCCCCCTTATCTCTCCTTGCCGGGATGGAGCCCCGGGGTGTGTGATGATAGCACACTCTGTCGTGAGTAAAGCCACATCCTCGACGAAGGTTGAATCAGGAAATTCAGGATCAGCTTCAAGACAGATGACTTCAAGTCCACACGATTCCAGTGCTCTGACGTATTCCCTATGCTGTTTGATTGCTAGAATGAAATCTGGCTTTCCCAATTGAGCTGAAGTGAGCCCATCGATCATATTTGGTGCAGGTGGTCTAACGATGGCTTTGGTGAACATTTCCGATTCTCCCTCATTCAGATGAATACTTGGAATTAAAAAAGGACTATCTCAGCTGGAAGATTAGTCTATTTTGTACTGAATCCAAAGAAATGAGTAAGCAAATAGATCGATTGACAAGGATCAAGCTTTCAACATTTATGTGATCTCATTCATCAACAGCATACTAACAAGATAGGAGTACGACTATGATCATTGATATCATTCTACCTCTCTCACTGGTATTTATCATGTTCAGTCTCGGGCTAAGTCTAACTGTTAATGATTTTAAAAATGTTGCGACACAACCAAAAGTATTTGCCGTAGGTATTTTGAACCAGATGGTCCTGTTGCCCCTGGTAGCATTTGGATTGATTCTGCTGTTTGGATTAACCAAGGAAATGGCTGTAGGACTTATGATACTTGCCTGTTGCCCCGGGGGTGTGACATCAAACATACTAACCAAAATGGCTAAAGGAGACACAGCACTTTCGATCTCATACACTGCAGTGGTCAGCATTGTAAGCGTCATCACATTGCCCATAATAACCGGATTCTCTATTGCCTATTTCATGGGTGCAGAAGCACCGGAAATCAGCGTTGTTTCTCTCGGTATCACGATGTTTCTCATAACTGCAATCCCCGTAGCCATCGGACTGGTGGTACATCACAAAGCCGAAGCTTTCACCCTCAAGTTTGAGCCTAAAGCCAGTAAAATATCTGCAATTTTATTTGTCATCATCGTGATAGGTGCATTGTCCAGCGAATGGGATACTTTTGTCAACAACGTTACCATTTTAGGACCAGGTATCGTCACATTGATCATCATCATGTTGCTCATGGGTTACAGCAGTGCTCATTTGTTTAAGATGAATGAATCTCAGGCAGTTTCTGTCGCTATCGCGACTGGCATTCAGAATGCCACTGTAGGTATCACGGTTGGAAATCTAATCCTCCCTTCAGGAGAAGGGCTGTCCCTTTTGAGTCTACCCTCGGGAGTTTATGGCATCCTCATGTATCTGGTTTGTTTACCCATCGTTTTTGGATATGTGAAATGGATTCATGTTAAGTTGGTGGGTACTACTGCTTAAATTATGTAACCAGATTGGATCAAACTCAACTCTTTAGCACGTACTATGTTAATAGTTGTTTAAAACCAATATCTTAGGCCATATCAATTGCATATGGTTTCATATCACGATCATAATATTTTAACTGTGTATTAACAATTCATGCTAAACTATAGATATCTCTAAACTCATATTATACAAATATTAAGGGCGTCACACTTTATTATCTGGCATGGGGATTGACACATATTGTGCGACAAGCGTTTTTAACAAAAATTCGCCGATGAGGGAGGCCATCATGACTACAAAAGCATGGATGAAATCAGGTCTTATTCTTTTGGCAACAGCACTTGCTTTGGATGCCAGTCCCATGGAAGCCGATATTGTTACAAGGCCACGACCAGTGGGTGGCATACCAGCAGTGTGTGAGCACTTAACCTATCCCGAACTTGCATTAGATATGGGTATAGAGGGCAAGGTAATACTCCGATTCAGGGTAGATGAATTTGGAAATATTTCCAACATCCAAGTGATTCAGAGTGGAGGACATTTACTTGATGAGGCAGCTATGGCAGCTGTTTCACGCACTGACTGGATCCCAGCGTCTCATAATGATCAGAACTATTCCGTTCTCTTCCAACTCCCTTTCCAATTCTGCATCGACTAGAAAAAGTACTTCTTGATGAATTAGTCAGGATGAACTCATGAATTTGTCCTGACTTTTTCTGTCTCACAAAGGGAACATTCTGCAAATATTTCTACCTGGGATGGGGGAAAGATGTGGTTGTCGAAACTGAAAAGATTCAAAATGTACGTGATTCAGTTCAGGTTTTCATGTCTCCTGCCTAATGCCTTACTTACTGATTTTAAGAATTCTGGAACATCAAAGGGTTTTTCAAAAGTGTATTTCACTCCAAGAGCAGAGACAAATTTCAGATACTCTGGATATCCAGCAGACATGGCTATTATTTCAGGTGCAGGGTGATACCTCAAGAGTTCCATACAAACTTCAAAACCCTCCTTGCGCGGCATTATCATATCGGTAATTACCAGATCATGATGCTCACGATTATAGAGGTTCATCCCTTCAATCCCATCTGGAGCTAAATCCACATGGTACCCTTCCATCTCAAGCATGGCTACCATAAAATCACCCATGGAAGCTTCATCTTCGATAACAAGTATGTTCGACATATTTTACCTATCCTTAATACCCCGCTGAAATCTCTACTCAGGCAACAGAGCAGCTTCGTCCGTTGTAAACCAATTGAGTAGTCCACCCCTTATTAATTCAAATATTGCGCCAGCTTCATTTGCCAATCTTATGTTATTGTATTTTTTAGGTTTATAGATTTAGTATCGAATCGACTATTTCAGAAATTGTCAACGAATGATTACAATTTCTCTGGGACTGTAGGATTTATAAAACAGGGCTATGGAGGAGGTAACTACTGGTATAGCAGACTCCCCCAGGTTTGTTAGTTCACTCTTTCTAATTCGCTGGAAATTAATGAGAGTTTGAAAAATGGGTTGATAACTTCGCTATGACCAAGCGTGGTGAAGATTGATATTATTTTGGAAGTCTGTAAATCTTCCACAGATGCAACATTACCTTCGATCCTTCGATTGTCGATTCCCCAATCATCCAGATCATCCATCAATTCAAAACTATTCCTCAAGGTCCCCCCATTGGGCGTCGTGATATTGATCAATCTACCATCATATTTTTCGAGCCAATGGGTGTAGTTTTCGACCTGACCATAAAGGGCATCAAAAAGAAAAACTTCAGATACTTTGTCAGTCAATCCACCTCGATTCAGGATGGAGGATATAACTCGATATGCTCCGCTGTGCCCAGCTAAAATAATGTTGCCTGGATCAAAAGTTCTTATCTCTTTTTCATCGTTGAGAAAGACTATTACATCTGAAACCAAAGCTTTAAAGATTTCTGGCTCTTCCAATCTGCCACCGAAGGAATCGGAGGCATTTTTGGGACCTTCAGGAAAGACGAAAATAGCGTTTATTCTGCTATCAGCAAACTGTTGCAGTAGGTCAAATTTTTCTATGGACTTATGAATACTGTTGCCCCAGCCATGAAAGTAAAAAACCAAGTTTGTAGTCTCAGTTTGATCAAAATGATCAGGTATAAAAATGGCAACTGATGAATCATTGTAATGCTCTTCAAAACTGAAGAAGGTGTCGTTATAAACATGACCCTGGGCTCTATCAGGATGCGGGAAAGGGCTGTTTGAACTGCTTTGTATGGACAATCGTCCCCCGGAAACTGCAGTCCACTCAGCGGATTTGCACATGGAAAGACTGGTCATTATCAAAAGCACAAGAATGAATACCATTTTTCTCATAGGAGCCTCAGTTCTATTTCCAAACTATATGCGATTTAAATTAGTGTGAGGGCCTTGCTTACACCAGAGTTCAAGTGGAATATATTTTGGATTCAAGGATTACTTCAAACAATTCTCATGGATCAAACATCAGATATGTTTCACCTTGAATGAGTTTTGTCGAATGGTAGCCGTGGGGTTTCGTGATGAGCAACAGCTGCTCCTCATCCGCTAGTATTACTGGGGTAATCGAATATAAAAGATGTTTCCAGTTGGATGATTCGGTTCAACTCCAACATCACCACCATGTGCATGGGCAATACGTTTCACAATGGCGAGACCTAGACCTCTACCACTTTTATCCTTATTCGAAAGCTGGGAACCGCGTTCAAAAATAAGGCTTCGTTTCTCAGCGGGAATGGTTCGGCCAAAGTCCTTAATGCCTATCATGACTGAGTCATTCCCCTCTATTGCTTCAATAATTATTCGCTTACCGTCTCGAGCATATTTAAGGGCATTGCTGATATAATTCTTAAAAGCCTCTCCGATGAGTGGATTGGCGGTAATTTTGATGTCTTCAGGTATCTGTATCTCCAGGGACATTTCTGTACGTTCAAGCTGTGAAGTAAACTCATTTCCAAGCTCCAGCATGAGTTCTTTTAACACCAGAACAGATTTTGGTATTTGCTCTCCAAATACCGCCCTACTTAGTACGGATGTATTCTCCAATACACCCAACAATCGCTGGCTGCTGAGGAAGATACTCTCCACAACTTCATCATCTGGTAGATACTCACGAGCCATATCGGCCAAACCATAAATAACGCTGGCTGGCGTTTTTAGATCATGGGTTACTACATCCAGTAAAAGCTCGCGTAAGCTATCAGATTCCTCAATCTTGATTTCTGCAAGTTTTCGTTCAGTGATATTCCTACTTACTCCAAGGACAGCGGAAACTTTCCCTGAGCTGCTCTTGACTGGATTTAGCGAAGTATCAATCCAAATTGTACGATTTTTCATCTGGATGTTGGATTCATAACTCGATCCTTTGCCACTTTGAAAAATGTCTTTCAAGCTCTTCTGATAGGTTTCAACGATATCAGGGGGAAACAATTGCGATAGATGTTTGCCCTGGATCTCTTCGGGCAAGCCACCAACGGATTTAGCAGCAGCCTTATTAACTGATAGGACTATTCCACCTTCATCCACCAGGAAAATGAGATCTGACGAAAACTCGACAAGTGTGCGGTATTTTTCTTCACTTTCTTGTAGCGCTCTCTCAGTTTCCCGCTGTTCCGATAAATCACGGATATAAATTCGTATACCTGTAGGAACCTGATCACCATCCAGTATGAATGAGGCTTGACAGCCGCCGCAAAAACTACTACCATCTTTTCTTTTTAATTCGAAATCATGTATAGCTTGTTTTTCATAACGGGTGTACGGAGTTTGTGTCTCATAGCTTTCGAGAGCGAAAGATTCTACTAGCTTTCTAGCACGTTGAAACTCCTCATCAGTAAAAAATATTTCTGATACAGGAATGCCTTTCTCAACCTCTGAGCGTTCATATTCAAAAAGAAAAATGGCCATTCTATTCATATAGGTGATGGCCATTTTTGATATGTCAAATTCTATCAATGCACCAGGAAGAAACTCGAGGGTATCATCAACATGCCTTCTTAAATCTTCCATCCTGCTGATTCCTTCTAATTGATAGTAGAACAGCGTTCCATGATCGTCTCATTCTGCATGATCATGCTTATCGATGCTTGTGAGAGCTTGATTTCAAATGACGTGCCAAAAAATATTACGGCGTTATATTGTTGTTATTACTGATCTTGTAAAATTTAGTAAAATTATAAAAAATTTGCAACTGTCGCGAAAATGAGACTATTGCATGAGTCGTGTATCATTTTAGTTACTCTATTTAATGATCACCAAAGAGGTGAAATTGATCGATATTGGAAAATGCTTTTCTGAGTTTTCAGACAGGTCTGGGCTTCTCATTTCCCTGCAAATGGTGATCATCATTCTGACCGGGAGATCGGACTTTTGGAGAGATTAATTAAATATATTTAGCGATTATATCCAGTAATTCCCGACTCATGATGGGTTTGGTTAAGAACTCTGTGGCACCGGCTTCCATGGCTTCAACTTGATTTTGAGGAAAGACATGAGCCGTCAATGCGATGGCAACGGGATTGCCCTCAGGATACTCTTTGTGCAAATACTTGATAAGATCCAGCCCATTTTCACCACCGGGTAGTGAAAAGTCAATTAGCGCAACTCCAAAGGTTTCCTCCTCTAGTGCTTTTTTTGCCTCAGTAATGGTAGATACCATGCGTATTTCATACATATCAGTGAATATGAACGAATAGTACTGCTGTGAGGATATGTCATCCTCCACAATTAGAATTTTTCTATTTTTATCAGGCATGAGGAGTCCCTTCCTGTGATGGGAAAATCAGAGTAAATGTCGTCCCAACACCACCCTCACTTTTTAGTTTTATTTCGACATTATTTAGATCTGCAAATCGTTTGGTTAAAGCCATTCCCAGTCCAACCCCCTGGAAATTTTTTGTGAATCCCTCACTCTCTTGAGTGTAAGGCTCAAATATGCGTTCCTGATAATCTTCCGAGATCCCAATACCAGAATCAATCACCGCAACCGCTATCTGACCCTTTGTTTGGGTGATATTCATCTCAACACTTCCATCTGGTGTGAATTTAATTGCATTTTCAGTCAGGTTGGTAAGGGCTTGATGAATACAATACTGATCTGCAAACACTTTTGCCTGTTTCAGTTCAGTGCTTAAAAGAATTTTTAAACCCTTCTCCTCAGCAATTGGCCGCAGTTCTTCGATGACAAGCAGAGAAATAGAGACTAGATCAATGGTTTTAGGATAAATTTTTATAGTTCCAGCCTCAAGCTGAGAAATGTTTAATATAGAATCCACTGTACGCATTAAGCGCTTACTGGCACTATTGATATAATCAAATATATTTTCATCTCTCTTCTCAAGGGAATCACTATACCTCATGTTCAGAATATCAGAAAATCCAAGGATGCTATTCAGGGGAGTCCGAATTTCATGTGAAATATTGGCAATAAATTGATCTTTTACTTCGTTGGCCGTACGGGCTTCGATTAATGCCTTCTCTCGATCTTCATCAGCTAATTTTCTCTCAGTAATATCCTGGATAACACCTATCATTTTGATGGGGTTATTATCGGCATCAAAAACGAATTCACCAAGTCCATGTACCCAACGTAATGACCCATTGCTTTTATTGATGATTCTATACTCATGGTCGAAAAACTCATACTTTTCTGAGAGACATCTAGCGAAATAAGCTTCCATTTCCTCCCGATCATCAGGGTGCAATAGCTTAGTCCATCCTTCTATGTTGCGAACCGCTGAATCATCTATACCAAATATTTCATACAATACATCAGATCCTGACCAATGATTCTTGTTCAGGTCTAGTACATATGAACCAATGTTTGCCAGCCTTTGGGCTTCTTGAAGTTGAGTTGAGCTGGCATGAAGTGATTCCTCCATTTGCTTCCTGTTTGTAATATCTCGACCTACGGCCTGCACCTCTTTAAGGAATCCATTTTCATCAAAAATTCCTCGATCCACCCAAAGATGCCAAGCCTTTTCCCCTGAGGGGGTAATGGAGATATGTTCATCAGTGATAATTGGATTATCTGGACTAAGTCTGTCTATTTTATTGGTTACTCGCTCTACGTCAACGTCAAGTTTCCCCCGCGTAATATTTTTACCAATTGCCTCTTCCGGTGTGGTCCTGAAGGCGCGACAATAACTATCATTTACAAAAGTAATTGATCCATCAGGGAGGTAACGCATGATATATTCAGTTTGATCCTGGACAACATTGCGATAGTGCTCCTCGCTCCACTTGAGTGCTTCCTCTGCCTCTTTCCTTTCAGTAATGTCCATTCCGATGCTCAAGACCCCTTGTGGTTCACCTGAGCTGGAAAGCATAACATTATTACTCCAGCTTATTAAACGCTCACCTCCTCCTTTGAGGCAAATATGATTCTCGTTCTGGGAGGCTTTTGCCATTTGATTTAGAACATCTGAAAAAACCAATGGAATGGCAGCTCTGTCACGCTCGGGAATGAAGAGATCGAACCAGTTTTTACCGATGACTTCAGCTTTATTGTATCCGGTTAATTCTTCAGCAAATTTATTAAAAGTTGTCACTCTAGCGTCTGAATCAAAAGCCACTACCATCGTATTAGCTGTCTCCAGGAGGTTCTCTGTAAAAATCCTGGAACTGAGAAGTGCCTCATTGGTAGCTTTCCGATCTGTGATATCATGATAGTTAACCATGATAGCTTGCTGGCCGTCAAAATTAATGAGTATTGGGGTGGAAATCACTGTGCGCTCTTCTTGATTCTCCAAAACCATGCGGAACTCAGCAGGTTTTGGGCTTTTTCCATCCTTCAATAGCTTCTTCATGCGTTGGACTGCTAGTTTTTTATCATCTCGATGTATGAAGGCAAATGGGTCCTGCCCTATCATTTGATTCTTTTCGGTGAAGGATAATGCTTTTAGAGCTGCGAGGTTGACATCAAGAATTCTGGTACCATCATGGATCACAATAGGATCAGGTACTGACTCAAAAAGACTGTGATACTTCTCTTCACTAATTTTCAAATTGTCCTCAGCTTCGAACTGAGAACTAACATCACTCACAATCCCCATGATATATGTCTGATCATTATATATGATGGAACTGCCCTTCACATGGGCATGCAACAGATCACCACCCTTTTTGAGGATTTTAATTTGCTGCTCTCCATTGTGTCCTTCAAGTAGCTTGGGGAATAGCCTGAGTTTGTTACCAGCAGGGACCAAATCGATAATTTTCATTGAGAGTAGTTCAGATTCAGAATAACCGGTCAATTCGCAGAAAGCTTGATTTACACCTACATATCGACCAGCCTGGTCTAAAAGAGAGAAGCCTTCGGACGATTTGTCAAGAACAGCCTTATGAATAGAGAATTCTCGTTCATGAAATAAATTAATTTTTGATCCCGGTTTCATGTAAAATGCTCTATTCTCTTCCTACTGATTTTGCAGGAGCAACTCTTGTATAAAGGATTGACTTTTGTAGAACGAGGATCTGACTGGTATTAGTAACAGGAGGAGCTTTGAAATATTCTCAAGAAACTGTACAGCGATCAGATAGTTTTGCCAGGCATACCCAAGAAGAAAAAAAATCCTCTCCGATCTGCCCCTAAACAGTTGACCACTCTATAGTTGCACATTATGGCTAGAATATATAATTAAACAGCTTGCATTTATAGTTTTTATTCATGATTAAAAATACACCTGAGTGGAGACATAATATCTGCTAATATTCATTATTGCTCTACGAGCCACTGCAAGGCAGCATCGCGAGATGAGAACACTTCAAATTTATACTTATTTGTTTTCGCCAACTCCTGATACAACATAGTGATGGCAGTTACCCTGGGGCTATCCACCACGATGGCATCATGAATGAAGGTATACTTTTCAAGTGAATTATAATTCTCTTCTACAATCCGCATAAGATCTGCAGGAGAGAAATTCATCTCGGCATGTTCTGAATCCGTGAAGATTTTTAGTTTACGAGGATAATCTGTGTTGTTCTTGGTGGCTCTGATGTAATCCACTAATTTATCTATGGTGACTTCACCTTGAAATATTGAATGTAGTATACCCGTTTGTTTATCAAATGAGGTCTTAACCATGGCTCCTCCTCTACCCCAAGAAAGTTGTAATATACAGCACCACCCCAGACACTCAAACCTAAACTCCCCAAATGTGGACTTTAAGTGATCAATGTCAATTCAATTGCAGATATTTTTGTTCACCGTAAAGGAAATTGGTACATATTGTGCCGAGTTATCTAGGAAGTAAAAAACATAGATGTAAGGGTGGTATCATGACTTTAATAGATTTTTTTGGGTTTTCAGGAATGATTTTGCTGCTTTCTGCTTTCCTGCTTAATCAGGTTAATTATTTCGCGAATAACTCAGTCGCTTACCATGTTTTCAATTTGCTTGGGGCATACATATTGACTTACTATGCATTTGTACTTGGTAATACTCCCTTCATCATTCTTGAATTTGTTTGGGGTTCCTTCTCTTTGTATAAGTTGGTTACGAGAAAAGGGATCCTTAGTCTAGAATAATCGACGAGTATCGCAATCTGCTCAAAAAAACCAGGTACGGTTCTCTGGGGTAAAATAAAAAGCCCCTGATTTTTATGTCAGGGGCTATGATTTAACGATGTAAGATAGACTTACTTCAGATAGAGCATCTTAATCACTTTAGAATATTCTCCGGCTTGAATCCGAGCAAGGTACACACCTGTGCCTAAGGGATTTCCATGTAGATCAATTGCCTGCCAGTCGATGTTATAATAACCAGCTGGCTGCTGGGTGTTTACCAGCGTATTTACCATACGTCCACGAACATCAAAAACCTGGATGTGTACGCTGGATTCCGCTGGTAAAGCATAGCTGATCGTTGTGGTCGGATTGAATGGATTAGGATAATTCTGATTGAGCTCAAATTCCTGGGGTAAAGTACTTCCAGGTTCATTTACACCAAGATAATCATGAGTGTAAAGCGCGATGTCATCAACAAAGAGACCCATCCCTGCTACACTTTCATTTGATACGAAATGGAAGCGGAACCACAAATGATCGTTGTTTGCGCTGATGTAACTCGATAAATCTACAGCGTGCAGGATCCAGTTTGTGGCAGCACCACTATGGCTGCGAAGCACATCCCAATTGACCTGATCGGTACTCACTTCCAGGGTCATCACATCCACACCCTCTTCAGTCTGGCTTACTGTATTATACACAAGAGCCAGATTTTCAATCTGGGTCAGATCAATTGGATCGATACGCGTAAGTGCATTGTCCAGGTTTGGACTATATGGTATCTGACCATTGTCCACATGAACCGCAAAGATATCTCCGATTCCCACGATACCGGCTGTAACACCCCAGCCACCCATATCCCAGGCATCATTTTCTTCAGCCCAGGCTTCAATCAAGTTTTCAACAAGTATCTCATCTGTCATTGAATCATTGTAGCTATTGTAATCATCGGTAACACCTGAAACATAGATTTCCACTCCCAGAGTCTCCCCTCTGAGTGGCAGATATGGTGCAAAGCTGTAATGATTGAATACACCAGGATGGAGAGAATCAACAGTTAGGGTATTTGTGAATACTATACCTTCATCATTGAATAATTCCAAAGTGAGATCGAAATCATACTCTGTGTTGGATCCTTTGTTGCCAATGAGAACAGTAACTGAGTCCTCAGACAGGATGACAAAATTACCACTGCCAACACCATATTGATCAAGGGAGATATCATGCTCAGGAGCACTCAGTTCAAGACTGACATCAACCTCACCTAGAATAAAGCTCTCATAAAGGACATAAGCAGTCGTATTATGAAACCCTGGTAGAAGTTCGGTAGTATTGGTAACAATTTCCAGATCAAAGTCACCGTTACCTGGTACAGAACTTTCGGCATTGGGGAATTCCAACCATGGTGTGGCAATAGTATTGGCCGGGAATCCATCCAGGGAAATTCCACCGCCAAACACCCCTGAATTCTCAAAGAGGACGGTTTCCCCATCACTAACCAATATATCATCCACAAAGATACCAATATCTGTTGCAGAACCATCAGAGGCAAATCCGAAACGGACGATTACATGTTCAGAAGTATAAGAACTGAGATCAAATTGGGCTTCTACATAACCATTGTTATCACCGGTCCAACCAGGTACAATTCCTATCCCCCAAAACTCACCCCAAGAATAAAGAGCCGTTGAAGTATAAGCTGGGCTTATGGGTTCTATGACCTCAAAGGAGTCTCCACCATCCGTGGATATCCAAATATTAGCACCATCCCAACCATCATAAGGAGCTTCTGCACCTGCAGGATCCTCGATGTACCAATCCACCATGAAACTCAGTTGGGTATTGGAAGTTGTACTCAGGTCCAACTCAGGAAGATCCATGTATTGAATTGTAGCATCTGGGTACCCACCAATACCGGGATTTGCACACCACCAGGATGTACCATCATAAGCATTATTCGCATCAACATGCCAAAGCACCGAATATGGATCAATGCCCCAGGCCGCTGCGCTAATTGACACTGGAGTTGAAGTCGAGTTACTTACAGTAATGATACTTGTATCAATATCTCCATATGTCAAATCCAAATCCAGAAAGGATTCACTCAGAGAAGTAGTATTTACCAATAAATCTAGACGAATAGAGTCGCCTGTAATCACTTCTGCAGTCTGGGGTTCAATTATGAGCCAGAGTGGTGCGGCATCTGTGTTGGCATCCACATCGATACTGATATTAAACTCACCAATGGTTGAGTAGTCATCAGCGAATAGTGTATCTAGAAAACTTGCATTGGTAATTATCACATCAGGATCATCACATGCCAGGGTAAAGGTCACTGCTGAGTCGGTTAGTCCATGAGTGAAGCTACGGAGGACAAAACTTATATCAGTGCTTTCACCAGGTACCATAACACCATCTTCAGCAGAAGGGTTACTAACTATCACGTTTGCCAGCTCAAGCTCGAGTACATCTGGCACGGATACATTCTCCTCACTCAGTGCACGGAAGGCATTTACGCGCCCAGAACCCAACCAATTACTGTAATCCCTGTTCAAACCATCGATGTTATCTGTTGTTCCAATAATCTGATTTATGAGTTGGTCATTGGTCCAATCTGGTTGATAGGATTTTAATAAACCGAAAAGACCTGCAACGACAGGACTGGACATTGAAGTTCCTGAATAGGCAGCATAACCACTTCCATAAGGAACAGTACTTAGCAATCCAGGGTTAAAATCACCACCAGGGGCAGCGATATCCACACCCCAACCATATGTAGAATAGGAAGCCCTAATATCCCCTCGACCCACGGAAGCGACACTAACAGCACCGGGATAACTAGCTGGATAAGCATTGAAAAAATGATTGCCATTTCCTGCAGATGAGATAAAAATTGCTCCTACACCTGTGATATATCGAATAACCTCTTCTCCAGCCTGGGAATGTCCACCACCTCCCCAGCTGGCATTGATGATGTCTGCGCCATTATCAGCAAGATAGACCAGACCATCATAAGCCCGATATACACTGCGGCCATTATCACCAACATAGCCATGAGACGTGCCAAAAACTTTTACATTCCAACTAATGGATGCAATGCCAGTTTCGTTATTGGTCACACCGGCAGCCAGTCCAGATACATGTGATCCGTGGCCACGATTTGGTGGATCAATAGGGTCATTGTTTTCATTTCCTTCGGCATCAGCCATGATATTCCAGCCGATCAAGTCATCTATGTAACCATTCCCATCATCATCGATACCATTGAGGTCATCTGGATCCATAATCCATTCGGTTCCATCGAAGAGGATGGTGACTCCATCTCCATCAGCATCTTCTCCGAGACGATTGTAAATGTTTGCACCAAGATCCGGATGTTTCCAGTCAACACCAGTATCACCAACTCCGATTACCACTTGCTCGATGCCATCCTCGCCCTTGTGGATATCCCAGGCTTCTTCAGCCATTATCTGAGGTAAATGATATAAATCAGTAGCATAAAAGGCATCATTAGGTACGGCTTCCTGATACATGGCAGGTACTCGTTCAGCATATTCAATAGAGGTTTCCCTACTGATTATTTCAACCAGAGCGTCCTCATTCATTCCTGATGGAAGGTGAAGCGTGAATATTCTTGTTAAATCTGGAAGGTCTTTGCGGTTAGGACGTTCAATGGGCCTGAATGTGCGGGTAATATTATTGATACCGTAGCTTTGTAGTTTTGCATCTAATGAAGGAATATTGAAACTTTGAATTCTAAGTTGACTCCTATCCAGGGGTACATCTGATTTAACTTTCACCCAGATCATTCCGGCTTCCCATAAGGGTCGACCCTGATTATCTAGTTCCTCTTTAGGCGTGTCTATGGCAGCACCAAAGGTGAACTGAATAAGGACAATTATCGTCAGGATTCTAAGTGTTATACTATTCAATGATTTGGGTAACATGTGCTGACCTCTCTTTTGATTAATTTGGAGGACAAAAACTAAAGGTGGCAAACCGTTTGTCAAGCATCCATTCACCAATTAAGCCCTGTTACTACTTTGTGTGTTTTAAACTAAACTACCTTAATAGTGTGGGAGATCATGATCCAGTGAGATAAACCATGCGTGAATATATCTAGAATTTAAAAGCATCAGAGAGAAGCACTCATCGATGTATCTGGTGTTTCAAAAGAAAGCCCCTGATTTTAATCTGGGGCTTTCAGGGGGCTTTTTTAGTCTTAGACTTTATTTCAGATGAAGCATCTTAATGGTCTCGCTAAAACCACCAACTGTTATACGGGCAAAATAAATCCCGGTACTCACAGTATAGCCATTATCCGTATCACCCAACCATAATACCTCATGCCAGCCAGCTTCACAATTGCCAGTTTCCAAAGTTTGGATTTGATTCCCCAGGATATCATAAATCACTAGTGACACTTCTGAGGCCTCAGGTAAACCATATTTTATGGTAGTAGTTGGATTGAAGGGGTTCGGATAGTTTTGCTGCAATGTGGGATATTCTGGAAGATTTAGTACTTCATCATCTACGGCAACATGACCTATGAGAAGTACGGTCTCTTCAGAAACAAAGTGCCCTACACAGGATAGTTCAAGGTCAAAATAGATCGGAGTCCCCACGGGTGCATTCTCATTGACCTGAACTGCAAAATTATTCAGTGGAGCCTGAGTCTCACCAGGCAAGATATCGGGATAGGCTGAACTGGTGCGCCCACCAATAAAGGTACTCATGGTATCGGTTGAGGAAATTTCTACTACAACGCCACAGGCTGTTCCAAATTCCCCTGTATTTCGGATATAGACATCAAAGTATACTGCATCTCCTGGACCAATAACATCGTTATAAGGATAGAGCTGATCATGGGAATCGTAAACAATGGGACCCACATTGATTAATTGCTCCTCTGATGGATAGTTGATGATCGTATCTGTTCCACTCTGGGCTTGCATGCTTACACTAAAGTGACCCTCAATCCCCATCATATCATATGTATTGGCAAACACGCTATCACCAGCAAGACCATCCCCATGACTACCGTCATCATATAATTGGAGGGAAGTTTCATGGGTGCCTTGAAGTTCTTTAATCTCTGCGAAAATATCCAGATCTGCATCACCTTCATACCGTGCAGAAATAAGCGGATCTCCTGTTCCAGGAACAAATAAACCCTGATTGAGCCACAATCCTCTGTATCCAATAAGTGATTTTGCATGCTCAAGGTGCCAGTCATCATTATTGGCATAATACATATGGTAGACGGGCCAATCAGCATCTCTGATTACATTTGGCATATAGAATCCGCTACGGATGTTTACTTTGTATTGTGATTTCTCATAATTAATTCCATCTGAGGACATGGCAAAGGTAATGGTGTTTCTGCCATCAGTAGAGTCTCTACAATCATAGAAAACGTAACTATTAGGTTCATCCATTATGGAGCCACCAACTCGGAGCCATCGGGCATCGAGGTCACCTGTATCACCAAATGGTAGAACGGGGTTTAGACTATCTCGTTCCCATAATACCCCGTCCGTAGAGAATGCCCGACCTATCTGCTGTAGTGTCTCTGTGGAGGAATTGGCAGTGTACCAGAGCTCGTAGTGTGTTCCATCATGGGACACACCCCCACACCACAAGGATCTACTGTCCCAGCCTGTTTCCGCTGGCTCAAGGACAGGATTATTTTCATATAGTGTCCAGTG
Source organism: Fidelibacterota bacterium (assembly GCA_016845065.1). Classification (GTDB taxonomy): domain Bacteria; phylum Fidelibacterota; class UBA8477; order UBA8477; family JABMPR01; genus JABMPR01. The sequence continues at coordinate 1,311 of JAERTG010000027.1, read as the reverse complement.
AATCCCATCGTCCGACCAGGCATATCCAAGACTGGCAGTGGTATCTGAATCACTTCCAGAGTACCACATGTAATACTGGAGTCCATCATAAACAACTTCGGGGTTAAAAATACTTTGTGATGCCCAAGATTGAGAGTGTCGACTCACAACGGGATTACCCGGATATTTAGTCCATGTCTCCCCATCGATTGACCAGGCATATCCTACTGACATATAATAGGGAGCGGAACCCAAAGAGCCACCAGTGTAATAGAGCCGCAATGTATCATCCACCTCCAGGACATCACATTTGAAGATGACTCCATCATCCCATGTACCTGTTGGACCCTGTTCAATAATTGGATTGAACCCTGAGGTGATCCAATTGGTTTGTGCCAAAATAAATCCTGGAATACTTATCATGATCAGTAGCGTGATCCAGATCTGTTTGGTTTTCATTCTCCCCTCCTTTTAACACAGAAGTGCTAATAACTGCAGGGGACGCAGGTTACAAAACTGAGTGGAGTATGAGAACGGCGAGGAGGTAACCCTCATCCCATAATTAATTATCAGAGGTAAGTTAGGTGCTGATAGGAAGGAAACCTGTCACATATGGAACATATTCTATCCTAAATGGAACATTTATAACAATTATTAACAAAAGGGTGATATCTGTACTGCTCACGCTTGAGGCGACGACTACAATGCATATAGCACAGTCTTCTTCTAATCAACTTTCTCTACAATAAAGACAAAATTAACCTTGGCAGTTGCCCCCATGGGTTGAAATGTCGGTTTAACATTTGGGACGATGGAAATAATTTCTCCCTTAAGACCATTTAGAAAAGTCTCTAGTTTGCCTCTATCCTTATCCATTTTAAGATCCAGCCGATGTACCTTGTATCCCATTTCCTTCCCCTTTCACTATTTTAGCATGATGATCTAAAGATAGTATGATCCGAATCGTAGCTAAGTGAGCATCTATTAGCGGTATTCTGTATAGATGAGTGGAAGACTAATGGTTTGTGGGACAGATTATACCCAAATGATAAGTCTGGTATTGGGGTCTACAGAGGGAAAACGATGCTGGAACTCAACAAGCGTCAATTGATGCTTGGCCTTACAAACAGAAAAACGCCCCAATTCTCTGAATATCCTTCAGTAATTATGGTCAGACTGCTCAACAGGCAATCCTCCTGACCTAAAAAGTGTTGTTGAATAAGCGTGATTTTGATATTGGTAGCTATTTTAGGATATTACACCCTATTATATATATATAGTTCCAGATATAAGAGAGTACACCCATTTGAAATCATCCAAATATCGTAATAT